>DVLT01000042.1 GCA_018715345.1 Candidatus Onthocola gallistercoris
TATGCAGATCAATATATCAGAGTTCATTTCCACATTGAATAAGAGCGATACGTATGAGACCTTGCTCCAGGCGGAACGTTTCACATTTGACGGGACGTCTTGTCCGGTGCGCAGTTCAGGGCCTGTGAAGATCACGGTCATGAATGCGGGCGAACGGAAGGTTCAGCTGGAAGTCTGCGGGGATGCGACTGTCGATATACCGTGCAGCCGTTGTCTGACGGATGTTCCCACTGCCTTCCATATAGAAGCGGTCCATGTGCTGGATTTTTCCAAGGAAGCAGATCTGGATGAATCGGATCGATCCATTTACATGCCAGATGAGCAGATAGTGGATACGGAGCAGCTCCTTTACTATGAACTTTATACACGTTTCCCGGTGAAAACACTTTGTCGACAGGACTGTAAAGGGATATGTCCAAAGTGTGGGAAGAATCTGAATGATGGCGAATGCGGCTGCGACCGTACCGTACCGGATCCGCGGATGGCAGCTGTTCGTGATATATTTAAGAATTTTAAGGAGGTGTAACCTATGTCTATATGTCCAAAGAATAAATCATCCAAAGCAAGAAGAGATAGCCGGCGCGCAAACTGGAAGATGAGTGCCCCCACACTGGTAAAGTGCAGTCACTGCGGAGAACTGATGATGCCCCACAGAGTTTGCAAAGCTTGCGGTTATTATGCGAAAAAGTCCATCGTTGAAGCAAAATGATAAACGACAGATCAAGATGGTAAGTCAGAGATAGGATATTACAGGGATTTTCCTTTGTAATATCCTTTTTATTATGAAAAAAGATTGATTTAATGCATATTATCTAGTATATTTAGATATAAAAGACTGACTGAAAAATCAGTCAGAATATTTTACATTCTGGAGGCGGGTTATGGGAGAATTTACAACAGTCGCTGTGGACGCCATGGGAGGCGATGATGCTCCGGGTGTGATCATCAAAGGCGCGGTGGATGCGGTTACAGAGAAATCTCAGCTGAAACTTGTGCTTGTCGGTGACAGAGAGACCATAGAGAAAGAACTTTCCGGTTATACTTATGATAAAGATAGAGTGGATATCCGACATGCAAGTCAGGTGATCAGCAATGATGAATCTCCGGTGGCTGCCATACGGAATAAAAAGGATTCGTCCATCGTGGTCTGTCAGAAGATGGTACGGGACGGTCAGGCAGACGCCATGGTTTCTGCCGGTTCCACAGGTGCAGTACTTGCAGGAGGACAGTTGATCGTTGGACGGTTAAAAGGGGTGGAAAGGGCCCCGCTGGCGCCGCTGATCCCCACGGAAAAGGGATTTTCTCTGCTGATCGACTGCGGGGCCAATGTGGATGCCAGACCCAGCGCTCTTGTCCAGTTTGCCAAGATGGGGTCTGTCTATATGGAACATATCATCGGCATTAAAGATCCAAAGGTGGCCATCGTCAATATAGGCGCCGAGGAAGAGAAGGGCAACCAGCTGGTCAAAGAGACTTATCCGCTTTTAAAAGCAGCAAAGGGCATCCATTTTATCGGCAATATCGAAGCCAGAGACATACCTGCAGGCAAAGCGGATGTCATTGTATGTGAAGCATTTGTCGGCAATGTGATCTTAAAGATGTATGAAGGCGTTGCCAGCACTTTATTCCATAAGATAAAGGAAGGGTTGATGTCATCTGTCCGGACTAAAATGGGCGCTTTGCTCATCAAACCCACTTTAAAAAATCTGGTGAAACAATTTGACGCGGCGGAGTATGGCGGCGCGCCGCTGCTCGGCTTAAAAGGTTTGGTCGTCAAGTCTCACGGAAGTTCCAATGCGCTGGAGATCAAAAATTCCATCATCCAGTGTATTGCTTTTAAAGAGCAGGATATCAGCGGAAAGATCGGCGATATGCTCACGGATAACTGAGATATCATCTTTAATGAAAGGGAAAGGATGTTAGTGTATGGAACTGGAAAAACTGAAACAGATCATAGGAGAAGTGCTGAACATGGATCCGGAAGAGATTTCGGAAGATATGGCCTTTGTCGATGATCTCGGCGCGGATTCTCTGGATATCTTTCAGATCATCATGGGCATTGAGGAAGAACTGGACGTGGAAATACCCAATGAAACAGCTGAAAAGATCGTTACGGTGGGAGATGCGCTGGATCAGATAAAAGAGGCTTTAGATGAGTGATATGTGGATGGTCAGGGAGTCCTGCATAGATGACAGGACTCCTCTTTTAACGTACAGTAAGGAGATGAGATGGCTATGTCTATCAGGGGAAATTTAAATATCTTTCAGCAGTCCATCCAATATAAATATCGGGATACGGCATTGCTGAAGAGAGCATTGACACATAGTTCCTATGCCAATGAACACCATATGGACCGTCATGATAACAACGAACGGCTGGAGTTTTTGGGAGATGCGGTGCTGGAACTCATTTCCAGCGATCTTCTGTTTTGCCGTTTCCCGTCGAAACAGGAGGGGGAACTGAGCAAATTGCGGGCCAGCCTGGTATGTGAACCGTCCTTAGCTTTTTCGGCCAGGGAACTGAATATCGGACGTTTTCTGCTTTTGGGAAAAGGCGAAGAAGCCACCGGAGGCAGAGACAGGGATTCGATCTTATCCGATGCGTTGGAAGCGATCATCGGAAGTATCTACCTGGATGGGGGATTTGAGCCGGCAAAGGCATTTGTGCTCCAGTATGTTTTAAATGATATTGAACATAAACGGCGTTTTCACGATTGTAAAACAGTCCTCCAGGAAGTGGTCCAGAGCCATGGAAAGGCTTCGTTAAAATATGAACTGTCGGATACCATCGGACCGGAGCATAACCGCACCTTTGTCATGCAGGTATGCTTGGACGGGAAGGTGATCGGCACCGGAGAGGGTCGGACCAAGCAGGCAGCTGGACAAAAAGCAGCTTACCAGGCATTGATCTGGCTGAAAGAACAGGGAATATACCAGTGTAAGGATGACGATCTATGTATTTAAAAACAATCGAACTACAGGGCTTTAAATCTTTTGCCAATAAGACTGTTCTCCGGTTCAACAAGGGTATCACCGGCATTGTAGGGCCTAACGGCAGCGGAAAAAGTAACGTGGCGGATGCGGTGCGCTGGGTTTTGGGTGAACAGAGCGCCAAACAGCTGCGGGGATCCAAAATGGAAGATGTTATTTTTTCTGGTACCGAAAACAGAAAACCTTTAGGCTTTGCTTATGTGGCCATCACCATTGACAACCAGGATCATAAACTGCCCATGGATTTTGATGAGGTGACGGTGGCCAGACGGGTATACCGTTCTGGAGAAAGCGAATATTTGCTGAACGGTTCCGTATGCCGGCTGCGGGATGTACAGGAAATGTTTTTCGATACGGGTATCGGAAAAGAAGGCTATTCCATCATAGGTCAGGGACAGATCGACAAGATACTGAGCGGAAAACCGGAGGAAAGACGGGAATTGTTTGATGAAGCCGCCGGCATCGTCAAATACAAAAAACGTAAAGCTATGGCTGAAAAGAATCTGGAGAGCGAGCATCAGAATCTGTGCCGGATCAATGATATTTTGTCCGAACTTGAAAAGCAGGTGGGGCCTTTAAGCCGGCAGGCCCAAAAGGCCAAAACGTATCTGAAACTGAGGGATCAGCTGAAGTCATACGACATGGCCATGTATCTGACGGAATACGGTCGGCTGAAAACGCTGAGCAAAGAATATGCGGAAAAAGAAAAGATCGTCTCCGATGATCTTACAGAAAACAAAAACGCGCTGGAACAAGTGCGGGTCGAGTACGATGAAGCGCAAAGGCAGTTGGAGATCTGCGAAGCGGGTATTGAAGCGCTTCAGTCCGCCAACAATGAGCTGCAGATGCAGAAACAGAAAAATGAGGGGGAAGTCCATCTGCTGGAAGAACAGATCCGCAGCCACGAAGCCTCCCTGCTGCATTTCAGACAGCGTATTGACGAGATCCGCAGCCAGATCCGGGAAAAGCAGGCGGATTTTTCCCAATACGACCAGGAAGAAAAGGCGTTGGATGAAAAGATCCAGACGCTTCGTTCTCACAAAGAAACGGTCCGGTCAGACTTGGATCAGATGACCAGTTCCATCGAAAAAATACGCCAGACCATTGACGATAAAAATGCGGATATCATCGAATATCTCAATGACGGCGCCGGTTTAAAAGCCAAAGCTCAGCGATATGACACCATGTTGGAACAGATACAGATTCGAAAGGCAGAACTGAGCAAGCGGTTGATCACAGCCCAGAGTGAAGCTTCGGGATATGAGGAAAAGCTGAGAGAATTTAAAGAAGAAAGCCAAGCACTGCAAGATTCCATCGGAAAACTCCGGGAACAGTTAAATGTCTGTGAGACGAGGGGAAAAGAGATCCAGACCCGGATCGATGGATTGCACAGTCAGCTTTCCGCCAAAGAAGAAGAATATCAGCGCCTTGGCGCCAGATATCAGACACTCCAAGGCATTGCGGAGCGGTATGAAGGTTATGGAGGCAGCATCCGCCGGGTCATGGAGCAGAAAAAACAAGTCAAAGGTATCATTGGCGTGGTGGCAGATATCATCAAAGTTGAAAAAAAATATGAAACAGCCATTGAGACAGCCCTGGGCGGAAGTATCCAGAATGTGGTCACAAAGGATGAAAAGACGGCTAAACAGATGATCGAGTACTTGAAGCAGAATCGCTATGGCCGGGCGACTTTTTTGCCCATGACAAGCATCGTCCCGCGGGCCCTTCCCAACCGGGATACAGTATTGAAAGAAAAAGGTGTTCTTGGCATTGGCAGTGAACTGATCTTGTGCTCGCAAGATTACCGGCGGTTGGCCGACCATCTGTTGGGACGGGTCGTGGTGGCAGAGACGATGGACGATGCCTTGCGTATTGCCCGAAAATATAAATATACACTACGTATTGTGACATTGGCCGGGGAATCTTTAAGTCCGGGCGGTTCCATATCCGGCGGCGCCTTTAAAAATTCAGGCAACCTTCTGGGTCGCCACCGGGAGATGGATGAACTTTCAGAAAGACTGAAGATATTGTCTGGAGATATCAAACGTCTGACTGTTCAGGCGGATAAAGCCCATGATGAAAAGCGGGAAAATCGTCGGAAAATGTCGGATCTGACCGAAGATATCCAAAGTCAGACGTTGAAAAATAATACGCTGACCGTCAATATCAATCAGATCACCACTTCAAAAGACCGCCAGCAGCAGACCTATGCCACTTTGAAAAAAGAGTCGGATGAACTGAAAAAACAGGTGGAAGATATTGAAAAGCTCAAGTCCGGGCTGGAGGCCGAACAAAAGGCGTTGGATGCGTCCAGAGAGGCGGCTCAGAGCGCGGTGTCCGCTTTAAATGCCAGACTGGATGAGGAAACAGCCAAGGAACAGGAATACCGTTCCAGGACTTCCGGCCTGGAAGTGGATTTTTCCGGTTACGTCCAGAAAAAAGAGTTTATCTCTGAGAATAAAAAACGGCTGACAGAAGAGATGAGCCGCCTGGACAGTGAAGAGAAGGACTTTGAACAGAAAATCCGGGAAACAGAAGAAGCAGTCGGCCGCAGAAAAGAAGAGATCGCCGCCTATGAGGCGGATGGGAAACGGCTGGGGATCGAAGTGGAAAAGGGACAGGCATCTTTGGAGAAGCATCAGGCGGATAAGGAACGGCTGTCCGGCATACATAAGAACTTTTTTGATAAACGGGAACAGCTGAATGACGCCTGCAGTCTGTTGGATAAAGAACTTTTCCGCCTGCAGCACTTACAGGAAAAAACAGAAGAGGACCAGGCAAAACTGGATCAGTATATGTGGGACAGCTATGAGCTGACTTACAATGAAGTCCGGCGGCAGGCCCCGGCGGATCTGTCCGATCACAAAAAGGAAGATGTGAACCGGGAGATCGGCCGATTAAAGCAGGAGATCAAAGGCCTCGGAAATATCAATCTGAATGCGGTGGAAGAATACGATCAGGTGTCTGAGCGGTATGAACTTTTAAAAAGCCAGCATGATGACATCGTGGAGGCGGAAAATAAGCTGACCGGCATCATCCTTTCTCTCGATGAGGCCATGCGAAGCCAGTTTAAGGAGAATTTTGCCAAGATCCAGGTGAATTATGACCGGGTGTTCAAAGAACTTTTCGGCGGAGGCAAAGGCAGCCTTGAATTGATGGAAGATGCGGATATACTGGATGCGGGTATACGGATCATCGCCCAGCCGCCGGGGAAAAAACTCCAGAATATGATGCAGCTTTCCGGTGGGGAAAAGGCGCTGTCTGCCATTGCCCTGCTATTTGCCATCCAGAGTTTGAAACCGTCTCCTTTCTGTTTGCTGGATGAGATCGAGGCGGCTTTGGATGATGCCAATGTGAAACGGTATGCCAGATATCTGGGACATTTGACAGAAGATACCCAGTTTATCATCATTACCCACAGACGGGGTACGATGAATGCGGCGGATGTGCTCTATGGCGTGACCATGCAGGAAAAGGGCGTGTCCACACTGGTATCTGTCAATTTGATCGAAAACGAACTTTCCAAATAAATGAGAGGAGCAAAAACAATGGGTACAGAAAAGAAAGGCTTTTTTGGCCGGCTGGTGGCCGGACTGACAAAGACGCGGAACAGCATCGCCTCCGGGATCGATTCGATCTTCAGCGCTTTTTCTGCCATCGATGATGATTTTTACGAAGAGCTGGAAGAGATCCTTGTCATGGCGGATATGGGTATCCACACGACAGAGGCAGTCATCGAAGATCTGAAAAAAAAGGTAAAAGAACAACATTTAAAAGAGCCGTCCCAATGTCGGGAAGTGCTGATCCAGTCGCTGAAAGAACAGATGTCTGTGGATGCATCTGCTTATGATTTTGAAGATCACAAGACGGTCATTTTGATGATCGGAGTAAACGGCGTGGGAAAAACCACGTCTGCAGGAAAGCTGGCCGGTCAGTATAAAAAGGCGGGTAAAAAAGTGCTTCTTGCAGCGGCGGATACCTTCCGGGCTGCGGCCACAGAGCAGTTGGTGGAGTGGGCGCATCGGGCAGGGGTGGATATCATCACCGGTCAGGAAGGCTCCGATCCGGCAGCAGTGGTCTATGATGCGGTGGCTGCGGCCAAGGCCAGACATACGGATATATTGATCTGTGATACAGCGGGAAGACTTCACAATAAAAAGAATCTGATGGAAGAACTGAAAAAGATCAACCGGGTGATCGACAGGGAGTTTCCGGAGGCAGACAGGGAGACGTTTATCGTTTTGGATGGCACCACCGGCCAAAATGCCCTTGCCCAGGCCCGACAGTTTAAAGAGACAGCGGATATCACCGGTATCATCCTTACGAAATTGGACGGCACCGCCAAGGGTGGCATTGCCATCGCCATCCAATCTGAACTGAACGTACCGGTCAAATACATTGGGATCGGTGAAAAAATCGAAGATCTGCAGAAATTTGACAGTGATGCCTTTGTGGACGCCTTGTTTAAGATCGATCCTCAGGATACAATGATATAAAGACAGATGAAAGAAGATGAAAATATGCTGACACTTGAAAAATTTGAAGAAGCTTCAGAGATGCTGGCTCCGGTCCTGCTGGAGACGAAACTGATATACAGTGATTATTATTCGGAGCTGACGGGAGGAAAAGTTTACTTTAAACCGGAAAATATGCAGTTGACAGGCGCTTATAAGATCCGCGGGGCCTACTATAAGATCAGTCAGCTTCCAAAGGATGCCCGTAAAAAAGGCATCATATCCGCTTCTGCCGGGAACCATGCCCAGGGCGTTGCACTGGCGGCCAAGCTTTTCAAGACAAAAGCCGTCATCGTCATGCCGGCCACCACACCTTTGATCAAGGTGAACCGGACGAAAAATTATGGCGCGGAAGTGATCCTTTACGGAGATGTGTATGACGATGCCTGTCAGTATGCTCTCCAGCTGGCGGAGGAAAAAGGCTATACCTTTATCCACCCCTTTAATGATGAGATGATCGCCACCGGACAGGGGACGATCGCCATGGAGATCTTTAAAGAGCTTCCAACAGTAGATATCATCCTTGCCCCCATTGGCGGAGGCGGGCTGGCCAGCGGTGTGGCGACTTTGGCGAAGCTTTTGAATCCCAATATTACGGTGATCGGCGTGGAACCGGAAAATGCCGCCTGTATGACGGCTTCTTTGAAAGCGGGAGAAGTGGTCACTTTGCCGGAAGTATCCACTATTGCCGATGGTACAGCGGTCAAAACGCCGGGGGATGTGATCTTCCCATACATTCAGAAATATGTGGACCAGGTGATCACGGTGCCCGATGATGATCTTGTGGCCGCATTCCTGGATATGGTGGAAAACCATAAAATGATCGTGGAAAATTCCGGGCTTTTGACGGTGGCTGCTCTGAAACAGTTGGATATTAGGGGAAAAAAAGTCGTTTCCATCTTGAGCGGCGGCAATATGGATGTGATCACCATGTCATCCATCGTCCAGCTGGGGCTTGTTCAGAGGGACCGTATCTTTACTGTCTCCGTGCTTCTTCCCGACAAGCCGGGAGAACTGGTGGCAGTTTCTAAAGTGATCGCGGAACTCCAGGGAAATGTGATCCGTCTGGAACATAACCAGTTTGTCAGTGTGAACCGGAATGCGGCGGTGGAACTGAGGATCACCATGGAAGCTTTTGGCACCGAACACAAAAATAAGATCTTAAAAGCTTTGGAAGAAGGCGGCTATCGGCCGATCTTAAAAGTTCCAAAGGATATTTATTAAAAAAAGAGTTGACACCTGGGGTATAATAGGCTACAATACCATCTGTAAAGTGAAAATACTTTACAGGTGGTGTTTCTTTTTGGAAAGATTATTAAAACAGGCATTGCTTTATGATTTTTACGGAGAGCTTCTTACGGAGCATCAGAAATCGGTCTATGAGGACTTTGTCCTCAATGATTATTCACTGAGTGAGATCGGGGAAGCACGCCATATAAGCAGGCAGGGCGTGTATGATATTGTGCGCCGCTGTGAGAAACAGCTGAACGGTTATGAAGAAAAGCTGCATCTGGTGCAGAAGTTCCTCAACGCAAAAGTTCAGGTGGAGAACATATATAAATATGCCAACCAGATATTATCGGAAAAAGATAATCCGGACGGCATGCTGGAATGTGTCCGGCGTATCGAACAGATATCCAGCCGTATCCTGGAAGAGATGTAACCCTATCGGGAGGACCTATGGCATTTGAAAGTTTATCGGATAAATTACAGAATGTATTTAAAAATTTAAGGAGCAAAGGCCGTCTGACTGAAGCGGATGTGAAAGCTGCTCTGAAAGAGGTAAAGATGGCATTGCTGGAAGCGGACGTCAACTTTAAAGTGGTCCGCCAGTTTATCAAGAGTGTCCAGGAACGGGCAGTAGGCCAGGATGTGCTGACCAGCCTGACGCCGGGACAGACGGTGATCAAGATCGTCAATGAAGAGATGGTTTCCCTCATGGGGAGCGAGACGAAAGAGATCGAGCTGCGTCCTTCCAATGAAGTGACAGTGATCCTCATGGCCGGGCTTCAGGGCGCCGGTAAGACGACCACCAGCGCTAAGATCGCCGGAAAGCTGAAGGCAAAGGGACGAAAGCCGCTGCTGGCAGGCTGCGATGTGTATCGTCCGGCGGCCATCCGTCAGCTTCAGGTAAACGGTGAAAAGCAGGATGTGCCGGTTTTTTCCATGGGAGATAAGAACTCACCAGTGGATATCGCGAAGGCTGCAGTGGAACATGCCAGACAAAATGGCCAGAATGTGGTCATTCTGGATACCGCAGGACGTCTTCATATAGATGAAGAGATGATGGAAGAGCTGATCCATATCAAGGAAGCGGTCCATGTGGACCAGACGATCCTGGTGGTGGACGCCATGACTGGTCAGGATGCGGTCAATGTAGCTAAATCCTTTAATGATACCATCGGACTGGACGGTGTGATACTGACCAAGTTGGATGGGGATACCCGAGGCGGAGCGGCTTTGTCTATACGTGCGGTCATCGGTAAGCCGATACTGTATGTGGGTATGGGAGAAAAGCTTTCAGATCTGGAACAGTTTTACCCGGATCGGATGGCTTCTCGTATACTGGGTATGGGCGATGTCTTGACATTGATCGAGAAGGCTCAGGCCCAGATCGATGAAGATAAGGCCAGGGAGATGACAAGAAAGCTTCGGAAGGCGGAGTTTACTTATGACGATTTTCTGGAGAATATGAACCAGGTCAAGAATATGGGGAATATGCAGGATCTGTTGGCCATGATCCCGGGGGTGGGAAGCCAGCTTAAAAACGTGGATCTGAGCGGCAGTGAAGCCCAGATGAAACGGACCGAGTCCATCATCCTTTCCATGACAAAGGAAGAACGGGCTAATCCGGACCTGATCAACCCCAGCCGCAAGAAGCGGATCGCGGCAGGCGCCGGCGTTTCCATAAATGAGGTGAATCAGCTGGTGAAACAGTTTGACACCATGAAAAAACTGATGAAACAATTTTCCGGGAAGATGCCCGGCAAAGCAGGTAAAAGAGGAAGATTTAAATTTCCTTTTTAAATAGAATTTCCAGAGATGGATCACAGGAGGTGAAAAAGATGGCTGTAAAGATCAGATTAAGAAGAATGGGACAGAAAAAAGCTCCTTTTTATAGAATCATCGTAGCTGATTCCCGTTCCCCGAGAGATGGTAAGTTCATCGAGGAGATCGGAACGTACAATCCCAACGTGGAGCCCAGCGAAGTAAAGATCAATGAGGAACTTGCTAAGAAGTGGCTGACCAATGGCGCAGCTCCGACAGACACTGTCAGCAGATTGTTCAAAAATGCAGGTATCACAAAATAACTTGCGTTGGAGGTGCTTATAATGAAAGAATTAGTTGAAGTCATTGCAAAGGCTCTTGTCGACCACCCGGAAGGTGTCGTTGTAACAGAGACCGAGCACCCGAAGTCCATAGTACTGGAATTGAAAGTTGATCCGGAAGATATGGGTAAAGTTATCGGTAAACAGGGAAGAATTGCCCGGGCCATCCGGACAGTTGTAAAATCTGCTGCATCGAGGGATGACAAAAAAGTGATTGTTGAAATACTTCAATAGCCATTTAAAAGAGGGTGTTTTAAATAACTCCCTCTTATTTTCTTTATGCGGCCGAGAAAGGAAAAGAAATGCAAGACTATTTTCGCGTGGGTGTGATCACTTCCACCCATGGTATACGGGGAGAAGTGAAGATCTATCCAACAACAGATGATATCCGACGGTTTAAAAAGCTGAAGAAGTGTATCATTGACACGGGAAGAGAGCAGATCCCTCTGGAAGTGGAAGGCTGTAAATTCGTCAAACAGATTCCGGTTTTAAAATTCCGGGATTTGGATTCCATAAATGATGTGGAACAATACAAAGGAAAGGATCTGCTCGTGTCCCGGCAAGACGCCATCCCCCTTGGGAAAGATGAATATTTCATAGCGGACCTGATCGGCTTAGCTGTCTATACAGATGAAGGCAGACTGCTGGGAAAAGTGGCCGACGTGCTGGAGACGGGAGCAAATGATGTTTTTGCCGTGGATTCTTTGGAATACGGGGAAGTGCTGATCCCTTATATCGAAAGTTGTGTCAAAAAGATCAGTCTGGAAGAGGGCCGGATGGATATATGCCTTTTGGATGGTCTGCTGGATCTGAATCAAAAGAGCAAGAAATAAGCTGTAATGGGAGAAAAACATGCGTTTTCATGTAATGACATTATTTCCGGACATGGTCAGTCAGGGTCTGGCTGCCAGCATCACCGGACGGGCACTGGAAAAACAGATATTTGACCTGAATGTGGTCAACATACGGGATTATTCTTTGGATAAACACAGGCACGTGGACGACTACCCTTATGGCGGAGGCGCAGGGATGGTCATGCAGCCGGGGCCGGTTTATGATTGTTATGCGGATATACTAAAAAGCTGTAAGAGGCAACCGCGGGTCATCTATATGACGCCCCAGGGTACCGTCTTTTCCCAGAAGATCGCAGAGGAACTTTCAAAAGAAGAAGAACTGATCTTTCTTTGCGGACATTATGAAGGGGTCGATGACCGGGTCCTGGATGAGATCGTAACAGATTATCTGTCCATTGGCGATTATGTGCTGACTGGAGGCGAACTTCCGGCAATGGTCATGATCGACTCCATATCCCGCTTGATCCCTGGCGTCCTCAATAATAAGGAATCCGCAGAATACGAATCTTTTCAGGACGGGCTGCTGGAATATCCCCAATATACCCGTCCGGAGGTGTATCATGGAAAGTCTGTTCCAGAAGTGCTTTTGTCCGGTCACCATGCCAATATCGAAAAATGGCGGCATGAGCAGTCTTTGAAACGGACATGGGAGAGAAGGCCGGATCTGCTTTCCAAGGCAGATTTAACAGATCAGGATAAAAAATATCTGGAAGGGCTGAAAAAATCTTGATTTTTTCAGAACCCTGTGCTATATTAAACAAGTATGGAAAAAAGGACGGTCCTCTGTTACGACTGTATTAAGAACGTCTGAAGTTTTTAAAAGGAGGTTCATTTTCATGAACGATATCATCAGAGAGATTGAAGCAGGCCAGATGAAGGCTGAAGTGGATGCTTTTAACGTGGGAGACACCGTTAGAGTTTCCGCAAAAGTAAAAGAGGGAAACCGTGAAAGAACACAGGTTTTCGAAGGTACAGTCATCAAGAGACAGAACGGAAGCAACCGTGAGACATTTACTGTACGGAAGATTTCCAACGGTGTCGGCGTTGAAAAGACATGGCCGTTACATTCTCCGATCGTTGAGAAGATCGAAGTTGTAAGAAGAGGTAAGGTAAGACGTGCGAGACTGTACTATCTCAGAGACAGAATCGGTAAGAAAGCGAAAGTTAAAGAGCTTGTTAAATAATCTTACAGATCGCATATGCGGGGTGTTGTTAAACACCCCTATTTTTTTAAAGAAACTGTTCCATATTTCGCAGAAAGAGAGCAGTGATGGAAGATGAAAAGAGCAAAACGCAAATTTCGGCGTAAGATCAGTCAATTCAAAAAACTGAAGATCGGTACCCGGGCAGTAAATCTGGCCATGTTTATCATTGGCTGGGTGATCGTCATTGCGCTGGCATGGCTTTACGTGGTCGGTTTCCGGACGGAAACCATTATTTCAGATAATGCCATGTCTCCCACGTATGAAGAAGAAGCGGTCATCCGGATCAACCGGGTCATCTATAAATTTTCTTCTCCGAGACGGTTTGATACGGTGGCTTTACAGATCGGGGAAACCAGTTCCAATGTATACTATGTCCGGCGTATCGTGGGACTTCCGGGAGAAACTGTGCGGATTGAAAATGGGACGATCTATATCGACGATGTGGAACTGGATTATCCGTACAATGAAGAAACGATCGAAAATGCCGGAGCGGCAAACAGAGACATTCTGTTGGATGATAATGAATATTTTGTGCTGTGCGATAATTATAATGTACGCATGGATGATAGCCGGTCGGCCAATATCGGCGTCATAAGCAGCAGCCAGATCATCGGCAGAGTGAATTAAAGGAGCGTGTCCGATGAATATTCAGTGGTATCCGGGACATATGACCAAGGCCCGGCGTATGATGCAGGAAGACATGAAGTTGATCGATATTGTCATTGAGTTGGTGGATGCCAGAGTACCGGCTTCCAGCAAAAATCCTGATATTGATACACTGGCCGCGGGAAAGGCCCGGATGATTCTTTTAAATAAATATGACCTGGCCGATCAGGCCAGAACAGAAGAATGGGAAAAATGGTACGCCGATAAGGGATTTTTTGTCTTTAAACTGGACGCCCGGAAAAGCGGCCAGATGAAAGCCATTGTCGCCATGATACAGGAAGCGTGCAAGGCCAAGATCGAAAGGGATAAAAGACGGGGGATCATAAACCGCCCGGTACGGGCCATGGTGGTGGGTATACCAAATGTGGGGAAATCCACCTTTATCAATTCCTTTGCGGGAAAAGCTTGTGCAAAGACCGGCAATCGTCCAGGAGTGACAAAGGGAAAGCAGTGGATCCGATTGAACAAAAACGTGGAGCTTTTGGATACCCCAGGTATATTGTGGCCTAAATTTGAGGATCAGCAAGTGGGTAAACGGCTGGCCATGATCGGTTCCATACGGGATGATCTGCTTGATCTTTCCGAATTGGCGGTGGATTTTATCGGATTTATGACAAAATTTTATCCGGGAATTTTATCCGGAAGGTATGATGTGGACGAGAAATGTGATAAAATAGAGCTGTTGGAGCAGATCGCCCGTGTCCGGGGCTGCCTTTTAAAAGGCGGGATGCTGGATACAGAGAAAGCGTCTAAACTTTTACTTGAGGATTTCCGTTCATCAAAACTGGGAAGGATCACTCTGGAATTTCCAGAAAGATAAAGGACATATAGTATGCGAAAAAAATTATATAGAGATAAAGCTGAGAAAATCGAAAAAAGCAAAGTCCGGGAAACCGTGGAGTTTATCATTTACTGCGGACTGGCCATCATCGTCGGCCTTTTGATCGTACGTTTTGTGGGACAGCGGACAGAGGTGATCGGGGAATCCATGTCGCCTACTTTGGAAGACGGGGATAACCTGATCGTGGATAAGATAACCTATCGTTTTTCCGATCCGAAGCGGTTTGATATCATCGTCTTTCCGTTTAAAGAGAACCGGACCGTTTATTATATCAAACGGATCATCGGTCTCCCTGGGGAGACTGTCCAGATCCAGGATGGCAAGATTTATATAAATGGTATAGAACTGAACGAGGACTATGGGGCGGAGCCTATTGAAGATCCGGGGATCGCATCTGCGCCGATCACTCTGGGCGAGGACGAGTACTTTGTCCTGGGGGATAATCGGAATAACAGCCAAGATAGCCGTACGGCGGCAGTCGGCAATATTTCCCGGGACGAGATTTTCGGACGGGCGTGGATAAGATTCTGGCCGCTGGATTCCTTCTGTATTCTGAAGCATCAGTAGAAAGCTGTTGTGGACATGATTCTCCGGGCTGCCATGCCCGGAGTTTTTTATTTAAACGGAAATGGGACGTTTGGTCCTGGGAGAAGGATAAAAGAGAAAGAGGAGTGATACATATGAAACCTATCCGCGAAGTACAAAAGGCATTTGAATCAGCTGATCCAGGCGCCTTAAAAACATTGATCGAAGATTATCAGTCTGATCAGCGGGCCGGTATTAAAAAACTTGTGGAAAAATACCGGAAAAAGCTGGAGGTACAGGCTGCGGAAGAAATCCGTATGGAAGGTATGCTTACCTATGAACGGGCCCATGCCCAGTCAGAATATATATGTGGTATCGATGAAGCAGGGAGGGGACCGTTGGCCGGTCCGGTGGTGGCAGCGGCCGTGATCCTTCCAAAGGAAACAAAGATCCCCTACCTGAATGACTCCAAACAGTTGACAGCCAGACGGCGGGAACTTCTCTATGATGAGATCATGGAAAAGGCGGTCAGTGTGGGCGTGGGGGTGGCGTCGGCAGCCAGGATCGATGAGATCAATATACTCCAGGCTACTTATGAAGCCATGGCAGAAGCTGTATCAAAACTTTCTGTAAAGCCGGATATCCTTTTAAATGATGCGGTCATCATCCCTGGGATCGATGATATTCCCCAGGAAAAGATCATCAAAGGGGATGCCAAAAGCCTGTCCATCGCCGCTGCCAGCGTGATCGCCAAAGTGACCAGGGACCGGATGATGCAGGCATACCATCAGATGTATCCGGAATATGGTTTTGACAAGCATAAAGGTTATGGGACAGCGGAACATATCACAGCGCTCCAAAGTATCGGCCCCTCTCCCATACATAGAAAGACATTTATCCGAAATTTTACGTAAAGCCGTCTGGACCGGCCAAAAGTTTTCATGAAAATTCCGGGGATAAGGGCAGAAGATGGGAAAAGCTGGCGGCGGATCGTCTCCGATCATCGGGCTATGAGATATTGGAAAGAAATTATCGGAACCGCTTTGGCGAGATCGATATCATCGCTAAGGATGGCCCTGTTCTTGTTTTTGTGGAAGTGAAAGGACGTCAGGATAGCCGGAGAGGATTTGCCGAGGAAACAGTAGATCGGCGGAAACAGCTTCGGATATGCCGGTGCGCGGCGGATTATATACGCCGTTTTTTCGGTACAGCGGATATACCGGTGCGTTTTGATGTGATCGTTTTTTATCCGGACCATATGAGACATATTCCAGCGGCATTTGATTATATCTGATAATAAATAATAGAGAGGTTGACAGATGAAAGACAGACTGAACAGAAATGAAAAAATGACATGGATCTCATTTCCGGCCCTGGAAGCCACCGGCTGTGTGTATCATGGCTTTTCCACCCGGGAAGGGGGAGTGAGCCGGGGGATATATAATACCATGAATCTGTCCTATACAAGGGGTGACAAAAAGGCGGATGTGGATGAGAATTTCCGGAGATTTTGCGAAGCCATACATATCGATCCGGCAAGTCTTGTTTTAACCCAGCAGACCCATACCACCCATGTTATACGTGTGACGGAAAAGGACAAGGGCAATGGGATCACCAGACCCCAGCAGTATCACGATGTGGATGGGCTGGTGACAGACGTGCCGGGAGTGGCGCTGATCACCCATCATGCGGATTGCGTGCCATTATTTTTCGTGGACCCGGTACACAAAGCCATCGGACTGTCCCATTCCGGCTGGAGGGGAACAGCCGGGAAGATGGGGGCGGTGACAGTGGAAAAGATGAGAAAGGAGTTTGGCTCCCGGCCAGAAGAACTGGTGGCGGCCATCGGCCCTTCCATCTGCCGTAAATGTTATGAAGTCAGTGAAGATGTGTATCGGGCATTTTCTGAAAGCTTTCTTCCGGAAGATGTGTCGGCGGTTTTTGACAGAAAAGGAAACGGTAAATATCAGTTGGATTTATGGGAAGCCAACCGGAGGATACTGATCCGGGCCGGTGTGCGAGAAGAGAACATATCTGTCACTGGATACTGTACCCATTGCCATCCGGATCTTTTGTGGTCACACCGTACCCTTGGAAAAGACAGGGGGAGTCTGGCGGCTTTCCTTTGCCTGAAGGAAGAGGGCCTGGGGCAGGAAACAGGCGGACAGTAAATAAGAAAGGGATCGGACATGGAACATAGACATATCATAAAAAAAGTTCTGCCCGGAAGCATTGGAGCAGAACTGGAACTGGAACCGGGGGATCGACTGATATCCATCAATCAGCAGGAGGTTCGGGATGTTTTTGATTATCACTATCTGATCAATGATGAATATATCGAGCTGGTGGTGGAAAAAGCGGACGGTGAAGAGTGGGAGTTGGAGATTGAAAAAGATTACGAGGAAGATCTGGGTATAGAGTTTGAAAACGGGCTGATGGATGATTATCGCTCTTGCAGCAACAAGTGTATCTTTTGTTTTATCGATCAGCTGCCAAAGGGAATGCGCCCGACCATGTACTTTAAGGACGATGATTCCAGACTTTCCTTTCTTCAGGGAAACTATGTCACCCTGACCAATATGAAGGATCGGGATTTGGATCGGATCATCCATTATCATCTGTCTCCCATCAATGTATCCGTACATACGACGGAACCGGAACTGCGGTGTATGATGCTCCATAATCGTTTTGCCGGCCGGCTGATGGATCAGCTTGCCCGACTGAATGAAGCGGGGATACAGATGAATGGTCAGATCGTTTTGTGCAAAGGTGTCAATGACGGCGTCCATTTGGAAAAAACGATCCGGGATCTGGCCGCATTTATGCCCAACATGGAAAGCTTATCCGTTGTTCCTGTAGGTTTGTCAAAATTTCGGGAAGGTCTTTATCCGTTGGAACCTTTTGAAAAAAAGGATGCGGAAGCAGTCTTGGATATGATCGAGACATATCGGGAGCAGTTTTATCGCGAATATGGTACCCACTTTGTACATGCCAGTGATGAATGGTATCTGTTGGCAGACCGGCCCCTTCCGGAGGAAGAAGGCTATGACGGATATGTCCAGTTGGAAAACGGGGTGGGAATGCTCCGGCTTTTGCATGATGAATTTCTGGAAGCTTTATCCGGGTATGTTCCGGCTCCGGAAGGCAGACATAAGGTGACCATTGCCACAGGACGTCTGGCGGCGCCTTTTCTTGAAAAGCTGGCAGATGCTTTCCATGAAAAGTATCCAGATATATGCGTGGATATCCGGGCCATAGAGAACCGTTTTTTCGGGGAGCGGATCACCGTTTCGGGCCTGCTCACCGGAGGGGACATCATGGACCAGCTCAGGGATATCCCTTTAGGCGAGACGCTTCTGCTGCCGGTGAATGTGCTCCGCAGCGGCGAGGATGTACTTTTGGACGACATACACGTATCCGAGATCGAAAAAACTTTACAAGTGCCGGTACGTATTGTACAATCAAACGGGCAGGATCTGCTGAAGGCCCTGCTATTGCAATGAGATTAAGGAGATAAAAATATGAGTAAACCGATTGTTGCCGTGGTGGGGAGGCCAAACGTGGGCAAGTCCACATTGTTCAACGCCTTAGCCGGACGGCAGATTGCCATCGTAAAAGATACGCCGGGGGTGACCAGGGATCGGATATATGCGGATGTTTCATGGCTGGATCGACAGTTTACCCTGGTGGATACAGGCGGGATCGAACCCGAGAGTAAGGATCTGATCCTTTCCAGTATGCGGGAACAGGCCGAAATGGCCATAGAGACAGCAGATGTGATCATCTTTGTGGTGGATGTCCATCAGGGGCTGGTGGATGCGGATTTCAAAGTGGCAGATATGCTCCGCCGTTCCCGGAAACCGGTCGTTCTTGCTGTAAATAAGGTGGACAGCTTTGCCAAGTATGAGGCGGATATCTATGAGTTTTATAATCTGGGTATCGGGGATCCCCACGGTATTTCTGCAGCTTCCCGGCTGGGGCTGGGAGATATGTTGGATGAGGTGATCCGCCACTTTCCGCCATTGTCAGAGGATGAGGAAGAGGACGACAGACCCAGGATCGCCATCATCGGCAAGCCCAATGTGGGCAAGTCGTCCCTGATCAACAAGTTGTGCGGCAGCGAACGTTCCATTGTATCGGATATCGCCGGTACGACCCGGGATGCGGTGGATACGACCGTCCGCTATAACGGCCGGGAATATGTGTTCATCGATACGGCGGGGATCCGGAGAAAAAGCCGGATCAAAGAAGATCTGGAACGCTACAGTATCATCCGCGCTGTTTCGGCAGTGGAGCGGGCCAATATCGTCATTTTGATGATCGACGCCCAGGAAGGCGTGACCGAACAGGACGCCAAGATCGCCGGCATTGCCCATGAACGGGGTAAAGGCGTTATCATCGCCGTAAATAAATGGGATGCGGTGGAAAAAAATGATAAGACCATCTACACATACACAAATAAGATACGGGAAACGCTGGCCTATATGCCATATGCAGAGCTTCTTTTCATATCTGTAAAAACCGGACAGCGTCTGTCCAAGCTGTATGACGTGATCGACATGGTCATCCAAAACCATTCCCTTCGGGTGGGTACCGGCGTTTTAAATGAAATCCTGTCGGAGGCGGTTGCCCTAAAGCAGCCACCATCGGACAAGGGCAAGCGGCTCCGGATGTACTATATCACCCAGGTGGCTGTCAAGCCGCCCACATTTGTCATATTTGTCAATGACAAAGAACTGGCGCACTTTTCTTATGTGCGTTATATTGAAAACAAGATCCGGGAAGCGTTTGGCTTCCGCGGGACACCGTTAAAAATTATTATCCGTGAGAGAAAAGAGAAGGAGAGATAAATGATCAGGGATATTATTATTTGTTTACTGGTGGGCTACTTTTTCGGCTGTTTTCAGACCGGCTATATATATGGCCGGTGCCATGGTATTGATATCCGCAACTATGGGAGCGGGAATTCGGGGACAACGAACACGCTTCGTGTGCTGGGCAAAAAGGCGGGTTACATCACCTATGTGGGAGATGCGCTGAAGGCGATATTGGCCATACTTTTTGTCCGGTATGTGGTCTTTTCATCCATACTTACCCCCGTCATGGACTATCAGCTGATCTTGGCTTATACGGGTCTTGGCGTGACGTTGGGTCACAATTATCCGTTTTTTCTTGGATTCAAGGGCGGAAAGGGGATCGCGGCCACTTCCGGCGTCATGCTTGCCATGGATATCCGGATCGGACTGATCGGCATTGCGGCCTTTGGTATCCTGTTTTTTACCACCCGGTATGTGTCAGTGGGGTCTTTGGTCATGACCCTTTTATTTCCCATATGTGTTCTCATATTTTATCCGGGGGAATGGCATCTGTTCGTTGTCAGCGTGATCTTCTGGGCCATGGCATGGATACGTCACAGGAGCAATATCGTTCGACTGATGAACGGAACGGAAAACCGGTTTGACAAAAAGAAAAAATAGATTTGGAAAAGTCAGGCAGTATAGGGAGAATGTCTATATTTTGCTTGACTTTTTTCAGGAATAGGGTATTATATACATATGCGTACGCTTTAACGCATAAATGCGTCAACGCAAAAAAGAGAAAAGAGGAAGAACGGGTTATGAAAAAGATATTTGCATTGATGATGGCAGGTGTGTTGGCTGTGTCTGCGCTGACAGCCTGCAGTTCCCAGACAGGGGAAACCGAACCGGCATCGGCTGACAGCGGAAGTTCAGATTCCGGCCAGACCTCTGCCTCCAGTGATGATGTCACGTATAAGATCGGCGTCCTTCAGCTGATCGAACATGCGGCTCTTGACGCGGCAAATGAAGGCTTTGTCGCAGCCCTTGACGATTCAGGCATTAACTACGAGATCGACCAGCAGAATGCTCAGGGTGATCAGACCGCCTGCCAGACCATTGCCGAGAAGTTGGTCAATGATGGCGATGACCTGATCCTGGCCATCGGCACACCGGCAGCCCAGGCTGTTGCGGGTACCACAAGCGATATTCCGATCATCGGTACGGCGATCACGGATTTCGCCCAGTCCGGTCTGGTGGACTCCAATGAGGCTCCCGGTGGTAATGTGACAGGTACATCGGACTTGACGCCTGTTGCGGATCAGATCGATCTGCTCCATGAACTGCTCCCGGAAGCTAAGACCATCGGTTTACTGTATTGCTCAGCGGAGAGTAATTCGGATATCCAGGTGAAGATGGCTGAGGAAGCTTGCGCAGAACTGGGCCTGACTACAGAAAGATATTCAGTGGCCAGCTCCAATGAGATCCAGTCTGTGATCGAATCCATGATCGGCAAAGTGGATGCGATCTACGCCCCTACGGATAATGTCATTGCCAACGGCATGAATACAGTGGCCATGGTGGCTAATGAGAATAAGATCCCGGTGATCTGCGGCGAAGAGAATATGGTCAATGCCGGCGGTCTTGTATCTTACAGCATCGATTATTACGATCTGGGATATATGGCGGGAGAGATGGCTGTCAAGATCCTGAAGGGTGAAGCGACACCTGCGGATATGCCGATCCAGTATCTGGATGCTTCCAGCTGCACATTGGTCACCAATGAAGATACAGCGGCAGAGATCGGCGTGGATCTGTCTGTTCTGGATGGCGCCGCAGCCGGCGGGACTTCCGAGGAATCCACAGCGGCAGAAGAATAGTATCCGGTCATTTAATATGCAGTATATACCCGGCAAAGGTCAGAATCTTTGCCGGGGTATTTTGTGCGATTTAGCCGGCGGCAGGCCGGTCATTAGAGGAGGAAAGGAAAATGAGTATACTACTTGCGCTGCAAGGAGCCGTATCCCAGGGCATCCTCTGGGGAGTGATGGTTCTCGGCGTTTACATCACCTATAAGCTGTTGGATATAGCGGATCTGACAGCGGATGGCAGTTTTGCTCTGGGAGGCTGTGTCTGTGCGGTCATGGTCGTGGGAGGCCACGATCCCATTGTGGCTATTCTTGCGGCTACCGCAGCCGGTATCATAGCGGGAGCAGTTACTGGATTTTTACATACCGTATTTGAAATACCGGCGATACTGGCTGGTATCCTGACCCAGATCGCTCTCTGGTCCATCAATCTGAGGATCATGGGAAAGAGTAACACGCCCCTTTTAAAACTGCCTACCATTTTCAACAATTTTGTCGAGATGACCGGCGTGCGCCAAAGTACGGCGTCCACCATTATCGGTATCATCATCGCTTGCTTTATCATCATCCTTTTATACTGGTTTTTCGGGACCGAACTGGGATCTGCCCTCAGAGCCACCGGAAATAATGAAAATATGATCCGGGCGCTGGGTGTGAATACGAAAAAAATGAAGATGATCGCGTTGATGCTGAGTAATGGACTGATCGGTCTGTCCGGCGGCCTGATCTGCCAGAGCCAGAAATATGCGGATATCGGTATGGGAACCGGAGCCATTGTGATCGGTCTGGCGTCCATCGTTATCGGCGAGGTGCTTGGCAGGCTGACCCCGGGGAAACTTCGTTCCTTCTCAAGCCGTCTGATCTCAGCGGTTGTCGGTTCGGTCGTTTATTTCCTGATCCGTGCGGTTGTACTCCAGATGGGCATGGACGCCAATGATATGAAGCTTTTGTCAGCGATCATCGTTGCGATCGCCCTGTGCATACCAGTGGCATGGGAAAAATATCAGCTCAGGAAGTCTTATTCTGCGGGAGGTGATGGATCATGCTCACAGTGACAAATGTGAAAAAAACATTCAATCGGGGGACGATCAATGAAAAGAAAGCACTGGAAGGCGTGAATCTTCATCTGGATCCCGGGGATTTTGTAACAATCATTGGCGGAAACGGCGCCGGGAAATCCACGCTTTTGAATATGATCGCCGGTGTTTACCCCATTGACTCCGGTACGATCACTTTGGACGGGATAAATATATCCAGACTTTCCGAACCCGCCCGGGCAAAATATTTGGGACGTGTGTTCCAGGATCCTATGATGGGTACGGCTGCGGATATGCAGATTGATGAGAATCTGGCGTTGGCATTCAGACGGGGACAAGGCAGAGGCCTGAGATGGGGGATCAAAAAGGAAGAAAAAGCAGCTTACAAAAAGCTGCTCACCAAGCTGGATCTGGGCTTGGAAGACCGGCTGACAACAAAAGTGGGCCTGTTATCCGGCGGTCAACGACAGGCATTAACACTTTTGATGGCCACATTGAAGAAGCCGAAACTTCTCCTTTTGGATGAACATACAGCAGCGTTGGATCCAAAGACAGCGAAAAAAGTCTTGGATCTGACAGAAACCATTGTTAATGACAATCAGCTGACAGCATTGATGGTCACTCATAATATGAATGACGCCATTCGTATGGGAAACCGTCTGATCATGATGCATGAAGGAAGGATCATATATGATATTAAAGGCGAGGAGAAAAAGAATCTCCATGTGAAAGATCTCCTTCAGAAATTTGAAGAGGTCAGCGGAGGCGAATTGGCCAATGACCGGATGCTGCTTTCCTGACATATTTCTTTTTTCGAGTCATATATATGAATAAAAGAACCACAGGAGTTTCAGCCATGGACGATATATATCGCCACCAGCTGCAGGAAATGCGTCGGCAGAGCCGATATATCCCGGCAGGCAAAAGGGAGCCGGTTGCAGGTGAAGAGGGCTTGCCTGAAGCCTCCGGATTTTATTTCCGCTCCTTTTTAGCCATTGCTTTTATCGTTGCCTGCATTGGATTTTCACTGGTGCCGGATAGTCCGATCCCGGAACCGTTAAAACATATCGGCGATCGGATTGCCGTGAACTACACGCTGGATGATCTGATGGCTTGGAAAAGCAGTTTACCGTTTTGAAAATCTGAAAAAACTTTTTTTTAATAGGGTAAAGACACCTTGTTTAAGGTGAATGAAAAAAAGAGTCTGTTGTCAGACTCTTTTTTTTATAAAATGATCAAATATATATTGACAAATGGGTAGTATGTTATTACAATAAACATATGAACAATAAATCATATGATGAATTGTGTTGTTCGGTGGATATTCCGGGAAGTCGGGAAAGGAGATTTATGTATGAAAAAGAAATTTAAAATCGAAGTGGATTGTGCCAACTGTGCCGCCAAGATCGAGGCTGCGGTAAAAAAGATAGACGGGGTAAACGACGCCAGTGTTAGCTTTATGACTCAAAAAATGGTCATTGACGCGGACGATGCTGAATTCGACAAGATCATGAAAAAAGTTGTCAAGACCAGTAAAAAGATAGAGCCGGATTTTGATATCCAGCTTTAATGCTATTTCCATGATCCGCGTCCCTTGATCAAATCCGGACGCGGATATCTGTTTACAGTAAAAGGAGGCATAAATATGACGCGAAAACAAAAAAGGATGTTAAAGCGTATTGTGGCAGCCATCTTATTGCTCGTATTGGCGGCTGTTTTGAGTGACCGGCTGATTTTGCCCGGCTATGTCCGCTTGATCCTTTATCTGATCCCCTATCTTGTGATCGGATATGATGTGCTGAGAAAGGCATTTTTGGGTGTCATACATGGAGAAGTTTTCGATGAGAATTTCCTTATGGCCATAGCGACTGTGGGAGCCATGATCATGCAGGAATATGGCGAAGCGGCAGCGGTTATGCTGTTTTATCAGATCGGCGAACTGTTCCAGAGTTATGCGGTGGGAAAAAGTCGAAAAAGTATCACAGATCTGATGGATATCCGACCAGATTATGCCAATGTCATGCAAGCGGATGGAACACTTGAGAAAGTGGATCCGGAGGACATTCATATCGGGGATGTGATCGTTGTCAAACCGGGGGAAAAGGTGCCTTTGGACGGAACAGTCCTTTCAGGGGAGGGCACATTGGATACCAGCGCTCTCACTGGGGAAAGTCGGCCAAGATCTGTCCGGGAGGGGGATGAGGTCATCTCCGGCTGTGTCAGCACCAGCGGACTTTTGAATATAAAGGTTTCAAAAGAATTTAGCGAATCTACAGTAGCCCGGATACTGGATCTGGTGGAAAATTCCAGTCTGAAAAAGGCAAAGGCGGAAAATTTTATCACAAAATTTGCAAGATACTATACCCCTGCTGTATGTATCGGGGCGGTGGTGCTGGCCATCGTGCCGTCTATCGTGACGGGGATGTGGACTGTGTGGGTGAGCAGAGCCCTGACATTTCTTGTCATCAGCTGTCCTTGCGCCCTTGTCATCAGTATCCCCCTTACATTTTTCGGAGGGATCGGAGGCGCTTCCCGCTGCGGTATACTGGTCAAAGGAGGCAATTATCTGGAAGCTCTGGCAGAAACCAAAACCATCGTATTTGATAAGACGGGAACACTGACCCAGGGGGTTTTTGAGGTGACAGCCATCCAGCCGGCCAAAAATATTTCGGCTGAAGCGCTTCTGGAGACGGCCGTCATGGCCGAAAGTTATTCGGATCATCCCATATCCCGAAGTCTGAAGGCGGCCTATAAGGGAACGGTTGACACGTCCCGGATAAAGGATGTGAAGGAAGTGGCAGGCCATGGCGTTACCGTGCAGTTGGATGAGCATAAAGCCGCGGCAGGTAATGCCCGCCTCATGGAGAAATTAGGGATTGCCTATGATGTGAATCATCAAGTGGGCACTATTGTCTATGTGGCGTTGGACGATCGATATATGGGCTCCATCGTGATCAGTGATCGGGAAAAAACCACGGCGAGACAGGCGGTGGCCGGGCTGAAAGCACAGGGCATCCGGACAGTTATGCTCACAGGTGATGTGGAGCGGGTGGCTGCGCATACCGCATCCGAACTGGGGATCGATGAGGTCCATTCCGGACTTTTGCCTGCGGATAAAGTACAGTGGGTAGAAAAACTTCTGGAGCAGAAGGAGGAACATACCACGCTGGCCTTTGTGGGCGACGGCATCAACGATGCACCGGTGTTAAGCCGTGCGGACATCGGTATCGCCATGGGCGCCCTCGGGTCAGATGCGGCCATCGAAGCGGCGGATATTGTTCTGATGGATGATGATCCGGCTAAGATCCCTCTGGCCATGCGCATATCCAGGAAATGCCGGAGGATCGTCTATGAGAATATCATTTTCTCACTGGTGATCAAAGGGCTCTTCCTGATCCTTGGCGCCATGGGTATCGCCAATATGTGGTGGGCTGTTTTTTCAGATGTGGGAGTGATGGTGCTTGCCGTATTAAATGCCACACGGATGCTGCGGATAAAAAAATTCAAGACGAATCCCGTTCTCCGGTAATATATTCTATATAAAATAGGCCGCTGATCAAGGCAGGCTCCTTCCTGATCAACAAGTTGGGATCACTTCAACTGTCTGTTCGGGAGGGCCCTGTCATCAGCGGCCTTAAATTTTTATTCCTATTGAATTTACAATAATCTTTTTGATATCTCTGCTTTATTCACTTTCCTCATAAACACTTTTCAAGTTCATATTGAGCGGAGCTTCCATATGCATCATAACGGACTGATAAGCTCTTCCAGGATCACCATCCATGATCGCTTCGCAGATTTTCTGATGCTCGGCAAGGGTATCAAACATCCGGTCGGGTTGCCGGAGAGAGTAGCAGGCCAACAATTTCAACTGATACATGTACCGTCCGAACTGATTCTGAAAAGTGCTGTTCTTGCTGTATTCCACGAGGATTTTGTGATAATACTGATCCTCATCGGCGAATACCTCCACGCCCTGGCCGGATTCAAATATTTCCTTCTGTTTTTCCAGGGACGACTGAAGCTGGGAAATAAGTTTGACAACAGACGGAGATGTATGGTCAGATGCCGCTTTCCTGGCGCAATAACCCTCTATCGCAGAGCGCACCTCATAAATCTCCATTACATCCTGCTCGGTCATCTTATGAAGGATGAAGCCTTTGTTCGGCACAATATCCACCAGTCCTTCCTGATACAGCCGGTGAACCGCATCCCGTACCGGAGTACGGGAAATACCCATCTCCAAAGCCAATTTGGACTCGGAATAAATCTGATTATAAGTTAACTGATGATCCAGAATCTGTTTTCTGATATGATCATATGCCTGCTGCTGCAGAGGCTTGAATAACTGTTCCCGCATAATATCCATTCCTTTATCTGTTTTACTTTAATATGTTTCATGTAAATCTGTGTACATCGGTAATAGTGATTTTGCATAGCAGTACATTTGGAATACCAGAGTTTACACGGATTTGTCCTCTTTCTGATTTTACAGCATAGAACAAGATTATTCTAAAATATTACAATATTAAAGTCAATGATCCTGGAAAAGAAAAACAGGATCTTTCTGTCAATATTTGGCTTTTGTGTGTATTGCACAAATATTTGACCAATAATAGGACAAAACATAGAAAAAATTCTTTATAGTTGACTTGCATACCGGTATGTAATAATATAAAAGCAACAGTTCCACACCGGTATACAATGTTGAAAGGAGGCAGAATGATCAGTTCTATCGGTTTGGGGGATTGCCTAGAAAGGAACTGGTATTTTAACAGACAGTTTCGATGAGAATAAGAGTTATAAGAGAAACTCAAGCTGTAAACGGCATTTGATTTAAGGAGGAGGGATACGCTTATGAAGAGAAAAACGAACGCATTTTTTATCATTCTGTCACTTATACTTGTTTTGATCAGCTGCATCGGCGCGCATTTGATCCAGACAGATTTCGGGCATGTAACCATTACGGACGTGAGAATTCCCATGCCCAGCGGCGAAACATTGCGGGTACTGGTTCACAGGCCGGATACGGCAACTGTTGACAATCCGGCGCCATGTGTCATTACCAGCCACGGATATCATGCGACGCTGGAAACACAGGATATCACATCGATCGAGTTGGCAAGGCGGGGGTTTGTTGTATTTAACATGGATACCTACAGCGCAGGCAGTTCTTCCGGTACCAGCATACCTTATAACGACAGCCGATCTTATTACGGCCTTGGAATGCTGCAGCTTGTAGACTATGTCCATGATAATATTGATTACATTGATCCTGACCGGATCGGTATTACCGGACATTCCACCGGCGGCAGAAATGTAGCCTTTACCCTGGATGCATACGGAAGAAATGAGAACGGACTGGAATATGTGGGACAGCCTGCCGATGCGGGGGACTACGAAACAAAGGTTTCCAGCGCTTTGATCCTGGCGTTCTTCCCGGATCATTATCTGCTCAACAATATGCCCAGCGGTGTCAATGTGGGAATCAATTTCGCGCGTTATGACGAAGGCGCAACGGTTCAGGTAACGAAAGTGGACGGCTATCAGTGGGCGGATATGACTGTATCGCCGGAAGCAAAATTTTTCGTGAACGGAGCCGAACCGGGAACATTCACACTGAATGAAGATGCGGAGATCGATCCGGCTACCGGTCATAATAACGTGACTCTTTCCGGATGGGACAATTCGGAAAAGGTGGATATCGGACATTACTACGGGGATATAGAAGACGGGACAATGCGGGTTGTATATAACCCCAGTACAAGTCATCAGTGGCAGTTTTTCTCAAAAACCAATGCCACGATAACAAATCAGTTCTTTATGGATACACTGGAAGCGCCCAATCCGATCGCGGCAGATGACCAGCTCTGGTTCCTCAAAGAAGTGTTCAATGCTATCGGATTGGTGGGATTTTTCCTGCTGCTGATCCCGTTGTCCTTCCTGCTGATGGAAACACCGTTCTTTGCCTCCCTGAAAAACAACACAGCAGTGGCGAAAGCGGCTCCTTCCGGCGGAAAGAGCAAAGCCGTTTTCTATATCAGCTTGATCCTTCTGGCTGTATTCCCGGGGCTTACGGTAATGCCTGCCTTCTCTGATATTGCCTATGGCATGATATTTACGGATGCGGCAGCCAACAATTCCACTTCGTTTTTCCCGCAGCCCGGCCCCAACGCGATCATCGTATGGGCGATCATCAACGCTGTGCTGGCGCTGGTTGTTTTTGCCGTCGGATACTGGATCGATGGGAAACGTAACGGAGATTCTCCATCCAGATGGGGACTGAAAACATCCAAGGCAAATATCGGAAAGTGTCTGCTCCTTGCCTTTATGGTGATGACAGCAGCCTATCTTCTGGTACTCTTTGCGGACCGGTTTTTCAAAACAGACTTCCGGTTCTGGAGTTTCGCGGTTCGCGCGGCGGACGGCAATATCCTGACATTATGGCTCCATTATGTACCATTTATGCTGGTATTCTGGCTTGTAACATCTTTCATGGTAAACTGCAGCGCCTGGATCGAGACGAAAAAACCTTGGCATAATACGGCTATGTGCGTCGCCGTTAATACGATCGGTCTGATCGGCCTGGTTGCGATACAGTTTATCGTTCTGTTTACCACAGGACAGGCAGCATGGTATGCGAATCGGTCATGGGTTAACATCTGTCTGATCATTCCGTTTATTCCTATGATGGCCATCGGAACCGTTGTGCTCCGCAAAGCCTATAAGAAAACAGGAACGATCTACTATGGAGCATTCCTTATGGCGTTTGTATCAACACTTGTATCCATTTCCACTGCAAATGCCATATTAAGGATTTAAGAGAGAAGGAAGTGATGAAGTATGTATAAATTATTATCACATACATTGAATACCCGGGATCGGGCTTTTCCCGGAGCGCCCACATTAAAATTATTTCCCTTTGAGGAGATCGGCAAAGACGGATTGGCTTATAATACATTCCGTGTGGAGGTGTTCAATCATTTTGGCACACATATGGATGGGCCCAATCATTTCAATCCCACCGGGAAACAGCTCTGGCAAATGCCGTTGGAAACCTTTATCAGCGAGTCGCCTCTCCTGCTTGATATCCCAAAAGGCGAAGGGGAGATGGTAAAACCGGAAGATCTGGAACCCTACAGCGAAAAAATCAGCCGGGCGGATATGCTTTTTATCCGAAGCGGCTTTGAGAAGATGCGTACCGAAGATAATGCCTGCTATGCGAATCGGGGGCCTTGCGTTTCGGCGGACGCAGCAAAACTGATCGTTGAGAAATGGCAGAATCTGAAAGCGATCGCCATGGACTGGATATCCCTTGCTTCGCCGCTTCATCCCGAAGAGGGGACAAAGGCGCATCAGCAGCTTCTGGGATTTTACGGTAATGATCCGGTGCTGATCATCGAGGACGTATCTTTGGCCGGAATAAAGGCTGAAAAACTTGAGAAGGTATTTGTTCTTCCTATTTTTGTCGAAGGAATTGACAGCGCACCCGTGACAATTTTGGCAGAGTTGAGTGAATAAACCTGATAAAAGGCAGAAAACATGTAAAAATGGAGCTATTGCAAAACAGATGGATCATCTGGGGAGCAATGGCTCCTTTTGCGGACAAAGTATTATATGACCGGATACGGATCAATTTCCGGAAAACTTATCTCCACCACGAACATATGGCCGTCAAGGGCGGCGGAAACCGATCCGGCCGCGGACGGAGAACAGTTCCAGACGGATATGGGACCTTCCGTGGACCAGGGCGTTTTTGATCAGATTTTGCAATGTACGGCGCACAGCCTCCTCGTTGCCCCGGATGAGGAGGCGGCCGCCACAGAAACTGGTTTCGGGCTCGATACCTTTTTCGAGAAATTCCTCATAGAAGGAAAAGAGGGTGTGATAAACACATTGTCCGAAATCCATCGTTTCCGTCTCAAGCGTGTAGTCTTCATCCTGGAGCCGGGTATAGGTAAAAAGCTCTTCCAGCATATCTCGAAGGCTTCCGATACGGGTCTGTATGATGGCGATATAACGCCGACGCTCTTCTTCGGAATCGCTTTGCAGGAGGAGCTGGAAATAACCGTCCATGGAAGTTAAAGGCGTACGGATATCATGGGACAGATTGGTGATGGTCTCTTTCAATCGGGTTTCATTTTGCCGGGAGTTTCGACGGACTTCTTTGGAGAGATCGATGATCTCATTGATCCGGTCCGTCAGTTCATTCAGTTCGGAAAGGGGAAGGTCGGCAGTAAGGCGCATATTGGTTTTGTGAGACCGGAAAAACAGGAGCCGACGGCATATAAGCCGGATCTGACGCCTGTAAAGTATCAACACGATAAGCAGAAACAAAGCAGCCGCCGAGGCTGCCAAAGCCCAAATAAACATAGATAAGCCTCCTGTTTTCATGGATAAGAACGTAAACGGCTGACAGCCATCCGGCTGTCAGCTTGTTTATATTTATCGGATATCCCTCTTTGTCATAACCGCCATGGAAAGCGCTGTACAGACGAGGGTAAATAGGATTCCGACGAATGCGGCCCTGATCATCCCCTCCAAAGCTGTGTTGATGCCGGTCATATTAATATTTCCGTCCAGCATATAGCGGCTGATATCGAAACCGGTTCCGGGACGGACGCTGCGGATGATCCGGTTTAGAAAGGAATAGAGCGGAACGAGCACCCCGCAGCTTTTTACGGATATTACTGATATGGACATGGATGGTCTTATCCTCACCCATGTAGAAGTCATCCCAGGCATAGTCATAGATGTCCTGTTTGGAATATACCCGGTCTGGATGGGAGAGCAGCAGTTCCAATATTTTAAACTCCTGTCGGGTCAGCTCCAGCAGATGACCTTGGATGGAAGCCGTAAATGCCTCCAGATCCAGTTGAAGATCTTTATAGGTAAGTACGGTTTTTTTGTTATCCGGCGTATGGGAGAAACGGCGGATCTGAACGGCGATACGCGCAAGCAGCTCTTGGATCTCAAATGGTTTCGTCATGTAATCTTCCGCTCCGGCGGTCAGAAGTCCCACTTTGCTGTCCAGACTGTCCTTTGCAGACAGGACGATGATCGGAATATTCTGGACGGCTTTGATCTGGGGCAGCAGCGTTTCGCCATCCATTCCCGGCAGCATCAGATCCAGAATGACCAGGTCTAAGGGATGCTTTTGCGCATATAAGAGTCCCTCTGTTCCGGAAAAGGCCTGTATGCAGCCATATCCCGACTTTTTCAGCGCCTCAGCCATCATGTTGTTGATATCGGTATCATCTTCGATGATCAGGATATTTGCCATGGATCGTTCCCCCTTTAGTAAAAAATATCTGTGGGTATTATACAACAAAGGGAAAAAGTTTAAAAGTCCGACTCCGATTTTCAGAAATCCGTTGACTATTGAACAGAAACGACTATAATAGTTTACTAGGAAACGGTTTTTTAAGAAACTATTTTTGAAAGGTTAGGAGGGAAGGATGAAACATTCTACAGAAACATGGATGGCGATCCGGAGAGTACTGAAATTATATGAAAAAATGCTCCGTAAAGTTTGCACAGAGTATCATCTGACAGTTATGGAGGCAGATATCATCAGTTTTCTGAAAAATAATCCTGGAAAAGATACAGCAGCTGATATCGTGGAACTTCGGATGCTTTCAAAGGGCGCGGTATCAAAAGCCGTGGAAGCGCTGATACAGAAATCTTTCCTGGACAGGAGCGCCGATCAGCATGATCGGCGAAAGATCCATTTAAGGTTGAGACCGGAAGCACGACCGATCATGGATAGCATAGATGAAATACAAAATGAATTTTGGAACATGCTGCTTGATGGATTTTCAGAAGAAGAACTGGCCGGATATGTCAGATTCAGAGAAAAATTACTGTTAAATATCGATCGTGCTATGGAAGGGAAGAAGGACTATGAGGAATAAGACCGAAAATGAAAAGAAAATGACTTCAGCCGGATCCGTTCCGGCAGATTCCAATGCAAATAAAGAATATTTGCAGAAGGAACCCATCGGGAAATTGTTGTTCCAGCTGGCAGTCCCCACTGTGGCGGCCCAGTTGATCAATATGCTCTATAATATCGTGGACCGGATCTATATCGGACATATACCGGAGATCGGTGCGACGGCGCTGACAGGTGTGGGTGTGTGTATGCCTTTGATCATGATCGTTTCCGCTTTTGCGGCGCTGGTGGGCTATGGCGGTTCGCCGAGAGCGTCTATTTTTATGGGGAAAAAGGATAAGGATACAGCAGAGAAAATACTGGGGAACTGCTTTGTTGTCCAGGTCATCATCTCCATCGTGCTGACAGCTGTTTTGCTGATATGGAACCGGGATTTCCTTATGGCCTTTGGCGCCAGTGAAGAAACCATCCAATATGGTGTGGATTATATGAACATTTATGCGCTTGGGACCATATTTGTTGAATTGACCTTGGGTATGAATGCGTTTATCACCGCCCAGGGATTTGCAAAGACAGGTATGTTGTCTGTTTTGATCGGCGCTGTGACCAATATCATTTTGGATCCGATCTTTATCTTTGGATTGAACATGGATGTCAGAGGCGCGGCTTTGGCAACGGTCATCTCCCAAGGTTTGTCCTGCGTATGGGTTATGGCTTTCTTATGCGGTAAAAAGACATTTTTAAAGATACGGCGCAAAAATATGAATCTGATCCCGAGGATCATCCTTCCGTGTCTGGCGCTGGGAGTTTCCACTTTTGTCATGCAGGCCAGTGAAAGTGTCATATCTGTCTGCTTCAATTCTTCTCTCCAGCGCTATGGCGGAGATATCGCAGTGGGAGCCATGACGATCCTTACCAGTGTCATGCAGTTTGCCATGCTGCCCCTTCAGGGACTGGGACAAGGCGCTCAGCCCATCATCAGTTACAATTATGGAGCCGGTGACATGGGCCGAGTAAAAACAGCTTTTAAGCTGCTGCTTAAAGTCAGTCTGGGATACTCTGTCATCCTATGGCTTTTGGTCATGATATTCCCAGGAGGATTTGCGGCTTTGTTCACATCCGATGCGGCGCTTATGGAATATACAAAGACTGCTTTGAGGATTTATATGGGTGCCATGTTCCTGTTTGGAATCCAGGTGGCCTGTCAGATGACCTTCAACGCACTGGGAAAAGCTGTGGAATCCATCGTGGTCGCAGTGACCAGAAAATTCATACTGCTTCTGCCGTTGATCTATATCATGCCGCAGATCTTCTCTGCGGATAAGGCGAAAGCAGTTTATATGGCAGAGCCGATCGCAGATGTGATCGCTGTCACATTCACAGCTGTACTGTTTTTCATACAGTTCCGTAAAGTCCTGGCTGAAACACAGAGTAAAAAGTCTTGAGCATAACGCTTTGACAGATCAAACACCTTATAGTACAATTTATAGGAATTATCAATGAAGATCAAAAGGTGTTTAAATATGAGAAAACTGGCTTTAGATGATGAGATTTTATTAAAGGTAGAAAAACCTGCCCGCTATATCGGCGGGGAAGTGAATGCGGTGGTGAAGGATCCGTCAAAAGTATCCATACGTTTTGCCATGTGTTTTCCGGACGTATATGAGATTGGTATGTCCCATCTGGGTATCCAGATTTTATACGACATGCTGAACCGGAGAGAAGATGTTTATTGCGAACGTCTTTATTCTCCGTGGACGGATTTGGATGCTCTTATGCGTGAAGAGGGCATACCTCTGTTCGCCCTGGAGTCCCAGGATCCAGTCAAGGATTTTGATTTTATCGGGATCACCCTTCAGTATGAAATGTGTTATACCAACGTACTGCAGATATTGGATCTGGCTCAGATACCGATTTTTTCAAAAGATCGGGCAGAGGACGATCCCATATTGATCGGTGGCGGTCCCTGCGCCTATAATCCGGAACCGCTGGCAGACTTTTTCGATATATTTTATATCGGAGAAGGAGAGGCTGTTTATGATGATCTGTTGGATCTGTATAAGGCATGTCGTGAAAATGGGTGGGATCGGAGCGCCTTTTTAAAGCAGGCTGCCAATATCCCGGGACTGTATGTGCCCATGTTTTATCATGTGACTTATCATGAAGACGGAACCATCGCTTCTTTTAAAGCGGAAGAAGGTGTCCCGGAGCGGATAGAAAAACAGGTGATCATGAACCTGTCAGAGACATGTTATCCCTCGGATCCTGTGGTGCCTTTCATTAAAGTGACACAAGACCGGGTTGTTTTGGAGATCCAAAGGGGCTGCATACGGGGATGCCGTTTTTGCCAAGCGGGCATGATATACAGACCCAATCGGGAAAGAAAACTGGAGTATTTGGAAGAACAGGCCCATAAAATGCTCAGATCCACCGGACATGAAGAGATCACTTTGAGTTCATTAAGTTCCAGCGATTATTCCCGACTGGAAGAGCTGACAAATTATCTGATCGATACATTCGGCGGCAAGGAACATATCAACATTTCTTTGCCTTCGCTGCGGATCGATGCTTTTTCGTTGGATGTGATGCGTAAGGTACAGGATATACGGAAGAGCAGCCTGACCTTTGCGCCGGAAGCGGGAACGCAGCGGATGCGGGATGTGATCAACAAAGGCTTGACAGAAAAGGAAATATTTAAAGGCGCTATGGATGCTTTTAAGGGTGGATGGAATCGGGTTAAGCTGTACTTTATGCTGGGGCTTCCCGGAGAAACCGAGGAGGATATCGAAGGTATCGCCCGTCTTTCCAATGATATCGCGGCCTTATACTATTCGCTGCCAAAGGATGAACGGCCAGGCAATGGACGGGTAGATGTGATATCCAGCACATCCTTTTTCATCCCCAAACCCTTTACGCCTTTTCAGTGGGTTCCGCAGAACACAAGCGAACAGTTTATCGAAAAACAGCATTTTCTCAGCGGTAAGATGAAAGAGCAGTTAAACAGGAAAAGTATGAAATATAATTGGCATGACGTGAATGTGACCCATCTGGAAGGGATACTTGCCCGGGGAGACCGTAGGCTTTCAAAGGTGATCTATACGGCCTATAAAAAAGGCTGCATTTATGATGCCTGGACAGAACATTTCAAATATGATCAGTGGATGGAAGCGTTCAGGGAAAGCGGCGTGGAACCGGATTTTTATACATCCAGGGAGCGTTCCAGAGAAGAGATCCTTCCGTGGGATTTCATCTATGCAGGCGTGACAAAGGACTTTTTGTGGAGAGAATATATGCGTGCAAAAGAAGGTGTGACAACGCCAAACTGCAAAGAGGGCTGTTCCGGCTGTGGTTCCAGAGCGTATGAAGGAGGTGTCTGCTTTGAAAGTAAGAATCAGATTTGAGAAGGAAGGCGCCATGAAATTCATCGGTCACTTGGATATCATGCGGTATTTTCAGAAAGCATTCAGGCGCTCAGGGCTGGATATCCAGTATTCCCAGGGATTTAGTCCCCATCCGCTCCTGTCCTTTGCAGCGCCTTTAGGTGTGGGATTGGAAAGTTCCGGAGAATATATGGATGTGGTACTCGGCGACTGTCCTTCCAGCCAAGAGATCGTGGACCGTCTGAACGCCCAGATGGTGGAAGGGATGCGTATCCTGAGTGCTGTGATCCTTCCGGAAGATGGCAAAAACGCCATGTCTTTGGTGGCAGCAGCCGACTATGAAATGATATTGAAAAAGGAAGCAGAATTTTCCCTGGAAGATGGGATAGAAGCCTTGCTCGGGCAGGAACAGATCAAGGTATTGAAAAAGACAAAGAAAAGTCAGAAGGAAGTGGACATCCGACCGATGATCTATGATATGTATGTCATGAAGGACGCAAAGGGCACAGGCATATTTATGCGTGTTGCATCGGGAAGCGCGGCCAATCTAAAACCGGAACAGGTGGCCCAGACACTGTGGGAAAGCCAGGGACATAAATTTGATCCGCTGACTGTACAGATCCGGAGGCTGGAAATGTACGATAGTCAAATGAGCCCTTTGGAAAAATATGGAGAAATCCATCCATGAGAGACAGAGAACTTGTGGTCACCGGCTATTCCCATGGCCGAACGCTTTATGCTTATTATGAAGCAGAAAAGCTGACGGAAATTTCTGTCGGTGTTTCAGACAGAGATACGCTGCGAATAGGGGATATCTATATAGGAAAAGTCCAAAATGTGGTCAAAAATATCCATGCAGCCTTTGTGGACGTGGGCGGACGTCAGGTCGGTTATTATCCGATGGATGAGCATCCCACAGAAATATATAGGGACATCTTTCACAGGGATAAACTGGCTTCAGGCGATGAGATCCTGGTCCAGGTATCCAGAGAAAATCAGAAAACAAAAGTTTTTTCGTTGACGTCCCACATCCATTATAATGGGGAGCATATGATCTTTATCGCAAATGGCAAGTCGTTGGGTATTTCCCGGAAGATCACATCTGCCGGCGAAAGACGACGATTAAAAGAAATGTTTGCAAAGTGGAAGGAAAAGTATGATACTCCAAATGATGGGGTGATCTTCCGCACCTGCTCGGAAAAATGTCCGGATGAAATACTTGAAGAGGAATATGCCAAGTTGGCTGTTTACCATAAAAATATTATGTCTACTTATAGAAGCCGGACCTGTTTTTCAAGGTTGATGCGCGGACCTTCACAGGCGGAACAGTATATCCGGAATTTTCCTTTTACAGGGTCTTCCCGGATCGTAACGGATCTTCCGGATGTTTATAAAGAGTTGAAACTGCTGGAAGGCAATATCCTGCCGGAGGGTATCCTGGAATATTATGCAGACGATTATCCGCTTATCAAACTGAAGAGTTTGGAAACCCAGCTTGAGCGGGCATTGAAGAAAGAGGTACATCTAAAGTCCGGCGCTTCTCTTATCATAGAGCCGATGGAAACATTGACGGCTATCGATGTGAATACCTCTAAATATATTAAGAAAAAAGATGATAATGAAGAGACTTTTTTCCAGATCAATATGGAAGCAGCGGCGGAGATCCTCAGGCAGATACGCCTTAGGAACTTGTCAGGGATGATCATCATTGATTTTATAAATATGAAAGATCCAGAACACTATACCTTGCTCATGGATCATATGCGTAAAGGATCCAAGGATGACCCGGTCCAGGTAAACTGTATTGATATCACAGGTCTTGGACTGTTTGAATTGACGCGGAAGAAGGTTCGCCGTCCGCTTTTCGAGCAGGTGAGAGCCTATGACTGAAAAGCAGTTTCAAAAAATTTTTTCCTGGGTCACAAAAAGCCCTGTCAGGGAAAAAGGCATACTTTTTTTAAATAAATGGCTGCCTTGGATTTTAGCTGTATTTTTCGGACTGTTTTCCATTTGGCGGATCTTTAGTGGTCAGGATGTGATCGCCTTATGGCTTCGTCCGGCCTTATGCTTTATCGTGGTGACCATATTCAGAAAATGTCTGAACAAGCAAAGGCCCTATGACAGGCTGGGGTTTAAACCATTGGCCGATTATACTCCAGGCAAAGGGAAAAGTTTTCCCAGCAGGCATACGGCCAGCGCTTTTGCCATTGCCCTGTCTGTCATGGGAGCCTGTTTTCCGGCGGGTATCCCATGCCTGGCGGCGGCTTTTCTGATAGCTGTCCTACGCGTTATATGCGGTCTCCATGATCCTCAGGACGTGGTGGGTGGTGTTTTTTTTGCATTGATTTTTGAAATTTTGTAAAATTTCTCAAAATTATCAGAAATCATTCCCTTTTTGTATCAAATATGTTATAATAATAGTGTTAAATCATCTGTTACCCATTATACAAAGGGGGGTTATATATGCGTACAAATTATGTGATCACCATCGGTCGTGAATATGGAAGCGGCGGACGTGAAATTGCTGAAAAGCTTGCCAAAAGTTTGAATATTTCTTTTTATGACAAGAATCTGATCAACATTGTGGCCGAAAGAAGCGGCTATCGGGTGGAGATCCTTGACAAGGCGGACGAAAAAGCGGCCAATCCTCTGTTTTCCGGATATAATATCCCGCCTGGATTTGATGTGGGAACGATCAATGATAAATTGTTTTGGAATCAGTCTTCAGTCATCAAAGACCTGGCCCAAAAAGAATCCTGCGTTATCGTGGGAAGATGTGCGGATTATGTTTTAAGGGATATGGATAATGTATTAAATGTTTTTATCCAAGCGCCGATGGAAGCACGTATCAACCGGATCATGGACAGATATCTAATCGATGTTCCCAATATAGCGAAGAAAGAAATACAGAGGGAAGATAAGATCCGCCGAAGTTATTATCAGTTTTATACGGATAGAAAGTGGGGCGGAAATCAGGGGCATCATCTGGTCATCGACAGCAGCGTGCTGGGTGTTGACGGAACGGTTGAACTTATCCGGACGATGGCAAAGATGCGCTTCGATCTGGAATAGATGAAAAAAATGGAAAGGCATAAAGAGCCAGTAAAAGATAATATATTCCGGGGATCCGGTTGAGGGTCCCCGGAATATTTGCCGCATATTGATCTGGTGGAGGAGCGGGATGGGATTTTCTTGAGGCAAACCGTACACGACAGATATTTTGTCAATATTTGCCCGATAGATTCTTGACACGCGGCCGGACACATGCTACACTATTTTAGTGTGCCGCACAGCGAGGTTTAAGCGTTTGCAGGAGCAGACCACCACAGCTGGCGAGTTTATTTATTAGGAGGTGCCATATGTACGCGATTATAGCAACAGGTGGTAAACAGTACAAAGTATCCGAAGGCGATGTGATCTATGTTGAAAAACTTGGCGCAGAAGCCGGACAGTCCGTTGTATTTGACCAGGTACTTGTTGTGGGCGGTGACGAGATGAAGATTGGCCATCCGACAGTAGAGGGTGCGAATGTATCCGCGACTGTTATGGACAATGTAAAGGGTAAAAAAGTCATTGTTTACAGATATAAGAGAAAAACTGGTTATCATAAGAAAAACGGCCACAGACAGGCGTATACAAAGGTTAAGATCGACGCTATCAACGCCTAAGTTTTATGATTACAGTGACTGTTTTTAAGGACAGGCAGGATCGCTTTAAAGGTTTTTCTTCCAGCGGACATGCTGGTTATGGTGATTACGGACAGGATATCGTGTGCAGCGCGGTATCGGTACTTGTTATCAATACGGTCAATGCGCTTCAGTCTTTGACGTCGGATAATGATTTTGAACTGTATTCATCAGAGGAAACGGGCGATATACGGGTGACTTTCTCCCACGATCTATCGGAAAAGGGGGAAGTGCTCGTCAAAGCGATGGTGCTTGGCCTGCAAAGTATTCAAAACGAATATGACGATAAGTATATACGTGTGATCTTCAAGGAGGTGTAGACCATGTTGAAAATGAACCTTCAGTTCTTCGCTCACAAAAAAGGTGTTGGTTCCACAAAGAACGGACGTGATTCCGAGTCCAAAAGACTTGGTGCGAAAAGAGCGGATGGACAGTTTGTTAAAGCCGGTAATATTCTGTATAGACAGCGTGGCACGAAGATTCATCCGGGTCTGAACGTGGGCCGCGGCGGTGACGATACATTATTTGCCTTATCTGACGGTATCGTAAGATTTGAGAGAAAAGGCAGAGATAAGAAACAGGTTTCTATCTATCCGGTAGCAGCGAACGAATAAGCATTGATAAAACAAGGCGACTTCAGATGTAACAGTTTGAAGTCGTTTTTTTCTAGGAACAAACAATAGGATCAGGCTATGCCAGGAGGTGACAGAAGTGTTTGTTGATAAGGCAAAAATATATGTAAGGTCCGGAAAAGGCGGCGATGGCCATGTGAGTTTCAGACGAGAGCTTTTTGTACCGGCGGGAGGCCCCAATGGCGGCGATGGTGGAAAAGGCGGCGATGTGATCTTTGTGGTGGATAAGGGACTCAATACCCTTTCGGATTTCAGACATATCCGTAAGTATGCGGCCGGCGATGGCCAGCCTGGAGGCAAGAACCGATGCCATGGATCCGATGGAGAAGATATCGTCATCAAAGTCCCTGAGGGAACGGTTATCAAAGAAGCGGAGACAGGACTTGTCATTGCCGATATGTCCGGAGACAACGACCGGATGGTTCTGCTGAAGGGCGGACGGGGAGGTAAAGGGAATCAGCACTATGCCACTGCAACCATGCAGGCGCCGAAATACGCCCAGCCTGGACAGCCGGCAAAGGAATTGACTCTTCTTCTGGAATTAAAAGTGATCGCCGACGTGGGCCTTGTGGGCTTCCCAAATGTGGGTAAATCCACCTTTTTATCTCGGGTGACCAATGCCCGTCCAAAGATTGCCAATTATCATTTTACCACCTTAAATCCCAATCTGGGTGTGGTGGATCTGGACGGAGCGGACGGTTTTGTCATCGCGGATATCCCGGGGATCATAGAAGGCGCGTCCGAAGGCGTCGGTTTGGGACACGAATTTCTGCGGCATATTGAAAGGACACGTGTTCTGATCCATATCGTGGATGCGGCAGGCGTGGAAGGACGGGATCCCATTGATGATATCCGAAAGATACAAAACGAACTGTCAGCCTATAATCCGGAACTTTTGGATCGGCCTCAGGTGATCGCGGCCAATAAGATCGATGCGCTTTATGAAGGGGCGGACGATGATGCCATCACATTGCTCAAAGAAGAATTTGAACCGGAAGGTATCCGGGTATTCCCTATTTCGGCAGTCAGCGGCGCAGGTATCCGGGATCTGCTCTATGCGGTCAGCCGGATGCTGAAGGAAACAGAGAGGGAGCCGATTGTCTTTGAACGGGAATATTTTCCGGAGGACATAGAGGAAAGTCTTCCCTATACGGTATCCAAATCGCCGGATGAAGAAAATGTTTATCTGGTGGAAGGTCCGAGGATCGAAAGGATGCTCGGATATACCAATCTGGAGTCGGAAAAAGGGTTTGATTTTTTCCAGAAGTTTATGAAAGATAATGGCATTCTGGATGAGCTGGAGGCATTGGGAATCCAAGACGGCGACACGGTGCGGATATATTACCATGAATTTGACTATTATAAATGATCAGGAGGATATATATGTATATAAAAACAAGCAAACAGCGGGCTTATCTGAAAAGTCTTGCCATGAACCTGAACCCCATTTTTCAAGTGGGAAAGGCCAGCCTGACGCCGGAATTGACGAAAGCTGTGGATGAAGCTTTGGCGGCCCGGGAACTGATCAAGATCTCAGTGCTGCAAAACTGTGCCGATGATCCCCGGGAGATCGCTGAATATCTGGGTGAAAGGACCCATTCCGATGTGGTGCAGGTCATCGGCAAAAAGATCGTCCTCTACAGGGAAGGTAAAGATAAACATAAAAGGATCGAACTGCCGGGAAAATAAGGGATGGTCAATATGGGAGAACAGACTACAAACAAAAAACGCATCGGTATTATGGGCGGGACATTTAATCCGATCCATATCGGTCATCTGCTTCTGGCGGAAACGGCCTACAGGGAATACAAGCTGGATGAGATCTGGTTTGTACCCGCTTTTGATCCGCCCCATAAGGCTGGACAGAAGATCGCATCTTATCAGGACCGGGCAGAAATGACGGCGCTGGCCATAAGGGACATAGAGTATTTCCGCAGATCGGATATTGAAACAGAGAGAAGGGGCTATAGCTATACTTCCGAAACCCTGGCCCTCCTTCACGACAAATATCCGGAATACGATTTTTATTTTATCATGGGAGCGGATTCTCTTCTTCAGATCGAACAGTGGCATCAGCCGGAAAGAGTTTTAAAACAGGCTACCGTGCTCGCTTCGGGAAGAGGCCATCAGCCTTTGGACAAACTTAGAAAACAGATGGACTATCTGTCGGAAAAGTATGACGCATGTCTGCATCTGATCCATATTCCCGAAGTGGACATTTCTTCCGCTTTGATACGGGAAAAAATAGCTTCCGGTCATTCTGTACGTTTTATGGTTCCGGAGGCGGTCTATCATTATATTGGAGCCCACCGGCTGTACGCAGACGAAAAGGGGAAATGTTGTGTATGACAGAGAAGGATTTCATGCATATCCAGAAGGATATTGAAAAAAAGCAAAGCGCCTCCCGATTTGAACATACGCTCGGGGTACAGTATACCAGCGCTTGTCTGGCAATGGCTCATGGCGTTTGTGTGGAGGACGCCCGTCTGGCCGGCCTGCTGCATGACTGCGCGAAACAATTGGATGACAAGACGCTGCTTAAAGAAGCTGAGAAATATCATCTGGATATGACAGACGTTGAACGTCGGCAGCCATACCTCCTACACGGGAAGGTTGGCGCCGTTTACGCGAAAGAAAAATACCATGTGGAAGATCCGGATATTTTAAATGCCATAACCTATCATACCACCGGCAGGCCGGGTATGAGTATTCTGGAAAAGATCGTTTTTACAGCTGATTATATCGAACCCGGACGGGACAAGGCTCCGAATCTGAAAGAGCTGCGCCAAGAGGCGTTCCGGGATATCGATAAAGCGGTTTGGCTGATACTGAAACAGACATTGTCCTATCTGGAAGGAGAGGGCGGCGATATTGACGGGATGACGCGGGAAAGCTGCCAATATTATGAACAGTGTGTCAGGAGGGAAAAAGCATGAATACATCGGAAAAAATGACAAAGATCGCCATAGAGGCTCTGGAAGATAAAAAGGGTAAAGATATCAAGATCATAGACATACGGGAAGTGACAGTGATCGCAGATTATTTTATCCTGGCCAGCGGCTCCAACAGAAATCAAGTACAGACTTTAGCTGATAATGTGCGGGAATGTTTGGGACGAGCCGGATATGAACCGCGCCAGACGGAAGGCTATCAGTCCGCCGCATGGATACTTATGGATTATAATGATATCATTGTCCATATATTTTCAGAGGAAGACCGGCTTTTCTATGATCTGGAACGGATCTGGCAGGACGGTAAAGAAATATCTATGGAGGATTTTATAAACCAGGCAGAATAAGTATCAGAAATGAGAGGATAGGGCCAGAACAGAAAACATTCTGAAAAGCAGGAGGCATTTCAGAATGTTTTTTCTGTCGGGTAAAAGTGCTATTGAAAACTTTTTGAAGATCACATACCCATACGGATCAGTCCAATGACCTTTCCGAGTATATCCACACGATCTACGATGATGGGATCCATGGCGTCATTCTCCGGCTGCAGACGGTAATGACCGTCTTCTTTATAAAATCTCTTCACTGTGGCGGAGTCCTCCACGAGAGCCACCACGATATCTCCGTTGTCAGCGGTGGGCTGCTGCTTTACGATGACAGAATCTCCGTCGTATATTCCCGCATTTACCATGCTTTCGCCTCGAACTTTGAGCATGAAGGTGGGAGCATTGGGAAGCATCTCTACAGGTATGGGAAAATAATCGATGATATTTTCCTGTGCCAGGATCGGCTCCCCTGCAGTGACAGTGCCGACGACAGGGATATTCGTCATCTCGCGGCGGGTAAGGGCAAACTCATCGTCAATGATCTCGATCGTCCGCGGTTTTGTGGGGTCCCTGCGGATATATCCGTTGCGTTCCAGTGTCTCCAGGTGGGAGTGGACAGAAGAAGTGGACTTGAGATGTACAGCCGCGCAGATCTCCCGGACTGCCGGCGGGTATCCCTTCTCCAGTATCTGATGTTTTATATATTCAAGAATTTCTTTCTGTTTTGCGCTGATATCATGGCCCATGACAAACAACTCCTTATCTTTTCGTTTATCATAACATAATCGGGAGAGAATTGCAAACAAATGTTTGGTTTTTCGCCGAAAACCCATTGACAAAAGAACATCCGTTCGCTATAATAACACCATAGCAAACAGATGTTCTATTGCGGAGGGATATGTTTATGAAGCGTTTATTTACTGGTTTGGCTCTTGTTGCCGTTGTATTTTTGATATTATTATTGCCAGTCACTGCAGATCCGGATAGCGCTGTGGCGTCAGAAGTCAGCGCCGCATCGGATGAAGTCAGCGAAACCGTACCAGATAAGTATTTTATCAGTTATATTGTGCAAAGAGGGGATACCCTGTGGGATATCGCCGGAACACATATGTCGGATCACTATCCATCTGTGTACCATTATATCCAGGAGATTATGGAGAGTAATCATCTGGAGAGTACAGTCATAAAGACCGGACAGATGCTCATACTTCCATGTTATGATATCTGAGAGGGCTGTTCATCTATTTTGACGGCCTGTAAGAGTTTTGGAAAGATGAGGGATCACCACAAAACCACACGATTTTTGTCCGGTGTCACCTGAAAGACAAAAGCTGCAGATAATTCCATATATCTGCAGCTTTTGTTGCCCCAACCCCTTGAAAATCCATGTCGAATCCAGTATAATATAGGGACTGATATAAGGATAGAGATGTTCTGCTTATATTATCAACAGGAATATTCGACCAGCTATGATGGGAAAGAGTAAGGACAGTTGCAGCATGACAGAGAGTATCCGGCAGGTGTGAGGATATATGCGGGCTGTACTGAATACATCCCTGAGCTTCTTTCTGAACTTCCACGAAGGGATATTAGGAAACGACGGGCGTGCCCGTTACAGCACAAAGGAATCTGCATTCCTGTCAAGGAAAAGCCTGTGAGGGTTTTTTAAATAAGAGGTGGTACCACGGATGGCCATTCGTCCTCTGTCTATATAGACAGAGGTTTTTTTTCGCTTAGGGAAGTTTTTTAAATCCCGATGGCGTAAGGCGTTCATGGAAAGATCGCATGGCGGCACAATGATGCGATCTGCCCCACAGAGAATCCCATCTAAGCGGGATTTTCCGTTTATTTTATTCCACGGGAATAGCTATAAAAGTGAAGTGAGAGGAGATTATTGATGGGTATTTACGAAGAATTGCAGGCAAGAGGACTGATTGCCCAGGTAACCAATGAAAGTGAGATACGTGATCTTGTCAACAGCGGAAATGCCAGGTTTTATATAGGGTTTGACCCGACGGCTGATTCACTGCATGTGGGACATTTTATGGCGTTGTGTCTGATGAAACGGCTTCAGATGGCGGGTAATAAACCGGTTGTATTGATCGGAGGAGGAACGGGATATATCGGCGATCCTTCCGGAAGAACGGATATGCGATCCATGATGACGCCGGAAACCATCCAACATAACTGTGATTGTTTTAAAAAACAGATGGAACGGTTCATCGAGTTTGGGGACGACAAAGCCATCATGGTCAACAACGCAGATTGGCTGCTGAAGCTGAACTACATTGATCTTCTGAGGGAAGTGGGCGCATGTTTTTCAGTGAACAATATGCTCCGCGCGGAATGTTACAAGCAGCGTATGGCAAAGGGACTCAGTTTTCTTGAATTTAACTATATGATCATGCAGTCCTATGACTTTTATCATCTGTACAAAAATTATGGATGTAATATGCAGTTTGGCGGTGATGACCAGTGGTCAAACATGTTGTTTGGTACAGACTTGATCCGCAAAAAACTTGGAAAGACAGATGCCTATGCCATGACGATCACATTGCTGATGAATTCCGAAGGCAAAAAGATGGGAAAAACAGCAAAGGGCGCTGTATGGCTGGATCCAAATAAGACTTCTCCCTTTGAATTTTATCAGTACTGGAGAAATGTGGAAGATGCGGACGTATTGAAGTGTATCCGTATGCTCACTTTCCTCCCGTTGGAAGAGATCGATAAGATGGATGGCTGGGAAGGAAGTCAGTTAAACAAGGCAAAAGAAATACTGGCCTATGAATTGACAAAGCTGGTACATGGGGAAGAAGAAGCGATGAATGCTCAGAAAGCAGCCCATGCTTTGTTTGCCGGCGGTTCAGACGATAGTCACATGCCGTCTACAGAGATTGAAAGCAGCCAGTTAACGGATGGGCAGATCGGCATCATCGATCTGATGTCAGCCTGTGGCCTGGCTGCAAGCCGCAGTGAGGCAAGACGTTTGATCACCCAAGGGGGCGTTTCTGTGGATGATGTGAAAGCCACGCTGGATACGGTCATTTCAGAGGAGACATTGAAAAACGGCGTGAAGATCCGGAAAGGCAAAAAGGTTTTCCATAAGGCCGTCCTGAAATAATAAGATAATGATAAAATAAATGTGCCGTACAACGGGAGAAAAACGCGTTGTACGGCATTTATTTTAAGATAATAGATTGTTTTATTCTTGGGGTTTCTTTTTTTCCCGGAGGGTGACTGCTTTAGCGGCCATACGACGCCGGCTGTCCTCCAAAGCGGCATAGTGCTTTTTCGTTGTATTCACATCTTTGTGGCCCAGGACATCAGCCACCAGGTAAATATCGCCGGTTTCCCGATATAGGCTGGTGCCATAGGTGCTTCGGAGCTTATGGGGGGTGATATTTTTCATGGTGGTCACTGTTCTGGAATACTTTTTGACCAGGTTTTCGATGGAACGGACCGTCATACGCTTTTTTTGGAGGGATAGGAAGAGGGCGTTTTCATGTCCCGGCTGGGCGGTTATGTTTTTGCGTTCTTCCAGATAGGGGATCAGTGCATCATGGACCTCATCACTAAAGTAAACAACAACCTCATTGCCGCCTTTTCGGATGATGCGGATCCCATTGTTATCCAGATCCACATCGGTCATATCCAGCCCCACACATTCGGAGACACGGATACCTGTGCCCAGGAAAAGAGTGAGAAGCGCCAAATCCCTTATTTTTGTCTTTTCATGGAAGGTCTGCTGCCTTTTTGTCAGTTTTTCGCCGGATTCCACATGATCTAAAAGTCTGGCGACCTCGTCCACGTCCAAACGGATGATATTTTTTTCATGGAGTTTCGGAGCGGAGACAAGGGCAGGCGGATTTGTAAAGATCAGTTCTTTGCGAAAAAAATAGTTATAAAAGGTTTTAAGAGACGCCAGTTTCCGCGCCAGTCCTTTTTCCGTATTTGTATAAGTTTTCCCATCCTTTTCGTACAATTTCAGATATTCCAGATATTCTTCGATATCCAAAGCTTTGATCTCATCAAGTATGGATAAAGGTATATCCCGCATATTGTATGCGGCAAAGCAGGGGTTATTTTCCCGCATAAATTCAAAAAATATCCGAAGATCATAAGCGTACCCCAGACGGGTGCGGACAGAAGTCCGAGGCTCAATGCCCCGGAAAAAAGTTCCGGTGAAGAGGGGAAGCTCTCCCATGACTGCCCGGAGCTTTTTTTGATTTTCCATGTTGGAGCGTTCCTGGTACGTATATTCTTTCAAAAAAAACACCTTCTTTAGATAAGGCCCTCCGTTTTGGGCCAGCTGGGAATGTTGCCGGTGAGTATGGCATGGAACATTTTATCTGTCACTCCTGGATTTTCACGGTTCAATGAAAGCAGCAGTTGTTTAACATATTCCCGTTTTGTATAACCATCGGCCGGACAAGGGTTTTTGGCTATGGGAAGATCATATTTATTTTTAAAACCGACGATATCTGCCTCAGATATATATAATAGCGGCCGGATGACTGTCAGATCCATCCGATCCAGATAGGTCACAGGAGAGTAACAGTAGAAGCGGCCTTCAAACATGAGGGACATGAGCATGGTTTCCACCAGATCGTCCCGATGGTGCCCGTAGGCGATCTTGTTACAGCCGATCTTTTTGGCATATTCGTTTAGCGAACCTTTACGCATCTTTGCACAAAGGGAACAAGGGTTCTTTTCCTTTCTTTCCTTAAAGATGATCGGACCGATATCGGTTTTTAACGTTGTATAAGGAACGTGGAGTTCATCACATAACTGATGGATCTTTTCCGTGGAAAAGCCTTCGAATCCCAGATCGACAGTAATGGCGACGATCTCAAAGGGATTTGGATAAAAACGGCGCAGACCATTTAAAGCATAAAGAAGGGTCAGGCTGTCTTTACCTCCGGATATGCCGATGGCAATCTTATCGCCAGGCTGGATCATGTGATAGGTGTCCACCGCTTTGCGGGTATAACTTAACAGTTGCTGAAGTTTCATGATATATGTAAATTCCTTTCTAGTCGTGATTTATTTTGTTTGTATCTGGTATATGTATCTGGTATATAAAGAAACAGAGAAGGTAAAACGTTTGTTTCGATCCTTTGTAAATTATACATGGCGATGGAGAAGAAAACAACCTGTTTTTGAAAAAGCCCGTGGTTCAAGAAGGTTTTGAGGATAGAACGAAAAATGGCCGAGATGATTTTTGAAAAACACTATTTATTCGGAAAAGTTGTGTTTCGCGAATAAATATATCACTATAGATCAGCCGGACAAAAACGACTTATTTCTGCCCGGCTCCTCTTTCCTATATTTTATAACGCTTCTTTTCGGAGTTTTTCCAGCAATTCCTCAAAGTAATCTGGAAGTTGGGAATCAAATTCCAGATATTCTCCGGTGGATGGATGGATGAATCCGAAAACTTTTGCGTGGAGTACCTGACCTTGCAGTTTATAAGGCTGTTTGGCCGGTCCATATACGTTATCGCCCAGTAAAGGATGGCCAATGGATGCCATATGGACCCGGATCTGGTGGGTCCGTCCCGTTTCCAAAGAACATTCGATATAGGTGAACTTTCCGAAACGTTCCAGTACTTTATAATGGGTCACTGCATCTTTGCCATTTTTGTAGTTGACAGCCATTTTCTTCCGGTCTGTGGGATGTCTGCCTATAGGCGCATCCACAGTACCCGTGTCGTCTTTTAAATTGTTGTATACGATCGCATGATATTTCCGTGTGATGCTGTGGACCTTCAGCTGATCGGCTATGGACTGATGGGCTTTATCGTTTTTGCAGACGATCAGTAAGCCGGTGGTGTCTTTATCGATACGGTGGACGATCCCGGGCCGCATAACGCCGTTTATGGAGGAAAGATCATCTTTGCAATGATATAAAAGCCCGTTTACAAGCGTATGATCCGGATGACCGGCACTTGGGTGGACGACCATATCCTTCGGCTTATTGACGATCAGCACGTCCCCATCTTCATATACGATATTCAGATCCATCTTTTGAGGCTGGATATCGAGCATTTCCGGCGCCGGAACGGTCAGGGCGACCAAATCCCCGCCTTTGATCATTTCTCCCGGTTTTGAGGCCTTTTTGCCGTTTACAGAAGCATTTTCCCGCACCAATTTCTGGATATAGGAACGGGACAGCTCTGGAAGCTGGCCTGCCAAAAAGCGATCCAGGCGGATCGCCTGTTCCGGTTCGGGTACGCAAAAGGTATATTCTCTGTCTTTTGCCATCACATTTACTCTCCTGTCCCGTTTCTGTCAGAAGCTGCCTTGGCCTTACGGGAAAATATGAAATCAAAATCATGTTCATCTTTATAGTAAAAGGCCACGAGAAGGATCAGCAAAAAGGCTGAAACGGTAACATAGATATCCGCCACATTGAAAATGGGAAAATCAATGAGTTTAAAATAGATAAAATCCACCACAAAATGCCGGAAAACCCGATCGATCAGGTTACCGGCGGCGCCAGCCATCAAAAAGACAGTGATGACTTTTAAGGCCTTATATTTTTTCGCATCGGGTATCCTGCAGTAAAACCAGATCAATGCGATCAGGATAAATACGGTGATAAGGCCAAGTATGGGAAAAGAGCCTTGCATCAGTCCCCACACTGCTCCCCTGTTTTCATGATAATAAAAGGACAGAACACCGGGGATAAGGGGGATCTCCACCACAGGTTTTAGTATGGTCACGGCAAGATATTTGGCGAGCTGATCCAACAGTATCAGTAAGATAGCAGCTCCCAAGCCTTTGATATATTTCATAAACAGGCACCAATTCCTTTCAGCAGTTCTTCATCGCTCACAGTGGGATCAATGTAAGCCTGGCCGATGGATCTGAGGAGTATGAATCGGATCCTGCCTCCGTCCATCTTCTTATCCAGTTTTGTGGCTGCCAGGACGTCTTGTGCCTGAAGGCCGGACACCGTACAAGGCAGTTTAAAACGGTTTAATGTATCTTTGATCTCTTCTGCAGCTTCATCGGTAATATCGCCTCTGTTCCTGGAAATATCCGCCGCCGCGGCTATGCCTACGGCCACGCATTCACCATGGAGCATGGAAAAGTCTTTCAGCTTTTCCACAGAATGGCCAACGGTATGGCCAAAATTGAGCAGCGCCCGCTCGCCCTTTTCCTGGGGATCGTTTTCCACCACAGCTCGCTTGATCTGGCAGCTTCGCTCCACCATGGCCTCCAATGCAGGATAATCCATATTTAAAATGGACTGGGCATGCGCCCTGAGCCATTCGTAATAGGAACGGTCTTTGATCAATCCATGTTTGATCACTTCCGCCATTCCAGAAGAGAATTGGCGCTGATCCAATGTTTTTAAGGTATTCAGATTCATGTAGACCAGACGGGGCTGCCAGAATGCTCCGACCATATTTTTATATTGGCGGAAATCCACGCCGGTCTTACCGCCGATACTGCTGTCGCACTGGGCCAACAAGGTGGTCGGGATCTGGATAAAAGAAATTCCCCGCAGATAGGTGGCGGCCGCATATCCGGTCATATCGCCGGTCACACCACCGCCTAGAGCGATCAACACATCCTTTCGATCGAAGTGTTCCTTTATGAGCAAAGAATAAATCTCTTGTATCGTATCCAGGTTTTTGTGGGCTTCGCCGGCCTCAAAAACAAATGAGACGACCCGGCTCCCGACTTTTTCACATATGGCCCTGACCGGCTCCAGATAGAGGGGAGCCACCTGGCTGTCTGTGACAATACAGATCCGTCTGTCTTTAAAAGACAATTCTGTTAAAAACCCATCCAGATGGGAAAACGAATCATCCAGGCAAATATCATAAATTTTTTGGTTATCTTTACTGATCGGTATTACTTTCAAAATATATCCTCTCGCTTATCCTATGATCTGAAAAAAGAGAGTCTGCCCGAAGCGATATTTTAGGCAGACTCTGCTGTTTGTATACGTTTTATTTGTCGAAGATGCTGGCAATATCCTGGACGATGGGATCATCAGCAGATAAAGTTTCGTCCATTTCGTCATCGGCCTCGTCATCATCGGCTGCGGCAGTTTCGGGCACATTCTGATAAACCATTCTGGATTCCACAGAAGGTTCTGTAGATACAAATGTATCCACTTTTGCCAACTCGATCTTAAATGCATCGCTGTCCAAAAGATCCATCTGGGCAGTTGCCAATGACTTATACTGACTTTTGTAACTCTCATACTGCTGGAGCAACTCCACTGTTTTCGCCCGAAGGTTCTCCAGTTCTTTTTTGGCATCGGCCAAAATGGCTTCCGCCTTCACAGAAGCTTCCTGTTCAATGACCGCTGCATTGGCTTTAGCAGAAGCGATCGTCTCTTCCGAAGTGGTTTCAGCCAGTACAAGAGCTTTCTGGAGAGATTTTTCGATCCCTTTGTACTGATTGATCCCGTCATTTAAAACCTGGACCTCATCCTTCAGTTCCATGTTCTCTCTGTATAATGTCTCATAATCGGGATATAAGCTGGCAAGAAAACTGTCCACGTCTGCTTTAGAATATCCCATACCTGTCTTAAACGTTTTCGCCTGTACATCAATTGGTGTTAACATATGATACGCCTCCTATACATACTTTCGTATTTCAATAATACATTTGTTCTTTTTTGATTTATTTTGCAAGTCAACAAATACAAATTTCCCTTTATGACGCACGGAAATCACATCTCCACTTTTGACGGCATGACTGTTTCCTGTGATCATACGGCCATTGATAAAAACTTCCCCGTCTGTGATACACTGCACAGCCTTGGAACGGGAAAGACCATAGGCTGCGGCTATGATGGTATCCAGCCGGACAGAGGATACTGTCTTGCGTGAAACGGAGAATCTGGGCATCCGGTACGCTTCCGGCAGATCTTCTGCCTGGATCCTTACGATGGTACGCCCCACCTGCTTTAGCTCCTCAAGGATAAAATCGGATGTTTCGCGGCGTACATATATCCAGGCCCCGTCATCCTGGACCAGGATATCTCCGATCTTCTCTCTTTTTAACCCAAGTCCCAATATACTCCCCAGATAATCTCTGTGTCCGGGGACAGCGGAGAACTTAGGATAAGCGGGGGTGATATGCAGCCATAAAGCGGGCCACCCTTCCGGTTCAAAAGCTCCGAATGCGGCCAGCACGCGTTCCGCATGGGGATATCCTCCGCTTAAAAAAAGCCCTTCAGCTCCCGTATCCTTCAGGATATCATCCTGATGCTTAAGGAGCAGATCCTGCTCATACATACTCATAAAGTCTGAAAAACACGGACGTCCCTCATAGTAGGATCGGGACGCGATATCGTTCATATGGTGCAAAAATACCTGTTCATCCTTTGTCATATCGTCACCTCAGCGCCAGACATAATTGCCTCACATATAGGATCAGCAGATAAAGAATGATAGGCGACAGATCGATCCCCTGAATATATACGACAGACTTTCTCAGCAAGCGTCGTATCGGTTCGAGCAGCGGGTCCATGATGTAATTCATAAGTTTACGCAAAGTCGGGCTCAGGGGCAGCCATGATACAAAGATATAAACCGTTACTGCCACCTCCACGATCATGAGGAACCAGTAAACCACGCTAACCAGATATATAGTCAATCCGTTCCACCTCAAAACTCATTCTTAAATGCCGGGATACGGATCCCAGAAGATATAACCTCCTGAAGATCTCCGGAAATCTCGATACTTTCCGGAGTGACTATAAATATATAGTTGGAGATCTTTTCGATATTGCCTGCCATAGCGTAACAGGAACCGGAAATAAAGTCGATGATCCGCTGGGCGATCTCCAGATCGATCCCCTCCAGATTGACGACAGCCGCCCTGCCGGATAAGAGGACATCGCTAATCTCCCGGGAGTCCTCGAAAACAGTGGGACGGAGTACGCATACTTCCCCTCGGGCTTTCGGAGCAGAGGATTTCATAGGTACGATCTTGCTGCCAGATGATGTGGGCGCCCGGTAAGCAGATGGCGTGCTTTTTGTCTTTGCCTGTTTGGGAGCAGCAGTCCGGTTCTCGCGGCGTACCCCAACCTTTTCACGGGAAACGGTCTCTTTCTTTGAAGTCTTTTTCTTTACGACTGGCGCCGGGATATCGTCAAAATCATCCTCTTCTTCAAAATCGTTATCTATATCATCATCATCGAAATCATCATAATCGTCATCATAATCATCGTCATCATTCATGCGCATAAGATTCAAAAATTTATCAAAAACATTACTCATAATCAGTCTCCTTTATGATAATTTCTTGAGCCAAAAATTCCGGTCCCCACACGAACCAGGGTAGCCCCTTCTTCGATCGCCACTTCGTAATCGCCGGTCATACCCATTGACAAAACACTCATAGTAACATTATCAATGTTTTTTCTTTCTATGTCAACTGCTAATTGTTTCAAATTTTTAAAATAGACCCGATTATCCTCCGGATCATCCGTATAAGGCGCTACGGTCATGAGACCGCGGATATGGATACCGGGGAGTGTGGATATATCCTGGATCAGCTGAGCTGTTTCCTCTGTATCCATACCAAATTTACTTTCCTCTTCCGCCACGTTGACTTCGATCAGTATATCTACTTCCACATTCTTTTTAACAGCTTCTTTACTGATCTGTTCAGCCAGACGCAGGGAATCAACGGAGTGGATCAGTTTCACTTTATCTACGATATATTTTACTTTATTTCTCTGCAGATGACCGATCATATGCCAATTCAGAGGCTGAGCGATCGTTTCATATTTCTCGGTCAGTTCTTGGACTTTGTTTTCACCGAAATCCACGATTCCTGTCTCCATGGCTTCGTAAATATCGCTCACCGGCTTGGTCTTACTGACTGCGATCAATGTCACTTCCTTTGGATCCCGGCCCGCTCTGCGGCATGCTGCTGCGATTTTTTCCCGAACCTGTTCAATATTTTCTTTGATCATAGAAATTCATCTCCTAATATACAATCTGGTTTTCCGCCACGGAATCACCGTTAAGGACAATGTTGTCGTAAAGAGTCACACTATAGTTCAGATTTTCCTGAACGATACAGTAATCACCGTTTTGGTAAAGTACATTCACGATTTCAAACTGGGCATAACCTTTATTGACATTATATACTCCATCCAGCTGGCTGGTGGCGCCGATACGGTAACGGGTATCCTCCCCATTCTCGTTTGTACCGACTTTTCCGATATAATCCCCCAGGCTAAAGTCATCTGTGCTCACATAGAAATAATTGTCATCCTGATAATATACGGCATCTGTCCGGAAGTCGGCCACTGTCTCCCCATCTTCATTGATCCTTTCGCAATAAAAACCGTATTCATAGGAAGTATTGTCCTCGATCAGATATTGGATGGGAATCTGATAAAAATCTTTTTTGACAAGGGAAGAAACCGGCAGCTTCAGTCCCTCGGCTTCATCATAGATGATCTCGATGTCCACATACCGTTCGGCAATGTATCGGACCATATATTCATTTGTTGTCAATATGGCATAGATCCCATCGTCCTTTCTGAGGATCTCCACATCCGCGCTAGTCTGGATATTTTCCCTGGAAAAGACCATGTCAACGGACCCCAGTTCTTCCAAACGGCTGGCTTCCTCTTCTGTAACTTGGATGCCGATACTCCATTGGCTGCTGTGGACGATCTTATAAGCCGGTTCTCCACTCTGGATATAAGTATAAGGATCAGTCTGCTGCTTTTCGTGACCGCTGTCATTAAAAGTCTCTGCAGTAAGATTATCTTTTGTCAGTCCTTCCATGCCATCGTAGCAGTAGGAAATGATCCCGCTCCGATCAGTGGTGACAACAGAGCCGGAGGCTGCCTGACTTCCGGCCGCTTCATAGGCTTCGATCTTTGCAGCACTTAAAAACTCTGTGGATAAGCTTTGGAGCTGATATTGGAGCGAGTATATCTGGGCATATTCACTATCGCTGTAATTTGCGCCAAAAACAGAGACAGCATCCCGGATCTGACTGTAATTTCCCGCAGAGGAGGTGTCCACAGTCACTGTTTCTGCGGATGCATCGGGAGCCTGGCTGCTCAAAAGATAGACGTTTCCGTCCACCGCGACTTTTTCTCCCTCACCGATATAATAGTTGATGTAACCGCTTCCGGTGGCGTTGACAACTTCTTCGTCTCGCAGACAAACCCCGGTATAATGGGAACTGTCCACAATGCTTCCGGATTCCACCCGGACCACCGCTATGGACGGCTTAAAAAGGTTTGCGACCACGGTAATGGTCAGATATATGAAAATGATCCCAAAGATCACAAAACCGATATTCAGTTTAAACTTATGTTTTGATTTTGGCGTCTTATCATTTGCTGTATTCGTCTGCTCTGTCATTGAAAACACCTCTTAATCCACTGCCATTTCTGTAGTGATAACATTTTCCCTGATAGCTGTCTGATGATTCCAGAAAAGACAGAAATTCGTCCTGAAGTTTCCACCAGCTTGTTCCCCAGTTGGAGAACAGGGAGTCCTCTTCCGGGATCCTTGAAAACAGACGTTCCACACTGATATCCGGAGAAAGGTATTCAAGAAAAAGTTTGAGCCGCTCGTAATAATCTTCCTTTGTCCCCGGATCCAGGCGGCCGTTTGCATACTCTTCTGCCATGACGGTCCCCTTAGCAATATAGAGAGAATGGATTTTGACAAGCGTAGTTCCCAGCACTGAGATCAGTTTTGCAGTCTCCACACAATCTCTGAGGCTGTCGCCTGGAAGATTTAAGATCACATGGGTACAGGTTGAAAAACCATAAGGCGCGATGCGGAGCATGGCATCGACATATTCCGCAAGGCCATGTCCGCGGCGTACCGTGTCCAGTGTATGATAATTGGCCGTCTGAAGTCCCAGTTCGATGCAGATGTGGACGTTATTTTCTTCGGCCAATCCAGCCAGGACCTTAAGATAACTGTCGGCTATGCAGTCTGGACGGGTCGATATGGCCAATTCGACCACATCCTCTGTACAGGCTGCCGCCTGCATGTACTGGCGGAACTGGAAAAGGGGCATGAACGTATTTGTATAATTCTGGAAATAGGCAATGAACTTCTCAGCCTTATACCTGCGGCGAATGAGATCTCGGGATGTTTCCAACTGTCTTTCAACGGAAACAGAGGCCGGCATGGCTTCAAAGCCGGTTCCTTTTTCTGAACAGAAAGTACATCCGCCATCTTCTGTCCGGTTTGGACAGGTTATGGGGAGATTGACCGGAAGTTTGTAAACTTTTGTTCCATATGTTTTTTTTAAGTAATCCGAATATTTATAATATCTGTCTTTCCCTTTCATATCTTAACTATTATAGCTGTTTTGACCGGATATTTAAAGGGCAATTTCAATAAAATGTATAATTTATAAACTTTTGCAGATACTTAAAGACAGTAGGAGGTAAGAAAAGATGGAAAAAAACTGGTTAGATGTTCTGGCTCTGATTTTGATCATTATCGGCGCCATCAACTGGGGACTTATCGGTTTCTTCAATCTGGACGTGATTTCCCTTCTCTTTGGAAGTCTTTCCATGATCACCCGGATCATCTATGCTATTGTGGGCATTGCCGGTGTCTATTCGATCGTATTGTTCTGGAAACTGCGTTCCGAATAACAGTAAAGGGGCTTATGTTGTTACATAAGCCCCTGCTGTTTAAATTAAAATAAGTTAAGTGATGATCATCATAAGGAAATAATGATGTTATCTCTAAATTCTTCCGGCAAAGTGTCGGCATCCATCGATATACTGATAACGAAATTAACATTGAACTTGGATGAAATGTCATTCAGCTTGGAAAGAACATAACCTACATAGTCATCCGTAACAGAAGAAATAGTGAGGAAACTGTCCAGATACATGGCCTCCAGGTCGTGATCCTGTGAGATCAGTCCGCAGACAAAACCAAGAAACGCATCATATGTATCCAGTGGATAATCGCTGGTATTGATCAGGCGAATCTTATTACTCAGTTCAAACATGTGTTTAATATTTTTATCAAGATAGACAACATTGCCTGTTGCTTCTTTAACATTCTCGTTCGCCTTCTGGATCAAATATTTTGTTTTTCCTTTACCTTTAACACCTGATATGATCTGTATCATTAAAATCTCCTCCTCTATAAGTCCCTCGAATTTTCCGCATATCAGCTTATCCTCATTATAGTATAAAATGACTGAAAATTCAATGACTAATTCGGGATTTTGTTTAACAGCTCATTCATTTCTGAATAAAGCATCTCGCCGCTGTCGGCACCCAAAATGACTGAAATAAAGCCTTCTCCGGCGGTATTCGTATCGTAAAGTATCAGACATCTTCCAGCCTGATCAGTGGTTCCCGTCTTGCCGCCGATGACACGTACACCCTCCGGATAGTCATAGTAATCCAGAAAATATTGATTTGTCGTTGTATAGTCTTCGGACACCGTCTGCCCGGAACCGTTTTTATAGGTAGCCGTATACTCGCTCTGCCGGATCGTGGAAACAAATTCCTCGTGTTTCAGACATTCATTGAACATCAGATAAATATCATAGGCGGATGTATAATGATCATCATCGTGGAGGCCACTGGGATTGACAAAATGGGTATCCACACACCCCAGTTCACGGGCTCTCTGGTTCATCATTTCGCTGAAACCGTCAATACTTCCGGCAATATGGATGGCCAGAGCATTCGCCGCATCATTGCCGCTCTGGATGAGGAGACCATTGAAAAGCTGTTCCACAGTCAGCACATCTCCCACTTCCAGATAACAAAGCGTTGCTTCCGGTTCGGTTACCACCATGTCCTGGGTGAATGTGACTTCCTCGCTAAAGTCACAGTTCTCCAATGTGAGCAGGGCGGTCATGATCTTTGTGATGCTGGCCGGAGCCCGTCTCTCATAAATATTTTTACTGAAAAGGCTTTCATGACTGTCTATGCCTGCAAGAAGCGCTGAAGCGGAATCGATTTCCGGCTCTGCTTCTGCTTCTGTTTCTGTTGTAGATTCTCCACTGTCTGTTTCTGCCATCAAAACACTGCTCTCCGTCTCGTAGACAGTTGTATCGCTTTCCGTTTCATAGGATTCACTGTCCGGGGAAGTATCGGCAGGGGTGTCCGATCCTCCGGTACTTTCCTGAACGCTGAGGGCTACTCCTTCCTTTGGAAAGATGGCCAGTGAAGAGGCAAAGAAATCTAAAGCCTGATTCTGACTGCTGCTCAACAAAGAAGATTTATCAGACAAAGTGGTATCTGTATAAGATTTTATCAGAGAGCCTGAAGAGGCGCATCCGGTCAACGCCACCACAAGGCCCATGGCACAGCACAAGACCGCGTGTTTCTTTTTCATAATTCATCACCTATTTGTAAAATTCTCTCCATGCCAGATCGCCCCGATCCAGTGCCTTGATCAGAAGTTCCGCTGTGGCCAGATTGGTAGCAATGGGAATATTGCGGCTGTCGCACAGTTGGACAATGGCGTGGACATCCGGTTCGTGGGATAAAGACGTCTTTGGATCCCTGAGGAAGATGACCAAGTCCACATCATTGTGTTCGATCTGAGCGCCCAACTGCTGCTCGCCGCCAAGATGTCCGGCCAGATATTTGTGAACGTTCAGATTCGTTGCCTCTTCGATCAGTCTTCCTGTCGTACCTGTGGCATACAGTTCATTTTTGGCCAAAATAGCCCTGTAAGCGATACAGAAATTCTGCATCAGTTTTTTCTTTGAATCATGTGCGATCAAACCTATTTTCATACCCCGTTACCTCCTGCTTCTTTGTAAACCTATATTTATAACAAGCCCAATACCTATCATATTACTTAGCAGCGCGCTCAATCCGTAGCTGATGAACGGCAGGGGAAGCCCTGTATTCGGCAGCAGCCCGGTGGCAACGCCAATGTTGACAAATGTCTGAAAACCGATCATGGAACCAACGCCTGCCGCGATCAGCCGGCCGGTCATGGATGTGGCATTCTGGGCCACACGGAAACATTGAAATACGATCAGCGCCAATAAGATGATGGTGATGCAGCTGCCGATAAATCCCAGCTCTTCACCCACGACAGAAAAGATAAAGTCTGTCTGCTGCTCGGATATAAAGTTTCCGCCCTTGACGGAAGTGATCGTATTATTGTTCAGCCCTTTTCCAGCGAGCATACCGGAACCGATGGCCATGACCGAATTGTATTGCTGGTTGGCTGTGGTCAGCTGATAAGCTTCCGGATTCAGGAAAGCCAGGATCCGGTTCAGCTGGTATCCGTGGAGCAGTATCTGAAAGGGCTGCTGGATATACCAGACGAGAAAAGCGCCCACGGGCACGATACACAGTAAAACCTTACCGATGAATCTATAACTGAGTCCGCCCACAAAGATCATAACGATAAACAGAAAGATATAGACCAATGTGGTGGAAAGATTCGGTTCCTTGTAGATCAAAAATACGGGAATCATATACAACAGTCCAAACCACAGCAAAGTCCGCAGACGGCTGATGGAATCCCTGTGATCGGCTATAAGTTTTGCGAGAAACAGTATCATGATGATCTTACAAAATTCACTTGGCTGGATCGTACCCAACGGCCCGAGGGAAAACCATCGTCTGGCATTATTGACGGTGACACCGAAAAGCAGGACGGCCAGTAACATCAATATGCCGAAGAAATACAGTGGCCATTGAAAATTCAGGATAAAATTATAATCGATCAAAGATACGATCACCAGGGCGATAAAACCGACGATAAATCCAAAAATCTGACGGCTGGCAAATCCGTCGGCAGCACTATTGATGACCAGGATGCCTAAAATGGAGGCAGCGATCACAAGTATGACCAGGCGGAAATTGTACTGTTTCATATTGTAGTTAAATAAATGTAATCTGGGGTATAGACGTTTGTTCATTAGCAAATCACCTTATTTATATCTTTAAACGGTACCCGGGCGACTACAGCCGGATGATTTTCTCCGGTTTTTTCGTCCGGTCTTTGTACGATGGATACTTCCAGATGTTCCTTGTCCACATCCATATACTTGGATAATACCTGTACAATATCTGTTTTTATACTATTGATCAGTTCCGATGAGCAGTCTGCCCTGTCGGAGACTAAAAGAACTTTCAAACGTTTTTTTGCTATTTCTCCGGAACGTTTTCTGTGAAACCAATGGAACAGACGCATGTTTCTTCTCACCTACCCGCGTGCAAAAAAATGTGTGAGGCGATGGAAAAAACCGCCTTGATAACGGGTTGCCAAAAGAGGAACGTTCTCTCCTGTGATCCGGAGACAGATATTCTGATAGGCCTGTCCGGCCATGGTATGTTTTCCAACAAGGGGTTCACCTTGATTGGTGGAAATGACCACGTTTTCATCATCTGGGACAGCGCCGATCAGATCCACGGAAAGGATGTCCACGATATCTTCCAGGGACATCATATCGCCTGTCCGGATCATATCGAACCGGATACGGTTGACAATCAGTTCCATCTGACGTATATGGCTGGCCTGTAATAGACCGATGATCCGATCTGCGTCCCGGATGGCAGACACCTCTGGGGTCGTGACGATCAGCGCCCGGTCTGCGCCTGCGATGGCATTGCGGAATCCCTGTTCGATACCGGCTGGGCAGTCAAGGAGGATATAATCGAAATCCTCTTTCATCTGCTCCACCAGTTTTTTCATCTGTTCCGGCGAAACGCTGGTCTTATCCCGTGTCTGCGCCGAAGGGAGCAGAAAAAGGTTGGGATAACGTTTGTCACGGATCAAAGCCTGTTTCATACGGCAAGTACCTTCCACCACATCCACCAGGTTGTAGATGATCCTGTTTTCCAGTCCAAGGATCACGTCCAGGTTGCGCAGGCCGATATCCGTATCCACAAGAGCCACCCGTTTATCCATACGGGCCAACCCCATTCCGATGTTGGCAGTGGACGTTGTCTTTCCAACACCGCCTTTTCCTGAGGTAACAACAATAACTTCACACATAATGGCTTCCCTCCAATGAAAATGTTAAAAACGGCGGGGGATCCATCTGATGATATCATATCGGGAGACGATACAAAAGTCAAATCCGGATCGGCCGCTTTTTGGCTGATAGTTCCCTTTTTTCATTGGTATATCACACGCTTTTGTGGGAGTATTTTACCGGAAAAGGCATGCAAAACGGATGCCTTTTCCGGATCATGAGCTTTAATCCTGTATGGTGATGCCGGAAACTTCTGCAGCTTCACGCTCACCTGTACTTTCTTCCTCCTCGTGGAATATATAGGCGATCATATTTTTGGCCACACTTCCCGAGTTGGAGGAGCCATAACCAAAAGGCAGTACAACAGTGACGGTGACCTGAGGGTCGTCATAGGGCGCAAAGGAAACGAACAGACCGTGGTCTGGGCGGCTGTAGTCTTCCTGGGCGGTCCCCGATTTACCGGCGACTTCCACTTCCAGATCAGAAAAGATGGAATAGAAAGAACCGTTGCCGATAACCTTGTACATACCGTTAAAAATAGCATCCCATGTGGACTCTTTAAAGTTTATATGATCCAACAGTTCCGGCGTGTAATCTTCGATCACATTGCCGTCAGGATCCGTCAGTTTATCCAGGATGGACAGATCGTACAGATCCCCTCTGCTGGCCACTGCTGTCATATAACGGGCGATCTGGGACGGGGTATAACTGTTCCTTGCCTGGCCGATGGATGAAAGGACTGAGTCGGTATCCGACATACTCGGCTCGATCTCCTCCAGTTCCACGCCGGACGTCCGGTCCAGTCCGAAAAGCCGCATATACTTCTGAAGCCTGGAAATGCCGTATTCGGAACTGTAATTGCCGTTTTCTGTTATACCGAGACGATATCCCACTTCATAGAAGAAATAGTTGCAGGATTCTTTGATGGCATCTGTCACCTCTATGGAACCATGTCCCACTGTGGACCAACAGTTGGCTGAAGGTGAAACTTTATCAAAGGTGACCAGATCCGTGATATATGTATCTGTGGAAATGACACCCTCTTCAAGGCCGGCTGCAGCTGTGATCATCTTAAAGGTGGAACCGGGGGCAGTCCTTTGCATGGTTGCCCGGTTATACAGCGGCAGGGATTCATTTTCCAGCAGAGATGCGTAATAAGCGCTTTCGCGGATACGATTGGCATCGTATCCGGGATAGGATACCAGGGCCAACACTTCGCCGTTGTTGGGATCTGTCACCACCAGAGAACCGGAACAAGGATCCAGAGCCAACATATCCGGTGTGATCTGCAGCTTGGTGATCTTTTCGATCATAAAATCATAGCTGCTCATCGAACCTGCTACAAGCTGATCATAGGCATCATCCTTTTCAAGGACCCCTTGATCGTAAAGCAGCATACAGATCTGGATGCCGTTTATCGTCCCGTCCTCCAACATATAATGGTAGACGACTTTTTCAAAACTATGGTTTCCCTCCAGCTCCATGAGGATATATTCGGTCATGGCATTATATATCTCTGAAGAATCCAGATAACTGCTGTCGATCTCCAGATTGTCGATATTGATCGCGCCGGCGCCGATGGCATAGTGAAGATATTCATAGAGACTTGCCGTACCCACAGCCCATCTGGAGGGGACATCATCGGAAGATGACAGTTTGGACGTATCCAGGATATTTTCACTTTCTATTATATTTTCGATCAGTTCAATATATTCCCGTTCTTCATCGGTTACATTGTTATACGTATTGCTGTTCGTGCCGTTCATCAGATTCCGTACCTGTTCCAGCTTGGAATCCACAACAGATGTGTAGCTGTTGTACATGGTTTTCTCCAGATCCGTGGCATCCTTTTCTTGGAAATGATCCAGATCGATGATACCATTGTCGATCAGCGCCGCATAAACGTCCTGCATATAGATCTTATCAGAAGCGCCGTCTTCCCTTTGGATATGTTCCAAAAGGATACCGGCGATCTCTTCTTCCAGAAGATCGTAAGCTTTCATCTGATAATCTTTGTCAATACTCAGGTACAGATTGTCTCCGGGGACGGATTCGGTCCGGTCGGCCACCTCCAGGACACTTCCCAAACTGTTGACGTAAACCGTTTCACTGCCCTTTGTGCCGTGGAGTTGTTCCTCAAAGGTCTGTTCCAGGCCAGTCTTGCCGATGATGTCGCCTGAAGAATAGGAATCGTTTCCTGCTTCTTCGTAAGCTGCCAATTCTTCTTCCGATATCTCACCGCAGTAGCCGGTAATGTTGGAGAAATATTTACTATCGTCATATTGGCGCACATAGTCTTCCGCAATGGTCACGCCGGGAAGATCCGCAGTATTTTCCTTGATCTTTGCCACCAGGGTGTCATTCACATCGGAAACAACGGTGACGGAAAGGTACTGCTCATACCGTTTCATGTACAGTTCATACCGGATAGCAGCGATTTTAAGTGCCCTTTCCCGGGAATAGCTGTCATCTATGCCAAACATGGAAGTGGTGTCGTCACCTTTGCACATATAATTGAAAAGTTCTTCCGCCGTCACATTTTTCTGTTCATCTGTCAACTGGTCGATGCTGTCCAGACCGTAAACATTGCGGATGAAACGGAGCAGTGTATTGCCTGAGGCGGTAAAAGCCAGTGTGCCATCGTCATATAATTCAATGGGCAGGTTATTGATCGTTTCATAACCGCTCTCTTCCACCAGAGTGATCAGATGATCGATCATGGCATTCTGGGATGCGTTGTCCTCAAGTACGGAACTGTCTTCTATGGTGACATCATAGGCCAGACGGTTATAGGCCAGAAGTTTGCCGTTCCGGTCATAGATGGAGCCTCTGGCACTGGGCAGTTCGGTTTCTTTTTGGATACGATAGGTAAAACTTTCCAGATAATCCGCTCCGTGGATGATCTGGAGAGAAAAGGTTTTCTGTATCAAAAGCGCGAAAAGCACGACAAAAAAGATTCCAAGTACAACAATTCTTGATTGAAGGATACCGCTGAAGAAATTTTTGATTTTGTTAAACAATCGCGTCGTCACTTCCTTTGTTGATCAGTTTTCTGTCGATATAAAAAATCAGTCTGTATAGTAGGACCGCCAATATAAGGGTATAGATCATCTCCGGCAGTATGATATGCAGAAAATAAAAGAGAAAATCCATTCTGCCCCGTGTCAGGAATGTGAGCAGATAGACGACGATCCCGTAAAAAGCATCTGCAGCGCCGATGACCACCAGCGGCAGCGTCATATCTTCTTCATAAAAAATACGGTTCACATAGCCGGCAATATAGCCGATCAGGCACAGTATGAGGGCGTACAGGCCGAAATAGGATGCATAGATGGCATCATAAAGGATGCCGGAAAAAAAGCCGACCAGGCAGCCTTCTGTTTTGCCGCGGATCATACCGATGGATGCGGTACAGATGACCAGAAGGTTGGGGGCGATACCGCCAAGCCTCAGATAGGAAAAGACGCCTGTCTGCAGGAGAAAGAAAACCAATATTAAAAGCGCATAAGAAAAAAAACGTTTCATCAGCTTTCTCCTTCCGTCTGGGTTTCCTCCGAAGATGGGGCGGACTCTGTATCGCCTGTCGTCTGCGTTTCGCTTTCGGAAGTGCTCTCATCCGAAATAAGATCCGATTTCAACTGGGTGATGACCATGACATTGGTGATGTTCTCAAAATTCACTTCCGGCGTCAGATGGGCAGACTGGGTCAGTTGGGAAGAATCGGATGTCACGTCGGTAATATAACCGATCAGAAGGCCGGGCAGAAATTTATCGCTGATATAGGATGTGACCACTTCGTCCCCATCCACAACTTCTGTATCACCGGAGATCAGTTCCACATCCAGAAGGCCGTTTTCCATAAGCTGGAGATCACCATTGATGATACACAGTTCGGACGACTTGCTGATCATGCCGCTCACACTGCTGGTATCATCGATGATGGCCCGGACTGTGGAGTGATTGGCGGAAACATCCGTCACAATGCCCACTAGACCATTATCGGCAATGACGTTCATGTCGACTTTGATGCCGTCATTGCTGCCCTTGTCGATGATGAAATTGTTATACCAGTTTCCCGCGTCTTTGCTGATGATGCGGGCGCCCACCATGGGATAATCCGGATAAATTTCTTTCATATCGAGGAGATCCCGCAGTTCATCCAGCTCGGAAAGATTATTTTCCATGGAAGAAATCTGCGCCTCCAGTCTTTCGATCTGAGTATTCAAAGCTTCGTTTTCCGAGATCAGCTCATCCACCGTTTTCATCCGTTCCCTGTTCTTTTCAGTCCATTGTCCCAGACTGTTCAGTCCTTTTTCCATGGGTACAAGAAGGGATGTGATACCGCTTTGTATGCCCAGCTTCGCGCCTCCGTTCACGTAACTGAGGCCGATGAAAACCGCACAGACTATGACGAGAAGAATCAGTAAATATCTTGATTTTATCGGCTTTCTTTTGTTTCTGTTCATATAAAATGCCTCTCTTTAGCTGAATATGGATTCTTTTATGGAATAAGCCAGTCCGGAAAGGGAAGGTTCGGACATGATCTTTGTCAGTCCACGTACGGTGCTTTCCAGCGGATGTTCCGACATCTGGATGGGTAAAGCCAACTCCTGTTTAAGATAGGTTTCCAGATTTTCTGTCTGGCTGACGCCGCCGGTCACATGGATCCCTGTACTGAGTATGGAATGGATCACCTCTGGAGGTATCCGTTCCAAAAGCGACCGGACCGAAGCTGTGATCTCTTTTAAGATCCGCCGGACACAGGCACAGATGACCCGGGAATCCACTGCTGCTTCAGCGGGAAGTCCGGTCACCATATCCCGCCCAAGGACCTTTTGGGTGGATCGGCCGCCTAAAATAGCCGAGCCGAGGGAAAGCTTCAGAGACTCGGCCGTTTTTCTTCCGATCAGCAGATTATACCGGGTTTTAACCTCGAGTTGGATCTGATCATCGATGGTATTACCGCCCATCTTCAGCAGACGACTCAGTACGATACCACCTTGGGCCAGGATGGAAACCTCTGTTGTTCCGGCGCCCATATCGATTACCATGACCCCGGGAGAATGGAGAAGATCTACACCTTCTCCCACAACAGCCGCCATGGGTTTTTCAACGATAAAGGCATCTTTTGATTTGAACTGGGAACTTAGCGCCACATCAAAAAATGCCCGTTTTTCCACTTCTGTCACATCTGAAGGCACTGAAAAATAAAAGGCATTGCCAGATATAAAGCCGTTGCTGCATTTTGCCTTTTTCAAGAAAAGATCCAGGATCTGTTTCATATCCGTCAGGCCAGCGATCACCCCTTGGAAAATGGGATAAGTGATCCGGATATTATCAGACGCCCGCTCGTATATATCGTATGCCGCATCTCCGAAGGCGACGATCTCCTGCTTTTTCTTTGCAGCCACCAGGTTTTTTTCACATAGAATCATTCCCTGGGGGAAATGACTCAGCTTGATATTTTCAGTGCCCAAATCCAGGCCATATTTTTGTACAGCCATTTTACAACTCCTTTATATCATATCTAAAACAGATAAGTATCATTTAACAAAATATACCGTCAGCATATAAACTCCGGTAATGATCACCGCCCACGATGACATGATCTTTCAGGGGAATGCCGAGTATATCGCCGGCCTCCCGTACCCTATGGGTCAGACGCAGATCCGCCTGGCTGGGTGTGGGATCACCGCTGGGGTGATTATGTACAAGGATGATGGAAACCGCTTCCCTGCGTACGGCTTCTATAAAAATTTCTCTGGGATCAGCCTGAGCAGAAAGTATAGTCCCTTTAGATAAAACATATTCACCGATCATCCGGTTCTTGGCATCCAGAAATACGAGGATCACATGCTCCTGTCGGTAACCGCGCATCACTGAGGCATAGTAACTGCCAACGGATTCGGCTGACAAAAATTCCCGGCGTTTTGGAAGGGCCGCCCGAGCCAGTCTTCCAGACAGTTCGATCACAGCCAGTATCTGTACTGCTTTAACACATCCGATACCGGGGATCGATGTCAGATCCCGATATGAAAGTTTCAAAAGACCATCCAATCCGCACTTTTCATCAGAAAAATGTAAGATCCTGTCTGCCAGCTCCAAGACATCCTGCTGGGATGTCCCGGTCCTTAAAAGGATGGCAAGCAATTCCGTCTCAGACAACCTGTCCGCTCCAAGGCGGCGGCACTTTTCATAGGGACGTTCATCCTTTGGTAAATGATGGATCATATGCCTGTTCTCTTTCATGTTTCTGTCCTTTCCGGCAAAATGATTTACATAATAATTTTATGGTAAACCATTTTTCTAAAACCTCAACATAAAAGAAACACGTATACGATTTTATAGTATCATAAATCAGGGGCATTGTATACCCTGGTTCCGGTATTATTCCGTGAACAATCTGTGTTTTGCCTCAACAGGGAAGCACTGCGAGCCCCTTTTCCACCAGCTTTTCCAAAGACATCATGATACCGAATTTGGCATGGGGCCAGGTGAGTCCGCCCTGGAAATAAACGGCATAAGGTGGTTTTATGGGGGCATCCGCCGACAATTCGATGGAGGAGCCGGACACAAAGGCGCCGGCGGCCATGATCACGTCACAGTCATATCCTGGCATGGCCCACGGTTCCGGATCCACAAAACTGTCCACTGGAGCAGCCGCCTGGATACCTTTACAAAATTGGATGACCCGCTCGGCGTTTCCCAGTAAGACAGCCTGGATGATGTCATGCCGGGACTCGGTACCGTCAGGCACCACCCCAAAGCCCAGTTTTTCATATATATTCGCAGCAAAGATGGCGCCCTTTAATGCGCCGGCAGTGACGGTGGGCGCCAGGAACAGTCCTTGGAAAAAGGAACGGTTCACTGACAGGCTGGCCCCCAATTCCTTTCCAAGGCCGGGGGCTGTCAGTCTGTATGCCGCCCGCTCTACACAATCCTTCCGGCCGACGATATAGCCGCCGATGGGCGCCAGGCCGCCGCCGGGATTTTTGATCAATGAACCCACGCACATATCCGCTCCCACGTCGGTGGGTTCGATGGTTTCAACAAATTCTCCATAGCAGTTGTCCACCATACAGATCACATCCGGCTTGATGGATTTGATAAAAGCGATCAATTCTCCGATCTGCCGGACTGAAAAAGTAGGTCTGGGCTGATAGCCTTTGGAACGCTGGATGGTGACCAGCCGGGTTTTTTCATGGATGGCCTTTTGGATGTTTTCATAGTCGAAGCTGCCATCTTCCAGCAAGTCCACTTGACGATAGGAAACGCCGTATTCAGCCAGTGAACCTGTCTGAGGCCGGATCCCGATCACACCTTCCAATGTGTCGTAAGGTTTCCCTGCCGGTGATAAAAGTTCATCCCCTGGTCTGAGATTTCCGGACAAGGCGATGGCCAAAGCATGGGTGCCGCAGGTGATATGGGGACGTACCAAAGCGTCCTCCGTATGGAAGATATCCGCATAAACCCGTTCCAGCGTATCCCTCCCCAGATCGTCGTAACCATAGCCTGTGGACGACTGGAAACAGCCTTCGCTGACTTTATTTTTCTGCATGGCCAGCAGTACCTTCATCTGATTATATTCTGCCACCTCATCAATGGCTTTAAACCTGCTTTCCAGGCTTTTCTCGATTTCGCGGCAATATGCCAGCACATCTTTGCGGATTCCCGCCTGTTCATATATATCGCTCATAAGGCCAACTCCTTTTTGATCTGTCGTATTAGTTCATTCAGCACCGCTTCTTCGCCTTCAAATGCATCTTTCTGTATCCACCGCACATCCCGTTCCCGTTTAAACCAGGTGAGCTGGCGTTTGGCAAAGTGACGGGTATCCCTTTTTATGATGCGTACAGCTTCTTCCAGACTGCATGCTCCATCCAGATAGTCAAACAGTTCTTTATATCCAAGTCCTTGCATGGAAACCATATCTTTTGTATATCCGGCGGCTTTTAACCGGGCCACTTCCATTTCCAAGCCTTCTTCCATCATGCTGTCCACTCGGCGGTCGATCCGGTCGTACAATATCTGGCGGTCACTGTTTAAGACAAAATACAGAAAATGATAGGGTGATTCTCTACGGCTTTGTTCTGCATTGTGACTGGAAATGGGCCGGTTATGGATATGGTAATATTCCAACGCCCGGATGATGCGTTTCACATTGTGGGGATGGATGGCTTGTGCGGATGCCGGATCCACCGCCTCAAGCATCCGGTGGAGTTTTTCGCTGCCATCTGTCTGTATCAATGTTTCCAACTGTTTTCTGTAGGATGGATCGTCCCCTTCGTTTTCAAAATCAATATCATATAGCAACGCCTGGATATAAAAGCCGGTCCCGCCCACGATGATGGGAAGATGTCCACGACTGTATATACCTTCCAAGGCCTCTCTGGCTTTTTGCTGGAATATGACCACATTAAACGGTTCGTCTGGTTCGAGTATGTCGATGAGATGATGGGGGATCCCTTCCATCTCATCAGCCTTGATCTTGGCTGTGCCGATATCCATATGTTTATATACCTGCATGGAATCGGCAGAAATGATCTCACCGTCCAGCTTTTCTGCCAGTCCGATGGACAACGCGGTTTTGCCCACAGCAGTGGGGCCGGTCAATATGATCAATGGTCGTTTCATATATACCTCCGCTCTGTCAGCAAGAAGCGAATCCAGAAATCACTGGATTCGCCTGAATTTTTTTTCGAGTTCGTATTTTGACATGGCTATGATGGTCGGTCTGCCGTGGGGACAGGTATATGGATTCTCTGCCTCCAGAAGTTCGCCGATGAGCGCATCCGCTTCGGCAAAAGTAAGGGACTGATTCCCTTTAACAGCAGCCTTGCAAGCCATGGTTGCAATTCTATCACTAATCATAGAATAATTCAAGGTGTGAGTTTCGTCTCCGAGGCTGTCCAATACCTGGATGACCATCTCTTTAGCGTCAAATCCATACAGTTCCACCGGTACGCCCCGGACAGCATACTCCCTTCCGCCAAACGATTCGATCTCAAACCCCATCTCCCCGAAAGCTTGAGAAAATTGGTGAAATACGTTTTCCTGGGCGGAGGTGAGGGTGAGGATAATGGGAGGCATCAGCTGTTGGCTGTCCGGTTTTCGTTCCCGGAAGCGCTTCATGATCTTTTCATACAGCACCTTTTCATGGGCTGCATGCTGGTCGATGATGAACAGTTTATCTTTATATTCCACCATCCAGTAAGTTTTAAACACCTGTCCGATCAGATGATGTTCTTTACGCGCCTCTTCTTTTAAAAGGCCTGTTTCCTCCGGCTCTTCCGGGAAAAGGGAATATTGTACAGCCTTTTGGCTGATGGGATCCGGAATGGGGGATGGCGTATCGTCAGCAGGGAGGGCAGAACGTCTGGCGTCGGACCGGATGCTGCCGCTGTTTCCGATGGCTGTTTTTTGCGCGGGTTCTCTCTGTTGCCTGGCTTCAGGCGGTGCGCTGTAAGTCTTTATAAACTGCTCCAGCCTTTTTTTCTTTTCAAAGGGTTCCGGGATATTCCGGGAAACTTCCGGCCGCTGGCGTTTTTCCTCCTTATCCGGCGTAGCATTTACGATCAATTCCCTTTGGGACAGAACCTTTCTCAATGTGTCGAAAACCATCTGATATACCTGTTCGGCATTGTTAAACCGAACCTCCATCTTTGTGGGATGGACATTCACATCCATCCGCTCCATATCCATGGTCAGATGAAGGACGGTGAATGGAAACTTGTGGATCATGACATATGTCTTAAATGCATCTTCGATGGCTTTTGTCACGATCGGACTTTTAATATAACGGCCATTGATGAAATAATTTTCAAAACTCCTATTTCCCCTGCATATGATGGGCTTTCCAATATAGCCTTGGATGCGGATCTCCTGATCTTCTTCGTCCACTGCGAGCAACTGGGAGGCAATATCCCTTCCATAAATATGGTAGATGATATCTTTGAGCCGTCCATTTCCGGAAGTATTCAGCCGGTTTTGCTTCTGCTGTATATATTTAAAAGAAATGTCCGGATGGGACATGGCCAGCCGTTCGATCAGACTGGACACATAGCCTGCTTCCGTTGTATTGGATTTTAAAAATTTTCTCCGGGCAGGTGTGTTATAAAACAGGTGCCGCACGATGAATGTGGTTCCCTCTGGACAGCCGATCTCCTCAAAGACCTTTTCTTCTCCACCATCTATGCAGTACCGACAGCCGGTCATGCTGTGGGCAGTCTTTGTCAGAAGTTCCACCTGGGCCACAGCGGCAATACTTGAAAGAGCTTCACCGCGAAATCCGAGGGACGCTATAGTCCGTAAATCTTCAATGGAACGGATCTTACTGGTGGCATGGCGAAGGAAAGCCGGACGGATATCGTCCTTTTCCATCCCACTCCCATTGTCCGTCACCCGCAGCAAGGAAATGCCGCCGTCTGCTATTTCCACGGTTATGGCTGTGGCGCCGGCGTCAATGGCGTTCTCCACCAATTCTTTCACAACAGAAGAAGGCCGTTCCACCACCTCTCCCGCTGCGATCTGGTTGACAGTCTCGCCGTCAAGTATTTGTATCTTACCCATAAATTATCACCGCTTACGTATGTCATCCTGTAATTGATACAGTAAATTTAATGCTTCAATAGGTGTGATGCGTCCCAGGTCCAGCTCGCCGATCTTTTCCACCACCGGATCTTTCCCGGGGACAGGCGGGATGGTTATGCTGTTATCCGCCTGGTCAAACAGGGATAGCTGACCATCGTAGGAGTCATGGTTTTTTGATGGATGCACGTTTTTTTTGACAGGACCCGGGTGGGTATCCACCTGTATTTCTTTTGCCTTTGTTGTGATATCCGCATCGGTCAACTGTTCGGCGATCTCTTTAGCCCGTTGGATGACCGCATCCGGAATGCCGGCGAGCTTGGCCACCTGGATGCCGTAACTGCGGTCTGCCCCGCCTTTGATGATCTTGCGGAGAAAAATGATATCGTCTCCTTGTTCTTTGACAGCGATACAATAATTATTCACGCTGTCAAGCTTTCCTTCCAGTTCCGTCAGTTCATGATAATGGGTGGCAAATAAAGTTTTCGCACCGAGTAATCTGGGATTGCTTATATGCTCCACCACAGCCCATGCGATACTCAATCCGTCAAATGTGGACGTTCCCCGACCGATCTCATCCAGGATGAGCAGACTGTCTTTCGTGGCATTGCGAAGGATGTTGGCCACTTCCGTCATCTCCACCATGAAGGTACTTTGGCCGCTGGCCAAGTCGTCTGAAGCGCCCACCCGGGTAAAGATCCGGTCCACAATGCCGATGTCCGCCGAAGCAGCCGGCACAAAACAGCCGATCTGGGCCATCAGGACGATGAGGGCAGTCTGACGCATATAGGTGGATTTTCCGGCCATATTCGGTCCGGTAATGATGGAAATCCGGTGCTCTTCCCCGTCTAAGTAGGTGTCATTGGCGATAAAAGCATCGTTGGGGATCATCTTTTCCACCACCGGATGCCGCCCCTCTTTTATGTGGATCCGGCCTTTCGTATTGATCTTTGGACGGATATAGCGGTTCCTTTCAGATACATAGGCAAGAGAAGCGTAGACATCGATCTTTGCAAGCGCTTTTGCCGTACGCTGGATCCGTTTAACTTCCGCTGCGATCTTATCCCGCGCATCTGCGAAGAGGTCATATTCCAGAGAAAACAGCTTATCCTCTGCCCCAAGGATCATATCTTCCAGTTCTTTTAATTCCGGGGTGATATATCGCTCCGCATTGGCCAGTGTCTGTTTCCTTGTCCAGCCCTCAGGGACCAGATCTTTATAGGAATTGGTCACTTCCAGATAATAACCGAATACTTTGTTGAACTTGATCCGCAGGTTTTTGATCCCCGTGGCTTCCCGCTCTTTTTGTTCCAATTCCGCCAGCCACTGCTTGCCTTCTGTCTTGGCATGACGGTATTTGTCCACATCTGCATTGTAGCCGTCTTTTATGATGCCGCCTTCCTTTATGGAGATGGGCGGATCTTCTTCGATCGCTTCGTCGATAAGTTTGCAGACGTCCTCCAGGGTGTCCATGGATCCATAGATTTCCTTGAGATCTTCCGATTTCATGTTCCGCAGCAGATACTTGACAGGCGGGATCATGGCGATGGATGTTTTAAAAGAGACCAGATCTCTCGGATTGGCAGAACGGTAACTTACCCGGCTCATGAGCCGTTCCAGATCATAGATGGAATCCAGATATTCCCTCAGTTCTTCCCGGGTGATCACATCCTGATTCAGCTCTTCCAAGCTGTCCAGCCGCCTCTCGATCGCTTTTTTTTCGATAAAAGGCTGTTCGATATAATTTCTCAGGAGTCTGGCGCCCATGGCTGTTTTTGTCTTGTCCAGCACCCAAAGGAGAGATCCGCGTTTTTGCTTTTCCCGAAGCGTCTCCAAAAGCTCCAGATTTCTCCGGGTGGAACTGTCGATGACCATATATTTATCTGTCTGGTAAGGAGTGAGGGTGGTCAGATGGGTGAGGGCGTTTTTCTGGGTCTCATAAAGATATTGGAGGAGCGCTCCCGCCGCAATAGTCCCTGTGGGATAGTCTTTTAAACCCAATCCGTCCAGACTGGATACGTGAAAATGTTCTTTTAGCTTTCGGCTGCACTGCTCGTCATCCGTATACCAACTTTCCAGAGGAGATAGGGAGATGTTCAAACGTTCGGCGATATCTGTCAGATCGATGCCGCACATGAGAAAATAATCATTGTAAATGATCTCCGCCGGCGTATATTTCGTGATCTCATCATAAACTTTTTTTGTACTGTCCACTTCGGTCAGATAAAAATCGCCGGTGGACACATCCGCTGTCGCAACGCCATAATGATCATCCATATAGACCAGACACATGAGATAATTATTCTTGCTTTCATCCAGTGCCTGCATGTTCAGATTGGTACCCGGCGTAACGATGCGGGTAACCTCCCGCTTGACAAGTCCTTTAGCTTTTTTCGGATCTTCCATCTGTTCACAGATGGCAGCCTTATATCCGTGCTCGATCAGCTTGCTCAAATATGTATCCAAAGCATGATAAGGGACACCGCACATGGGCGCGCGCTCTTCCTGACCGCAGTCCTTACCTGTCAGAGTGATCTCCAGGACTTTGGACGCAGTGATCGCGTCGTCAAAAAACATTTCATAGAAATCTCCCAGCCGGTACATGAGGATACAATCCTTATATTTGGCTTTTGTATCCATGTACTGCTGCATCATCGGTGTTAAAGGTGCCATTTATCTTCTGCCTCCTGATTCTTTGTCTATCTTACCATCTTATCGGTTAAGAAAAACAATGTCAACTTTTCGGATGAAAAATTTGTTCATTATGGTCTATGAAAAAACTTGTGGGGCGATATGTTGATTATCCCTATAACGAAACGTATAATATAAATAGGCAGTATTGAAACAGAACCACTAAAATCTGGCAGATAAAAGACATTGTAACTCGGAAGTATTTTACCGAATACTGATTTCATGAAAAGAGGTTTTACATATGATCATTACAGATATCAAAGAAGCGGATATTTATCAGGTATTGGAAATTTACCGTCCCTATATCACCGATACCCGGATCACCTTTGAATACGAGGCGCCGGATCTGGAAACTTTCACTGAGAGGGTGCGCCATTACACAGAGCAATTTCCCTGGTTGGTGGCAAAGGATGGTAAAAAAGTCCGGGGCTACAGTTACGCATCGGTTTACCGGGGGCGCTTGGCCTATCAATGGGACTGTGAACTGTCCGTCTATGTGGACCGGGACTGCAGGGGGCAAGGGATCGGGAAAAGACTCTACACAAAGCTTTTGGAGATCTTGACTCGGCAAGGATATTATAACGCCTATGGTGTGATCGCCCTTCCAAATGAAAATAGTGTCCGTCTCCATGAAAATCTGGGATTTAAACTGGAAGGCGTCCAGAAAAACAGCGGATTTAAAGCCGGAAAATGGGTGGATGTGGCCTTTTATACAAAGGCTTTAAGAACTTTTGACACACCTTTAAAAGCTCCGGTACCTTATCCGGAGCTTTTAAAAGATCATCCTTTTAAATGATACGGCTGCCGCAGCGGATCACCTGGAGCTGTTCTCCCAGCGTCTGCTTTAAAATTTCAACGGCCTGCTCGCCGGTGCAGTGGCCGGTATAAAAAACAGTGGGCAGCTGTTTTAACGTTTTTCCCACCTGTTCGATCATCTCGATATCTTCGTCTCTATAGTGATTTAAGATCATATGAAAACCGCCGATGACCATATCTGGATACCATCCGTACAAACGGCGGCAGTGTTCCAATATATTGACGATACCGTTATGGGCGCAGCCGGAAAAGAGGATGCGGCGACCGTCCGCTTGGAGGATGGCATACATTTCATGGGAAAAATCATCCGGTACAAAGGTTCCGTCCTTTTCCCGCAGCAGACTTTTGTTTCCGCGGGCTGGGAAACGTCTGGCCTGCACACCGGAAAACAGGCTGAGTTCATTGTTGAGCCGACAGTTTCCATTTAACAGGTGGACTTGGGGCAGATCCCGGATCTGGCTGTCAATGCCGATATCCTTCATCTGATCTTTGATCCGGTGGACATGTTTTTCACCGGCAGAAACCATCATATATATTGAAACTTGGGGATTGATCCGGGAAAACGCAAGGATGCCGCCGGAATGGTCATAATGGCCATGGCTGAGCACAGCAGTATCCACTGTTGTCAGATCTATTCCAAGTGTACAGGCGTTGACCAATGTTTTGTCCGATGCACCAAAATCGAACAGATAACGGTGGGTCTTTGTTTCCGCGTAAAAACTCAGGCCGTGTTCATACAGGCAGCCGGATGCGCCCTCTGTATCTTCCATGAGATTGATGATCTTCATAAATTATACGCCTCCTTCTATGGCTTTTAATATAATAGGTCCAGACCGTTGATCGGCCTGGACCTATTATATCATACTCTCCCATGTATCTGGAGGGGATCTTTTTATGCGCTGATGGCATTTCCTGTATAAAGCTGGTAATATCGGCCTTTTGCTTCGATCAGCTGGTCATGGGTGCCCCGTTTGATGATCCGGCCGATATCCTTTTTCGTCGCCTGATTTTTCATATTCACTCACCATCCTTTCTGTCTGCTGGGCTATGGTCGAAATCGCCGCCGCCGTTGATCTGGGTGTCATAAATTTCTCTGTAAATCTGGTTTGTCTTTAAAAAATTTTCGTGGGTATCCAATCCGTCGATCCGTCCTTCATTCAGGACAAGGATCCGATCCGCATCTTGGACGCTGGATATTCTCTGGGCAATGATGATCTTTGTCGTGCCGGGGATCTTCTTTGCAAAGGCCTCCCGGATCCGGGCGTCTGTCGCCGTGTCCACTGCGCTGGTGGAATCGTCCAAAATAAGGATCTTAGGCTTTTTGAGTAAAGCCCGGGCTATACAAAGACGCTGTTTCTGCCCTCCGGATACATTGTTTCCGCCCTGCTCGATCCAGGTTTCGTATTTTTTCGGGAAACGTTCGATAAATTCATCGGCGCAGGCCTGACGGCAGACTTCCTGGCATTCCTCCAGTGTGGCGTCCGCCTTTCCCCATCTCAGATTATCCAGGATCGTTCCGGAAAAAAGAACGTTTTTTTGGAGCACGACCGCCACCTGATCCCGCAGCATATCCATATCATAAGAACGGACGTCTTTTCCGCCAACACATACAGATCCCTCATCCACATCGTACAGACGGCTGATCAGGTTGACAAGACTGGACTTGCCGCAGCCGGTGCCGCCGATGATGCCAATGGTTTCTCCGGATCGGATATGCATGTCAATATCATGAAGGGTTTCTTCGCCGCTTCCATGTTTATAAGAAAAGCTGACATGATTGAAATCGATGCGGCCATCTTCTATTTCTGTGACCGGATGTTGGGGATTCTTTAGATCCGGAGTTTCATTCAACACTTCTGCGATACGTCTGCCGCTGGCGGCACTCATGGTGATCATGACGAATACCATGGACAGCATCATAAGAGACATCATCATACTCATGACATAACTGAACATGGAGGTAAGCTCGCCGGTGGTCATATCGCCGATGACGATATATTGGGCGCCCAGCCAGGAAAGGGCGATGATACAGCCATAGATGACCAGCATCATGACCGGATTGTTAAATGCCAAAGTGCCTTCAGCTTTAACGAACAGGCGGTACAGCTTTTCGGCAGCTTTGGTGAACTTCTGATCTTCATGATCCTCCCGCACATAGGCTTTGACCACGCGGTTTGAAGAGATCAGCAACCGGGAGATTCTGCCCATTGATGTGGGGTGTCAGACCCATGTCCAACTTTTCACTTTGAAAGATGTACTCCGCCGGCTGCGGGACATTTATCCCAATCTTCATCCCAGATTTATGGTGCAGCCGCTCCCGCATCTGCTGAAAGCGCTGGATGAGGAAAGTGTGGACGTGATCATTGGATTTAAGGAAAAGGATACGCGAAAGACTTCCGCATCCTATCGGGAGATCTGCCAAGTTCCCCTTGTATGCGTCTGTTCGCCGGAATCTCCACTGGCCCGAAAATCACAAGTGACCGTCCAAGATCTGCAGGAGGAGAAGTTGGTCCTCAATAATCCCATCCAGTTGCCCACAGAGTTGATCCATTTCCAAAATGATCTGTTAAATGGCCGATTCCCCTGGGATTTTTATTTTTGCGAAGCGCCGGAGTCGGTGTTGACTTTAGTGGAAGCCGGATATGGCATTTCCCTGCTGCCCTCTCTCCTTTTGCCGCCGGATGGCCGGCTGATCCATCTGCCGGTGGATGGCGGTCCTGTCTTTTCCTATGGCCTCTATTTTAAAGATATGTTAAACAATCCGGTGTTGAAAGAATTTATCCATCTTTTAAGGCAGACGGATCTCTCCCAACTGTGATCCGCTCATATCTTTCTTTTTCTGAGATACAAATGTCATATATCATCGATCCCGGAAGATAAAAAAACTCTATGCAAAGGGATCATTCCCTCCACATAGAGTTTTTCTTTTATTGTTCCATACGGAATACAGATATGCTTTTTTGAATGTTTTGCCGATCAGACGTTAAACAGCAGATCGCTGTAGGTGGGAAATGGCCAGAGGGATTTATCCACCAGCATTTCCAGGGCGTCCGCCGGTTTACGCAAGCGTCCCATTTCGGCAAAAACATTGTCGCGGAATACAATGGCCCGATGTTTCGTGTCCGCAATATGTACGGCTTCTTTTCGAAAAGCTTCCAGCCGTTCCAGGGAGGCTTCCATTTCCTCCAGGTTACCGGTCACTTTTTTGAGAAGGTTCCGCTGTACTTTTCCGCTTCCGCCGGCTTTTTCCACCGCATTGATGGAATCGGCCAATCGGGTCGTATACTGGATGACCGCCGGGATGATCTCCTTGCGGGCCATATCGATCATGGCACGGGCTTCGATATTGATCGTTTTGGCATAATTTTCATATCCCACTTCCTGCCTGGAAAGCAACTCTTCCCGAGTCATGACCTTATGCTTTTCAAACAGCCGGACAGTATCCTCGTCTGTCAGACACGCCAGCGTATCCACCGTGTTCGTGATGTTCGGCAGTCCTCTGCGGGCCGCTTCTTCCACCCATTCCTGGGAATATCCGTTGCCGTTGAAAATGATCCGCAGATGTTCGCTGGCCCATTTTTTTGTCAGGTCATGGGCAGCCATCATGGGATCATCGGAGGCTTCCATGATATCTGCCGCCTGGGAAAGGGTTTCCGCGATGATCGTATTCAGGATCGTATTTGGACTGGCTATGGATGCAGAGGATCCCACCATACGAAATTCAAATTTATTTCCTGTAAAGGCAAAGGGTGAAGTCCGGTTCCGGTCGGTGGCGTCCTTATTGATGGACGGGGCTGTGGAAACACCCACGTCCAGTTTTCCGCCCATCTTGCTGGATGTGGCTTCCCCTTTCTCACATAACTGATGGAGTACATCTTCCAGCTGTTCGCCAAGAAAGACTGAAATGATCGCCGGCGGCGCTTCGGCTGCCCCCAGACGGTGATCATTGCCCGGATTGGCCGCAGACTGGCGCAATAAGGGCGCATAGTCGTCCACAGCCTTTAAAACAGCCGCCAATATCAACAAAAACTGTTTGTTCTGATGGGGTGTGATGCCTGGATCCAGAAGATTGATCCCTGTATCCGTTGTCAAAGACCAGTTGTTGTGCTTTCCGGAACCGTTGACGCCAGCAAAGGGTTTTTCATGGAGCAGGCAGACCAGGCCGTGGCGCAACGCGACCTTTTTCAGTGTATCCATGATCAGCTGATTGTGGTCTGTGGCAATGTTGGTCGTGTCATAGACCGGCGCCAGTTCATGTTGGGCCGGCGCAGCTTCATTATGCTGGGTTTTAGCCGGAATCCCCAATCGCCATAATTCTTCATTCAGATCGCTCATATATTCGTGGATCCGTTCTTTGATACTGCCGAAATAGTGGTCGTCCATCTCCTGCCCCTTTGGCGCAGAAGCGCCGAACAATGTCCTTCCGGCAAAGATCAGATCCTGACGTTTATCATAATCTTTTTTGTCCACGATAAAATATTCCTGTTCGGCGCCTACAGAGGTGATGACCTTTTTGGCCTCCGTATCCCCAAAAGCCCGGATAATGCGTAAAGCCTGTGTTCCTACAGCTTCCATGGAACGGAGCAAAGGCGTTTTTTTATCCAGCGCTTCACCTGTATAGGAACAGAAGATCGTCGGTATGCAAAGGACGCCGGTACCGGATTCGGATTTATGGATAAAGGCAGGCGATGTACAGTCCCAGGCGGTATAGCCCCTTGCCTCAAAGGTGGCGCGCAGGCCGCCGCTTGGGAAGGAAGAACCGTCGGATTCGCCTTTGATCAGTTCCTTACCGGAAAATTCCATCAGGACACCGCCGTTTCCCATCGGGGATATAAAAGCGTCCTGCTTTTCCGCCGTTATGCCGGTCAGCGGCTGAAACCAATGGCAGTAATGGGTCGCACCCTGTTCGATCGCCCAGTCTTTCATGGCATTAGCCACAACTTCAGCCACATGGCTGTCCAGATCGCCGCCGCTTTCCATTGTCTCTTTCAGTTCTTTATAGATCTTTTTCGGCAGACGTTCCCTCATGGTGGCGTCATTGAACACATAGGATCCATAAATTTCCGAAACATTGATATTTTCTCTCATGGACACATTCCTTTCCTTGGTTAAAAATTCCCCCGTAATAGATTAGCATAAATCTGATGAAAAATAAATAAGCAAACATAAATAATCATTGCTTTTTTATTCGTACAGCTTATATACGATCTATGCTCTTTCCCCCATATAATAAAAATTGTGACACTCCGTCAGCTTTACCGGCACCAGATGTCCGATCAAGGAGGCATCTCCTGGAAAATGGACAACAAGGTTATGACTGAGCCGCCCGGTGACCAGATGGGGATCCTGGCTGTTGATCTCCTCCACCAGCACCATTTCGGTCCGGCCTTCAAAGCGTTCACAGGCCGCGGCAGCTTTTTCCTGCACTTTTTTCAAAAGCCGGTCAAATCGGTCTTTTACAACAGATTCCGGGATCTGATCATCCATGACAGCCGCCGGCGTACCGGTACGCTTGGAATAGATGAACGTATAAGCGCTGTCGTAGCCCACACGTTCCACCACATCCATGGTCTCCAGGAAATCTTCTTCTGTTTCGCCGGGGAAGCCGACGATGATATCCGTGGTCAGCGATATATCCGGACAGGCTTTTCTCAATTTATCCACAAGTTCCAGATAGTCTTTTTTTGTATAACGTCGGTTCATCCGTTTTAATATTTCCGAACTTCCGGACTGTAGAGGCAGATGCAGATGCCGACAGATCTTTGGCTCTTCTGCCATGACCTGTATCAACTCATCGGACAGATCTTTGGGATGGGATGTCATAAAACGGATACGCAAAAGGCCTTCGATCCGACAGATCCTGCGGAGCAGTTGGGCAAAGCTGATCGGTTCGGCCAGTGTTTTGCCATAGGAATTTACATTCTGTCCAAGGAGCATGACTTCCACTACCCCATCGGACACTGCCTGCTCGATCTCCCGGATGATATCATCCGGCTGGCGGCTTCTTTCCCTTCCACGGACATAAGGAACAATGCAATAACTACAAAAGTTATTGCAGCCAAACATGATATTGATTCCCGTCTTAAAGGAATATTTCCGATCATTTGGCAGATCTTCCACGATCATATCGGTGTCTTTCCATATATCGATGACCATATGATCCTCACATATCCTGCGAAAGATCAATTCTGCCATCTTAAAGATATTGTGGGTACCGAAAATGATATCCACGAACCGATAACTCTTTTTCAGCTTTTCCACCACTTCAGATTCCTGCATCATGCAGCCGCACAGGGCGATCCGCTTATCCGGATTTTTTTCTTTTTCATGTTTCATCCGTCCCAACCGGCCATAGACCCGGAGATTGGCATTTTCACGGACGGTACACGTATTATAAATGACAAAATCCGCCGCCTCCGTATCCGACATTTCATAGCCGATGTTTTCAAGGATCCCCCGTAGTTTTTCCGAGTCTCTTGCGTTCATCTGGCACCCAAAGGTGATGACCGCAGCAGTCAAAGGACGGCCAAGGCGGTCTTGTTGCTCTTTCAGCCAACGGCGGCAAAGTTCCATATAATAAAACTGGCGTTGGGGTTCCGCATCCGGCGGATGGGTGTCCCAGGCAGCATAATCGGTCTGTTCTTCTATCACATCTGTCGTCATCTGTTTTTCACTCACTTTTTCCAAGTTACCTCCTGTTTATCCCGGTCAGGAACGAATCTGTCCATTGCCGGAAATGATATATTTTGTCGTGGTCAGCTCCTTCAGTCCCATGGGCCCTCTGGCATGGAGTTTTTGAGTACTGATGCCGATCTCTGCTCCGAAACCAAATTCAAAGCCATCGGTGAAACGGGTGGAAGCATTGGCATAAACCGCCGCAGCGTCCACTTCGGTCTGAAAACGGCGGGCGCTTTCGTAATCCCTTGTGATAATGGATTCGGAATGTTTTGTATTATATTTGTTGATATGACAAATGGCTTCATCCAGCGTATCCACTGTTTTTATGGAAATGATCGCGTCCAGATATTCCGTTCCCCAGTCCTCTTCTGTTGCCGGAAGGATGGCTGGTACGACTGCCCTTGTCCGTTCATCTCCTCGGATTTCCACACCCTTTGAGAAAAGACGTTCACAGATGGGCGGTAATGCGTCATCTAAGATATCTTTATGGATGACCAGCGATTCACAGGCATTGCACACGCCGTTACGCTGGGTTTTTGCATTGTCGATGATATTGACAGCCATATCAATGTCTGCCGTTTTGTCCACATATATATGGCAGTTTCCGGTACCGGTTTCGATGACGGGTACGGTGCTGTTTTCCACCACTGTTTTGATCAAGCCGGCGCCGCCTCTGGGGATCAGTACATCCACATAGCCGTTCATGCGCATCAGTTCTCTGGCAGCTTCCCGGCTGGTATCTGTCACCAACTGGATGGCTTCAGGAATGATCCCCTGATCCTTTAAAACTCGCTGGATGATGGACACGATCGCTTTGTTGGAATGGATGGCATCGCTGCCGCCTTTTAAGATCACGCTATTCCCGGTTTTAAAACAAAGGCCAAAGGCATCTGCCGTCACATTGGGGCGGGATTCATAAATGATGGCGATCACTCCCAGGGGCACCCGTTTTTTGACGATCTCAAGTCCGTTGGGACGCACACTGCCGGATATGACCTCACCAATGGGATCTTCCAGCGCGGTCAGTTGGATCAGGCCTTCGCTCATCCCATGGATCCGTGCGTCGCTTAATGCCAGCCGATCCACCAACGCTTCTTTCATGCCTTTTTCCCGCGCCGCGGCCACGTCCGTTTTGTTGGCTTCCAATATGCTGTCCTTTTCATCCAACAGGGCCTGCGCCACTGCCGTCAGACATCGATTTTTCTTTGCAGAATCCAGACCTGCCAGCACTTTTTCTGCTTGTCGGGCTTGTATTCCCAGGTTCTCCATTGCAGTACTCATACTATCATCCTCCCATTTTTATATATGCGTTTTCTGTTACGATCCCATCCACTTTTATATCTGTCCGACCGCATGGGACAGCCGGGATGATCTGACATTCAAAAGCCAGGCCGATCTTTAGGCATGGTCCAAAAGTGTACAGATACCGGTCGTAATATCCACCCCCATACCCCAGTCTTTTCCCCTGGTCATCAAAGGCAAGGCCGGGGATGATCATCATATTTTGACCGGACGTTTTTTCATGGCAGTAGGGCGGACAGGCGGCTGTGGGTTCCCATATGTCCATCCCCCCCTGTTCAAGCTGATCCAAGGAGGTGATCTGGAAAAAGCCCATATTCTCTTTGTCCAGTACCCGGGGGACATATACCCGTTTTCCACGGTCCAGACACAGCTTCAAAAACTGCCAGGTGTCTACTTCACTTCTATAACTTACATAACTGAAAATATTGGCGGCATGGGAAAAATCTGAAAGGCTGATCAGTCGTTGGATGATCTTTTGGCTTTTCTCCAGTCTGGAGGCATTGTCTATGCTGTTCCGCCGCCGTTTCATCTCTTTCCTCAGCGTTTTTTTAACTTCATTAATATCAGTGCCCATAGGGATTCTCGTCTTTTTTCTTTAATTTTGTGATCGTCCCGTCCGGATTTTGTATGGAAATATGGTTCAACTGTCCCCTCAGATTTTGACGGATAGCGGCGATATATGCGCTCCGCAGTTTGGCCTGCTCCTGCTTTTCCTCCGGCGTCAGGCCTTCTTCTGTCTTGGATTTGTGATAGAGTTCATTGATCCGTGCAATATCTTTATCTGTGATCATCGGCATCCTCCTGGTTTTCGTGATCGTGGCAAGCTTCCACGATATCTTTCAGATTAAAATCTTTTTTACGTCCTGCCAGAAACAAAGTCCCCACATTCTCGCCGTCCATCAGCTGATGGAGAATGTGAAAATCTCTTCCATTAGCGATCAGCATATCACAACCGGCCGCGGTGGCGATCCGGGCTGCATCGATCTTTGTTTTCATCCCTCCGGTCCCGAAGTCGCTTCCGGCGCCTTTGGCCATATCATATAGGGAAGCATCCATTCTGGGGACACATTCGATGAAGCGTGCCTCCGGATTTTTATTTGGATCATCCGTATACAGTCCGTCGATATCGGATAAAAGGATCAGAAGATCTGCTTCCGTCAATGCGGCCACAACGGCGGATAGCTTGTCGTTGTCTCCAAATTCGATCTCGTCTGTGACCACCGTGTCATTTTCATTGACAATGGGGATCACACCCATTTTGAAAAGTTGTCGGAATGTATTTTTTGCATTGAATACGCTCTTTTCCCGGTCGATCAAATATCGGGTCATCAGTATTTGGGATGAAACCTGATGGTATTCATTGAACAGTCGCTGGTACAATGCGATCAGAGCGCCCTGGCCCACAGAAGCACAGGCTTGTTTTAGCGGCAAGGATTCCGGCCGCCTTTTCAGTCCCAGTACGCGCCTTCCGGTTCCGATGGCTCCGGAAGAAACCAGTACCACATCTTTTCCTTGATTTCTCAGGTCACATAGAAGCCGGACCAGTTGTTCCAGCTTATACAAGTCCGTATGGCCGGTCTGTTCGTGGATGATGGATGAGGAACCGACCTTTACCACGATTCTTTTTTTATATTTCAGGCGTCTGCGCGCTTTATCATTTTCTGTCATCTGTCTCCTCCGTCTGTCTGAAGTTCTTTAGATAGTATTTTTTTATCTTGTCTGCATCTTGAGGTGAATAAAGGGTTGCCACGGCTTCACTGATGCGAAGCCCATCCATGGCTGCGGATGTGATGCCGCCGGCATAGCCTGCGCCTTCACCGCAGGGGTATATTCCGGCGATATTGGATGTGAGATGTTCTCCCCGTTCCAAACGTACCGGAGACGAGGTGCGCGTTTCCACACCGGAAAGTAATGCATCGTCCCGATCAAACCCTGGGATCTTCCGACCAAAAAGATGTATGGCCTCTTTAATGCTGAGACACACCTCCTCCGGAAGGCAGCTGTTTAGATCTGCAAAAACCGTTTTCCCTTTATGCTCAGGGAAAATCTGACCGAACTGCTCGGAACGTCTGCCATCACAAAAATCTTTATAAAGCTGGATGGGGACGCCGCTGCCGCCGCCTGCCTGAAAAGCTTTCTCTTCCCAGTATCTTTGGAAAGCAACGCCTGCCAAAGGATCATCGGATGGGAAATCCTCTGGCGTCACTGTGGCCACAATGGCGCTGTTGGCGTTTTTCCCCGCCCGCCCATGGTAACTCATGCCATTGACCACCATCCGGCCTTCTTCCGAGGAAGCATTGACCACATAACCACCTGGGCACATGCAGAAAGAATAAACGCTCCTGCCGACCGAGGTTTTGGTGGTCAGTTTATAATCCGCAGCGCCCAATCCCTTTACATCTTTCATACCGTACTGGGCTTGGTTGATCATGGACTGGGGATGTTCGATGCGGAGGCCCATGGCAAAAGCTTTTGGCGTCATGGCCATTCCGTGGGACCGGAGCATGGCAAAGGTGTCTCTGGCGCTGTGCCCCACAGCGAGGATCAGCGCATCGCAGGGTACATACTGGCTGTCGTTTACCATCACGCCGGTGATCCGATCGTTTTCTGTCGTGATATCTGTTATTTTTGATCCAAAACAGACACTTCCTCCCAGCCGGATGATCTCTTTGCGGATATGTTTCACAACCCGGCATAAAACATCCGTACCGATGTGGGGCTTATGGTCGTAGAGTATACTTTCCGGTGCGCCGGCCTGGACAAAGATTTCCAGTACTTGACGTTTTCTCCCCGCCGGATCTTTGACAAGTGTGTTTAATTTTCCATCGGAAAAGGTTCCGGCGCCCCCTTCTCCAAACTGGACATTTGTCCGCTTGTCAAGAGGCTTTCCATCCCAGAACTCGGAAACTGCCTTTATCCTACGATCCACATCCATGCCCTGTTCCAGCAAAATGGGACAATAGCCAGCCCGTGCAAGCATCAGTCCGCAAAAAAGCCCGGCTGGTCCGGTACCGGCAATGACGATGGGATGGTTTAATCGAACCGTCCCAGGAGCTGGAAAACGGTAAGGCGTTTCCGCATATTTTTGGACATCTTTGTCTTTACAGTGTTTCAAAAAAATTTCTTCGTCCGTTAATTCGGCAAGTACGGTGTATATGTAACGGATATCGGGTTTGCGCCGTGCGTCAATGGATCGTTTCACGATCTGCCATGAACGCAGCCGCTTTCCGGAAATATTCAGTTTTCGGATGATCGCCCTTTCGATCCGGTCGTCTCCGGCTGTATAGGGCAATTTGAGCTGATTGATTTTTAACATGGATCTTTCCTCTGATCATCGTATATTTTGGGCTGCGTGGGTCCCGGCTTGTATGCCTGTGGCCCAGGCCCAGTGGAGATTATAGCCGCCGCATCGTCCGTCTGCATCTAAAATTTCTCCGGTTATATACAGGCCAGGGACCCGTCGGGAAGCACAGTAAGGCAATTCCACCTCGTTCAAGGGAACACCCCCTGCACAGGCTTGTGCCTGTTCAAATCCCCGACTGTCGGTTATGGTCACTGGAAAATGTTTCAGCAGGCGTACAAAATTTTTGACAGATCCGGACAAATGTTTTAGAGAGTTTTTCACCAGATGGAAACCGGACAGAGAAACGCAAAGATCCATCAGCTTTTCCGGGAGCAGTCCGTTAAAGAAGGCCTGCTCATCTCTTCCCGTCATCTGTTGAAACCGTTGTATAAAGAAGTCCTCCAGCGTTTTATCTGTCCACTCTTCAAAAAAGTCCAGAACACATTCTGTCCTGCGGCCTTCCATCAGGGCATAGCTGGCCATGGAACACAACTGAAATACCGGAATACCTGAAATGCCGGTATCCGTCATCTGGATCTCTCCATATTCGGAAGCCTGTTCCTGTCCATCCACCATAAGCGTTACCCGTCCTTCCACACGTACACCGGAAATCTGTCCAAAGAAAGCTTCTTTGCAGCACAGACCGTTTAAAGCGGGAACGACAGGCAGGATCTTATGTCCAAAGGAGCTGGCCAGATCGTATCCGCTGCCGTCGGATCCAAGGTTTGGGGAAGCTTTTCCGCCGCAGGCCAAAATGACCTTTTGGGCTTGGATCCTGCTAAGTTCCGGCTTGGCAGAATAATCGGCCCGGATCTTCTTTTTTTTCTTTTTCCCCGTGTCCGGCTTTAAGGGGTAGGTTTCAGCCAACAACTGAAAACCGCTATGTATGGAACGGATATGGGTGATCCTGGTCCGTGTCCGGACCGCCACCCTTAAAGCAGCCAGTTCAGAAAGAAGAGCCTGGCAGACAGACGCAGCCTGTAGGGATCTGGGATAAGCACAGTCATCTCTGAATCGGGGCACGATCCCCAACGTCATAAAAAATTCCAGTGCAGTTTTACTGCCAAATTCCTGAAGTACCCGCGCCACCCCATCCAAATTTTGGCTGTGATAACATTCTGCAGCAATATACCGGTTTGTATAATTGCATCGACCGTTTCCGGTGGCCAGGATCTTTCTTCCTGGAAGTTCCAGACGTTCGATCACACAGACAGACGCCCCGGCCCTGGCAGCGGCGATGGCAGCCGCAAGACCGGAAGCGCCGCCGCCGATAACGGCAATTTCATATGATTCCATAACTCTCTCCCTGTCATAGGTTTTCGGATAAAAAGAATCCGGGATATTTTCGTTATGAACCAGTATATCATACCATACCGGTCCTATGCAATCAAACACTTAGCTTGAGTAATTCTGCAGAAAGTTATAAAGAGCCTCGTCATCTTTCACCGGCATGCCGACCAGTACACTGCCTTGAAGCCCCAATGGAAGATCTCTCAGACTGATGGAGGGATAGTCGCATACCGTTTTATGATCCGCATAGTAGACAACGATCCGTCCCCTCTGGTAAACCACATAATATTTATAAAAGTCCTCATCCGGATAATAGGTTTTACGCAGTGTCACGCTTTCCGGCGAATAGGATATCACGTCAAAACTCATCAGTCCATCCTCGATCTCAGACAGGGGAAGTTCATCCATATAATCGTTGAGAGACAAGATCAGTTCCTCCCGATCCAATCCCAGATAAAGGGATGGCATATTGGATACATCCGTATCCATCTCCCCTGTTTTCAAGTTGTAGGTTTCCGTGATCAGTCGTGTCGTTGGCAAGATGGCGTCTTCTTTGTGGACGACTTCCACAATATTTCCGGATCCATCCATTTCATCCGCCGGGGTTTTTAAACCGGCAAAATAGAAATAGCTGCCTCCGTAAGCCATGCAGATAAGTCCTGCCCACAGCAGCAAAAAGCAGATACTTTTTTTCTTCATGGATATTTCAACTCCTTTGAAAAAAGTATCTGCCTTTTATGTGAAATCTATACAACTTTTTTATAACAAATGCAGCCGGTATAAAAGCTGGACGATACTGCTTCCCTTCGGGAACATATACAGTTCTTCTTCCGTGACCGCACGGGTAACGATCATCACCAATGCATAAACGATCACTGCAATGATGATAGCCAGAATAACAGATATGGTATTGGAATGGATAACGAACAAAATACCTCTGTAGCTGAGAAAAGCGAATACACCCATGATCAGCGAAGCGATCAATGTGGGCAGCGCCATCTTGGACAGGTCGATCCGATATCCGGTCAGTTTCATCAAAGAATAAAAGTTCAGCAGGCACATGCAGAAAGAAAAGATGATATTGCCGTAAATGATGGCAAATACATGCAGATCCGCAAATGCCAGTAATACAACAGTAAACAGGATATGTATGCCCAAAGAGATCAGTGCATTGATCACCGGTACCTTCATATGACTGCTGGCCTGGAGTACTGTGGATGTGAGGGTGGACAAAGCATAAAATACGATATTGACCGCACCCACAAAGAGCATTCTTCCAGGTAAGGTGGTGGCATCGGAAAACAGCATCTGTATGATGGGTCCGCCAAGGACAGCCACACCGACCGCACAGGGAATGGCGATCATAAAGGTGATCTTCAGGCCCATATCCATATGTTCCCGAACCTGATCCTGACGTTTCAGGGCAATGGCGCCGGCGATCCCCGGGATGATGGCCACCGACAAAGCGGAGGTGATGCCCAGGGGCAGATTGATCAGCATCTGGTACTTGGAACTGTAAATACCATATAAAGAACTGATGAACGTACTTTGATAACCCAGGTATTTCAGTATATTGCTGAACAAGGAAGAGTCGATCAGACTGCTGATCTGATAGACTGTGGATGTGAGGACCAAAGGTACGATGGTCAGGATGACCATACGGTATATACTACGGTTATCCAGTACTCTCTTTGTCGGATCCTTACGTATACGTCGAGCCAAAGTCGGACGGAAGGAAGCATAAACAAAATACAGGAAGATCACACCGGAGGCGGCGCCCACAAGGGTTCCCAACGTCCCGCCGGCTGCTCCGTAGGCAGCGCCTTTGCCGATGAGCAAAGCAGCTGCCACAATGGATACGATAGCATTGAAAATCTGTTCCAATGTCTGGGAAAAAGCGGTGGGGATCATCGTTCCCAGTCCCTGGGTAAAGCCTCGGAATACCCCCATGACTGCACAGATACATACGGTTGGAGCCAGTATACGCAGCGCCGGAGCCACTTCCGTAATGCCGCCGAAAAGGGTACGGGATATCCACGGCGCGAAAATGAATGTGATCAGAGCAAGACTTCCGCTGAACAATGCGGAAAACTTCAGCGCACATTTAAAAATGGCACGGGCGTTCTTATATTCCCGTCTTGCCACCCGAGCCGCGATGAGTTTGGACACCGCCGTGGGCACCGCACTGGTGGATAAGATGACAAGTATCTGATACACTTCATAGGCAAAACCATAATATCCCATTCCTTCGTTGCCCACGATATTGGTCAGCGGGATACGATATATGAGACCGATCAGCCGGACTATGATGGACGCGGCCGCCAGTATCGTACTTTGGGTTATAAGATCTTTTGCGCTGTTTTTCTTTGACTGAGCCATGGAACACCTCGCTTATTCAAGGGTAACAGACATATCTGTCGGTACGCATGCCATATATGTCTTTCCCTGATTTAATGAAACTTCTGTACCGTCAGCATAATAGTAACGGGTCTTGTCGTTTTTGTCTGCTTTTTTCCATGTGATCTCGACAGCTTTCCCATCGCTGATATAAAGACCCTGGCCCTCGCCGTAAAGATTGAAATCCTGATGATCTTGTTCACTGATGACCGTCCGGTCTGCATACTGGATCACAAGATTCTTAAAAGCCAGTTGCTTGTTGTTTTCGGCATCGATATGCGCTGTTCCAAACTGATACCGGTTGTACAGCCCTGTCTCAGGATCGTATTCAAACCATGGACTGTTATTTGTAAAAGGCATGGTTACTTTGACCGCATCCTGACCTTCTTTTGGTGTCACATCCGTATGATTAAACACAAGACGGCCTTCATAACCTTCCGGATAATCCCTTGTCTGATCCGTCCAGGACAGGGAAGCTTCCAGTCCTTCCTTGCTCGTATAGACGTTATGGGGAGCCTCCTTGTCATCTGTGCGGAAGAAAACCGTTCCGTTATCAAAAAGACCATTGACAGATTTTATGCCGTCATTGGTGATGCGCTCTTCCGCAAAAGGCGACCAGCCAAAATGGACATATATGGCGTCATTGTCATTGGCCAAGTCCACGTAATAATGTCTTGCACTCCGGATGGAACCCACTTTGTCCAGGTTGGAAATATCCTGAAAAACGCACATGAGACGGGTAATGCCGTATTCCACCGGACATTCATACATGATCTCTGCCTGACTGATACCGCTTTGAGGGATGGCGTCCTCGATATTATTGATCATAATGGCAAAAGGACGCTGTGTGCCTATGGCGGTATCCACCGGTTCGCCGGTCAGATAACTGTACATCATGCCGTCGGGAAGGGCCGCTTCTGTTTCGGATTCGGATTCAACCGTCGCCGTTTCTGTTTCTGTCTGAGTTTCGGGCGCCTGTGTCTCCTGCGCATTGCTGCAGCCAGTAAACACAGCGGCGCACAATGTCAAAGCCATCATCATAGCCGCAAATCTTTTTATCATTTGAAATTCCTCCTATTCTCGTGTCAGATCCAACTGTTTTAATATCTCTTCCTGACGGCGTTCCATATCTATGCGCTCATCCTCTTCCATGTGGTCAAAACCAAAAAGATGGAGCATACTGTGGGCTGTCAGAAAGCCCAGTTCTCTTTCCACCGAGTGTCCATATTCCTCTGCCTGTTTTAATATCCTGTCCGTACAGAGAACGATATCTCCCAGTATCAGCTCGCCGGTTTCCGGATCAAAGTAGTCGGTCACATCGCCCGCTTCCACAACAGAGAAATCTCCCGGCTGAATGTATTCGATCATGGGAAAGGATAAGACGTCCGTGGGACGGTCGATCTGTCGGGTTTCCCGATTGATATCTTTCATTTCATCCGGTGAAACAAAAGTGACGCAGATCTGTACTTCATAGGGGCATCCATAATCGGATAAAGCCCTTTCGATGACTGAGCAGACAATGCCTTTCCAATCCACATCCAGCTTTTCAGCTGCTTCGTAACTGAATAAAATGTTCATCTCATCACGCCCCTTTCCCCGGTCTTTGACGCTTAGAACGTCCGGTCTGACGTTTTTCATATTTTTCATATGCTTCCACGATCTTTTGTACCAGCGGATGCCGTACCACGTCCTGTGCTGTGAGCATGCAGACGCCGATCTCATCGATACCTTTCAGGACCTTCAACGCTGTATCCAGGCCGGAGACCGCATCCTTTGGAAGATCCTTCTGGCTCAGATCACCTGTGATGACCACTTTTGATCCGAAGCCGACACGGGTCAAAAACATCTTCATCTGAGCTGGCGTTGTGTTCTGTGCTTCATCAAGGACGATATAAGAGTTATCCAGTGTCCGCCCCCGCATATAAGCCAGAGGCGCCACTTCGATCAATCCTTTTTCCGAATTGCGGATATAGCTGTCCGCCCCCATGATCTCGTACAGAGCGTCATATAAAGGACGCAGATACGGATCGATCTTACTTTGCAGATCTCCTGGGAGAAAACCAAGTTTTTCTCCCGCCTCGATGGCTGGGCGCGTCAGGATGATCCGACTGACTTCGTTGTTTTTAAAGGCGGTAATGGCCATAGCCATGGCCAGATAAGTTTTTCCTGTGCCCGCCGGCCCGATGCCGAAAGTGATCATCTTATTGCGGATCTGTTCCACATAGTTTTTCTGTCCCAGTGTTTTTGCCCGGACCGGTTTCCCATTTGCCGTATGGCAGATGATATCCTCAGAAAGAGAAAGGATAGAAGTTTCTTTGTCGTCAAAGGCCAGCGCCATGGCATAATTCACCTGTTGTTCTGTCAGGACTTCCCCCTTTTCCGAAAGGGCGATCAGATCCAGAAAAACTTTCCGGGCTTTCCGGACTGGACTGTCGTCACCAATGATCTTGATGGCATTATCCCTAACGATAACAGTCACATTAAATGTCTTTTCGATCTTTTTTATAAATGAATCAAATTCACCGAAAACATTCCGGGTATGTTCTGCCGGAATGTCAAGAATCGTTTCTATAATACTCATAAGCTTCTCCACTCTATTTTCATATGTATCTATTTTAACATTATTTTTCAGAATTTCTACCCTCTTTTCACTGAAATCGATTTTTGCCTTCATCGCGCAATGTTATTTTTGCCATTTCTCT
>DVLT01000043.1 GCA_018715345.1 Candidatus Onthocola gallistercoris
CGTTGGCGGGATTCCATCCTTCATTCCTTCGGATATGATCCTTTAAAATGTCCTTCCTGCGGTACGCCCATGCTGTTTCTTGAATTATATTTCAACCACAAACCCGTTCCTTTGCATGAATTATATGAAAGGGTTATGCGAAAGCATCGGTGCCGGTCTCCTGCCGCTTTTTCTTCTCTTCCATAGTCTCCTGCTGCATGGTACAATCAAGGTATCTGATACAGAATGGAGGCGGTCACTATCAAACGAGTCACTGAGGCAGAACTTGCAAAGGAACTTCGGGAACAGTATATGAAAAATCCTCCAGAAGGCATGACCTCTGATGAAATCCGCGACATGAGCGATGACGACCTTTTGGACATGGATTATTTCTTACACGAATTTGACGATCTGGATGATGACGATTTTGGTGCAGAAGGCTTTTATATCTTCTGATCCTGTATCGTCTGATTTTCATGCCCGCTTTTCAGCGGGTTTTCTTTTTCTAAAAATCCATCAATCTCGTATTTTCCTATAAAGTAAAAAACAGCCAGTATTCCGTTTTAACAGAATATTGACTGTCCTTGCCTGACCTTAACATTAAAAATTGGCAGAAAAATGGGGCCTATAGGGCTCGAACCTATGACCCTCTGCTTGTAAGGCAGATGCTCTCCCAGCTGAGCTAAGACCCCTTAATGCTTACTTATATAATTATACACGTTTTGTAAAAAAATGCAAGTCTTTTACAAAACAAATGGACCTTCGGGGACTCGAACCCAGGACCGACCGGTTATGAGCCGGTTGCTCTAACCAACTGAGCTAAAGGTCCATATATGCAGCCGATGATCGGACTCGAACCGATAACCTGCTGATTACAAATCAGCTGCTCTGCCAATTGAGCCACATCGGCGTGATGACTCCAAGGGGATTTGAACCCCTGTTACCGCCGTGAAAGGGCGGTGTCTTAACCGCTTGACCATGGAGCCGTAATGTCGAGCCGGATTTCGGCTCGGCATATGATATGATAACATAGTCATTTTTAAAAATCAAGTCCTTTTTGTCATTTAAAACAGAGTGCCGAAACGTTTATCCGATCTTATGATAATGATTCATATCTGTAAAATTCTGTAAAGCCAGCCGGTCCATCCGGAGCCGGACTTCAAGCCGCGGCTGATAAGCTGCCTGATCAAAAAAAGCCCGAAGTTTTTCCATCATGGAGCTGTTATATCGTCCCGGCCGATAATAACCTATGGTAATGTGGGGTGTCAGCAGATAGGGCAGATATAATATGGGCTGAAAAGCATCATAAAGATCCATGAGCCGGCGGCAGGCATCATCATCCGCCGGTTCCAGCCCCCATACAACACTCGTATTTACCATATTGAACACCCGGGTCGTATACATCTTTATCGGTTCGTTCCCCCCATTTTTCAAATGTCTCACCACTTCCAGAGCAGGCTCCTGTATACGGGCCATCTGCCTTTCCACCTCCGCTGCGGATTCTCCGTTTGCCAGATCGTGGAGTGTCACATGAAAAGACCGGCCATCCAGCAGATCCCCCATCAGCTCCGGACACTGGGCATACAGCCAGTTCTGTATATCCTGCGCCGCCTGCCGGATTTCTTCATCCAATCCAAAGATCACCGTATTGCCTGTAAACGGTTTCATATGTCCCTCTTCGTCAACTTTACTGCGCAGTGAAGGATTCGTCTCAAAATCTCCCTGATGGGGCAGGCTGTCTCTTGTAAAACCTTCTGTCCGCTGACGAAAAGCTTTTAATGTACGTTCTCCCAAGTTCACCCCTCCCTCTGTTCAAATACTTTTTCAGAAAAAGGCCCTTCGAAGTCTCCCCTCTGGTTCATGGGAGCGTACAGCCATATTTCCTCATCATCTTCCATTCCGAATCCCTGCTCATCGGACCAGTAACGGCCATCCGGCTGTACCTGCCAGGCAAACAGGAAAGTATTGTCGCTAATCCGCTTGATATATGAGCGGAACCGGACCTGGGAAATCAGCTCTCCCACCAGTTTATCCTGCCACTCGCCTTCTTCTGTCCCCGGAAAATCCATAAAACTTCCTTCTGTGTCCGTGATTTCTTTTACGAAAACGCCGTCGTCTTTGTACAGCATCATATTGACCCGGTGCATACCGCCGTATCCATTGGAGACTTCCCGGTATTCAATATAATATCCCTTTTCCAGATCTGACCGGTAAAATTTTTTTGCCATCGTATCCTCCCTGTATTCTGATACCTCTATTATACAGGAAAATAGGCCGGATATCCCCTGCTATTTTACCGCGGCGCCGCTGAACCGGCAGTCTTTCAGCTGATTTTCCGGAAGGCTGCATGTTCTCCGCTCCTTTTCCACCAGTTTTTCCACAAACGGTGATCTTCGTCTGTTTATAGATGCGATGCAGTTCTTCCTGCAGCTGCCCTCTTGTGATCTCGTCCACTGCCCCAAAGGGTTCGTCCATGAGCAGTATTTCCGGGGACGCTGCCAGCGCCCTGGCAATACCCACCCTCTGCTGCTGCCCGCCGGACAGTTCAGACGGGTAACGCTCTTTCAATTCCCTGTCCAGGCCGACGATACCCATCCACTTATCCACGGCGGCTTTTGTCCGGGCCTTATCCCGTATGTTTTCCCCGTCAATATAGACGCCGCCGGCGTCCGGACGGATCAGCCCGTTTACCATCTTCAAAGCCGTCGTTTTCCCACAGCCGGAGGAACCGATGATGGTGACAAATTCGCCTTCTTCCACCTGAAGATCAAAGTCCTCCATAACCACCTTTTCACCATAGGCTTTTTTGATATTCTTAAATTCTATCTTTATGCTCATTCCTGAAAACCTCCTTCGAGCAGGCCGCGGCTTTCCAGGAAATCCCTGGCCACATCCCTCGGCTCCCGGCCTTCGTTTTCCACTTCATAATTCATCTGCGCCATATCGCTGTCGGATATGATGCCTGTCACCTTTTCAAATACCCCCTTCAATTCCGGATGGTCTTCCAACACTTCCCTCCGGATCACATTGCCGCACATATAAGAAGGATAAAAAGCCAGGTCATCTTCCAAAACAACCACATCGGAAGCGGACAGTTGGCCATCTGTGGTGAATATGACCATCACATCGATCTGCTCCTGATCAATGGCCTGATACTTCAGACCGATATCCATATCCATTGTTTCTTTAAACGACAACCCATACGTATCACATAAGGCGTCATAGCCGTCCTCCCTTTCAAAGAAATCGTATTCTGCGCCGAAAACCAGCTCATCGGCAACATTTTTCAGATCAGAATAGGTTTTCAAATCATAGGCTTCGGCGATCTCTCTCCGCACGACCAGACCGTAAGTATTGTTGAAACCGTACATGCCTACCCATTCCATGGACAATTCGTCCTTATAATATTGCTGTAACAGATCAAACTGATCTTCGGTATAGAGGCCTTCCTCCTTCATGACCATGTTCCAGGCAGTACCGGTATATTCGGGATAAAGGTCAAATTCACCGCTTTCCATGGCCGGCTGGATGTTGGATGTCCCGCCGCCCACCCCCTGGGTCAGTTCCACGTTAAGATCCGTATCCTGCTCAATGAGAATATCCAACATTTCGCCCAGCACATACTGCTCCGTCATCGGTTTCGTTGCGATATGGATCGTGTCGCCATTTTGCGGCCGGACTAAAGCAACGATGATCAGGCAGAGGCAGATACATCCGATGGCCGCTGCCAGTATCCTGTTGGTTCTTTTCGCTTTCGCGCTGCGTCTTTGAATCCTTTTTTCCAAAAAGCCCAGAATAAAATCCAAAACAAGGGCCAATAAGGCGATCAACAGGCTGCCTGCCATGGTCATGGCCCCATTGTTTGTCGTGATTCCCCTATAAATGGCAACGCCCAGTCCTCCGGCGCCGATAAAGGAGGCGATACCGGTATGGGTATTTCGCACCATAGGCAAAAGGGCGTAAACCGTCAATGCGATAATGGCTGTCGCATTGCCCACACCGGAGAAGGGGATCAGAAATCCCAACATGGATATGGACGGTATCGTATAAAGAAAATTGATCACTGCCAATGTGGGCTTCGCGGATTTTTCAAATTCGCTGATGCATATTCCCACCACTCCGCCGACCACAATGGCGATCACAATAGCTGCAAGGGAAATCTGAAGATGTTCCCAAAGAAGTCCAAGGAAAAAATCTCTGCGTTCGGTCAAAAGTGTGATCATATCTCCGATCATAAGGATTCACCTCTTCTTTCGATTGCCTGTACCGGGCAGTTTTCGGCGCATAAGCCGCAGCCGATACATCCATCCGTTATCTGAAATCCTTTTTCCGGAACCGTTTCATCCGCCAGAGCAAAACCGGAGCGTTCAATGGGGGATTTGCCCAGATCAAAAAATTCCAGCTGGCCGTTATCCACACAGAAGGGCTCCAAAATGTATCTGCTCTCCCCCGGATAAACATCATTCATGGACGGATTCTCTTTAAAAATCCGATCGATCCACATTTTCTGCTCTGAAAGCCGCACGGCCCTTCCTTCCAGACGGACCATCTGAAACCGGGTATTCAGTCCTGTTATGGCCACCCGGCCGTTTTCCATCAACTGGCGGTAAAAATCCTTTCCCCCGGCTGTGCAGAAATACAGTTTCCCACGCTCCACCAGCATCACATCGATGATGCGTACCTTCGGACATCCTTTATCATCCACGGTGGCAAAAGCCACATCCTTCACATCCCTCAATATTTGAAGACATTCCTGAGCGTTCATAATGTTCCTCCTTCTTTTAAAATGCGGGCCGGTGTATCCGGCTTGTCTCTATTGTCTTTTGCGCGCCTCTTGCATATCGGATCTCCGGATAGCCAAAACCGATCAAAACTCCCACGTAATGATCTTCCGGAATTTCCAGCCTATTCCAGATATTGGGCATTTTTTTCAATGCATTCAGGGGGAAAGTCAGCATTACAGCTCCCAGTCCCCGGGAAGCGCAAAACAGTTCAAAATAGGTTCCTGCAATAAGCGTATCCGGTATCGGCTCCCCTTTTCCCAACGGCGCATGGGGAATCAACAGATGGGGAGCGCCGCAGAAAAGCATATCCGGCCGGACGGTTTTTCGCCAGCGTTTCATATCTTCATAAGATGCTCTGTCAAAACCTTCAGGATATATCTCCTCCTTTGACAATCTTTCCATCTCCCGGAAGGTTTCCTGGCGGAAACGTTCCATTTGCGCTTTATCATCGATCAAAGTGAATTCCACCTGCTGTTTATTGCCCCCATTCGGCGCATTGGCCAGCCGGCTGATCATATCCTGTATAACGTTTTCAGGAACATTTTGATCCTTATAGCGTCTGCAGGAATGCCGGTTCGCGATCAGGGCATCCATAACTTGGGATCCCTTGTCCGGGTCAACCGGCGGTAAACTTTCCTCCGGTTTATGACCAAAAACAGATACCGCTCCTGTTGGGCAAACCGCCAGACAATGTTCGCATTTCCAACACCCGTTCCATCCAAATTCTGTGAAATCGGCTGTCTGAACCTTATGTTCCCCATCCAGTGACAGAACTCCGCCGGGACAGACTTTTATGCACATGCCGCAGCCGATGCACTTATCCTTATCCACACATAGGAAAAGATTCCTTCCCCTATCCGATTACTGCGATACCTCGCTCGTATCGCGCAAAAAAAGCCCGACAGTAAATTCTATTTACCATCGGGCAAAAAATGATCAAAATAAATATCTGGGTTGATATTCCGGAATACTTTCGGATCCTTTTTCATCCACTTCATTTCCCATGTACTTCCAGCCTTCTTCTGTTTCCTTCATCGTCACTGTATGTTTAAACGAACAGTCTGTCCCATTTTCCACGAAAATCGCTTCCACATACAGCGTCCACGTCCCATCCCCATTGTCCGTGCATTTTACCACTTCCGGGAAGGGCTGAAACTGTGGTACCCTGTTCAGAGCCCCAATAGGTTCCCAAGGGTATACTCCCAGATCACTGTCATAGCGGGCATAGATTTCCAAGTCCTCCGCCGAAATATCAAAAAATGTCTGGATCACTTCCTCAAAGTTCCTTTTTTCAATACCCTCCTTCGCCTGTTCGCCGTCCAGGCTCTCGCCATACTTATATCCATTCCTTTCGCTTTGCTCAGGCACAAAACGTAATGAAAATATTTCCCTGAGCTTATTTTTTCTTTATAATTCTTTCTGTAGGGAACTCGGTATACTACAAATCACGGGAAGGTGAGT
>DVLT01000044.1 GCA_018715345.1 Candidatus Onthocola gallistercoris
TCTTTTATGCTACTTCAATGCCATAATGGCCGCACAGAGCTGCCAGGCCTCCCTGGAACCCGCTTCCGATGGCATTAAATTTCCATTCACCGTTGTGACGGTACAGTTCTCCCACAACAACCGCTGTCTCGATGGAGAAATCTTCTCCCAGGTCATAACGGATCAGTTCCATATTCGTGGCCTCATCCACGATCCGGATAAAGGCATTGGACACTTGTCCGAAATTCTGACGGCGGGATTCCGCGTCATAGATCGTTACAGTAAACGCGATCCGGGAAACATTAGCCGGGATCTTCTGCAGTTCCACATGGATCTGCTCATCGTCGCCTTCCCCTTCACCGGTCAGGTTGTCGCCCATATGCTTTACCGACTTGCTTGGATGTTCCAGATTGCCATAGAATATAAATTCCTTTTCTGTCGGACACCGTCCGTTGTCCCCAAGCATGAAAGCAGCCGCGTCCAGGTCAAAATCCGCTCCCGAGTCAAAGGCATTCACATCCCATCCCAGACCGACCATGATATTTTTCAGTCCCGGGTTGCCCTTTGTTAAATCCACTTTTTGTCCTTTCGTTAAATTGATCGGCATATTCTTACCTCCTGTATGATCATTCTATCTGTTTCACAGACTTATCCACTTAAAGCCGGGCTATCTGCGGGTTTTCCCCGGCATGTGATACATCTGCTCAAACTCTGTTTTGATACTCTCGAGCCGAGCCTGGTCTTCGATGCGTTTTTTACGGGCATCTTCCTGGATCTGCCGAGTCTCTTCAATACCACTGACTATAGTCCGCCATGTGCTCTCCAGCGTCTCGATCTTGATCGAACTTCCGGAAGCCATCCGGGCCGTCATCTTGGACTGTTCCACTGTATTGCGGGCATTCTTGATGAGCATCTCATTTGTCTTTTCATCCAAAGCAGACATGGCCTCTGCCTGTATCTTCTGGCGTTTCAGCATGATGGCTTGAGCCAGAGCCTGCTTAAATACGGGCAGGGTGATGATAAAGGCTGAGTTGATCTTGCGTACCAGGTTCATATTGCTGAACTCCATGGTCTTGATCATCGGAATGGACTGCATGGCCACATTTTCCGCCGTCCGCAGATCCTGCGTCCGCTGTTCCAGCATCATCAGCGCCTGCTGCAGCGTCTGGAGTTCAAACTGGATAGAATTGTCTCCTGTCGCCTCCATATCCCCACGCCGCTGTTCGATATAGGCTTCCAGTTCCCTGCAGCCTTGTTCCCCAGCCAGTATGTATTTCACCAAGTCATGGTAATAGTTCACATTGGCATTGAACATTTCATCCAGCTTTCGGTTGGATTCCTTGATCTCCGATTCATATTTTTTCAATTCCACATAAATCTTATCGACCTCGCCGCCCATGGTCTGATACTTGGCCAATATTTTATCCAACTGTTTACGCATATTTCCAAACAGCTTTCCGAAAAATCCCGGCTCTTCCTTGATCTCCTCAATGTCAAACTTGGACATGATCTTGGCCAGCGTATTTAACATGGCGCTGGAATCATCCAGTTGGGACATGTTCATACTGTTTAACACCACATCGGAAGCTTTTGAAATCTCTTCCGCTGCTCCGGCCCCAAAGGACACGATCGTCTCCAGATTGTAAACCTCGATCTGGCTGGCAAGGGCATCCACCTCCGCCGAATTGACAAGTTCCGCATTCATCTGCTCCCTGTCCGCCACGATATCGTAAGGCTGGACTTCCGCGATCTCATTTTGAGACTGGGGGGCTGACGCCGTCATCTGAGACTGCATACTCTGCGGTCTGGTAAAATCTAATCCCATAATCAACTTCCTCTCCTAAAAATTATATCACGCCATGAATGACGCAAATTTGCTGAAAATGACTGAAAATCCGGTATCTGAAGATCATACATGTATTCTCCCGCCTGATGCTCTTCGATCATCTTCTGTGGAAAATATCTTTCCACACTCTGATATCCGGTGGGTATGAAAAATAAGATATCATATCCGATCAGATTCAGAAAAGCCACGATGATGCTGTCCTCCAGCGACATCATCGCCTCTGTCGTGTTGATATAGATCAACTTTGGATTCTTACGGGTAAAATCAAACTTCTGGATACTTCTTATGATATCCTTCGGCAGATTCAGCACAGTGGCGATCGCCGTATACTCCATACCGTTTTCAAAAATGCCTTTAATGCTCTTCTGATCCAAGAGGATCTGAAGTTTATCCAGTATATAATCCTGGACTTCCTCCCGGAGCATACCATATTGGTAGGCTTTATGATTCTTTATCTTATCCCTCGATAATTTTCTGTTTTTTATGAATTGGGTGGCAAAAGGCTGTATCGGATTGGCCGAGGAACGATCCAACAAGGATCCGTTTTTTACCACCAGCGTATCTGGTGTGATCAGCTTTTTCACACCTTCCCAGTAAGCCCGTACATCCCCGTCTTTCACGCCGGACACTTTTGCAAAGATGACCGGCATGTTCACGATGCCGTCCACAACGCCGAAATTCGGCCGGTATTTCAGTTCTTCATCCCATAAAATGGCAATCTCTTCATACATGGTCTGAAGTGAAATGCTCACCGCTTTGCCGTACTGCATATTTCTGTACATGCCCGAATCCTGATACATCAGCGAATCCAGTTCCCGCTCCGCATGATAAGCCGCCGTACCCACACGTATCTCTGTGTTTTCTGTGGGATACCGTTCAACTGTCATATGATCTGCGCAGCGGATCTCATAAAGCAGCTTATCCTCCAGGCAGCACTGTTCGTTGGCCCCAGGCAAAAGGATAAAAACATCCACCGGAAGCCGGATGAGCATTTTCAAAAATAATGCCTCGTTATCGTTCCGGCATCCGCCCAGATAGATGAAGCAGGCCACATCCGGCATCTTCCACCGTACAAACAGCTGCTGCTGATACCGTTTCAGCCAACATAACAGATAAACCGCTTTATTCATCAGTCGGTTCAGATTCTCAGGATCCTTCCGGCTCTCCTCCAGGAGTATGTCCAAAAATGCCTTGACCATGAGCCTCTCAAGTTCCGGATTGGAACCGTACTGGATATTCCTGGACAATTCCTGGAGCATCTGCTCCTTATCCCGGTAATTGCCACGGCGTATCGAGGAAATTTCATCCATGTCCGGAGCCGGTATCTGGTGATCCGCGATCACGATCTTTCTGCCGCTGTTTTTGATCTGCAGCTGGAACTGGAATAAGTCGTTGATATAGGTCAGCTTATCTTCCACACCCCGGATCCGGATAAAACAGTTATAAAAAAACCGTTCATCCTGTCCCCTCTGCCGAACGTCTGTCAGGCCATCGGAAAGTCCCTTCCCTGTGATCCAGGCATTCGTGCAGGGCGCCACCGAAGGCTGCGCTCCATAAAGTCTGGACAGCCGGACCTTTTCCTGCATGGCCTGTCTTAAACTGCGTATGGAAAACCCTTCTGGGAAAGACGTCATCCCCGGCTCCTGATAGGCCGCCGATAAAGCCGAAGCCGGATCCAGTTTCAGATATGCTCCATCTCCCTGATACTGGAGGAGGATGATATCGCAGCCGGCTTTCGACAAAAGCGTCAGCAGTTTCAGCTCATAATTGCTCACACTGCCCTCATATAAAATCTTCGGGATCTTTTCCGCCCCCATCTGGTTGATGATACGTTCGAATTTATAATATAGCCAACACATAAATTTGATATAGGCATTGCGCAGCATATTTTCATTCTTACCGCCCCGGCGCATATCATCCAGGATGTCATACATGGCATCCGTCACCGCTTCCGTCTGGTAGGCATCCATCCGCGGGAGCCATTTCCTCAGGCTGGCCATGATAAAATTCCGGTCCATCCGAAAATCCATACCCATGATCTCGCCATAATAGGATAAATTCTTTTCATCCGGATTCGGGATACGGCCTTCGATCACCACGCCCGACAGCCGGGCAGCTTCGTAATAGCGTTCTGCAAAATCTCTGATATTTTCGCTGTATCCGTTGATCCGATAAAAATAGACCCCCTTCTCTCTTCTGTTTTTTAATTCCACGAAAAAGTCATCTAAAGCCTGAATCTTTTTACAACTAAACATACTCAATATATTCACCTGCAATAGCACTCTGTGCAATCATTATACTCTATACACATACATATTTCCAGCTATTTATCAATTATTAAGAAAGTCCCGGATAGCCTGAAAATGGACGGCCAGATTCAAGTTCTGACCATGTTCCATTCCTGCGGTGCTGATCCCGATCAATTCCCCGTACATGTTCAGGACAGCGCCTCCGGAACTGCCCGGCGATGTGGGGGCAGTAAACTGGATCATGTCCACATCTTTCATCGTCCGAAATCCGGATATGATGCCGTCTGAAACCGAATTAAACAGTCCGAGAGGACTTCCGATGGCCACCACCTGCTGGCCTCTGACCAATGGTTTTCTCCCATCGTAGAGCCGCATCGGCTCCAGCTGTCTGTGTATCCGGATCAAAGCCAAGTCGAATACCGGATGATATTTGATCAATTCATCTGTTCGATAGATCTTCTCGTCATTTTCTATCCGTATGGAAAACCATCGTCCGGAAGAAACCACATGAAAATTCGTCAGTATGTACCCGTCTCTTCGGATCATAATGCCGGAACCGGTGCCTTTTACTTGGCCTGACGCATCGTGGATCGTGATCATGACCACAGAGGACGCCATTCGCGCCAATTCCTCAAAGGATCTTTCCCTTCTTTCAAAAGATGCCCCAGACTTGGGGTGACCGATGGGCCTATCCGGCGACTTTCCATGCCTTTCCGGCCTTTTAAGCGCCTGGGCATCCAGACGGACCGTATGTTCTTTCTTCCTTTCCGGGGCGTGGAATGACTTCCGGTCAATCTTTTCCCGTTTCTGCTCCGCCGTCCGGAAATCTTCCTTCTTTTTGGGCCGAACTGCATCTTTTAGCCTGCCGGTTTCCACCGGTAAAGATAAGCTGCGCAACTCATCTGAAAGACTCGGCTTCCCCTTTTCCGGCAACAGAAGGACATCCACACCCAGACGGACCACCAAATAAGCAAACAGATACTCTGCCGTGCCTATGGAGCCTCCGATAGCCCATTTTGTCCAGCCGTCCGTCACCGCCTCCAGGACCGTTTCCGCCCAGTAAAGCAGCTTAACGAGAAAGTTTTTTTCAATGGTATCGGAAAGATGGGCCGCCGTTTTGCGAAACAACCGATCCACTGCCTCCAAAGCCTCCAAAAAATCATCCATATTCCAACCTGATGGCAGCCGGATCCCTTCTTTCGTCAGTTTCCCTTCCTTGCGCCATCCGGCGGCGGTTTCACTTAGTCTGCGGATCCGGTCATTTTCCGTCAAAAGAGGCAGTTCGCGGATATATCGGTAATGTATGCCAGACCCCATACAGCTTCCAAGGTATCTGCCCAAAGATTCTCCGGTCCAACCGCTACAGTCGTCTCCCTGACCCGCATTCCCTATCCATCGGCAAAAATACACGTCCTTACAGCCGCTCTGGCTTCTTCCCCGTATGCCTGCAAAAGAAACTACAGTCGCAAGTCTCATGGCATTTATCCTGACTTTCATAACCCATTCGCCCCTTATGACTATTCTAATCATTTATTTTACCATAATCTGTTGCAGTAAACCATCCTTATCAGCAGGATAAAATCGTAAAAAATTCTTACAAATATCCTTCACTTCTTCCGGATACTATCCTTTTTCCATAAAAAATGATATAATGATTAAGTTATGACTAAAGGAGAGCTTATCCATGAATAATTCGGTTATTTATTATAGTGTCGGGCCGTTGCTTTATTGCCCGGCCGATCACCCAGGCGTTGCCTCTTCCCTGATCTCCGGATCCTTTGGAAAGGGCTTTTCATTGGCTTTCTGTCTGGAGGATACCATCCGTGACAATTGTGTCCCGGAAGCCGAAGCCCGGCTGATCGCCACGCTGAAAGAGATTAGCGATGCGGCTTTACAGCAAGATTTTTTTATGCCCAAAATATTTATCCGGATACGGGAACCAGATCAGATCCCCCGGCTTTTTTCCCAAATGGGCGATTTAAAACAACTTATATGCGGCTTTGCTTTGCCCAAATTTTCCTTATCCAATGCGGACGCTTATATCCAGGCCATAGCCGGGATAAACAACGGTCCCCGGACTTTTTATATGATGCCCATACTGGAAGATGCTTCCATGGTCCATCTGATCCGCCGATATGACATTTTGTATGGTCTGAAAGAAAAACTGGATCAGGCAGGTCCCCTTGTTTTAAATGTCCGGGTGGGCGGCAATGATCTGTGCCATGTCTTCGGCGTCAGGCGGCATGCCGTTGAGACCATTTACGATATCCGTCCGGTTGCCCAGATCCTGACCGACATTTTTACAGTTTTCGGTCCGGACTATGTGGTTTCCGGTCCTGTGTGGGAATACTATGACGGGCCGGACTGGGAAACGGGGCTGGATCGGGAATTGGAGCTGGACAGACAGACCGGTTTTGTGGGCAAAACCATCATTCATCCCAAACAGATCCCCTCTGTCCTGGAACATTATAAAGTCCGTTTTTCTGACTACGAGGATGCCCGCGCCATCCTGAACTGGCAGCCGGCCACTTCCAACTTGGTCAGCGGCAATCTGTCGGGAGAACGGATGAATGAGCAAAAGACCCATACCCGTTGGGCCCAGAAGATCCTCTATGAAGCGCAAGTCTACGGGGTCCAAAAACCCGGCAGGTTCCGTTCAGAACCTTTGTCTTTGCATGTACAACAAACAGGTTGACCCTTTCACGATCATAAAAGCGGCTGTTTTACCCCGCCAGGGCATGACAGCCGCTTTTTTATTCAGGCATCCGCCAGCTTTTTTATGATTCCGCAAACTTTATAATGCTTTAACGGATAATATTCCACCGGCACCTGCTTTTCTTCCGCCAGTCTTAAAATATGTCTTAATTCCACATCTTTGGCGCATTCCCTGTTCACGATCACCTTCCAGGGTACCCGGCGCAAAAGCACCCGGGTCGCTTCGCCTATTCCGGGTTTGATCAAATTCACATCCTCGATCCCATAAACCTTTCCGATCTCTCGGACTTCATCGATCCCTTTTCCATCCAAAACATCTTCATCCGCTTCATAATTTTTTTCAAAAGTCTCTTCGATCCGGTGTATAAAAGCGTAGGAAAGATCCTGGGATGCCAATTCGCCGTAATAGACCGCCCCGTGGAAATCATCCGGTCCGATGATGTCGTCCCGGAGGAACGTCCGGCTGATCAATCCGGATACGGTACAATTCAAACAGGAGCTTGGGATCAGGATATCCCTGTGGGTACCGCACAGCCGGGTCATATTGGCCGGATCCGCAAGCACAGCCAACTCCGGAGAGACCCCTGGAAATTCCGCCACATCCTTTTCCAGTTCATTTAAGATCGCGCCTTTGCCGATCCAGCCGTCCACAAAAAGGATAGCCTTAGCCGGATGGCGTTCCAGGATATAACGGACGGCGTTTTTATCGATCCCCCGTCCACGGATAATGGATATGGAATAATGTTTTACGGATATACCGTATTTAAAAAGCAGATATCGCCGTATCAGTATGGCTGCCGGTATGCCGGCCCTGGCCAAAGATACCAACACCACATCCTTTCCCCGCTCCTTGACGATCCTATCGGCCAGGATCCCCACTGCCCGGGCTGTTTCCCCCGAAAACACGTCCAACGCATTTTCGTAGGCTTCCATATATGCCTGGGACGGGGAATATTCAATGGGGAGCATTTCACAATAATGCCGCCCTTTCTGTATCTGTTGTTCCCTTTCCTGTGTGGACTGGGGTTTTACCAGCCCGGTAATGTCTTTCAGAAGAAGCGTCACATCTTCCGGTTTATATGAAGTCCTCATGTCCTGTCTCCCATTTGATCAAATGTATTTCCCTGTTGCCATTCATCTCGAGTCCATGCAGAAGTGTCTCCGCCCCCGCCTGGTTTTCCGGTCTGTTTTCTGTGATCACAAATACTTTATCATATCCGTCCAGATCATATATATAGGTGATCCGTTCCGGATCATAAAAACTTTTCAGCTCGTAGCGGGTATGCAGCGGATAATCCGGCGCTGTGCTGACTTCAATGGGACTGCGGGTCGTGGCGTGATACCGGACAAAGCAGCCCTTCTCTTCCATCTTTGACGCCACATACAGTCCGGGATACATAAATTCCTCCGTCCCCAGCACCAATATCCTGTCCGCGCTTTTAACGCTGTACCGTTCATTGACCTGAAGCCACAGGTTTTGACAGGCCCGGGCGTAAGCCGAGCCATCTGTGTACCGCCTCGTATCCACAAGACCGCCAAAGGTCTGTATATCCGTGTAAGTCCGATCCCTTCTTCTGAGCGTTTTCACATAGCAGCCGTCTCCGGATGCAGATCCGGCGATCTGTGGATATTTGCTGTGATCCGTTTTCACCAGATAATGAAGCCGTATCCCTTCCTGTTCATATCGTTCCAACGATTCCTTGTCCATGCCGTTTAACAATGATGCAACGGAAAATTTCACCTGACCCTTATCCAGCTTTCGGATGATCTGTACGATCTTCAGGATCGTATTGCCGGTGGTCACTTCATCTTCCACGAATACGATCCGGTCTGTCCGGGGAAGCTGCTCCTGAAGATCGCCCCGGACCAGTTTCTGTTCTGTGGCATGGCTGTGGGATTCGGTAAAATAAAGCCAGTCCACATCTGCCATCGCCTCTCGTGTCGTCTGCATATAACCACATCCAAGAACGGCTGCCGCCGCTGCCCCGATGGCCGTCGCTGTTTCTGCGAAACCGATCAGCAGCAGCTTTTCTCCCGGATAAGCTGTCTTTATTTCTTCTGCAAGCCGTTCAAACATCTCCAGACACTTTCCAGGGGATACTGGAATATGCTTGCCCTGGAGCGGATTGACGACCAGATAGTTTCTTTTTTGATTATTCTGTCTTTTGGCGATCATCGCCAGATCTTTTTCTGTATACATAAAGTTCTCCCGAAATTTTATTTTTAACAGGGGAGAAACAGAGACTAAAGACTTCCGTATCCTTTCTCTGCCGCCATATCAGCAGACCTTGCCTCCATTGGCCTTTAATTTAAAGGTGCAGCCAAATATTTCCGCAGCCCGCCGGCACATGAGCATCCGCTGGAGAAATATTTCAAAATAGTCGATGACAGTACACATGCTTTCATCCAGGGCCAGATTCATCTGGATCACTTTTTCTTCTCTGCGGATCTCGATCTCAGAGGACAGCACCGCATAATTGACCCGGTCATGGGCATCAAAGCTGGACAAAGGTTTATTCCGCACCCGTGTCCTCCGTACATCGCTCTTGTCAGCCAATATCAACGCCGCAGATACCGGATCCACTGCGGTTCCAGTGGCCTCATCGTGATTACCGATGGCGCGCATGACCGTCGCCCGATCTTCGTTTTCCATTCCCCGGTCTTTCAATATATGATAAGCCAATATGGCTCCGCTGTGGGCATGGTCGTGCCGGTTGACACTGTTTCCGATATCGTGGATATAGCCGGCTATACGGGCCAACTCCACCGTATGCGCATCATGATCCAAAGTGGTCAAGATATCACCCGCCAATTTAGCCACTCTCAAGGCATGGACTCTGGAATGTTCTGTATATCCCAAAGCCCCTAAGGCAGCATCGCCTTGCCGGATCAGTTCATTGATCTCCCCATCGTTTTTGATCATTTCATAATTTATCGTTTTCATTTTATACCATCCTTTTTATGCATCATCTCCTTTTCATAACATAATATCGATAATTACTGTTTTTTATCTTTTAAATCCTGGTAAATTCAACGTCTTTTCCAAGCTGTCCATGTCCTATTTGGATGAAAAACGAAAGATCAGCATCTCCACCGCGATCTGATCGGTCATCTGTCCAGTCTTTATCCGCGTCTCCGCTTCCACGCAGGATTCCACAGCCCGCCTCAATTCAGCCAGGGAAAAATACTGGCAAAGGGGAGCGTTCTTCCGCACGATAAATTCCCTTATCCCCATCCTTTCCGCGGCCACATGTATGGGATAACCCTTATCCAACAGATCTTTGATCTGAAATAACTGGTTGAACTGCCGGGTGATCAGATAAAGGATGCGCATGGGCGGCTCCCGCAGCGTGAGCAGATCCTGATACAGTTTCAGCGCTTCCGTCTGCCGTTTTCCGGCCACCGCAGAGATCATATCAAAAATCTTGTTTTCCGTATGCACGGTACAGACAGCCTGGATATCCTGCCGGGTGATCTCTTCTTGGCCATCTGTGTATAGGATCAGTTTTTCCAGTTCACTGCGCACATTTTCCATGTCCGTGTCCACTGTGTCAAAAAAGTATCTTAATGTGGCGTCGGACATGATACGTCCTTCTCTTTTCAGCATTCCCTGGACCCAACGGCCAAGCATACGTTCATCCGGCCGATCCAGACAGGCGGCATACCCTTGTTTGGATACCAGCTTATACAGTTTGTTCCGTTTGTCCACGTCTTTTTCCACAAAAACCATAAACGTGGTTTCCGGTAGCGTCTTTAAGTATTCCGTCAGTTCCTCCTGGGAAGATGTGAAAAATCCGCTGTTTTCCACCACGATCAAACGGCGTTCCGAAAAAAAAGGCAATGTTTCACTCATATCGATCAGCGCCGGGACCGAAATATCCTTACCTTCATAATAATTGCAGTTCATCGTATCCCCTTCACGGATCAGAGCCTGTTCCAATTTGTCCCGGTATTGACGGCGCAGATAGTCCTCACTGCCATAAAGCAGATAGATCTGTTTGAAATTGCCTGATTTTAAATGCTGATTTAATGTCTTCATGGTACGACTCCTCTTTTAATGGATCCAATATGGATCTGGTCCTATGCTAAAGTCCCCAGCCTCCATTTTGGGGATCCTGTCTGTACTTTTTTCAGATGGAAATAAGTATAACATCTTTTTATGGATTATGGTAGGTTTGGACGATGATTTGTCCCTGTTGGCTTCTTACGAAAATGGCCCCGCTTTCAGCTGTATTCTTCCATAGGATATGCTGCTTTTCCAATCTTTCGAGCGTCTCCTTTGCCGGATGACCATACCGATTATCCGATCCTGCAGAGATCAGGGCGCAGGCCGGGGAAATCTGTTCCAAAAAGGGGATGGTCGTGGAATAGGCCGAGCCATGGTGAGCCACTTTCAAAATATCCACATTCTCCAGCTTTTCCTGCAAAATGAGCGCTTTCTCCCCCGCTTCTGTCAGGTCACCGGTAAAAAGGAAACGGCCGCCCTCCGCAGTTACCAGAAGTACCAGGGAACCTGTATTTTTATCCTCATACACATTTCCTCTGTCGGGATAAAGGCATTGATAGCTTGTCTCGCCGTCCCGGATCCGGTCGCCGGCAGCCATGGTCCGTACCGTTATGCCTTTACTCTTTGCCAAGTCAGCCAGTTCTGACAATCCTTCATCCCCCTCCACTTCCGGCAGGATGAGCATACAGATCTTAAACTGACCGTCTTTTATGATCTCCCTGCATCCGGATATATGATCCTCATCTGAATGGCTTAAAAACCACATGTCCACTTGCTGACGGCCATAATATTTCAGGAAGGGCAGAATGCGGTAAATCCCCACCTGACTGACGGAAGAACTGCCCCCATCGATCAAAACCGTCCGGCCTTCCGGTGTCATCATACACAGGCCGTCCCCCTGTCCCACATCCAGGCAGGTTAAAAGCGCCTCCGGCCGTTTTCCGAAGATCAGCACCGCCAAGCTCATCCCAAACCCGATCCGAACGGCCATCAGTCGAAGCGACCGTCCCTTTTCACGTACCGATAAAGCCAGCCAGAGACTGCCTGTCAACACATATATGCCTACCCACAAAAGCGAAGGAAAGCCAGCGATCCAGGTCTTGGCCGGCAAACCGTGGATCCCTTGGAAAAACAGCCCTACCGGCTGACATAATAGATAAGCGGCCTGTTCTGCCCCCGGAAGTTGGGTTCCAAAACTGCCCGTAAGTCCCACAACCATCATATAGGGGATCAGTTTTGAAATGACCGGTATCAGCCAAAGACTGTACAACAGACCATAAATGGGAATTTCATAGGAAAAATAGAGAAGTACCGGAAGAGTGGTGAAAAATATGGCCGCCTGGATACAAATGGCATGACACAGTTTTTTCAAAGACGTTCGGGAACTTATCCAGTCCTTTTTTGTCAAAGTTTCCCACATATGGCTCCCCACTGCCATGCCTGCCATCGCGGCATAGGAAAACCAAAGTCCCGAATACGTCAAAGCCATTGGCCTCCGCATCAAAATAGCCGCCGCTGACAAAACCGTGGACGTGGCAAAATCGTTGGTACGGCCGAATATCCGGCTGCCTGTCTGGAATAAAAACATGATCCAGGCTCTCTGCAGAGAAAACCCAAATCCGGTAAGCAGGCTGTATAAAGTGGTCAGCAAAACAGCCGCCATCTCCGATGTCCATTCGCCCACACGGCAGCGTTTTCGTAAAAATCGATACAGCCCTGCGCCTATAAATCCCATATGCAGCCCGGATACGGTGACAAGGTGCAGCCATCCATTGGCCTTATAATAATTTTTTAATTCCGGCTGGAAATCCGACTTGTCTCCCAGGACCATCGCCTGCACAACCCCGGAAACATTTTCCGGAAACGCTGTCGAATAAAAGGCCGCCATGCGTTCTTTTCCCACGTCCAATAGTCTTGTCAGGCTGAATACCGGGCGTTTGTGGGATAAGATGACACTGCTATCCAGCTTGTAAACCGCCTGGATGGAACGGTTATAATCTGCTTCATCATACTGTCCAGGATTGTCCGCATCGGAAAACGGTCGGCACTCCCCCTTCACAGTCAGCCGATCATCCCGGTATATTTCCCTTTCCGGGAAATCTTCCAACCGGCAAAGGATCTTTTCTCCGCCGTTTTCCATATAACACTGAAAAGAACGTTCCGTTTTTTTCACCTCTGTCACCCGGCCGGAAAAGATCCGCTGTCCGCCTTCATGAACGGTTGCTTCCAAAAGGAAGCCTTCCCATTCCTTTCGGACGGCCATCCCCCGTAAAAACCCCAAAATCAAAAAGGCAGAAAAAACCGCCAGATATATCTTTTGTGCTTTTTCTGCCTTTAGTAACCCTATGATCCAAAGGATCATCAAACCTACGGCCGGCAACCATATGCCAGGGCCGAAGGCGGCAGCAACTCCGATGATACAGGCGATACCCAGTCCCATCAATGTCCTGCCTTTCAATAGATTAACTCCTATTCTTTTCGATCTTATCGATCATTCCTGAGCCACAGCCGGCGTCTCTTCAACCGATCCGGCCTGGGCTGTCTCACTTTCTTCCACCGCCGACTGGGCCGGCTCCGTCTGGACTTCTGTTTCCGGCGCTCCTATGCCCCGCTCCCGTATTTCCTTTTCCAAATCCAGCGGATTGTCCTCTTCCACGTCTGAGGCCTTCGTCTGCTTTTCCACAAAAGACATGTCCTTCTCGATCAGGCCGTCGATCTTAACGCCATCAATGCTTTCCGTAAATATCTCACCGTCGATCATAAACTGGACCCGGCTGATCCCAGACAGTTGGGTCAAAGAATTGACGATGGAATACACATTCAGGGCGAAACTTTGATCATCCACCCTTTGAAGGAACTCTTTTGACAGATCCACATAGCAGATACCCTCTTTCACAGAGACCTTGTTCACCCGTGTATCTTCCGGAATGGCGGAATGCAGATCATCATGGATCGGGCCGCTGATCAAGCTGTTGACAACCGCAGTCTCCAGATTGATCTTACTCAGATACTTGACCACCACATCCTCCACTTTTAATGCAGACCTATCATCATTTGCAAAATACAGAGTCACATAATCTTCCCGTACATATTCCATATTGCCGTTGATATCCAGCACAAAGTCCTTATTGCGCATCAGGAGCGTATTGCCGTCATCGCCTGTCAGAGGCGTCTCCCCGATCACAAAGGAAACATACTGGATATCGTCATTAAACTGGGTCAGTGTCTTGACAATGGCCGCCCGGGTCAGTATCTCTGCTTCCCGGCTTTGCTCATTATAGCTTTCGTCAAAATACAATGTGACCTGTTTACTGTCCGCATCATAGGTAAAATTATTCACATGGACATTGCCGTACAAAACGCTCCGATATACATTGTCATCCGGCGCTTCTGAAAGGTCTGCCAGGCACTCATTGATCAGATCCTCCACCTCTGTGGACGCAAATTCCTTTGCCACCTCAATGATCCGCGTTTCCTCCCGGTTGATCCAGTATATACGGTGAGAAACTGCCGTTGTCACCACTTCCTGTCCATCCTCGGTCAAAAACAGTGACCGGATCTGGGCGCAGCCGCCAAGTACCGCGCACACGCAGAAAATGCACAGAAAGATGCCGATCCATCTGCTCTTTTTCCTCATCACGACACCTCCCGATCACTTTTTATGTTTCAGAGGAATACGCACAACAAAAACGGAGCCCTCATCTTCCTTACTGTTTACCTTTATGGCGCCATCATGCATCAAAACGATATTCTGGGTAATGGCCAGGCCCAGTCCGGTGCCGCCGGTTTCCCGGGAACGGGCTTTATCAACCCGGTAAAAACGTTCAAATATCTGATCCTGATACTCCTCCGGGATACCGATGCCCGAATCGGCCACTTTCACGTAAAAATACTTGTGATCCGCGTTCAAAGACACTTGTACCCAGCCTCCGGCCACATTGTACTTGATCCCGTTTTCCACCAGATTGGTAAAAGCCAGATTCATCTTGACCTCATCGCACTCTGCCATCACCGGCCGGAAACTTTCCAGCACCAGTTCGATATTGCGCTGGGACGCGATGGGACGCAGCCGCTTCAGTATCAGTTCCAGCATCTCATTGATATCCACTTCGGATATGTTCAATTCCGCCACTGCCTTGTCCATCTTCACAAGGGACAGCAAATCATTGATGATGGAATTTTCCCGGTCGATCTCCTCCACGATATCATGCATAAATTCTTTATAAACTTCATTGGGTACATTTTCCTGCATGTTCAGGGAATCCGCCAACACTTTGATGGAAGTGATGGGAGTCTTCAGCTCATGGGAAACGTTGGAGACAAATTCCTGCCGGGAATTTTCCAGTTTTCTCAATTTGTTCAGCATGGTATTGAAGGAATCCGAGATCCGCTTCAATTCAGAAAAACCTCTCAGATGGATCTCCTCATCAAAATGGCCTTCCGCCATATGGTCGATGGAATTGGTCACCCGTTTCAGCGGTTTTATAAAAATATAAGCGATGGAAACCGCCAGGACCACACATAATACCGCCAGGCCAATGGTGATCGCCGTATAGGATGAACTGATGGACTGGCATGTTTTTACGATATCCGATGTGGAAGAGTAAAACAACAGCACACCCAGGACAGTCTGCTTGTCCTCGGAGGTAATGGGCGCCGCCAACTCCAACATCCCATCTTCTTCGTTATAGTGACGGACTTCTTCCCCATTCATGGCCCGTATGGTCTCTTCGGATACCGAATAGGTACCGTCCAGAGTAGAATAATTATCCTTAACGATCTTATACGCGCTGTTGACGATCAATATACGGGCATTGTATAGGGAAGCGGACTGGGTCAGGTCATTGTTCACCGTCTCCTGGTTTTCTCCTGCAAAAAAATTACTCCTCATGATCTGATTGGACAGTATCAGGGCGTAACTGGATAACTCGTCCATCCGTTTGCTCCGCAACTGAGCCTCTATGTTTTCCAACGCGATATAACGCATAATAAATAAAGGGCTGATAGTCACCACGATCAGAGCGACTATCAACCATAACTGCATGCTGTACAGAATTCCGCTTTTCTTTTTTTGTTTCTTTGTCCTAGTTCTGGAAGAAATAACCAACACCCCATTTTGTATGTATATATCTTGGCTCGCTCGGGTTATTCTCGATCTTCTCTCTCAGACGGCGCACATGTACATCCACTGTACGCACATCGCCCGGATAGTCATAACCCCATACCAGATTCAGCAGATTCTCCCGGTTATAGACCTTATTGGGGTTGGTGATCAGCAGTTCCAAAAGATCAAATTCCTTTGCCGTCAGATTTACTTCCTTACCGGATATAAATACCCGCCGGCCGTCCAGATCGATACGCATATCGCCGGAAACAATGGTCCTGGAATCCGCCGGCGCTTCCTTTTTGGCTTTTGTCCGACGCATGACAGCCTTTATCCTTGCCTTAACTTCCAGAATATTAAAAGGTTTCGTTATATAATCATCGGCACCGTACTCAAGTCCCAGGATCTTATCCATGTCGTCGCCTTTTGCTGTCAGCATGATGATCGGGACATCTGAAAATTCCCGGATCATCTGGCACACTTCAAACCCATTGATCTCCGGAAGCATCACATCCAGGAGAATGATATCATAAGCGCGGTTTTGAGCCATGTCCAACGCTGTCCGTCCATCATAGGCCACTTCCACTTCCATGCCATCCTGTTCCAAGCTGTACCGAATACCTTTAACGATCAACTTCTCGTCATCCACAACGAGTACTTTCCTTGCCATCTTATCCACCTCAATCTATTGTCACCAAATCTTTGATCTGTTCATATGTTGCGGACTTGATCCCCGGAACTTCCATCAGTTCTTCTGGGGAAGAAAAACCGCCGTTCTCCTCCCGGTAACGGATGATCCCTGCCGCTTTCGACGGGCCGATCCCTGGCAGCGTCAGAAGTTCTGCTTCCGTGGCCGTATTCAGATGGATCCGTCCATCCGACACGTCCTGTTCCCCTTCAGTCCCGTCCAAAACACTGTTCTGCGCTTCCTCCATACTGGGAATATAAATCTTCTGGCCGTCACTGACCAGTTCTGCCAGATTGACCGAATCAGAAGCCGCTTCCCCGGTCAAACCTCCGGCAGCTTCCACTGCCTGAAAAAGCCGGCAACCCTCCGGCAATTCGTAAACTCCCGGACAGTTCACACAGCCGCATACATAAACCCATATGCTCTCCAGCGATATCGCGCTTTCTTCTTCGCCCGCTGTCTGGACTTTCCCGGATCCCTCCAGGCTGTCCCCGGTCTCTCCGGAAAGGATCTCCATTTCCTGTCCGGAACAACCTGTCAACAAGACTGCAGCCATGAACCAGATCATCAGACATTTCAAAATCATCATCATCTTTTCCCATCCTTTCCGGATGGAAAAACCAACCCGGGGCGTCTCTCCCCGGCATCATACATATTCATTGTACTCAAATTTCAGGCTAAAAACAATAGATATTTTTGCAAAAATATGTCCGTAAAACCACCGCTCTTTTATGGGATTTTTATTTCCATTTAAAGATCACGATTCCGGCAATGGCCAAAATCACACCCACGATCTTCGACCAGTCAAAAGCGGCTTTCTCCACGCCGAAAAGGCCGAATAATTCAATAAGATAGGCCACAACGATCTGGGAAATGACAATGATCAGAGCAGACTGGGCCGGCCCCAACTGATCCATGCTCAGTATGACTGTCAAAGTGATAAATGCACCTAAAACGCCGCCCAAAAGCAGGTATTTGTGATCCACTTGAAAAAGGGCTGAAAAGGGTTCCCTTCCTTGAAAGAGCCATGCCGCCAGGCAGACGATCAGCGCCGTTGCCTGGACCCAACTGTTGGCCACCCACAGACTGGTCTGCTTTGTCAGCCCGGTGTTAAAAACCCCTTGCACACTCATCAATGCGCCGGAAACCAGCGCGATCAACCATCCCCACATATTCTTTCTACCTCCATAAGTTGTTCTTTTCCAATAGTATGCGGCATTCCCCTTTTTCTATGCAAAAAGGTCATCGGCTGTTATCAGCAGATGACCTCTTTATTCGTTTATTGTATCTATCCTTTAAAGTTCTTCCAGACAGCTTTTCAGGATCTCATACATCTCGTCCACATTTTCCTTCGTGATGACAAGGGGCGGCACGAAACGGATGATATTGGCGCCTGCGGAAATGATGACCAGTCCCTTTTCCAAAGCCTTATTGATGTACGGACCCGCCGGCGCTTTCAGTTCCAAGGCCCGTATCAGACCCATGCCCCGGGTTTCCTTGACCACATCAAATTCCGCCGCCAGTTGGGACAGGCGTTTATCCAGATAGGGCGCCACTTCATTCACATGATCCAGCACATGGCGGCTCTCAAACATGTCAAAGACTTTGGAAACTGCTGCACACACCAACGGATTGCCTCCATAGGTGGAACCGTGATCTCCCGGCTCCAAGGCATTTTCAGCCCGTTCTCCCACGACAAAGGCGCCCACCGGTACGCCGCATCCCAGCGCTTTGGCTGTTGTCATCACATCCGGCAAAATACCATAATGCTGATAGGCAAACATCTTGCCTGTCCGGCCCATACCGCACTGGATCTCATCCAGGATCAAAAGGATATCCTTTTCATCGCACAGTTTCCGGATCTGTTTGATGAAATCCGCTTCACCTGGATAAATACCGCCTTCTCCCTGGACCGTCTCAAAGAGGATGGCACAGGTCTTGTCCGTGATCTTTGCCTTCACATCCTCCAGATCATTGTATTTTGCAAAGATCACATGACCGATACCCGGTCCGAAAGCTTCCCGATAATGGGCATTGCCGGTTACGGACAAGGCTCCCATACTCCTTCCATGGAAAGAATGCTCCATGGCGATGATCTCATGGTCTGTACATCCATCCTTTTTATGAGCATATTTTCTGGCCACTTTAATGGCTCCTTCGATGGCTTCTGTACCGCTGTTGGTAAAAAAGACCCGTTTCAACCCACTGGCTTTGACCAATTTATGGGCCGCTTCCGCCATGGGCTCGGTATAAAACAGATTGGATATGTGGATCAGTTTATCCATCTGGGCTTTCAAAGCGTTATTATATTCCTCCACATGATAGCCGAAAGCATTGACCGCTATGCCCGCGGCAAAATCCAGATATTTTTTCCCGTCCGTATCGTAAAGGTAGACGCCTTCCCCATGGTCAAAGGCCACAGGAAACCGGTTATAGGTATGGACAAGCGCTTCTTCCGCGTAATTTTTAAATTCATTCGTCACCATGATAATACCTTCCTTCATCTTTGCCTAAAATGGCCGTTCCGATACCTTTGTTGGTGAAGATTTCCAACAACAGGCAATGGGGGATCCGACCGTCCAAAATATGCACCCGGGATACGCCATTGTCAATGGCATCAATGCAGTTATTGAGTTTTGGCAGCATACCGCCGCCGATATAGCCGTCTGCGATCAATCCATGGGCATCTTCAATGGACAATTCGGATATGAGGGTTGCCGGATCTTTCGGATCTTTATAAACGCCCTCGATGTCGGTCAAGAAGGCCAGTTTTTCCGCATTCACCGCTTTGGCGATGGCGCAGGCCGCGTCATCCGCATTGATATTATAAGTGTTGAAATCCTTATCCAACCCGATGGGACATACGATGGGCAGGAAATCATCGCTGAGCAGATCAAACAGCACTTTTGGATTCACTTCCGTGATCTCGCCCACGTAACCGATATCCTGGCCATTGGAATATTTCTTTTCCACGGTCAATAGGCCGCCGTCCTTTCCGCTGATGCCCACCGCTTTAACTCCCAGCTGCTGGACAAGCTGGACAAGTCCTTTGTTGACTTTGTTCAGGACCATTTCCGCGATCTCCATGGTTTCCGCGTCGGTCACCCGAAGGCCATTTATAAACTGAGGTTCCTTTCCGATCTTCCCGACCCACTGGCTGATCTCCTTGCCGCCGCCATGAACGATGATCGGTTTGAATCCCACCAGTTTAAGCAGGGTCACATCTTTGATCACATTTCTTTTCAGTTCCTCGTCAACCATGGCGCTGCCCCCATACTTGACAACGATGATCTTCCGGTTGAACCGCTGGATATATGGCAATGCCTCGATCAGCACATTGGCTTTCTGCAAATATTTTTCCATTCCCTTTTCCATAACTTTACCTCATTTCTCCTTTTTCCTTTATGCCCTGCGGTGATAAAGGTATTTCAGAAAGCAGATCAGCTCCGGTAATCCGCATTGATCTTCACATAGTCATAGGTGAGATCGCAGCCCCAGGCTGTGGCCGTCTGATCTCCCATCTTCACATCCGCGATGGCTGTCACCTCCGGCTCAGATAGGATCTTTGTGGCTTCTTCCTCACTGTAGTCCGCTGCCACACCGTCTTTCATGATCTGGATCTTTCCAGCTGCGCTTTCAAAGAACAGATCCACCACTTCCGGGTCAAAAACCACACCGGAATAACCCATGGCGCACAAAATCCTGCCCCAGTTGGCATCATGTCCATAGATGGCGGCCTTTGTCAAGTTGGAGGTCACGACAGACTTGCTCAGTGTCACCGCATCCGCCTTCGTTTTCGCTCCCAGGATCTTTACTTCAAATAAGGCGGTGGCTCCTTCCCCATCTCCGGCGATCTTTCGGCACAGATAGGTATTGACCATATTTAACGCCTTTTTAAATGTTTCATAATCCTCATTTTTCTCTGTGACAGGTGTGTTGCCTGCCATACCATTGGCCAGTAAAAGCACCGTATCATTGGTGGATGTATCTCCATCCACGGAAACCATGTTATAGGTGTCTTTTATATCTTCGCTTAAAGCTTCCTGGAGCAGTTCCTTAGAAATGTCCGCGTCTGTTGTTATGAAACTCAGCATGGTGCACATGTTGGGATGGATCATACCAGAGCCTTTGCACATACCGCCCATGGTGACTGTCTTACCGCCCATTTCAAATGTGACAGCGATCTCCTTGGGGACCGTATCCGTGGTCATGATGGCCTGTGCCGCCTCATGCCCGGCTTCAATGGTCGCCTTTTTGATCTTGGCTAGGGCTTTAGCTCCGGCTTTGATCCGGTCTATGGGCAGCTGCATACCGATCACGCCGGTGGACGCCACCAACACCGCTTCTTCCGGAATGTCTAATATCTTTGCCGCCCCTTCGGCTGTCTGCCGGCAGTAGTCCATGCCTTCGGCTCCGGTGCAGGCATTGGCGATGCCGGAATTGATGATGACCGCCTGGGCATAGGCGGATTCTTTTACGATCTTCTGATCCCATTTCACCGGCGCGGCTTTCACCACATTTGTTGTGAAAGTCCCGGCCGCCTTACACGGCACCTGGCTGTAGATCATGGCCATATCGGTCCGGTTTTTATATTTGATATTGGCTTCTGCCGCTGCTGCTTCAAATCCTTTTGCGGCTGTCACGCCGCCTTCGATCATCTTCATACCCTTTCCTCCTGCCCTTTACGGGAACATGGGGACCAGATCCAGTCCTTCGGCTTCATCCAGTCCGAACATCAGATTCATATTTTGTACAGCCTGTCCGGCTGCTCCTTTGACCAGATTGTCCAACGCGCCCATCATGATCAGACGGCCTGTCCGCTCATCCAGCACAAAGTTGATATCCGTATAATTGCTGCCTTCCACCCAGCGGGTCTGGGGACATGATCCCGCATCCAGCACCCGGACAAATTTTTCTTTCTTATAATAGTGATCATAAATATCCCGGAGTTCTTCCGCCGTCACCTTTTTTGCCAACTTGGCATAGGCCGTCACAAGGATTCCCCTGTTCATGGGCACCAGATGGGGGGTGAAATTCAAAAGGATCTCTTTTCCCGCCGCATAGCCCAACTGTTCCTCGATCTCCGGCGTATGTCTGTGGGTCGCCACACCATAAGCCTTCATATTTTCATTCACCTCGCAGAACAGGTTGTCCACCTTGGCTCCTCTTCCGGCGCCTGAGGTGCCGGACTTGGCGTCGATGATGATCGTATCGGTATCAATGATCCCTTCCTTTACCATAGGATACAGGGTAAGGATGGAACAGGTGGTATAACATCCCGGATTCGCCACCAGTCTGGCTTTTTTCACATCTTCCCGATTGATCTCGCATAAGCCGTATACTGCTTCACCGATGAACTGGGGACTGGCATGTTGGATACCATACCATTTTTCATAAACGCTCACATCTTTTATACGAAAATCGGCACTCAGATCGATGATCTTTACCTTATTTAAGATATCCTCACTGACCAGCGAGGCGCACAAGCCTTGAGGTGTGGCTGTGAAGATCACATCCACTGCTGCCGCCAGTTCATCCATATTGTCGTCCATACACGAGGCATCCACGATCTCAAACATGTTCTGAAATACACTGGCATATTTCTTATCTATATAACTTCTGGAACCGAACCAGACAACTTCCACATCTTTATGCTGCATGAGCAGCCGGACCAACTCTTGACCTGCATAACCGGTGGAACCGATGATTCCTGCTTTGATCATATATCCATCTCCCGCTTTCTTTTATTGTGTGATATCTGTTCCTGTCTCTTCCAGATATCACCGGCTTAGGCTATCATAATACTTTTTTTGCGCTCTGTAAAGTCATTTTTTATAAATATGTATATTTTTATGATTTTATGCATATTTATCCATACTTTTCCATACATTTATTCATGTCAATTTATAAAAATACAATTTTCTTATAAAAAACTATTGCAATCCGCCGCCAGGTGTTGTAATATAGGGAAGGTACTCCGACAGGGGTATGATCGAAGATAAAAAACAGTATAGATACATATTTCAGGAGGTCATTATCAATGAAAGAAAAAGTTGTTTTAGCTTATTCCGGCGGACTGGATACCACGGCCATCATTCCGTGGCTGAAAGAAACCTTTGACTATGAAGTCATCTGCTGCTGCATCGACTGCGGCCAGGGAGAGGAACTGGACGGTCTGGATGAAAGAGCCAAAATGTCCGGCGCATCCAAATTATATATTGAAAATATCGTGGATGAATTCTGTGATGACTACATCATGCCTTGTGTACAGGCAGGCGCTGTCTATGAGAATAAATATCTTCTTGGCACATCCATGGCACGGCCGGTCATCGCTAAAAAACTTGTGGAAATCGCCCGGAAAGAAGGGGCTGTTGCCATCTGTCACGGTGCAACCGGAAAAGGTAATGACCAGATCCGTTTTGAACTGGGCATCAAGGCGCTGGCTCCGGATATCAAGATCATCGCTCCGTGGCGTATGACCGACGTGTGGACCATGCAGTCCCGTGAAGATGAGATCGCCTACTGTAAAGCCCATGGCATCGATCTTCCCTTTGATGCCAGCCACAGCTACAGCCGGGATCGGAATTTATGGCATATCAGTCATGAAGGTCTGGAATTGGAAGATCCGTCCAATGCGCCCAATTATGACGACCTGCTCGTTTTGAGCGTAACACCGGAAAAGGCTCCGGATAAGGAAACGGAAGTGACCATGACATTCGAAGCCGGCATTCCAAAGACTCTCAATGGCAAAGCCATGAAAGTATCCGAGATCATTGCCGAGTTGAATAAACTGGGCGGTGAAAACGGCATCGGTATCATCGATATCGTGGAGAACCGGGTCGTCGGTATGAAATCCCGTGGGGTATACGAAACCCCCGGCGGAACGATCTTGATGGAGGCCCATGCCCAGCTGGAAGAACTGGTACTTGACCGAGCCACCATGGAAGTGAAAAAAGATATGGGCAACAAGCTCGCCCAGGTCGTATATGAGGGAAAATGGTTCACCCCTCTGAGAGAAGCCATCCAGGCTTTCGTGGAGTCCACTCAGAAATATGTGACCGGCGAAGTGAAGTTCAAGCTTTACAAAGGCAACATTATCAAGGCCGGTACCACATCCCCCTATTCCCTGTACAATGAGTCTCTGGCTTCTTTCACCACAGGCGATATGTACGATCACCATGACGCTTCCGGATTTATCACCCTCTTCGGGCTGCCCCTTAAAGTTCGGGCCATGGTTCTTGCCAATCAGAAAAACAAGGATAAATGATCCTGAAATATACGTAATAAAGGACAGCGTTCCAAATCTCGGAAACGCTGTCCTTTATTTTTTTTCGCAGCTGCGATCACCGCTTGAAAGGGCGCCGACTCAAATAGCGTCAGCGCCCTTTAACTTTATGTTTTCCTCCGACTCACACCGAAAAAGTCATCCCCTGACCGGCACAGCCTTTGGCAGGAATCATGGGACAGTCCCAAGATCAACCTACCCGATTGTAATTGATCAGACAACCCTTCAGGATGATCTCCCGTTCTTCATCGGTCAATTCACCCAACGTCATTTCAAAGGGTGTCAGCGTATCGCCCACCACATAAGCTGTGATCGTATCCGCTTTATCCTTCACCGCCTGGGCAATGCCCGGAATGAACAGATAATCACCATTCTTAAACGGCAGTTCCCCTTCCGGGATAAGGAAGGGCAGCATACCCCAGTTGATCAGGTTGGAACGATAACGCTTGGTTGCATATTCATTGGCAATGTTGGCCCAGCCGCCCAGGACCTTCTGGCAAGAAGCCGCCTGCTCACGGGCGGAACCATCCCCCGGTTTGACGGCAAAGATCGTACTGCCCACACCCAGGTTGCCTTTACCTGCATCTGGGAACTGAGCCCGTACAACATCCATGACCGGACGGAGTTCTTCCAGCGCATCCAACGGACACTGTCCGGCTTCAATGGCTTTCTGAGCCTTCTGCACTTCTTTGGCACGGCCCACATACGCCGGATCCTTACGGGAAAGGGCAAACTCTGCCAGACCGATGGGGTTGGAACGATAAGAAGAAGTCTCGCCTGACGGGATCAGCTCATCCGTTGTCGTCACCGGATCGTGGATCTCGGAAACCACTTTCAGCACCAGATTCTCCGGCAGAGCTGACATGGCCGGCCAGTCTTTGATATTGGGGCCGAATTTGATCTCCACGCTGGGATCGGCAACGCCATGGCTATCAAATACCCGATTGGCGTAAATCCGCCCATCGAAGAAATATTTCGGTTTTGTATAATCCACATCCATATCCGTAGCCGCTGTCAGATAGCCTTTATTGGCCGCTGTGGCGGCAATGGAACGGGCATCCATCAAAGCAACGGATGCGATCTGGCCATTCTGGATCTTGGAACCTTCCCTATTGGGGAAATTCCGCGTGGAATGCCGGATACTGAATGCATTATTGGCCGGTGTATCTCCGGCGCCAAAACACGGTCCGCAGAAAGCAGTCTTAACAATAGCGCCTGTCTCCAACAGATTGGCCACTGCGCCATTTTTCACCAATTCCATATAAATGGGCGTACTTGCCGGATAAACACTCAAGGTAAATTCATCCGGTCCGATGCTGGTGCCCTTTAAAATGTCCGCTGCATCACAGATATTCTCAAATCCGCCGCCGGCACATCCGGCGATGATACCCTGTTCCACATAAAGGCGACCATTTCTCACTTTATCCTTCAATGTAAAGTCCACCTGTCCATCCAGGCTGACCAACGCGCGTTTTTCACAGTCATCCAGGATGTCCATCAGGTTGGCATTGAGTTCTTCGATCGTATACGTATTGCTGGGGTGGAACGGCATGGCGATCATGGGACGGATCTCACTCAGATCGATCTCGATCATGCCGTCATAGTAGGCAACCGGTCCCGGATTCAGTTCTTTATAATCATCGGGACGTCCATGGATCTCATAGTATTCTTTCACCTTGCTGTCTGTGGTCCAGATGGAGGACAGACAGGTGGTCTCCGTGGTCATGACATCCACGCCGATCCGGTAATCCACGCTTAAGTTGGCCACACCCGGACCCACAAACTCCATCACTTTATTCTTCACATAGCCATTGCCGAATACTTCACCGATGATGGCCAGCGCGATATCCTGAGGACCCACCCCTTTGGCCGGGCTGCCCTTCAGATAAACGGCGATCACGCCGGGCATATTGATATCATAAGTCTGGTTGAGGAGCTGCTTGACCAACTCGGGGCCCCCTTCGCCCACAGCCATGGTACCAAGGGCTCCGTAGCGGGTATGGCTGTCCGAACCCAGGATCATCTTGCCACCGCCGGAAAGCATCTCTCTGGCATACTGGTGGATAACCGCCTGATGGGGCGGAACATATACACCGCCGTAACGCTTCGCACAGCTTAACCCAAACATATGGTCATCCTCGTTGATCGTACCGCCCACAGCGCAAAGGCTGTTGTGACAGTTGGTCAGCACATAAGGGATCGGGAACTTTTCCAGCCCCGACGCCCGGGCTGTCTGGATGATGCCCACAAATGTGATGTCATGGGATGTGAGTTTATCAAATTTGATCTTTAATTTTTCCATATTACCGGATGTATTATGGGCTTCCAGGATGCCATAGGCCATGGTCTCTCTGGCCGCTTCTGTTTTTGTGGGAGCCTGTCCCAGTTTGGCTGTCAGCGCCGCTGCCGCCTCCGGGCCATCCTCGATGATCTCCTGTCCATTCAAGAGATAAACACCATTTTCATATAATTTCATTCATATATCCTCCTGTCTGTATTTTCATCGGCTGTGCCTCTTACTTCTGAGCCGGGATAACATGAGCGTTTAATATCTCATAAACTTCCGGATAATCCCGTTTCATCCGCACCGGTTTAAAATCTCTGTCCACAAAGCCATGCTCCGACGCGCCTTCGGATCGAAGTTCACCGGTCTGTTCATCCCGTACTTCGTAAGCGACCCGCATCTTGACCCCATTAAACTTTGTAATGGACATATATATACGGACGGTTTCGTCATAATGGACCGGCAGTCTGTATCGGCACTCCACAGAAAGGACCGGAATGATGATCCCCATCCTCTCCAACGCATCATAGGGGAGCCCGATCTCCTTCATATAATGGAGCCTGGCTTCCTCAAACCAACGTATATAATTGGAATGATGGATGATCCCCATCTGATCGGTCTCATAATACAGAGCCGTCCGCGTAAAAGATGAGAAAATATCTTCTTTGCTGTCAATAATGATTTCTTTCATCTCTTCACCTTCTTTGTTAGTATAGCATATCTTAAAGCCGGATGCCAGTATGGGTTTACATACGCATCAAGGCTTATTATCTTTTTTGATCCGAGGCTCATGACCTTGAGGTCCTTTGCCGATCCGCCGTTTCAGCTGATCCCTTGTGATACCCACGTTCTTCACTTCTGCTTCCCGTACCCGTTTCTCCCGCCGGGTCTCATTTTCCGGCAGATAGATCATCTTCTTCTGGACCGGATCATAGCTGTCCGCCTTTTCATAAGTCCGGCTTTCCAGAGGCATCTGACGCTTGTACAGTAAATATTCCACACCGGTTTTGATCAGATAATAAATGACAGCAAATACCGGTACGCCAAGCAGCATTCCCGGAAAACCGAACAGTCCGCTGCCGAGCAAAATGGAAAAGATGACCCAGAAAGCGGAAAGACCGGTGGAATTGCCAAGGATCTTCGGTCCCAATATGTTCCCGTCAAACTGCTGCAGCAAAACGATCATGATCAGAAAGATCAGGCCTTGACGGGGACTGACCAGGGTGATCAGAAAAATACTGGGAATGGCTCCGATATAAGGTCCGAAAAACGGGATCACATTGGTCACGCCCACGATCACGCTGACCAGGGCAATATAGGGCAGCCGCAAAATATACATGATGATGGCGCAAAGGATCCCGATGATGGCGGAATCGATCAGTTTTCCGGAAATAAAACCGCCGAAAATCTGGTTGCTCTTGCGAAACACATCGATAACCGCATTGGCAGTTTCCGGCCGAAAAAGGGCATACACGATCTTTTTGGCCTGACCGGTAAACTTTTCCTTGCTGACCAGTACATAGACGGAAATGATCACGCCGATCAGCAGATTGTACATGAAATTGAACACGTTCAGAATACTGGAAGTAAACCCGTTCACCAGCCGCCATAACTGGGGATAGAGGGAACTTTCCATCCACTGCTGGATATAGCTTGAAGCCTGCAAGATCATCTGCTGGGTCCGGGCGCTCAACTGACCATCCTCCACATTCAGACTGTTCAGCCACTGGATCAGGTCTCTGCTATATTCAGGCAAACGATTGATGATATCCATGACACTTTTGATGATCTGGGGCACGACCAGATAGCCCAATGCCAGGAATATGAGCAGCAAAAAGGCCAGAGCAAGCCCCACTGCCGATCCCCGTGCCAGCCCGGCCGCCCGCCTTTCGTTTTTCAATCTGCCGAGCAAGGACTTGTGGAGCAGCTTTTTTCCCAGGAAATCCACCACCGGGTTGAGGATATAGGCGATCGCCAAACCGAAAAGGACCGGCGTCAATATTTTAAATATCTTTCCGATCATATTCCGGATGGAATCCCAGTTAAACAGCACAAAGGCAAACAATACACTGATGATGATGACGACCAGCCATGTCATACCCTGGCTCAGACATTTTTTTAAAGAAAATCTTTTATCAAACATTTTCCGCTCCCGTTTCCTTTTTCCTGGAAAACCACTTTTGTGTCAACCATACAGCGATCACGCTGCAAGCCAGACCGATCAGTATGCCCACGATCACATCACTTGGGAAATGGACAGCCACATACAGTCTGGACCAGGCTATAAGGGCTGCCAGCACGATGGCCGCCACTCCCCACCACCTGGGCCTGGCCATCTTAAAGATCACACCGGCGGCAGCAAAGGAACTGCAGGCATGTCCAGATGGGAAAGAAAAATCCCGCTGTCTTTCGATAAGGAGGATCAGATCGCTAAACTGGTCGTAGGGCCGTACCCGGGCCACCAGATTTTTCAGCGTCACATTTGTGACCAAGGCGCCCAAAAGCAGCGCCAAAAGTCCGGCCACCCCCATCTTTCGCGTCTTTGGAAAACAAAGCAGCAGCAGACACAGGCCGATCCAAAAAACTCCTCCATTTCCCAAAGCTGTGACGGCCTTCATAAAGCCGTCCAGGAAATCAAATCTCAGATACTCTTGTATGAACAGAAGCAGTTGATGATCAAATTGTGTGATCACGTTTCGCTTTCACCCCTTTGCCGTCAAAATCCGGTATAAAACTTTCTCTGACCGTGCCGCCTTCCTGGATAAAGGCTTGCTCCACACCCAGATTCAGTGCATACCGGATGATATTTTCGTAAACTTTTTTCTTAACGCTTTGGTTTAATTCCGGATAATGCTGAAATGTCCGGACCGGCGTATACTGGTTCATGATACTCATATAAATATGATCGCCGTAAGTCTCATACAGATATTTTATGATCTTTCTGGAATCCATGGAGGCTCCGGGAAGTACCAAATGCCGGACGATCACGCCTTTTTCCATCATTCCAGAAGCGTCAAAGACCGGATCTTTCACCTGGCGTACCATCTCATCCAAAGCTTTCATGGCATAAAAAGAATACCCTTCTTCATAGGCATACTTTTTTGACAGTGCCGGATCCATGAACTTAAAATCCGTCAGATAGATATCCACCCAACCGTCCAGAAGCTTTAGTGTGTCCACCTTCTCAAAGCCGCTTGTATTATAAACCACAGGAATAGCCAGACCCTTTTTCCGTGCGATGCGCAAAGCTTCTGCTATCTGGGGCGTATAATGGGATGCGCTCACCAGATTGATATTATGGGCTCCTTCTTCCTGAAGCTCCATGAAAATCTCCGCCAACCGGGTCACGGAAATACTTTCACCATAGCCCTCCTGGGATATCTGATGGTTCTGACAAAAGATACACCCCAGATGACAGCCGGTAAAAAACACTGTGCCCGATCCCCGTGTCCCCGATATGCACGGTTCTTCCCAAAAGTGAAGCGCTGCCCGGGCCACCCGAAGTTCGGCCGTCTGCCGACAGAAGCCCTTTCCGCCATTTAGCCTGTCCGCCCGGCATTCACGGGGACATAAAACACATTCTCTGTACCACTTTTTCCAGTACATCTAAAATCACCTGTACCAATGAAAATGATTTCCCCGGGCCGGTATCCGCCAGTCCGGGGAGATAAATTACTTGACCTGCGAAATGTCGCCATAGATCTCTTTTACGATATCATATAATACATTGGCCGTCAGTTCGATGCCCATACTGCTGTCCAGGCAGATATCGTAATTATGGCAGTCACCCCAGCGGTGCATTGTAAAATAATTATAATAGTCGTTCCGTTTCTTATCCTTTTTCTGGATAAATTTGGGATTTCCTTCCTGATTCTCATGGTAAACTTCCTGGACCCGCTTCATCCGCGCTTCCATGGGCGCATAGATAAATGCGCTGAATACGCCGGGTCTGTCTCGCAGGATATAGTCTGCGCAGTTCCCGACGATCACACAAGACTCTTTATCGGCAAGATCACTGACAACTCGGGTCTTGGCCAGATAAATCTGGTCGGAAAGAGGTTTTTCCTGGGTGGACATATACAGGTTATAGAGGAAACTGGACGTCCGCCTCTCTTGCCATTCCTCGATGGTTTCCCTGGTAAATCCACTTTCTTCCATCAGAAGGTTGATCATTTCTTTATCATAAAACTTAAATCCCAGCTTTTTCGCCAGCGCTTCGCCGATCAACCGGCCTCCGGAACCATACTCTCTGCTGATGGTTATGACAATATTTTTCATAAAGGACACCTCCTGTTTCCGCCAGATGACTTTCTGGAATTTTTATAACATCTATTTTACACTAAATTGCTATTTTATACCAGTGCTATTTCTCCTGTTTGTAAATTGTCTTTCCATCTTTGATCGTCTCCAACACCTGGATCTGACCGATCATCTCCGGTTCCACCCGCAGCGGATCCTGGTCCAAGATCACCAGATCCGCCCGTTTTCCGGGACGAAGGCTGCCTTTTGTATCTTCCTCAAAATACTGCCAAGCTGCATTGATGGTCACGGCCTTCAAAGCCTCCCATACAGGAATACATTCATCGGCTCCCAGCAGTCTGCCTGTTTTTGTCCGACGGTTCACAGCACAGCCCACAGTTTCCAACATATTCGGTTCAATGACCGGAGAATCCTGATGGAAAGTAAAGGGAATATGCTTTTTAAGAGCAGAACCTGCCGGACTGATGTGCTGAGCCCGTTTCTCGCCAAAATTCTTAACATGGACATCGCCCCAGTACTTCACATGGGCTACAAAGAAGGAAGGCAAGATCCCCAGCCGTTTCACCTCATCCAGCTGATCCCTGCCAAGAAGCTGGGCATGGACCATCACCGGCCGTATATCCCGGATGCTGCCGTACTCTTCCGCCACACGGCTGCACATCCTCAAATATTGATCTGCTGCCGCATCTCCGTTACAATGGGCCAATATCTGCCGTCCGTTTGCCGCAGCCAGGCAGACTTTTTCATAGACCTGCTCATCACTCAGTGTGGGATACCCCTGGTAATCCGGCGAGTCCTCATAGGGTTCCCGCATCCAGGCTGTCCGCCCCTGGGGCGAACCGTCCAGGAACATTTTGTATCCTCCGATACGGAAATGATCTTTATAGCCGTTTAAGTGATCTGAAAAAACAGTCTCCAGCTTTTCGATATCCTTCATATCCTCATAAGCGACAATATCCAGATAGAGTTTGTCCATGGCCATCAGCCCCTGATACAAGGGCGCCAAGCCAGCAGGCATCATGCCCTCCTGAGCTGTACAGATCCCATAGGAGGCATAAGCCGCCTGCGCCGTATCAAAAGCTTTCAAGAGGGCGTCTTTTGGCTCTCCCGGTATCTGAGTCATGTACTTCATCAGCGCATTTTCCTCCAGATATCCGGTCAGTTCACCATCTTCTATGCCGATCCTTCCCCCTTCCGGACTCTTTGTCTCCGGCGTCAATCCCAGATTTTGGATGCCCAGGGAATTAAGGACCCCCATATGGCCGGACTGATGTTTGATAAGGAGCGGATTATCCGGCGCCGCCGCATCCAACACCTTCCGGTCCGGATGTCGGCCTTCCGCCAAGGCATTTTGGTCGTAACCGCCTGCCTGTATCCATTTTCCCTTTGGCACATGGTTCTTCTTTATGAAATTACGGATCCGGTCAATGATCTCCTGAAAATCCGCCGTCTCGGACAGAGAAACCTGCAGAACGCCATAAGCATAGCCGGAAAAATGGCTGTGGGGATCGATAAATGCCGGCATCAGCGTATGACCGCTCAGATCTTCCAGACGGCTTTTCGGTTCCCTGGCCATCAAATCTTCCTTATTTCCCAGAGCCGCAATGCAGCCATCTTTTACCAGTACCGCTTCCGGCATGGTATCTTCCGGCTTTCCTTCCATCGTAAGGATATCGCCTCCATAATAGATCGTTTGGTCCATTTTTCTTCCTCCTCTTCCTGTGACCTTAGACTGTAGTCCGATCAAAAAATGATCCTACGGGCATTGCAGCGAAAACGCCCGTATAATAAAAAGACGAAACCATCCGGCAATCCCAGACGATTTCGCCTTTATCTTTTGTCTGCATGATTCATACGCCCAGATAATATCCCTGATTCAATATGGATTCGGTTCTGGATAACACTTCTTTTGCTTCCTCATAATTGCTCTTTGCCAGTGCCGCGATCATATAATTTGTCAGACACATGGGCGCTGTGAACGAATTTTTATAGGATACGCTTGAAATAGCGCATGGTAGGATAATGTCTCCATAAGAGCTGACAGAAGCATAATTCATGCTGGTGATAAGAATGATCTTCACCTGATGACTCTGAAGCCAAGATATGATGTTCGCCGCCACTTTGGAATACCGCGGAAAAAGATATGCCACACATACATCTTTTTCTCCAGCCCCGACAATCTCCTCAGGGTAGATCATTCCAATGGACTGTACCAAATGGACGTTCTTTTTGATCTCCCCCAGCTGAGATGCCATATAATGGGAGACGGAGAAGGAACTACGCATACCCAATATATATATATGTTCCGCATTGGATATCATCTCTATCGCTTTGCGCAGTGCATCGTCATCCAGGTTCTCCAGAGTTCTCTGGATATTTTTAATGTCATTCTCAAAGGATTCTCTCAGCAGCCGATTATCGGATATGGCCGGCATGCCTTCAAGTCTTCCCGGGAGGGATTCCTTATGCTTCAGCTCTGCCTGGATATCTTTTTGCATTTCCGAAAATCCGCAATAGCCCAAAACTCTTGCGAACCGGATGATCGTTGTCGTGCTGACGTCGATCTTCTCCGACAGGCTCTCCAGTGTGCTGAATGCGAAATCTGTCATATGATCTGTCAGATAATTTGCGGTGCGTTTTTGTGAATGGGTAAATGTATCAAACTTATCTGATAACCGATTCAAAAAATCCGACACGCCTACACCTCCCTGCAATAAATGCTTTTTCAACAGTCTGTCCTCTTTTTTAATGTCTATTTAAGGATTGTATCATTTAATACATTATGTGTCAAATTATTTGATAATTATTTGATAAACTTTACAAGATTTTTACATTGGCTATGACACAAAAGCATTTATTGCAAAACTTCTTGAGGTATATCGGGCTATTTTCGCATTTTTCTTACACTATTCTGACTTTTTATCTGCTCTCAAAATCCTATACGCCTTCCCGTATCTGCCGGATCATTTAGCCGCGAGGATCCCAAGGATCTTATTGCTCCGGTCAATGAACGCGGTCAGTTCTGCCGACTCCAGCGGTTTATGGGCCAACATAGCCAGATCATAAAGCTGCTGACAGAACAGATCGATATATTCTCCATCTTTGTGTTCCAAAATATACTGTACCAGCTCGTTGCCTGCATTCAAAACCAAAGTCTGACCTTCACCGCCAAACATACTCATATCCGCCATGCCATACATCTTCATCATATCCTGCATACGACGGCTCTCTTCTGACAGGGTGATCATGGAAGAAACATTGTCATTTTTCAGCTTCTCCACCTTAACTTCCAGTTTTTCTTTATCCAGAGCCTTTTTAAAAATCTCGCCCAGCGTCTTTTCGTCCTCTTCCAGCTTTTTCTTCTCATCTTCACTGGCTTCATCTTTGAATACATCCGCCAGGTCTGTATCGATGCGGCAGAACTTCACACGTTTACTCTCATCTTCCTTGCCATCTTCACCTCTGGCTTCCTGGGCATAGGCTTGTTCCACATGGGTGATGAATGGCTGATCGATATTCGTCTTTAAGATGACCGCATCCAATCCCTGCTCCTTGAACATATTGATATACTGGGACTGCTGCACCTCATCGGTCACATAAAAGACCGTATTCGCGTGTTTTTCCTTAGCTGCTTCCAAATAGTCGGAAAGAAGGAGATATTTACCGTCCAGATTCTTATAGATGATATAATCTTTCATCTTCTCGTCAAACTTGGCATCTTTCATGCAGCCAAACTTGATGAATGGATTGATATCATCCCAGTATTTCTCGTAGTTCTCCCGGTCTGTCTTACACATGCCGCTCAGCCGGTCTGCCACTTTCTTTGTGATATAATCAGAAATCTTTTTGACAAATCCGTCATTCTGAAGAGCCGATCTGGAAACGTTCAGCGGCAGATCCGGACAGTCGATCACGCCTTTGAGGAGCATGAGAAATTCGGGAATGACTTCTTTGATATTATCCGCGATAAACACCTGATTATTGTACAGTTTGATGGTACCTTCCACTGCCTCGTATTCCAGGTTGATCCTGGGGAAGTAGAGGATACCCTTTAAGTTGAAGGGATAGTCCATGTTCAGATGGATCCAGAACAACGGCTCCTTGTAATCTTTAAATACTTTCCGGTAAAATTCCCGATATTCTTCTTCACTGCACTCATTGGGATGCTTTGTCCAAAGCGGCGTCGTATCATTGACCGGAACCGGCCTCTTGTTGATCTTGGCCATCTTCTTCTCCGGTACGGTGACAACCACTTCTTTTGTGCCGTCCTCCTTCTCTTCTTCCCGGGTCTTGGCCGGTTCTGTATAATACTCCACGACCGTATCTTCTTCCGTCACATCTTCTTCCGGCACATTTTCATACTGCTGTTCTTCATTGGCCTTGGAAAGGTAGATCGCCACTGGCATGAAGGAACAATACTTCTCCAGTACTTCCGCGATCCTGTATTCATTGGAAAATTCCAGACAGTCCTCGTTCAGATACAGAGTGATCTCCGTTCCCCGCTCTGTCCGATCCCCATCGGCCATGGCATATTCTGAATCGCCATCGCATTCCCAGTAAACCGCCTGGGCGCCATCCTTATAAGAAAGAGTTTCAATGGTCACTTTGTCTGCGACCATAAAGGCAGAGTAAAAGCCCAGGCCAAAATGACCGATGATCTGATCTTCATTGGTCTTATCTTTATATTTTTCAAGGAAATCGGTGGCGCCGGAAAAGGCGATCTGGGTAATGTATTCCCGTACCTCGTCCGCTGTCATACCGATACCGTTATCGATCACTTTCAGTGTCTTTTCCTCCGGATTGACGATCACATCCACTTTGAGCTTCTCCTTTTCGCCCAGTGAATACTCGCCCATCACATCCAATTTCTTCAATTTCGTAATGGCATCACACCCATTGGAAACCAGCTCTCTTAAAAAAATATCGTGGTCTGAATAAAGCCACTTTTTTATGATCGGGAACAGATTCTCACTGTTAATGGAAAGGCTTCCTTGCTCTTTAACATTTTCACTCATCGCTATCTCTCCTTTATCATCCATCTTTCTAAAAGTCTTTTCGATCTTATCTATCTGTGGTTTCTTTCCGATAAATGTTATTGTACCCCCGTCCTTTACGAATGTCAACAAAAAATCAGCACTCATCGTAAATGAGTGCTAATAATCCGTGATCTCAACAAACGCCTGCCCCGGTTCTTAAAGCTGCTGAAAAGCGATATGATTCTGGCGGAAAAACTGTTCCACTGTCTCATCCCAACAGCGTTCAGCCGTCTTATCCATGGTGAACATCTGATAAGATATCCCTGAAGTACAGATCAGCCGCTGATGGTCATAGTTGATGTTCATGAACAAACCGCCCACCGGATTCCCAGCCGTATTCAAATGATGATGTTCCAAAAACCATCGGGTATTCTCCCGGGAAAGCTGAAACACAAAATGGAACTGTACAGGAAGCTTCTTCCCGCGGATCAGCTGATAAGCAAAAGGCCGCACCTCCGCCCATAAGGGGTACTCTCTGCCCTCCAGCTGCTCCCATTCATCATCATCGAAATAAGGGCGGTTTAAACAACCGCCCATGGTAAACTGCGCAAAAGTCTGTATCTCGCCATCCCGCAGATAAAATTTATCAAAAAGTTTTCCCGAAAGCATACCGGACATCATCAGCTTGATATCTTGAATCTCCAATGCTGTCATAAACTCCAAACGCCCCCTATCCCTGTTATCATAACGGATAACAGAAGAAATATCAAGGCTTAAACCGTAATATCCGCCTTCATGCCCAGACAGTCTTTATTTGCCTCGAGGATGGGAGAAACCACGTTGTGGATGAAGTTCTCCACCTGTTTCGGCGCCCGTCCCACAAAATTTTCCGGCTTCATGACCGCCTGAAGCTGTTCCATGGTCATTCCAAAGGCGGGATCTGCCGCGATCCGCTCCAACAGATCATTGGGTCTGCCTTCTTCCTTGACCACCCGTCCGGCTGCCATGGAATGGACACGGATCCGCTCGTGCAACTCCTGCCTGTCTCCGCCCAGTTTGACCGCATCCATCATGATATTTTCTGTCGCCATGAACGGAAGTTCATTCATCAGATGCTGTTCGATCACCTTCGGGTAAACGACCAGACCGTCCACCACATTCATATACAGATCGAGAATGCCGTCAATGGTCAGAAACGCTTCCGGCACAGACAGCCGCTTATTGGCCGAATCGTCCAGAGTTCTTTCAAACCACTGGGTTGCCGCCGTGATCGCCGGATTCAGTACATCCACCATCACATAACGGGAAAGGGAAGCGATCCTTTCACTTCGCATGGGATTACGTTTATAAGCCATGGCAGAAGATCCGATCTGATTTTTCTCAAAAGGCTCCTCGATTTCCTTCAGATGCTGGAGCAGACGGATATCATTGGAAAACTTATGAGCGCTCTGGGCAATACCCCCGATCACATTGAGCACTCTGGAATCCAGTTTTCTGGAATAAGTCTGTCCGGAAACCGGATAACAGGCGTCAAAGCCCATCTTCCGGGCGATCCGCCGGTCCGCCTCTTCGCACTTTTCATCGTCCCCGTCAAACAGCTCCAAAAAGCTTGCCTGGGTACCTGTCGTTCCTTTGGACCCCAACAGTTTCAGCTGGGAAAGGATATAATCCACATCGTTCAGATCCATCACCAGATCCTGAAGCCACAGGGTGGCTCTCTTCCCCACCGTGGTGGGCTGGGCCGGCTGGAAATGGGTAAAGCCCAAGGTGGGCAGATCTTTGTATTTCATGGCAAAAGATGCCAATTCGGCGATCACATTCACCAGTTTTTTACGCACAAGCCGCAGCGCTTCCCGCATGATGATCACATCTGTATTGTCACCCACATAACAGGATGTGGCTCCCAGATGGATGATACCTTTCGCCTTGGGACACTGTTGTCCATATGCATACACATGGGACATCACATCGTGCCGGACCTGTTTTTCCCGCTCTTTTGCCACATCATAATTGATGTCATCGGCAGCCGCTTTCAGTTCATCGATCTGTTCGTCTGTAATGGGCAGACCCAATTCCTTTTCTGTTTCAGCCAAAGCGATCCACAGTTTACGCCATGTGCGGAACTTCATGTCCGGTGAAAAAATAAACTGCATCTCCTTGCTGGCATATCTTTCAGATAGTGGGCTTTGATATCTGTCGTTCATATGATCCTCCTGTTTATTTTTGCAGGACAAACGGCCAGGATCTACTTCATCTGATCCTGGCGGCTGCCTGCAAAGTATTCTTTGAATCGGTGTATGTTCTCCCCGGCTTTTTGGTCCACTCAGGCTTCCATATCGCCGCGGATATCTCTAGTGGGCGGATCCACCGGATAACGTCCGGTAAAACACGCATCACAGTAACTTAAATTATCCACCATTTCGTTTAATCGGTCAACATCTAAATATCCCAGAGAATCTGCTCCCAACATTTGTCCGATTTCCTGTACTGTATACTGATTGGCGATCAACTGATCTCCTGTAGGAATATCCGTTCCAAAATAGCAGGGGAATTTAAAGGGCGGCGAACTGATCCTCACATGCACCTCGGTGGCACCGGCATTTTTCAGCATCTGGACGATGTTGGCGCTTGTGGTCCCCCGGACGATGGAATCATCGATCATGACGATCCGTTTTCCTTTAACCGCGTCCTTCAGCACATTCAGTTTGATCTTGACACTTTTCTCCCTGGCGCTCTGCCCGGGTTTGATAAATGTCCGGCCCACATAATTGTTTTTCACAAACGCCCGACCCAACGGTATGCCCGATTCCAGAGCATAGCCCATGGCAGCGTCATTACCTGATTCCGGAACGCCGACCACCATGTCCGCTTCCACCGGATGGGACTGGGCCAATATCCGTCCAGCCATGATACGGGAGTTGAAAACAGAAACCCCATCGATCACACTGTCCGGTCTTGCAAAATAAATGTACTCAAAAATACAACGGGCCGCTTTTGGCGCGCCGCCTTTATGGTATGTCCGGACCCCCTCTTCATTGATCACCACGATCTCTCCCGGCTCAATGTCCCGGATCCATCGGGCGCCCACCGCATCCAAAGCGCAAGTCTCCGACGCCACAATATAGGTATCGCCGGTTTTTCCGATGCAAAGGGGTTTAAACCCATGGGGATCCCTTGCGGCAATGATCTTTCTCGGACTCATGACAAGCAAAGAATAGGCTCCGGCAATGGATGCCATGGCTCTTCGGACCGCTTCCTCCACAGAGCCGCATCCCACCCGTTCTCTGGCCACCAGATAGGCGATCACCTCCGAATCGATGGTCGTCTGGAAGATGGCGCCATTTTTTTCCAGTTCTTCTCTCAGATCCAGCGCATTGACCAGATTACCGTTATGGGCAATAGCCAGCTGGCCTTTGACATATTTCGTCACCAAAGGCTGGGCATTGGAGCGGACACTGCTCCCCGCCGTGGAATAACGCACATGTCCAATGGCGATATCCCCATGGACTTTGTCCAGATTTTTCGGTGTGAACACTTCGTTGACAAGCCCCATATCTTTATAATAACGTATATCCCTGTTTTCACTGACAGCGATGCCACAGCTTTCCTGTCCCCGGTGTTGGAGCGCAAAAAGTCCGTAATAGACAAGGGAAGCAATATCTTCCCCATTGATGTTATAGGCGCCAAAAACGCCGCACTCCTCGTGAATCTCATCCCAAATTCCGTTTTTTTGTCGGTTCATTTTATAATCCCAGTCTCCTGAACATCTCTTCATAGGCTTCTTCCACATGTCCCAGATCTCTTCTGAAACGATCCTTATCCAGTTTCTCGTGGGTCGTGGAATCCCAGAAACGGCATGTATCCGGGGAAATCTCATCCGCCAGGATCACTTCTCCCTTATAGCGGCCAAATTCCACCTTAAAGTCGATCAGATCGATATTCATTTCTGCAAAATAGGCTTTCAGGATATCATTCACTTTAAAGACGAGTTCTGTGATCCGGTCGATCTCTTCCCTGGTCGCCAGCCCCAAGGCAATGGCAAAATAATCGTTGATCAAGGGATCTCCAAGGGCGTCATTTTTATAGGAAAATTCCAAAGTAGGCGCCAGCAGCTTCCTTCCTTCTTCCACACCGAGTCTTTTTGAAAAACTTCCGGCCGCCACATTACGTACGATCACTTCCAAAGGAATGATCTCCACTTTTTTTACAGCTGTCTCCCGGTCACTCAGTTCTTCCACATAATGGGTCGGAACACCTTTTTCCTCCAGCATTTTGAAAAGATGGTTGGTCATCCGGTTATTGACAACACCTTTACCGACGATGGTCCCCTTCTTCTCTCCATTGAATGCGGTCGCATCATCTTTATAGTCTACGATCAACACATCCGGTGTATCTGTCGTGAATACTTTTTTCGCCTTACCTTCATACAGTAGATCCATCTTTTTCATCTGACCTTACCTCAACTTTCCTGAACAACGTCTATTATTAGCAATACTTATAAAATTCATAAGCGTTTTTTCTCATTTTTCGCTTACAGCCTTATTCTATCGCATCATAATTTCTAAATCAATAGATGATCTATTAAAATTACTTATAAAACGTGTCAAGGCTTCTAATAAAGTCTCCCTTTACGGCCGTTCCAATACCATCTGGCCATAGTGGAGCCATCCAAATCCCAGTCTCTGATATAAGGCGATGGCCCCTTTGTTTTCCATAGTCACTTCCAGGCGGAACCGTCTGGCATCTTTGTAGTGTTCCTGGATCCATGCGAAAAACTGTCGCCCAAAGCCTTTTCCCCGGCAGTCATCTTTCAAATATAAATCTTCGATCATCACACACTTTCCGCCGATCTCTGCCGCATAAAAACAGGTGACCAGGCTATAGCCTGCGATCCTTTCTCCGTCATACAAAAGGTACCCTTCAATACCATTCCCGGCAGCCGCATCGGACACCGTCCGCTCCAGCACTTCATCTGCCACCCAGTGATCCACCGCCGGAGAATGGTAAAAATCCTTCACCATCTCCAGCATTCTTTCCTTGTCTTGTGCATTTTCTGTTATCTTTCGGATGTTCAACATTGTCCTTCTCCTTTATCTGTTTTCTTTATCTGATCCTATTTATCCCAGAGCCACATCCAGGATCATCATGATCACAAATCCAATGGCAAAACCGATGGTTCCCAGGTTGCTATGATCTCCCTCGCTGGCTTCCGGTATGAGTTCTTCCACCACCACATAGATCATAGCGCCGGCGGCAAAAGCCAGCATATAAGGCAGTATGGGTGTCACATGGGACGCCATGAAAAGCATCAGCCCTCCGGCGATCGGTTCCACGATCCCCGACAGGGTACCGCTCAAAAAGGCTTTCAGACGGCTCTCCCCTTCACTTCTCAAAGGCATGGATATGATGGCGCCTTCTGGAAAATTCTGTATCCCAATACCGATAGCCAAGGCAAAAGCGCCCATAAGCGTAACGCTGCTGTTGCCCGTCAAAAGGCCGGCAAAGACCGCTCCGGTGGACAGGCCTTCCGGAATGTTGTGGATCGTCACCGCAAGGACAAGCATGGTCGTTTTTTTTAACGTACACTTCGGCCCTTCATTCGTCTCCGCTCCCAGATGCAGATGTGGTATGGTCTTATCCATTAAAAGCAAAAAACCGATACCCAGTAAGAAGCCTGCCACAGCCGGAATAAACGCCAGTTTTCCCATATCCGCCGACATATCCATGGCGGGAATGAGCAGCGACCAGACAGATGCGGCCACCATCACGCCGGAAGCAAATCCCAAAAGAGCTTTCTGGACTTTTTCGTTCAACTGATCTTTCATGAAAAACACACAGGCTGCTCCCGCCGTCGTACCGATAAAAGGAATCATCAATCCTAAAAATATTTCCACATTAACCCTCTTTTCTGTAAACGTTTTATTATGTCCGTTATTTCAACCAGTTTACCATAGTTTTTCAAAAATAGACATACAAAAATCCACGGAACTCTGTGTTTATATTATGCCAGAGAAAAACACTTGTGTTTATCCCCTTGCTTCAATGGTATTTTTATAAAAGCCTGCCCGAAACACTCCGCTTCTATCCATCTTCGGGACGTTTCTGCAACAGACTGCGTACATTTTAAGAAAGACTCCTGCCTGCGGCGGCCCCATATAAAAACAGGTTTCTTTCCAAAGAAAAGAAACCTGTTTTTCATCACACATATGCTCTATTTTTCCATCAGGCCGGCCTTCATCAAGATACGCCGTATGGGACGGCCCACGATCACAGCCAGTGTGACCAATAAAATATCTTTTGGCACAAAAGCAGCCAGCGAATAAAGGGCCACCGCCTGAAGCGTCCACTGCCCGCCGGCCACCGCCGACCACCAGATGGCGCCCACGCTCTCCACGATCGCAAGACCTATAAGCCCCCAGACCAGCGCCAGCATCACCTGCTGCCATTCCCGTTCCATCTTCCATCGGATCCCGGCAAATGCCGCCAGCACAGGGAAACTGATAAGATAACCGCCGGTGGTGCCGGCAAAGCAGCCCAGTCCGCCTTTGAAATTGGCGAATATCGGTAAACCGGCTAAGCCGATGCACAGATATACCAGGACAGACGCGGCGCCCGTTTTCCATCCAAAAACCACCCCAAGTAAGGCCACTCCAAAAATCTGGAGTGTCATGGGCGCGCCGCCGGGCATGGGGATAGACAGTTGGGAAAGCACAGCGAGCAATGCCGCTGACATTCCGATGTAAGCCATCTGTTTGATGTTCCCACGTTCACGGGTCCCTTCCTGCTGCTTTTCTTTCATTCCTTTTCCTCCGTCAAATCTGCGCAATGTCTACAATTGAAAGGTTGCTCTTATCCCCTGTTTCCAGGCTGGTCAAAAGGGCTTTTGCCGTATCCAGGGATGTGAGACAGGTGACACCGGTTTCGATGGCATTTCTGCGGATCAGGAACCCATCTCTTGATTTCACCCGTCCCTGAGTCGGGGTATCAATGACCAGATCCACTTCCCCGGCCAGGATCAGATCCAGCACATTGGGGGAGCCGGCAGAAATCTTATTGATTTTAATGGCCGGTACGCCATGATCATTGAGGGCTTTCGCCGTGCTGCGGGTGGCATATATGGTATACCCGATCTCAGCAAACCGTTTAGCGATGGGGATCAGTTCTTCTTTATCCGAATCCTTCACTGTACAGATCATCTTCTTTGTCCGAGGCAGATCGACACCTGCTCCCAGAAAGGATTTATACAAAGCTTCATGGAAATCCTTGGAAATACCGAGAACTTCGCCGGTGGATTTCATCTCCGGTCCCAGGCTGATCTCCGCGCCCCGAAGCTTTTCAAAGGAGAATACCGGCTGTTTGATGGCGATATAATCGGATTTTTTCTGTAATCCCGGCGTATAACCCAACTCTCGGATCGTCTTGCCCACGATCACCTTGGAGGCGATATCCACGATCGGAATACCGGTCACTTTGCTGATATAGGGAACCGTCCGGCTGGATCTGGGATTGACTTCGATCACATACACCTTTTCCTCATGGACGATGAACTGGATATTTAAAAGTCCCTTCACATGGAGCGCCCGTGCCAGCCGGCCGGTATAATCTTCCAATGTTTGGATCACGTCATCCGACAGGCTCTGGGCCGGATAGACCGAAATACTGTCTCCCGAATGGACGCCGGCCCGTTCGATATGTTCCATGATACCTGGGATCAGAATGTCATGGCCATCGCAGACGCCATCCACTTCCACTTCCTGGCCCATCAGATATTTGTCGATGAGGATGGGATGTTCCTGCACATCCCGATTGATGATGTTCATAAATTCCACGATGTCCCCATCGCTGACAGCGATCTGCATTCCCTGGCCGCCCAACACATAAGAAGGCCGTACAAGCACCGGATAGCCCAATTCTTCCGCTGCCTTCAGCGCTTCCTCCGTGGTAAATACAGTGGTTCCCGCTGGTCTTGGGATATTGCATTTTTCCAGGATCTCGTCAAACCGCTCCCGGTCCTCCGCCGCATCCACATCATCGGAGCTGGTACCCAGGATCGGCACGCCCATCTTCATGATGGCTTCCGTCAGTTTGATGGCCGTCTGTCCGCCGAACTGGACCACCGCTCCATCCGGTTTTTCCAGGCGTACGATGTTCTCCACATCTTCCGGTGTCAACGGCTCAAAATACAGTTTATCGGCAATATCAAAATCCGTGCTGACCGTCTCCGGATTGTTATTGATGATGATCGTTTCATATCCCGCTTCAGAAAGGGCCCATACACTGTGGACCGAACAATAGTCAAATTCGATCCCCTGTCCGATCCGGATCGGTCCGGATCCCAGAACAAGCACTTTTTTCTTCATGCCATCTCCCGGATCCACTTCATTGGCGCTGCCAAAGCAGGAATAGTAATAGGGTGTCTCCGATTCAAATTCCGCCGCACAAGTATCTACCATCTTAAAGGCGGCTGTAATATCATTTTTATACCGGTAAGCCCGCACTTCTGCCTCAGACATATGGGTCAGAGCCCCGATGGCCTTGTCCGGGAACTCCAGCCTTTTGGCTTCCTGCATCAATTCCACGGTCATGGGCTCTGTCTCCAGCCGTTTTTCCATATCCACCAGATTTTTGATCTTATTCAAAAACCACATATCGATCTTATTGATCTCATGGATGCTGGCCAGATCCCTTCCCCGCCGGATCGCCTCCGCAATATAGAACAGACGATGATCGTCGATCCGATGGAGCCTTTCTTCCAATTCCACATCGGATAACTGGTCGAAATCGCCGTATTTTAAGCTGTATATATTCTGTTCCAGCGACCGGAGCGCTTTCATAAGAGCGCCTTCAAAGTTGGGGCAGATACTCATAACTTCGCCGGTGGCTTTCATCTGGGTCGTCAGCGTCCGCTTGGCGCTGATGAATTTGTCAAAGGGCCATTTGGGGATCTTCACGACCACATAGTCCAAAGCCGGCTCAAAGGATGCAAACGTCTTGCCGGTCACCGCATTTTTGATCTCATCCAGCGCATAGCCCAGGGCGATCTTAGCCGCCACTTTAGCAATGGGATAGCCTGTGGCTTTGGAGGCCAGCGCCGAAGAACGGCTGACACGGGGATTGACTTCGATGACACAGTACTCAAAGCTATCCGGATTTAAAGCGTACTGGACATTACAGCCGCCTTGGATCCCCAACTCGGTGATGATCTTTAATGCGGATGTCCGCAGCATCTGATACTCTTTATCCGCCAGCGTCTGGGACGGCGCCACAACGATGCTGTCTCCCGTATGGACGCCCACCGGGTCGATATTTTCCATATTGCAGACGGTGATACAGTTGCCGTAGCTGTCCCGGATCACTTCGTATTCGATCTCCTTCCAGCCGCCGATATACCGTTCCACCAGGACTTCACCTACGCGGCTCAGACGCAAGCCGTTGCTGGCGATCTCCCGCAGCTGATCCTGATCATAAGCGATACCGCCGCCGCTGCCGCCCAGTGTATAAGCCGGCCGGATGACCACCGGATAACCGATCTTTTCCGCAAAATCAATGCAGCCTTGAAGGGTGGTGCACACATCACTTTCCGCCACCGGTTCGTTGATCTTTTCCATGGCTTCTTTAAACGCCAGCCGATCCTCTGCCCGTTTGATGGTCAAGGAAGAGGTTCCGATCCTCTCCACCCGGTTTTCCTTCAGGAAGCCGGATTCGTCCAGTTCCATGGCTATATTTAACGCCGCCTGGCCTCCGAGGGTTGGGAGGATACTATCCGGTTCCTCCTTTAATATGATCTTTTTCAGCACTTCCGCATTCAGCGGTTCTATATAAACTTTATCTGCGATATTTTTATCGGTCATGATCGTGGCCGGATTGGAATTGACAAGGATAACTTCCACGCCTTCCTCTTTCAGGGATCGGCAGGCCTGCGTGCCCGCATAATCAAATTCTGCCGCCTGGCCGATGATGATCGGTCCGGAACCGATGACAAGTACTTTTTTGATCGAATTTTTCTTAGGCATCCTTTGCCACCTCCATCATCTGAATAAATTTATCAAAAAGAAATCCTGTATCCTGGGGACCGCCGCAGGCTTCCGGGTGGAACTGTACGGTAAATACGTTTTTCCCCAGATAATGAAGGCCTTCCGTGCTGCCATCGTTGGCATTGATGAAGCTGACCTCCGCCACATCTTCCGGAACAGTCTTATCGGCCACCACATATCCATGATTCTGGGTGGATATATACACCCGCCCGCTGGCCAGATCCTTCACCGGATGATTCACACCCCGGTGGCCCCACTTCATCTTACGGGTGTCCGAACCGTTGGCCAAGGCCAAAAGCTGATGTCCCAGGCAGATGCCGAACATGGGAATGCCGGATTCAAATAACTTTTTCACATTTTTGATGATCTCGCCGCAGTCCTGGGGATCGCCTGGGCCATTGGAAAGCATGATACCATCGGGCGCATCCTGGATGATCTCCTCTGCCGTCGTCCCGGCTGGATAGACTTGGATCTGGCAATCTCTCTTTGCCAATTCCCTTAAAATGTTCTGCTTCGCTCCAAAATCCATCAAAGCCACTTTATATTTACCATCAGAATATTTATATTTCTCCGGGCAGGATACACGGTAAACCACATCTTTTGCCTTGAAGGCCTGGATCTTTGGAAGGACCTCTTCCAGGTCATAATTTTCATCTGTGGTGATCATGCCGTTCATCGTCCCCTGGGAACGGAGGATTTTGGTCAATGCCCGGGTATCGATGCCCTCTATCCCGGGAATATCGTTGTCGATCAGGAACTGTTCCAGGGAAGATGTATTCCGGAAATTGCTGGGATGTCTGGATAATTCCCGTACGATAAAACCGTCTGCCCAGGGCCGGTCATCTTCCATATCCTCATATGCCACACCATAATTTCCGATCAGCGGATAGGTCATGACCACAGCCTGGCCCGCATAGGAAGCATCGGTCAATATTTCCAGGTAGCCGGTCATGGATGTGTTGAACACGATCTCACTGATGACTTCCTTCCTGGCTCCTATAGCCTTGCCTTCAAATACTGTGCCGTCCGCAAGTATTAAAAATGCCCTCATCTCGTCACCGTTCCTCTCTTCATAAATATTCGTCTTAAAGCTTCTTTTTGGTATAAATATTCATATTTCCTGCATTTTATTCAAAAAAAAAGAGGGTATCATGTATTTTATACATTGATTTCTTTTTTTATCAGGAAGCAATATTTAAACTTTCGATATTGTAGCACAATATGTTAAAAAAAACAACCTTATTTTTTTTGTGGATACATGAAAATAATGTAGGATTGCCCTCCCATATGTAACAACTAAACACCAAAACCCACTATCATGCGCTTTCCTTTCACCTTTGGATCGATCACAGCCAAAGCAGCAACTATTTCTTAAACCCACGCTGGTACAATGTGGCAATAGCTTTATTGTCAATAAACTTTTGACCGTATCATTTCACCCCGATGCCGCATATACTGTAAAAAAACGCAGAGGGGTATTTATGCCCGAAAATCTTTCAATGACCGATAAAGGCCAGATCCATTTTGCCGTCACTTCCCAGGCAGATAACACGCCTATCCCCGACGCCACCGTATCCATCTCTTCCCCATCGGATCCGTCCATCATACTGGAACAGGTAAAAACCGACTCCAGCGGGATGAGTGAAGATGTGGATCTGGCGGCGCCTCCGGTGGAATACAGCATGTCTTTGGGTGATGTGCAGCCCTATTCGGACTACAACCTGAACATCACCGCTCCCGGTTTTGAAAATGTTTCCATTTCCGGCATACAGATCCTTTCCGGCCAGGATTCCCTGTCAAAAATATCCATGCGTCCCATACGCAGTGAGCGGGATGTGGCCGATCCGCTTGTCATCGGCGGACACACCCTCTGGGAACTTTATCCTCCAAAGATTGCCGAAAACGAGATCAAAACAGTGGCAGAAACCGGCGAGATCGTCCTCAGCAGGGTAGTCATACCGGAAACCATCATTGTCCATGCCGGTCCTCCCAGCGATGCATCCGCCGCCAATTATTACGTTCCCTACAAAGATTACATCAAAAATGTGGCTTCCAGCGAAATTTACGCCACCTGGCCAGAAGCCACTATCATCGCCAATGTGCTGGCGATCATGTCCTTTACTCTGAACCGGGTTTATACCGAATGGTACCGGAACAAAGGATTTGACTTCACCATCACCGCTTCCACTGCTTATGATCAGTTTTTTGTTTACGGCAGGAATGTTTACGATAGTATCTCTCAAGTGGTGGACACTATCTTTACCAATTTCCTTTCCCGTCCGGATGTGAGCCAGCCTATCCTGACCCAGTACTGCGATGGCAAACGGACCACCTGCCCCAACTGGCTGTCCCAGTGGGGGTCCAAAGAACTGGGGGACAAAGGTTACACGCCTTTGGAGATCATCCAGTATTATTATGGAGATGATATGTATATCAACAGTGCGGAACAGATCAGCGGCATCCCCGCCTCCTGGCCAGGTACCAACCTGACTATTGGATCTCGAGGCGATAAGGTCCGCCAGATGCAGGAGCAGCTTACCCGTATATCCCAAAATTATCCTGCCATCCCTCCGGCCACGCCAGACGGCATCTTCGGGGAAAACACAAGACGTTCCGTGGAAAAATTTCAGGAAGTGTTCGGCCTGCCTGCCACGGGTATCGTGGACTATCCCACCTGGTATAAGATCAGCGAAATCTATGTGGCTGTCAGCCGTATCGCTGAATTGAACTGAACGTATGCAAACGGTTGGACAGCGGATATTTTCTGTCTTTTCGAGTTCGGTCATCTTTGTTCAGATCAAAAATGTCCTGCATGATAAAAGGCTATGGAGTTTTTGGCTCCATAGCCTTTTTTAACAGTCCGGTCATCCATGCTGTCTTGTGATCATCCGGATCGCTTTGGACAGGTAATTGAAAATGTACTGGGTCAGTAAAGCCAGCGGGACGATAAAGATCATCCGCCAGTTAAACAGACTGTAGATGCTGAACAGATCCGGGAAGAACAGTATGGCTGCCATGAAAATGACGAATACGCCGATACACAGCCATGTCCGCCGGGTATTCATGGGCCTGCACACTTCGATCACCACGAACATACTGATAATGCCTGCCATGAGAAGATTGTAAGTGGACAGCATCATATCATCGAAACCAAACAATATGGCCACCAGCTGATTGAGCAGCATGACAATGACCATGGTCAAAGCGCTTGGCAAAGATATCCGCAGCACATTCCTCAGGAAGCCGTTGCTTGTCACCGCTTCCGTCTGTTCCAGCGTCAATATGAAACTGGGGATACCGATCATCGCCGCGCTGATAATGCTCAGATGGATCGGTATAAACGGATAGGACCGTCCAAGGAGGATGAAGATCACACTGAGCAGCACCGAATAGATCGTCTTGGTCAGATAAAGAGCGCTGACTCTTTCAATATTGGATATGATCATCCGTCCTTCCCGTACGATGGACTTCATACTGGCAAAATTGGAATCCATCAAAACGATATGCGCCACCTGCTTTGCCGCATCGCTGCCCGCCGCCATGGCGATACCGCAGTTGGCATCCTTCAGCGCCAGAACGTCGTTGACACCATCACCCACCATCCCGACCACATGGCCGTTGGCCTGGTAGGCTTTGACGATCCGCTGTTTTTGCTCCGGCCGTACACGGCCATAAACCGTATAATTGCCCACCACTTCCCGCAGTTCTTCAAAATCCTCCGGCAGCGTATTGGCGTCCACATAACGTTCGCCGCCCTCCAGGCCGGCTGCCACTGCAATATGGGAAACCGTCACCGGATTATCCCCGGAAATCACCTTTATGGATACGTTCTGGGAACGAAAATACTCAAATGTATCATGGGCCTCCGGCCGGATACAGTCGGAAATGACGATCAGGCCCGCCGCCGTCACCGCACCTGCCGATCCATCCTCGCTGGAGATCCCGGTGGATCGTCCCAGCAAAAGGACACGCAGTCCCTGTTCCGAATAAGCATTGATCTTCTCATCCAGGGTTTCATCCCCTTTGATCAGGAACTCGGGGGCGCCCAATACATAATCCCCCTCATTTTCAAAAGATATACCTCTGTATTTTCTTTCAGAAGAAAACGGGATCTTATCCCGGATCTTCCATTTATCCGACTTGGTAAAATAGGACATGAGCGCATCCTGGGTGGCATTCACGTCATCAAAGGCAAAGGCCATCTCATTCATCACATTTTTGATCCTGGTCTCATCCTCTGCAAGAGGCACCACCTCCACCACCTTCAGTTCACCGGTGGTGATGGTCCCTGTCTTATCCAGGCAAAGCACATCCACCCGGGCTAAAGCCTCAATGGCTTCCATCTCCTGGACAAGGGCCTTCTTGCCGGCAAGCCGTCCCACGCCAAGGATAAAGGAAATACTGGTAAGCAGCACAAGTCCTTCCGGTATCATACCGATGATACCCGCCACCGTATTGACTAGGGCATCGGAAAAATTGCTGCCTTCCGCTGCCCTCTGGGACATGAATAAAAGGATCCCCACAGGGATGATGATAAATCCCACTGTTTTTATGATCTTTTTAATGGAATCCTGCATCTCGGACGACGCCCGTTTTTTATCCTTTGCCTGACTGGCCAGCTGGGTCGCATAATTATCTTTTCCCACATGGATGACCTGGGCCCGTCCGCTGCCTGCCACGAGAAAGCTACCGGACCACAGGGTATCTCCCGGCTGTTTTTTGACCGGTCGGGACTCTCCGGTGATCATGGACTCATTGACTTCAATGCCATCGGAAGTCAGGACTTGACAGTCTGCTCCGATCTGATCCCCGTTCTCCACAGCGATCAGATCATCCATGACCAGTTCTTCGATGGGAATATCTTTAAATACCCCATCCCGGCATACCGTCGCCCTGGACGCGGTGATCACTTCCAGATTATCGATCAGCTTCTTTACCTTTAACTCCTGGTAAATACCGATCAGCGAATTGGCCAGCATGACCCCCAGAAACGTCAGGTTCTTGATCTGACCGGAAATAATGACCAGGGCCGCCAGTACCAGGTTCAGAAAATTGAAATAGGTCAGCGTATGGCAGCGTATGATCTCCCGCGTGGTTTTCGATATGTGGTTGTCAGAAATATTCACAAGACCCTTTTGGATCCGGTTTTGTACCTGATCAGAGGTCAGTCCCTGATTGTATCGATCCTGCATGTATAACCTTCCTTAATTCAGTCATTCTCCTTAAAAGTGGCAACGCCATCCTTTAATTCATAGGGTGTGGTCTGATAGACGAAATAATTCAGCCAGTTGGAATAGACCCATGTACCGTGGGCCCTCCATCTCATGATCGGCTCCTTTGTCGGATCATCATCTTTAAAATAGTTGACCGGTATGTCCGGATCCAATCCTTTTTTCACATCCCGGAAATATTCCTTCGCCAACGTATCTTTGTCATATTCGGAATGGCCCATGACAAAAAACTGGGATCCGCTTTCATTGCCGATGATATATATACCAGCCTCGTCCGACATGGCCATGATCTTCAGATCCGGTATCTTTTCCACATCCTTTGGGTCAATATAGGTATTTCTGGAATGGGGCACATAAAATTCCGAGTCAAATCCCCGGAACAATCTGGATTTTTCGTTCAGCAGATAATGCCTGTACACACCGGAAAGTTTTTTCTCCAGCCGGCGTTTCGGGATCCCATAATGATAGTAAAGTCCAGCCTGGGCTCCCCAACAGATATGAAAGGTGGAATGAACATTCTCTTTGGACCATTCCATCACCTGACAAAGTTCGTCCCAATATTCCACTTCTTCGTATTCCAGTAGTTCCACCGGAGCGCCGGTTATGATCAGTCCATCGTATCGTTTATCTTTGATCTGATCAAATGTCTGATAGAAGGTCAGCATATGCTCTTCTGAAACATTTTTAGACACATGACTGGCCATCTGTAAAAGATCCACCTCGATCTGAAGGGGGGTGTTGGACAGGCACCGCAAAATCTGGGTCTCTGTCTCGATCTTTGTGGGCATCAGATTTAAAATAACGATCTTTAATGGCCGGATATCCTGAGTCAACGCCCGGCGTTCTGTCATCACGAATATATGTTCTTCTTCCAATATCTGTCTTGCCGGAAGATCATTCTGTATTTTTATTGGCATATTCCTATCTCCTGTATTATCAATGTCGTTTTTATTCTAAGCCTTTTTACGTTCATCGTCAAGGAATGGAATCTTACGATTTTCATTCAAAAAAAGGTCTGTTTCCCAACAGACCTTTCCCCTTCCGATAAAAATCACTTTTTTATCATATCCGCGGCATATCCGGCAAATTCCCGGATAGCCATCCGGCAAACATCATTCATCCGTATCTGGGATGTGGGGCC
>DVLT01000045.1 GCA_018715345.1 Candidatus Onthocola gallistercoris
ATTGATGATTTTGCTATAAGCAGGTATTCAGAAGAAGGGATCAAGATCCTGTATCATCTCATAAAACTTCGGGATGACCTTGGCACCTCCACACTCTTCAGCTGTCAGTATTCTCCAGATGAGTGGGGAAACCAGCTGAGTGACGAGAAGGAATGCTACGGTAAGCTTGACGGAATCCGGCGCAGACTGACTACAGGATTTACTGTACTGATTGAGAAAGCATAGCTTTCTTCTGAAACAACGATCAATACTGATCAGTAGGGCGGAGTACCCTCTGCCCTGCTGATATTTCAGGCTGGCCGTTTAATATGGCCCTGACTGGCCGGGAAATGCGGCCCTGCTGGCCGCGGAAAGTGGCTGTTTGCACCTATTGACATATTGCCTGGATACGCCTAATGCCTGTCCGATACAATACAGCCAAAATCACCTGATCGATAAACTTTTATTCATCAGATGATCGGAAATGCGATGGTAACAGCGAATCCTCCGTGTTTTCCGTGGTCAAAGGACACGGTTCCTTTATGGGCGGAAACGATCTGTCCCACGATCAGAAGCCCCAGACCGTGCCTCGGTTCGGCGGTTTTGCCGTCACTCATCATATAGTGGGGCGCCGTCCTCAGTTGCTCCAACTTTTCATCGGTAACGCCGATGCCGTTATCTTCGACGATGATCTTATATTCTGCGGCGCTTTTTTCAACCCATACAAAAATCGTGCAGCCGTCAGGATTGTGGGCCTGGGAATTGGTGATCAGATTTCCGATGGCCCGCCGCAGCAGCTCCTTATCCCCCTCTATGATACAGGCAGTCAAGGTATCGTCGGTTTTCCACTCTATCGGATATTTTTCTTCCATATCCGAATTGATAAAATCAACAACACTTTGCCGTGCGATCGCTATGAGATTTACAGGCCTGGGGTCCATCGGCTGCATATTATATTCCAGTTTTGACGCAAGGTTCAGATCATTGATGAGATTTTTTATTTTTATACTTTGCCGGCGGATGATCTGGGCTTTTTTTCTTTCACTTTCCGGCAGGCTTTCATTGGCCTCGATCTGTCCCGCATAGCCCATGACCATGGAAAGAGGTGTGCGGATGTCGTGGGACACCCCGGAAATCCAGTTTGCCCTTGCTGTCTCTTTCCTTTGCAGGTTCCGTTTTTGTCTTTGCAGGATATCCGACGTCTGATTGATCTTGGCGGCAAGACCGGACAGAAGTCCCTTTTCTTTGACATAAACAGGCTCGCCCAAAGGCAGCGCCTGTATGCCGTTTGTGATCGGCTTGACGGATTTGAGCAGCTTGGAATTGACGATCATATAGATCAGAAAGATCAAAAAGATATTCACCCCGATAACGACGAGGACCGTATAGGGAGCGTTTTTGATGAAATCATAATCCCAGCTTGGAGACATATGCTTCCAGTACCGGTCTTTCGGATAACCGACAACGACTAAGCCGTTTTCCGCATCGCCGGTATAGGTGGGGTATCCGTCAATATATCCCATTGTCAAGTTTGCGATATCGGAGATCGTATATTGGAGGGGAATGGTGTCCGGCAGGTTTTTTGTATGCCATTTCACTTCTAACGTGTCATTATCAATATAGATTGCCCAGGCATTCTCCATGTTTAACTGCTCTGCCATATCGCCGGATAAGACATATCCCGCCGCTGTTTTCTGCAAAGCTTTGGCTGTCTCTTTTGCGGTAGAATACGGCCTGCCGTTGGCTGTTTGGCTGGCGGAAATAACAGCGAGAAGGATGATGTTGAGGACGATGACCAGTACTGTGCTTAAGAGCAGTATGCCGACAAACCGCCGGATCAGTTTTGTAATATCTTTCATATCATTTCTCCGCTAATACCAATTTATAGCCCAGTCCCTTCACGGTGATGAGAGAGACGGGTTTTGACGGGTCAGTTTCGATCTTTTCCCGGATCCTGCGGATATGCGCCATAAGCGAGTTTTCATATCCATAGGGGTTATCGCCCCAAACCGCTTCGCAAAGCTGGTCGATCGTAACGATCCTTCCGGCATTACGGCAGAGCACGGATAAAATATCGTGTTCTTTGGCGGTCAATGGAAGGTGTTCCTTACCTTTTATCACTTCAGCGCGGTCAAAATCAATCTGGCTTCCTGAAAGCCTGACAAGGGGATTTTCCCCTTTGTAGCAGCGACGCAATATGATCCCGATGCGCAGGGACAGTTCTTTTGGAAGGAATGGCTTTACCATATAATCATCTGCGCCAAGGCCAAGGCCTTTTAGTCTGTCCTCGTCCTCTCCCTTGGCTGTCAAAAAAAGGACCGGGATTTCAGTGAAAGTTCTCATCTGCTCAAATAAGGAAAACCCATTCCCGTCAGGCAGCATCACATCAAGTATGGCAAGATCCGGTACCCATTCTTTGCACATGTGTAAAGCTTCGGATACGGTCTGGGCGGTTTTCATTGCCTTGAATCCGTCCTGGCCTAAAATAGATGTCACCATTTCAAGCAGATCAGCCTCATCGTCTACGATGAGGATTTTTTTGTATTTTAAGTAATCGTAGTCCATCATGTCATTCTCCTTTTTCCATATTATAGCACTATCCTAAAGGAATATCGGCGACAGCTTCCAAATGTAAGGTAATTGTAAGGCAGCGGGAAGGCTGCCGCAAGGTTGCAGTCTTATACTGAAGCTGACAAAGGAAAGGAGATTTTTGTATGAATATGATCGAAACTCAGGATCTAACGAAAAACTATGGAGATTTCACGGCAGTATCCCATCTGGATCTCCATATCCGCAAAGGAAGCGTTTACGGATTTCTCGGCCCCAACGGCGCGGGAAAATCCACGACAATGAAGATGTTTTTGGGTCTCACACAGCCGACAGAGGGCAGCTTTCATATCGACGGGAAAACCTATCCGTCAAACCGGGTTTCAATTTTGAAGGAAATCGGTTCGTTTATTGAAGCACCTGCTTTTTACGGGAATCTGACCGGCGAAGAAAACCTTGACATCCTACGGAAAATTCTCGGATTACCGAAAAGCTGCGTGGATGACGCGCTGGAGCTTGTGGGTTTAACCGAGTTCAGAAAAAGACTTGCGAAAAAATATTCGCTTGGCATGAAACAGCGCCTGGGTTTGGCAGGCGCGTTGATCGGCCGGCCGCCGATCCTGATCCTGGACGAGCCGACAAATGGACTTGACCCGGTGGGCATTCACGAGATACGGACTCTGATCCGTTCTCTGCCGCAGCAATATGATTGTACTGTATTGGTTTCCTCCCACCTGCTTCCTGAAGTAGAGCTTATGGCCGATGATATCGGCATTTTGAATCAGGGCCGTCTGTTGTTTGAAGGCACAATGGAAGAACTTAAAAGAAGCGCCCGTGCTGGCGGCTTCCCGACGGACAATCTGGAAGAGACCTTCCTTGCGCTGATCGATGAGGACAACCGCCGGAGAGGAGGCAGGCTATGAGCCTTTTCATTGAATCAAAAAAACTGAGACGCACGGGTTACATTCCCGCGTTTCTGGCAGGCGGTTTTCTCGCGGCAGCCTTTCCGGCGGCCTATATGGCCGTAAAAGCAGAGGAAATGACTTCGCTTTCAGGGAAACCGATGGATTTATTGATGTCCGCGAACTGGCAGATGATGGCCATGCTGAATATTCTCATATCCATTTGCGGCGCTTGTATGATGTATCATACCGAATATGCCGATAACGGCATACAGAAAATGTCAGTGCTCCCGGTCCGTCAGGAAAGCCTGTTCTTCGGTAAATTCGTGATCGCTTTTTTGGGTTTATCCGCTATGGTGATCATGGAAATGGCGGCTTTAGCCGGCTGCGCAAAGTATTGGTTTCCGGACGATGTTTTCAGCTTCACCGAAATATTGAAAACCGCAGGTTTTCAGATGGTTGTTGCGCTGCCGACAGTGATGATCATGCTGGTGATTGCGTCTGCCTGCAAAAATATGTGGGTATCCCTTGGCATTGGGGTGATCTGCGTATTCACCTTTTCCATTCTTCCCCAGGACAATACCGTGTTAAGCCTATTTCCCTTCGCTTCTCCATATCAAATGTTTTCTGAAGCAACGGAAAACGGCCGCACCGTTTTGTTTTTAGCTGTTTGCGGAATCGAAACGGTCGCTTTTGGAATTGGGGAGGTTATTTATCTGAAAGTAAGGAGGTGTTTTGAATGAGTTTCTTATCTCTGATGGGAGTAGAATTCAAAAAGATCCGCCGTTCCAAAATCTTCTGGATATTGCTTATCCCTGTCATTATGATGTGGGTTCCAAGCATTATCAATGCGGACATGAACTTTGATCTGAGGGGGATTCCGATCACTCCCGAAAATAACTTTTTTATTCAAGGTTTTATGGGTATGGTGTGGTTTATGATCCCCGCGTCGCTGGTTATCTGTACCGTATTGATCAGCCAAACGGAACGTTCAAACAGGGGGATTTTAAAAATGCTGTCCCTGCCGATTCCCGCAGCCAAACTGTGTTTTGCAAAATTCACCGTTTTGCTGATGTTGGCGGCAGCCCAGATGGTCATGTCCATCGGAGCCTACTCTATCTGCGCGGCGATTGTTACCAGGATGCAGGACTATAACTTTATTCTCGAACCGTTATATGTCTGTAAAACTGTGTGCGGCATATATGCCGCCGCAATCCCAATGGCTGCTGTCTATTGGGCGATTTCCGTTTTGATCCGGTCTCCCATTTTTTCGGTGGGTGTCGGCTTGGCTTCTATCGTGCCTTCCGTGCTCATGATAAACACCAAAATCTGGTTTGCCTACCCGATGAGTTATCCGTTCTATTTGTTAATGGTGGCCTATGGGAGGGCTGCCCAGGGGGTTTATGAAACACAAATTGCCTGGCTGCCGTGGCTGCTCGCCGCAGTCGGGATCACGATTCTTGCCCTTGCCGTATCCTGTGCCCGATACGGCGCTGTTGAAAGGAGATGATCACATTGAAAAACAAAGTTTTAACTGCTGTTTCTGTCATCATGCTGTTTGTCCCGTGGACGATCCTGATTTTGCGCAGATTTGACTGGGCGCTGGAGTTCCCCGTGGCGGAGATCATGATTTACAGTTACGCCGCCTTTATGGTCTTTTCAGGTATCTTTTCAATCCTTGTTTATACAAAGGGAAAAGTAAAATCGAAACTTATGCAGGTGTGTGTTGCGATCAACAGCATCTACGCTGTGGGCGCCATTGGGATCATTTGCATGACAATTCCGGGATTGACAGACATGTTACTGGGATGAAGTGATATGAGCAGACAAAAATTTCTTCGGGAAAGATGATGCTGCGGCGGAAAGGGATGTTGCCGCCCAGGCGGAGGATCCGGCAAAGCCGGATCCCTTCGTACAACATATCCGGGCTGCCTTACAGCAGTTCCACGGGAAGATCGTTCTGATGGCGGCTTTGAGAGCGGAATTGATGGACCATATTCTGTATGGTTTCCCGAAGATAGGGCCGGAGCTCCTCTAAAGATGTGGGATGACCGTTGACGATGGCGCTGTATCCGGCGCTGCCAGCCATTTCGACGACCAGACAGATCAGTATTTCCGGTGTGCGGCAAGAATAATCTGATGCGTCCAGCCGCGCAAGGAACAGATCCATGCCTGTTGGAGAACCTTCTGAAGGCGAAATGAACAAAGCCTCACCCAAACGCCGTTCAAGGAAGCGGGTCAGCGATTCATCCGATGCCAGCTGATCCAGGATCTGATCAACGACAAAGACCATCTGCTCATCAAAGGACATGCGATGGCGGGGAGGAAGGGCATCCCAGGCCTGTTCAAAAATGTGATATGCCTTGGATGCGGTCACCCGGTTTCTCAGATCGTATTTATCGGTAAAGTAAAGATAAAAGGTACCTTTTGCCACGCCGGCCGCATCCACGATATCGGCGATGGTCGTCTGGGCAAAACCTTTTTCCAAAAATAAGTGATAAGCGGCGTCGAGTAAAGCCGTCCGTTTTTTCTGTTTATTCATATCTGTTTTTTTCACGATCTTCTCACTCCTTCCATGATTTTTATTATACCTCAGAAATGACTCTTGGTCAATGAACAACCATGAAAAGAAAAGCCGCTGTTACTGGCAGAACAAAAGCGAGGAAAAAACATACCGGGGTAGTAAAAAGGAAAAATCGTTACAAAAATGTAAGAATAATGAAAGCGAATGTTTTATTGCGAAGGCCGGTCTGACGTGATAAACTGAAAAGGCCTTGTGAGATGAAAACGATCAAGGCAGAATAGGAGGTCAGACAGATGGCAGAAGCGACCAAAACGCCCATATTGCGATGCGCGGTCCGGATATTACCCGGATATCTGGCTATGGTTGCCGTATATCTTCTATATCGATTTGGATTCTATCCCCTGTTTGGAAAAGACTGGAGTTTTCCCTTGCGGCATACGATGGAATTGTGTGTGGTCTACGGTGTCGGAGCGGGGATTTTTTATTTGAGTGTACGCAGATACCCCTTGCAAAATGCGGCTATACAGCAAAAGCGCGGAGAAGGCGGAGACGACCACAGGGATTTTAGAGAAAAAGTGAGAGCCTGGACGTGTCTGTTGGTCATCCAGTCAGGACTGAGTGTTCCGCTGCTCGTGCTGGTGGAGATGGTACGAACATCCATTTTTCATATGGAAGGAACCATGGTCCGGCCGAATGTGACCTTTGTTTCATTTTACATTTTGTATTTCCTTATTTTGCGTCCTGTGTTGGAAGAAATGATCTTCCGGGAAATCATATTGAGAAGGATCGGAGATGCGGGAAGGTTTCGGGCCAGTCTGTTTACGGCGTTGCTTTCCGCCTTTATGGTTTACTTGATGGATGGGATTTCCCAGGCTTGCGCCATGCTTTTGCTTGCATTTATGTGGTCTGAACTTTACCAGAGGATGGAAGGCAGATCCCATCGCCTGAGAGTGACGATCATTTTGCACAGCTTTTCCAATCTGTGGATCGTGCTGTTGCCCTGGCTGTTGAAATCCAGCCGTCCGGGTCTGGTGATCTATGCGGTGGTGTGGATCGTGGTCGTGCCCATGATCGCCATAGATTGGATAGCCCGTTTAAACCGCAGATAATATTTTTAACGGAACGCCATTAGGTATATTTCATTCTCGTATTTTGTGATATGATGGACTCATCAGAAAGATCTTACAAAGATTTTGTGAAGATCACAAAATGAGATGAGGGGGCGTTGTGATGAAGCAAGGCAATTCTTTTGAAATGGACATGTGCCATGGGCCGCTTTTTGGAAAACTGATCCGATTTTCCATACCGCTTGTTTTATCCGGCATATTGCAGCTGCTATTTAACGCTGCGGACATTATCGTGGTGGGCCGGTTTGCAGGCAGCCAGTCACTGGCGGCGGTGGGATCCACCAGTTCGCTGATCAATCTGCTGGTGAATCTGTTTCTGGGATTGTCGGTAGGAGCGAATGTACTGGTAGGCCGTTATTATGGCGCAAAGGATGGCAAACATCTGCAGCAGACTATACATACATCCATATTGCTCAGCCTGGTCAGCGGCACGTTTTTGGCAATCCTGGGCATTCTTATCGTACGGCCGCTGCTGGAACTGATGGGAACGCCGGAGGATGTGCTGGGACTGGCTGCCCTTTATATGCGCATTTATTTTGTGGGCATGCCGGTGGTATTGCTTTACAACTTTGCCAGCGCGATCCTGCGGGCGGTGGGCGACACCCGTCGGCCTTTGCTATATCTGAGTGGGGCAGGATGCCTGAATATCGTATTGAATTTGTTTTTTGTCATTGTTTTGCATATGGATGTGGCGGGCGTGGCTCTGGCAACGGTCATTTCCCAGTGTCTGTCGGCGGCATTGCTTTTCCGCTGTTTGATGAAGATGGATGGGGACTGCCGGCTTTACCCCAGCCGCCTGCATATCCATAAGCAGGAACTGATCCGGATACTTCAGGTGGGACTGCCCGCAGGTATCCAAAGTTCGATCTTTTCCGTATCCAATGTTCTGATCCAGGCTTCGGTCAATTCCTTTGGAACGATCGCCATCGCTGGCAATGCGGCTTCTTCTAATCTGGAGAATTTTATCTATATTGCCATGAATGCCATGTATCAGACGGCGCTGAGTTTTACGAGCCAGAATTATGGCGGCGGACAACATCGCCGGATCGGACAGATACTGCGCCGGTGCTGGGGGATGGTGACTGCCATCGGCATTATTTTGGGCGGATTAGTATGGATCTTTGGACGGCCGCTTCTGGGGATTTACACAACGGAATCGGAAGTGATCGATTATGGTATGATCCGCTTGGGGATCATCACAAGGACTTATTTTCTGTGCGGGCTGATGGACGTGACCGTGGGATCGCTTAGAGGGTTGGGATACTCCATGATGCCTACCATCGTATCTTTGATCGGCGCCTGCGGATTACGGATCTTATGGGTTTATACCGTTTTTGCCATGGATCACAGTTTGCAGACACTTTATATTTCCTATCCGGTTTCATGGATACTCACGTTTACCATCCATGTTGTCTGCTATCTGATATTTGCCAGAAAACGGATACAGAAAGGACTTGCGTGAAGGAGTTTGACAGATGTATAAGATTTTTATAGTAGAGGACGATAAAACGATCGGGAATGTGCTGGAAAAGCATTTGAAAACCTGGGGATGGGATTGCCGACTGGCGGAAGATTTTTCGGAGATTTTGTTAGAATTTGCCGCCTATGCGCCCCATCTTGTCTTGATGGATATATCCTTGCCATTTTACAACGGTTACCATTGGTGTGATGAGATCCGAAAGATCTCAAAGGTACCGATCATTTTTCTGTCATCTGCATCTGACAATATGAATGTGGTCATGGCGGTCAGCATGGGCGGGGATGATTTTATCGCAAAACCCTTTGATCTGAATGTGCTGACAGCCAAGATCCAAGCCATGCTCAGGCGAACTTATGATTTTTCGGGAGGTACCCACCTGCTGGAACATAAAGGCGCTATCCTGAATGTGGATGACGGCACGCTCACATATAAAGAGGAAAAGCTGGAATTGACAAAGAATGATTTCCGCATTTTGCGTATACTTATGGAAAATAAGGGAAAGATTGTAAGCAGAGACCGTCTGATGGAAGAATTGTGGGCAACGGACTGTTTTGTGGATGAAAACACGTTGACGGTGAACATGACCAGACTTCGCAGAAAACTGGAAAATATCGGGCTGGATCAGTTTATACGGACTAAAAAGGGCGTGGGCTATCTGATCGGTTAGAAGCTATGTAAAATGCGTGTAAAATGGCTGAAAAGCATTGACAGTGCATAGCCTCAAATATAAAATCATTTCTATAAAGGAGGGTGATAAAGTGAAAAAGAAACTTTTGACCATTTTATTGGCAGCAGCAGTGGCAGCAGCGCTTTACGGATGCAGCTCAGATGATGGCGCCGATGGCCAGACACAGGCTGCGACCCAGGCAGAAACCCAGAGCGCAGCATCCGAAGAAACGGAGAGCGAAACAGAAGAAGAAACAGAAGCCGCTTATGAACAGGGGACTGTATCGGACACCGGGTATCAGAGCGCTTGGCTGAATATACAGTTTACCGCCTCAGCAGATGATGTGATGGCAACCCAGGAAGAGATCGACAGTCTGTTGGAGTCCGGCAGTGAAGTGATCGAGGAGAATACAGGCGTGGATACCAGCGCTTCAGCGACCACAACAGTGACAGAGATGATGGTTTCCAGAGTGGATGGTGTTCCAAGCATCCAGTTGATGGTGGAACAGCTTCCCATGGCCAATATGACAGAGGATCAGTATCTGACCAGTGTTCAGGCTCAGCTTGAAGCTGTGGATATGGGCTATGCCTTTGACGACAGCTTCGGGACCCGTCAGATCGCGGGTCAGGACTACAAAGTTCTGAGCGCGGAAGCCACATATAATGGGGTGGACATGATCCAGGAATATGCTGTACGCAAACAAGGAGACCGGATGGTGGCTTTCGTTATGACGTGCACACCGGACACCCAGGAAGATGCTGAGAACTTATATGGCCAGTTTACAGCGATCCAGTGATAAGACATAGATATAACAGACAGATACAGGTGGAGGATCCTGCTTTGCAGGATCCTTTTACTATTTAAAATTAGACAGGATGGACTTCCAATTTTTGAAATATTCTGTTACAATAAAAGGCAGAGAAAATATTGGAGAGGGGACGACTGATGAAAAGCTTTGATATACGTACAAAGATATATTTTGGAGACAATGCGCTGGAGCGTCTGCAGCAGCTTCCGTATCGGAAGGTCATGATCGTGGCCGATCCTTTTGTTGTGGAAAGCGGCATGATCAATCAGATCATACGTCGTCTGGAGCGGGCGGCTATCCATTATACGATATTTAAGGAAGTCGTTCCGGATCCACCGGTGGAGAAGATCGCATCTGGAGTGAAGGCTGTCATGGAGGCTCAGCCGGAAGCCTTGATCGCCATTGGAGGCGGTTCCGCCATTGATTCCTGTAAAGGGATCCGGGAATTTGCGGTGAAGATGGATGCTCTGAAGGAGAAGATCCCCATGATCGCCATACCTACGACCAGCGGTACCGGTTCGGAAGTGACCTCTTTTTCTGTTATCACCGATCCGGTGAAGCATGTAAAGTATCCGCTGGTATCGGAAGATCTTCTGCCGACTGAAGCGATCCTGGATGTGGAGATGGTGCGGACGGTGCCGCCGGTGACGACGGCGGATACTGGTATGGACGTGCTGACCCATGCCATTGAAGCCTACGTCAGCACCGATTACAATGAGTTCAGCGCCGCTTTGTCAGAGAAGGCGATCCAGATCATCGGAACCTATCTGCTCCGTTCATATCTGGATAACAACGATACCCATGCCCGGACGAAGATGCACGTGGCTTCCTGCCTGGCAGGACTGGCCTTTAATTCATCCAATCTGGGACTGAACCACGGTATGGCCCATCAGTTGGGCGCTCAGTTCCATATTCCCCACGGACGGGCCAATGCGATCTTGCTGCCCCATATCGTGGAGTACAACAGTGAGATCACCAAAAACAGTAAGAGCCGCACTGAGTACGATCATACGGTCCGCTGTTATGAAAATATAGCCCGTACCCTTGGTCTGGCCAACTTTAACACTATAACAACGGTCCGCGCTCTTGTCAACTGGATCCAGTTTATGATGCAGGAGATGGACATGCCGTTGACGGTATCCCAGACAGGAAGGTGTACGAAGGAAGAGTATTTTGCAGCCATTGACGCCATGGCAGATGCAGCCCTTTTGGACGGCTGTACAGCTACGAATCCCAGACGCCCCACAAAACAGGATGTTGTGGATATTTATAAAGCGATCTGGTAAAAGACACATAAGGGGCTGGCATGCGGGATGTCCCCCTGTATATCTGAACAAAACCGTCTTGTGACGATCTGGATTTTCAGGATCCTGGATTTTCATGGGGCGGTTTTTTTGCTGCGAAACTTCTTTATTGACATGTTCCAGAGCAAGGGACATAAAATGTCAGAGAAAAATCCTTGACTTTTTCTGGCAGCAGGCGTACACTTTTGTAATTGCAAATGAGTTGCAGTTGCATAAAAGTGCTCTAAAAATAAAACAGGGATATGAAAGAGGTGGAACGGTATGCTTCATGTGATCGAACATACGTTGGAAGAAAGTATTCGGCTGCTTCCGTTTTTACTGGCAGCCTATATCCTTATGGAATATGTGGAACATCATATGGGAGACAGGACAAAACGGATGATACAGACATCCGGCCGGTTCGGACCGGTCATCGGAAGTATTGCAGGCATCGTGCCCCAGTGCGGATTTTCCGCCATGGCGGCGAATCTTTACAGTGGCGGCATCATTACGATCGGTACCCTGATGGCTATTTTTCTGTCCACATCCGATGAGATGCTGCCGGTTTTTCTTTCCCAGCAGGCGCCTTTGGGGCTGATCGCCAAAATACTGGGGATGAAAGTCGTTATCGCTGCCGTTGTGGGATTTGCAGTGGATTTTATCTGGCGAAAAAGGTATAATCATAGGAGAGAAGAACTCCACATACATGATATGTGCGAGCATGAACATTGCCATTGTGAAGATGGTATTTTAAAATCCGCCGTTTATCACACTGTGAAGATTTTCGTATTTATCCTGATCGTATCATTCTGTCTGAATCTGGTGATCGAATGGTATGGAAGAGATCAGTTGGCAAGTCTCGTGCTGGGACAGCCGGTGATCGGATCTGTCATAGCCGCTTTAGTCGGACTGATCCCCAACTGTGCCGCTTCAGCAATCATCGCCCAGTTATATCTGGAAGGGGCGCTGACTTTGGGAGCTATGATGTCCGGGCTTTTAGCCGCGACAGGCGTGGGCATTGTCGTACTGTTCAAGACGAATGGGTCATTGCGGAAGAACCTGACCATAACAGTTATGTTGTATGGGATTTCCGTTGCCGCCGGATGGCTGATCGATATGATCGGAATATTTGGATAAGGGAGGTCCTTTTATGATCTGGCCGGAGGGTATGAAGCGGACAAAACAGAGGGAAGAAGTCTATCATGTACTTGAAATGTCGGAGCAGCCGCTGAGTGCGGTGGAGATCCATGAACGGCTGCCCGGGCATTACGCGATTTCCACAGTCTATCGGACGCTGACCGCCTTTGAAAAAGCTGGTATCGTGAGCAAGTCCACGATCATGGATACGGATGTGGCTTTGTACGCACTTCATGCGGGCGGTCATCAACACTATGCCATTTGCCTGGGATGCCATAAAAAGATCCCCATCGATGGCTGCCCTTTTGAAAACGCATCGGATAAAAGTGTTCCTGAAGGCTTTCAGGTTACCGGGCATAAGATCGAATTATATGGTTATTGCGACAAATGCCGCAGCAAAGGTTGAATAGACTTGGATCCATCGTTTATAATAACAAAAGCAGACGAAAGGAGCATTGCTTATGTTGGAATACGTGCTGGCTGCAGGGATATTCAGTCAAGATGTGGTGACCAAGCAGATCGTGAGGGAGAAGATAAAGGAACGGGAGGAACGGCCTTTTTTAAAAGGGAAGGTTGTCCTTACAAAGGTTTTTAATGACGGCGCCATGCTGGGCCTTTTACGGAAGCATCCGGATCTGTTGAAAAGTATGACTTTATTGGCGTTGGGAGTGCTGATCGGGGCCTTGGCCGGAGAAAAGCCAAAGGAGTGTAAGAGCCTTCGGCGTATCGGGCTGGCGCTGATGTTGGGAGGCGCTGCCAGCAATGCCTATGAACGGTTATTGTATGGAAAGGTGACAGATTATATCCGCTTTGACGCAGGTCCGGAAAAGTTCAGGAAACTGGTATTTAATACCGGAGATTTTGCGGTGTTCATCGGAAGTATGTTGACAGCAAGCGCCAGATGATCAGGTAGGATAAAGACTATGAAAAGTTGCGGGATCAGGAGAACCTCCAGGGTATTGACGGGCAGATACGCGGCTCTTTTGGTCATCTGTCTGTTCCTGGAAATTTTTATATTTAATTTCAGACACTGGGAGTCCCTTGGATTTGAGACTCTTGAAAGTTATACGGTCCATTATGACAGCACATTTACGGAAAGCGGATCCGGTACATATACCTCTTCAGCAGGCGAGATGTGGATCACCCTTTCCGGACTGGATGAACAGGTGGATAATCTGCGCCTGGATATACAAGGCGCTGTACTGAGTCTGCAGCTTTCGGTCTGGGATGAAGGCAATACCACTGGGGAGGAGTATCCGATACGGGAATATCATCCGGAGGTGGAGGAAGAAAGCTATATCCGGCTGGATACCGCGGGAAAAGTCCATAAGATCCGTATCGCTTTATCGAATCCCGATGAGCATAGGATATCTGTTGGCGGCATTTATCTGAATCAAGAAAGACCGTTGATTTTCCGGCTGGATCGCTTTCTGTTTATCATGACGGCCGGCTGGATCGTGCTGGCTTTGAAAAAAAAGGACAGTATTTTGGATGCTCAACTGGCGGACAGGTATCCGGAGGGGCAGATGCTGTATGCATTGACGACAACTGTCCTTATCTTGGCCAGTGTGTCGGCGGTGTGTGTCAATGATATGGCGGTGGTACAGCCTTTTGCCCATCACGCCCAGTACGCAGAATTGGCGGAATCCATGAGCCGCGGGCATCTGTATCTGGACACGGATCCCCAGCCGCCGGCTGAATTGGCGGCCATGGACAATCCTTACGACAAACAGGCCAGAGACGAGCAGGATGTGGATTTTCGGTGGGACACAGCCTATTTTGATGGAAAATACTACGTCTATTTTGGCGTTGTGCCGGTTGTGATGTTTTATCTGCCTTGGTATCTGCTCACCGGACAGGCGCTGCCCAATTATGTGGTCATCTGCCTGGGACTGATATTTGTCATAGCTGTCATGGCGGCGTTGATCTGGAAGCTGGCCTGGCGGATATTTAAAGGGAGACTGCCGGTAATCTATGTATGGCTGGCTTTTGTCCAGCTCGCTGTGGGCGGGGCGGCGGCCATTGTGGTGAGACAGGCATCTTTTTATACCATACCGATATTGTTCGGACTGGGATTTGGCGGCGCCGGTGTCCTTTGCTGGCTTCGGGCAGCAAAAGCCGGGACGAAACGACCGCGTATGTGGATCTTTTTGGGGGCTTTGTCGCTGGCGCTCATTGCCGGGTGCCGCCCTCAGCTTTTGGTCATTGGATTTCCGGCGTTATTTGCTCTGAAAGATCGTTTTTTGGGAGAGAGCGGTAAAGAACGATGGAAGGATATGGCAGCGGCGGCCATACCGGTCATGGCGGTGGCGGCAGCGCTGATGTGGTACAATATGGCCCGCTTTGGTTCTCCGTGGGATTTTGGATCGGCATACAATCTGACGACGAATGATATGACCAGACGGGGGATAAGACTGGATCGGATCGGTCTGATCCTGTTCACATACTTTTTTCAGCCGGTATATCTGGAAAGTCAGTTTCCGTTCATTTCACCGGCCCAGGTTTCTACGATCTATCAGGGGACGACCATAATGGAACCCATTTTTGGCGGACTCCTGTTCTTGATGCCGTGTACGCTGTGCTTGTTCACATTGGGCAGCAAAAAGATCCGACGATCCGGGATCTTTCCCCTTTTATCCGCCCTGACGGGGATGGCGGTACTTGTGGCGCTGGCTGATGGACAGCTTGCCGGTCTGCTGGCCAGATATTATATGGATTTTGCCGCTTTGCTTCTTGTGGCGGCTTTTATCACAGGAGGTATTTGGATCAGCGGTCTGTCCGCCGGGCATGTGAGATGTCGGGTGTTATCCGGAGCCCTGCTCGTTGGGATCGTATTGTGTACATTGATGATCTTTCAGGATGGCACCGGACTGGCGATAGAGGAGAATATGCCTTATCTGTATCATAAGATCATGACAGGCATACAGTTTTGGATGTAAATAAAGAGCCGGCGTATCCGATACGCCGGCTCTTTGTGGATCCGATAGCGGATCATTGGAAGTGATCCTGCCAGCAGGATTTTTGGCTGGCAGTTTTTATCAGCACAATTCTTCCAGCTGGGACAAGACATGTTCGAATAGATCCAGAGCAGTTTCCACAGGCTGGGGCGTGGTCATATCCACACCGCAGCTTTTCAGCAGGTCGATGGGATATTGGCTGCAGCCGCCTCTCAAAAAGTTTTTGTAGGCGTGGACAGCTTTTTCGCCTTCGCCTAGTATCCGATTGGAGAAGGCCATGGCCGCCGAAAAACCAGTGGCATACTGATACACATAAAAAGGCGTATAAAAATGGGGGATACGGGCCCATTCCATATCAATACCAGGATCGATCACCATATCCGGTCCAAAGTAGGTCTGATTCAGATCATGATAGATCTGACAGAGGGCTTCGGCGGTGAGCGTCTGTCCCTCTGCTTCCATACTGTGGGTGATCTTTTCAAACTCTGCGAACATGGTCTGACGGAACAAAGTGCCTTTAAACTGATCCAGGAAGTGGTTCAGAAGATACTTTTTCTCCTCCGGGGAGGCGGCGTGGTCGATCAGATAGTTCATCAGCAGAGACTCATTGCAGGTGGAAGCGATCTCCGCCACAAAGATACTGTAGTCTGAGTTGATAAAAGCCTGAGTTTCATTGGTGTAACTGGAATGGAGGGCATGTCCCATCTCATGGGCCAGGGTAAATACATCATTGAGTTGACCCTGGAAATTCATGAGCACATAGGGATGGGTTCCATAGACGCAAGTGGAGTAGGCGCCGCTTCGTTTTCCACGGTTTTCATACACATCGATCCAGCGATTGTCAAAACCTTCCCTGAGCCGATGGATATAATCTTCCCCCAGGGGCGCCAGACCATCCAAGACCATGGCCTTTGCCTGATCGTAAGTGCATTTGGGATAAGCATAGTCGATGATGGGCGTATAAACGTCATACATGTGCAGTTCGCTGGCACCCAGCAGTTTTTTTCGCAAAGTCACATATCGGTACATGGCCGGAAGATGGCGATGTACGGCATCGATCAGCTGGTCATAAACTGATACCGGAATATTGTTGGTGTCCAGCCGGGATTCCAGGGAAGAAGCGTATTTCCGAGCCCGGGTGTAAAAAAGTTCCTTTTTCACATTTGCCTGATAAACAGCCGCCAATGTGTTTGCGTGGGCCTTATAAGCGGCGTAAAGACCGGTGAAAGCGTCTTTTCGCACTTGCCTGTTGCGGCTTTCCATCAGAGAGATGAAACGGCCGTGGGTGATCTCCACGGCTTGCCCGGTCTCATCTGTGATGACAGGAAAGCGGATATCCGCGTTGTTGAACATATTAAAAATATTTTGAGGAGAGGCGGCCATATCCATGGACAGGGAGAGGAGCTGCTCTGCTTCCGGGGACAAGATGCGCTCCGCCTGGCGCAGGATATCTTCCAGATAGTGGCGGTATATTTTAAGCTCGGGCATTTCTTTGAAGAAACGTTCCAGAAGCCCTTCTGGAAAATCCAGGATCTCCGGCCCTTCATAAGCGGTTGCCGAATTAAAGTCCATGTACAGGCGTAAGGCGCGGCTTTTTTGAGATTGGTGGGTGCTGTTGGCCGCATCTTCATCGGACTTTTGGAAAGCGTAACTGTAAAGGCGGGTGAGACGCAAAAGCTGCCGATCCTTCTCCGTCAGATATCCATACAGGGAGGCGGGGCTGTCAGACAGATGGTTTTTAAAATCGGTCAGGGCAGAAAGATCCTTGCCGGCTTCTTCAAAATCCTTTTCAAAGGCGCCTGTATCCGGATAAAGGGGGCTCAGGTCCCACGTGAAAGCTTCGTTCATATTGGAACGGGACGGTAATGTCTGTATGTGCATATATAAACCTCCTGTTGATTTGATGTTTACAGTATACTCCATGACATTAAAATATACAAAGTTCTATTTATCATACAAGATGATTTCAATATTGATTTTTATTTCACAATCTGATAGAATGCAGGAGACAATTAAATAATGAGAGTAATTACTTCATTGAGAGGAAAAAGTTATGAAAAAAAGAATGAAAAAAATTCTTTTGTCGATGATGACACTTACAGTAACTGCTGCACTCTGCGCGTGTGGAGGCGGCAAGGGAAGTGAGTCTTCCGCAGGTGGTAATGACTCTGAAGAAACAAAGACAGCCGTGTCAGCTGAGACAGAAACGTCTTCGACCCCGCAGGCGGGCGGAGAAGTGACAGTTGGCATCGCGCAGGATCTGGATAGTCTTGACCCGCATAAAATGGCGTACGCAGGAACTAGAGAAGTTTTGTTTAATGTCTTTGAAGGTTTGGTTAAACCGGATCCCAACGGAGATCTGATACCGGCTGTGGCCAGCGATTATCAGATGTCTGAGGATGGCAAGGTTTATACATTCACGTTGAGAGACGGCATCACGTTCCATGATGGGACACCGGTGACCGTTGAAGATGTTAAATATTCCATCGAGAGATACGCGGAGCTGCAGGGTGCGGACTCCGCTTTTTCTATTCTGGAAAGCGTTGAGACGCCGGACGGATCCACAGTGGTGGTAAACTTAAACGAAGGGAACACAGAATTTCTGGCTTCCCTCACCCTGGCCATTGTTCCCCAGAGCAATGAAGCCAACTTTGACACAAATCCCATCGGAACCGGTCCATTTAAGTTTGTTTCTTTCACACCGGGACAGAGCTTTGTTGTGGAAGCTTACGACGGTTACTGGAAAGAGGATTGTCCTTACCTGGACAAGGTGACATTCCAGATCGTTGCGGATGCGGATACGGCCATCACCCAGCTTCAGGCAGGCACACTGGATATTTATCAGTATCTGACCGCGGATCAGGCATCCACTTTGACAAGCGGATTCAATATACTGGAAGGCAGTGTGAATTATGTTCAGGGGATGTTTTTAAATAACGACTTTGAACCTTTCCAGGATGTACGGGTGCGCCAGGCTTTGTGCTATGCGGTGGATAAGGATATGATCAATGAGTTTTTGTTCGGCGGCAAGAGCCACACCATTGGCACGCATATGATACCTTCGTTTAAAAAATACTATAACGAGGAGACAGAGGGCGTTTATACGAGGGATGTGGAGAAGGCCAAAGAACTTCTTTCTGAAGCAGGCTATGGGGACGGTTTTGAATTTACCATTACTGTGCCCAATAACTATGCGCCCCATGAAGGTACAGCTCAGATCATCGTGGAAAATCTGAAAGAAATGGGGATCACAGCGACCATCAACACGGTGGAGTTCTCCACATGGTATGATGAAGTCTATACTCAGAGAAATTACGAGGCGACCATCGTGGCTGTGGACGGTACGCTGGCTCCCAGCAGCTGGATGACGAAGAACTACAGCACAGACCCCAACAATTTCACCAATTACAGCAATGAGGAGTTTGATGATGTGTACAGCCGGGCTTTGGCATCCACAGACGATGCAGAAAAAACAGAACTGTACAAAGAGGCTCAGATGATCTTGGCAGAGGACGCGGCTTCGGTGTACATCCAGGATCCGGCCAATCTGGTGGCTGTCAGTGACAAATTGGGCGGCTACGTGTTCTATCCCATATCGGCTCAGGACATGTCTGTGGTCTATTATGAACAATAAATAGGATAAATAAAAACAGGAAAGGCGCGAAGGAACTATGAAATATATATTGAAAAAATCATTCACTCTCATTATCACATTGTTGCTCGTTTCAATGGTTACCTTTGGCGCCTTTTCCATCATTCCGGGGAATATTGCCATAACCAGGCTTGGTCAGAATGCCACCCCGGAAAGGATCGCGGCGCTGGAAGCGGAGCTGGGACTGGACCGGCCGGTTGCGGAACGGTATGTGGACTGGCTCCTTAACGCCATCCGAGGCGATTTCGGAGAATCTTATCAGTACAGTGGCGTGCCGGTCAGCGATCTTTTGCTTGAAAGGCTGCCGGTAACGGCCATCCTGACGGCCATGTCCCTGATCCTCATCCTGGTCATCTCCATTCCTCTGGGGCTGCTGGCGGCGAGGAAAGAAGGATCGGTGATCGACACGGCGGTCAATCTGCTGACTCAGGTGACCATGGCCATTCCCGCGTTCTTTTTAGGGATGCTGATCACCTTTGTTTTCGGCCTGGTCTTAAAATGGTTCCAGCCTGGGAAGTTTGTCATGCCCCAGGAAGATCTTGCCGGATGTGTGATCTATCTGATCTTTCCGGCCATCGCCATCGCCCTTCCAAAGATCGCGATGGTGGTCAAATTTTTGCGTAATTCGGTTTTGAGCGAAGTGGGAAAAGACTATGTGTGGACAGCCCGGAGCAAAGGTAACCGGGAGGGCAGAGTGTTGGTTTCCCATGTGCTCCGCAATGCCATGATCCCTGTGATCACATTTATCGCTATCGTGGTGGCGGAGATCATTGCCAATAGTATCGTGGTGGAGCAGGTGTTTTCCGTAAACGGCGTGGGACGGCTGCTCGTCACTGCCATTTCAAACAGAGACTATCCTATTGTGCAGGCGGTCGTCATGTATATCACGGCGGCAGTCGTTTTGATCAATTTTATCATAGATATCTTGTATCAAGTTGTGGATCCCCGGGTCCGGACGGAATAGGAGCGGCAGATGAAAAAGAAAAGAAATTACAGTTTGATGATCGGACTTGTCATGAGCGGTATCGTTCTTATATTGGCTGTCGTGGGTCAGTTCTGGACGCCTTATGACCCCACCGGGATGGATGCGGCGGCCCGGAACGCGGGCCCTTCCCTGGCTCATATTTTTGGCTGTGACAATTTTGGACGGGATGTCTTTAGCCGGATCATGAACGGCATGGGAACGACTTTTTTTGTGGCGCTGTGTACAGTTCTGATCGGTGCGTTTTTTGGTACGCTCATTGGAGCGGTCACCGGATACTTCGGCGGCTGGCTGGATGAGATCATCATGCGGATCAATGATGCTTTGAGCGCTTTTCCAAGCATTTTACTGGCGCTGATCTTCATCAGCCTCCTGGGAACGGGAAAGTATAACATCATCCTGGCTTTAGGTATCCTCTTTATTCCCAGTTTTGCCCGGATCGTCCGCAGCGAGGTGATCCGCTGCAAAGAATTGGAATTTGTCAAAAGTGCCCAGGTCATGGGCGCTGGAAAATTCCGCATCATTTTTGTACACATTTTGCCCAATGCGGCAGTCAGTATGCTCACGGCGGCAGCGGTGGGTTTTAACAACGCAGTGCTGGCGGAGGCCAGCATGAGTTACCTGGGACTGGGGGTGCAGCCGCCGGAACCAAGTCTTGGGTTGATGCTTTCAGATGCCCAGGCTTATCTGGAGATCGCCCCTTGGTCGGCTTTGTTTCCCGGATTTGTGATCGTTTTTATCATTCTTGGATTTGCTCTGGTCAGCGAGGGCTTACGTGTCCGGCAGAGCCGGTAGGAGGGTTAAAATGGCGGATAAACTTTTGGAGGTCAGACATCTGACCATCGGATTTGAAGAAGTATCGGGTATCGAAAAAGTGGTGGATGATCTGAGCTTTGATATATATCAGGGCGAGATCGTGGGTATCGTGGGTGAATCCGGATCGGGGAAGAGTATGACGGCCCACGCCATCATGGGGCTTTGGAAAAATGGGGCCAAAGCGCTGGATGGGCAGATCTTTTTTGAAGGCCAGGATCTTTTGGGGCTGACCCCGGAACAGATGAGCAAGATACAAGGGGATGACATTTCCATGATCTTCCAGGAGCCGATGACATCTTTAAACCCCGTAAAGCGGATCGGCTGGCAGGTGGCAGAGAGTCTCAGGCTTCACACTTCTTTGCCGGAAGATCAGATACACAGAAGAGTTGTTGAGAATCTGAAAAGTGTGGGCCTTGCGGACGCGGAAAATCTGTGCCGGAAATATCCCCACCAGCTTTCCGGGGGTATGCGCCAGCGGGTGATGATCGCCATGGCCATGGTCTGCTGGCCAAAACTTCTGATCGCTGATGAACCGACGACAGCTCTGGATGTGACGGTCCAGATGCAGATCCTCCAGCTTTTGCGAAAGATCCATCTGGAAGCCCAGACGTCTATTCTTTTTATTTCCCATGATCTGAATGTGATCCGGGAGATCTGCCATCGGGTGATCGTTCTTTATAAAGGAAAGATCGTGGAAAGCGGTTATGTGACCGACGTGCTGGAACACCCGAAACACGACTACACCAAACATCTGGTGGCTTCCATTCCGAAGGTGCGGGAGGACGGCCGGCGGGAAGGACATATGCTGGATGCCAAACATCTGAATGTATACTATCATGTGCGGGGAAAGGGAATGTTTGGGAAACCGGTGACAAAACATGTGGTCCAGGATGTGTCCTTTCATATAAGGGAAGGAGAGATACTGGGGTTGGTGGGGGAAAGCGGCTGCGGAAAGTCCACCCTGGCCAAATGTATCGTCGGCTTAAATCGTCATTACGATGGCAGTCTGGAACTAAAGGAAGCCCATCCCCAGCTGGTATTCCAAGATCCCTACAGTTCTTTGAATCCGGTGAAAAAAGTCGGTTGGATATTGGAAGAACCGTTACGCATACAAGGGATAAAAGATAAAAAGAAGCGGCGGAAAATGGTGGAGGATATGCTCATAAAGGTGGGGCTGGATCCTTCCTTCGCCAACCGGTATCCCACAGAATTGTCCGGTGGCCAGCGCCAGCGGATCAGTATAGGGGCAGCGCTGATCTTGAATGCGCGATTTATCGTGGCAGATGAGCCTGTTTCAGCCCTGGATGTGACGGTCCAGTCCCAGATACTGGATCTTCTGATGGATCTTCAAAGGGAGAGGGGGCTGACTTACCTGTTCATATCCCATGATCTGAATATTGTCCGCCAGTTCTGCCACCGGGTCATCGTCATGTATTTGGGCGAGATCGTGGAAGAAGCTGAGGTGGCGGATATTTATGACCATCCATCCCATCCATACACCCGTCTGTTGTTCCATTCCATACTGGACGGGGAAAAGCACATGGGGCGGGTGACAGACGTGGAGCAGAAAAGCGAGATGAAGGAAAGCCAGGGGTGTCCTTTTTACAGCCGGTGTCGGGAAAGACAGGAACGTTGTAAAGACAGGCGACCGGCCAGTGTGGACATATCCGGCGGAGGTAAAACGCCCCATTACGTGAAATGTTTCAAATATTCAAAGACAGGTGAAAAAGTGGATGCGTAACATACGTTTGCTCATAGAATACGACGGCACCCGTTACGATGGCTGGCAGAGGCTGGGAAAAAGCAGCAAAGGGGACACGATCCAGTCCAGACTGGAAGGGGTATTGTCCCGGATGACAAATGAACCTGTGGAGATCATCGGATCCGGTCGGACCGACAAAGGGGTTCACGCAGCGGGTCAAGTGGCCAATTTCCATACCAATACCCGGTTAAGCTGTACGGATATCCGGGATCAGATGAACCGTTATCTCCCGGAGGACATCGGCATACTGGATGTCTCAGAGGCGGGAGCCCGGTTCCACAGCCGCTTAAATGCCACAGCCAAAACCTATCTTTACCGGATCGCTGTCGGTCCGTCCCAGGCCGTGTTCAGCCGGAAGTATACATGGTACTGTCCAGAAGTGACCGATGTGGAACGGATGGAACAAGGAGCGGCTCTTTTGTTGGGAGAGCATGACTTCCTCGGATTTTCATCGGTGCGGAAAACGAATAAATCCACCGTCCGCCGTCTGGACGATATCAAGATCGAAGCGATGGACAGGGAATTGGTTTTGACATTTACCGGCAACGGTTTTTTATATCACATGGTCCGGATCCTCGTGGGTACGCTGGCCCAGATCGGTGCAGGAAAAAGAGATCCGGAGACAGTATCCCAGGTGTTATTGTCGAAAGATCGGGAATTGGCCGGTCCAATGGCGCCGCCCCAGGGATTATGCCTTGAAAATGTTCAATATATGTAAAATGATTACAAAACAATGCTTGAAATCGGATGCATTTTCGTTCATAATAAATATATTGAAATATTATTATTGGGAGGTAGCCAGGTATGAAAAAAATATATGGCAAATCAGTATTTGGTGGGATCGCCATTGGCGACATCTCATTTCTCAAAAAGGATGAGGCTCAGGTAAAAAGGGTACGCGTAGCCGATACGGAGGCAGAAACCAAACGTTTTGAAGACGCGAAAGCAACTGCGGCAGATCAGTTGAAAGAGCTTTATGACAAAGCGTTGGCAGAAGTAGGCGAAGCCAATGCGGCGATTTTTGAAGTACATCAGATGATGCTTGAAGATCTGGATTTTATCGAATCCATCACCAATATGATCACAACGCAGGAAGTGAATGCCGAGTATGCTGTGGCAGTTACGGGAGAAAACTTTTCTCAGATGTTTGCCTCCATGGATGACGATTATATGAAGGAAAGGGCCGCAGACGTTAAGGATATTTCCGAGAGGATCATCCGTATTTTGTCTGGAGTCGGCGGCAATGAAGTGGAAACGAATAAGCCGGTGATCCTGGTGGCAGATGACCTGGCTCCCAGTGAAACAGTCCAGCTTGACAAGTCTAAAATCTTAGCTTTTGTCACAAGACATGGTTCTTCCAATTCCCACACAGCCATCCTCGCCCGGACCATGAACATTCCGGCCATCATCGGCGTGGATTTCCCGGAAGATTGCAATGGCAAGAAAGCCGTCGTAGATGGATTTGAAGGCGCTTTATACATAGATCCGGACATTGACACGCTGACTGTCATGGAGAAACGCCGTCAGGAAGAACTGGAAAAACGGGAGATGCTCCAGAAGCTTAAAGGCGAGGAGAATGTGACAAAGAGCGGCCAGAAGATCAATCTGTATGCCAACATCGGCGGCGTGTCTGACGTGGTCAACGTACTCCAGAACGATGCCGGCGGTATCGGTCTGTTCCGAAGCGAGTTCCTTTATCTGGAAAAAAATGATTATCCCACAGAGGATGAGCAGTTCCAGGTTTATAAGTCTGTGGCGGAAACGATGGCAGGCAAAAAAGTCATCATCCGTACGTTGGACATTGGCGCAGACAAGCAGATCGGCTATTTCAATCTGGCTCACGAAGATAATCCGGCCATGGGTTATCGTGCCATCCGTATCTGCCTTGATAGAGTAGATATTTTCAAGACACAGCTGAGGGCTTTGTTCCGGGCCAGCGCATTTGGCAACATTTCCATCATGTTCCCGATGATCATTTCAGTGGATGAAGTGCGTCAGATCAAAGAGATCGTGGCGGAAGTGAAGAAAGAGCTGGATGAAGCCGGTGTTCCATATAAAGAAGATGTGGAACTGGGCATCATGATCGAGACCCCGGCGGCTGTTATGATCAGTGATGAACTGGCAAAAGAAGTGGATTTCTTCAGTGTGGGTACCAATGACTTGACCCAGTATACGTTGGCGATCGACCGTCAGAATCCCCAGCTGGATAAGATCTATGATTCCCATCATCCGGCTATTCTCCGGATGCTCCAGATGATCGTGGACAATGCCCACAAGGGCGGCGCCTGGGCCGGTATCTGCGGCGAGTTGGGAGCGGATCTGACGCTTACAGAGACCTTCCTGAAGATGGGATTTGATGAGTTGAGCGTATCGCCCTCCATGATCCTGCCCCTTCGTCAGAAAGTCAGAGAATGTGAATAAAGACACATCCGTATAAGGATGATATCAGGAAGGCTGCCATGGATATGGCAGCCTTCTGGTGTAAAGATGAACTTGTGGGGAAGCTGGGGATTATTTTAACAGACCTTGAGCGAAGGCTGCGGACACATGATAGTCACCTCCCTGAATGAAATAGGCTTGAAAGGAATCGATATGAATTATAATCATCTGAAATATTTTGTCGTTTCTGTTGAATGTATGAGCATCAGCAAAGCGGCAAGGCAGCTTAATGTATCTCAGCCAAATCTCAGCCGGGCTTTGGGCCAGCTGGAAAAGGAGATCGGCGAGCCGCTCCTTAACAGGAGCAACAAAGGTGTCTCCCTGACAAAGGAAGGCGTTAATTTCTACAGCCTTGCCAGGGATATTGTCAGCAAATCCGAAGCGCTGGAAGAGGCTTATGTGAAAAAGACAGCGCCCCCGGCGGTCACATTGAACGTGGCTGCGTTTCCAGAGCGGATCGCCTTGGAGGCGATGAAAGTGCTGATGGAAAAAATGGATCATGAAGAATACATCATACGTGTATTCAACTACTCCATGAAAGAAGTTACCGGAAAGTACATAATCCGATGACAGAAAGACTGTATTATTTCCCGGGCAATGAATACAAAGTGTTTGACACCAAGATCGGAAAGATCGGTATCATGATCTGCTTTGATAAAGCATTTCCGGAAGCAGCCCGCAGTCTGGCTGTAAAGGGCGCCGAGATCATCATCTGCCCGACTGCTTGGCCGTTGAATGAACGGAGTGAAGATGATGATCAGCTGAAACTTTATAATATTTTCGACTATGCCAGAACATTTGAAAATCTCGTATTCTTTGTGGGATCCGATCACTGCGGCGAATATGAGAAAGAAATCTGCGCAGGTCACAGCCGGATCATCGGACCGGTAGGCGGATATGACCTTCGGGCGACAACCGGTTTTGATGAAGGTATGGCAGTTGCAGATGTGGATGTCCAGGGGGATATCCTGAAAGCCAGATGTACGGCGATGGGTCTTGAGAATCTGATCAAAGACCGGAGACCGGATACTTATACCGAATTGACAAAAGTAACGAAATATAATTTTATGAATCTTCAGACAGAGGAATGACAGGAACTGCCCTAAACATATAAATCTCCTGAAATAAAAAAGCGTTTGCCCGATGACTTGGGAATCTCTTGGAACTGGCTGGATGCCGGGACAAGGCGGTTCCCTGCGGGCGGCGCTTTTCTTTGAAGTGGGCGGAGGGCAGATCTTAAAAAGGCGTATGAGGCGCGCGTTAAGGCGTACCATGTGGGGATGAAAGGAGAATGGAAAAACCATTGAATAAGCTGGATATTTTGTTAAAATAGAGGTGAAAGCAGAAAAAATGTAAAATGACTGAAGGTCATAATGAATGACTTCCGGGAGAAGAATACGTGTGCATATGGTAAAAACATAATGTATTAAATTGTACTTTTTGAAAAAAAGACGATACAACCCTTGTGGTTTTTAGAAAGGTATAGTATAATGATACCGATATATTGTCCGAGATAGGCAAATTATTGTTAAAAATTGACAAAAAAGTCACAAAGGAAATGAGAACAGAACGATGGTGAGGTGAGGGCATGAGTGAGAAATCAACCATTTTAAGTGTTGGCATCGACATAGGTACGTCCACAACGCAGGTCATCTTCAGTCAGCTGACATTTAAAAACTCGGCCGGATATTTCGCAGTGCCCCACATTGAGATAGCCGATAAGAACGTCGTTTACAAAAGTGACATTTATATCACGCCGTTAAAGGATCGGGTCATGATCGACGGGGAGAAAGTCCGCCAGATCGTAGCCGGCGAATTTTCAAAAGCAGGATTTGGGCCGGGAGATACCCAGACCGGGGCGGTGATCATCACCGGAGAGTCGGCCCGGAAGGAAAATTCGGAGATCGTTCTGAACGAACTGAGCGATTTTGCCGGAGAGTTCGTCGTCTCCACGGCGGGACCGGATCTGGAATCCATCATCGCGGGGAAGGGCAGCGGAGCGGCGGCCTACTCAAAAGAGAACCAGTGTACGGTGGTGAACCTGGATATCGGCGGCGGTACGACCAACGCGGTCTTGTTTGACTGCGGTGAAGTGATCGCCAAAGGCTGTCTGGACATCGGCGGCCGGCTGATCAAGGTGGATCCGGATATGAAAGTGACTTATGTCAGCGACAGCGTGAAACGGATAGCCAGTCACGAAGGCCTGAAGGTTCAGGTCGGCGAGGGGGCGGATTATCAGGTGATCGGCAGTATCTGCCGGAAGATGGCGGAGCTTTTATACGACTGGCTCAATCATCGGAGCAGCCCCTTGCTGGAATCCATTCTGACGCCAGGCAGTTCTCCCTTTGATTTTGACAAGCCGATCCGGGCAATTTGTTTTTCCGGCGGCGTGGCAGACTGTATTTATACGCATCAGGACGGGCCATGGAATCGTTTCGGCGATATGGGTATTTTGTTGGGAGACGCCATAAGGCAGAGCCGGCTCTGGTCGGATTATCGGGTCATGGAAGCTGTGGAGACGATACGGGCCACAGTTGTGGGCGCGGGCAGTTATACCACGTCGGTTTCCGGCAGTACGATCACATACGATCGGGATGTTTTTCCTTTGAAGAATATCCCTGTGCTGAAATTGACCGCAGAGGAACAAGAACATTGTTTTGCGGATGACCGGGAATGGTTCCGGGAAAAGCTCAGGTGGATGCTGGAACAAAGTGACAGTGACTCGCTGATCGTGGCTATGAAAGGCAAGCAAAATCCTTCTTATACAGAATTGCGGCGGATGGCGGCGTGTCTGACCAGTGTGATGGACGAAGCGCTTCCGCCCGGGATTCCTCTGATCATCGTACTGGAATACGACATGGCCAAGGCCCTGGGCCAGGTCATGAACCGGCTGTTGGAAGGCAGGCGGGACGTGATCTGTGTCGATTCCATACAGGTGGATCAGAACGATTTTGTAGATATGGGGAAACCGCTGGTGGATGGCCTGGTCATCCCGGTGGTTGTCAAAACATTAATCTTTGGATAGGTGGTGCAGTATGGCATATCGAACATTATTAGGCGGCCAGATCTTTCGCTTTGATACGGTGAAAGAAGTGCTGGCAAAGGCAAATGAAGAAAAATCAGGAGATATCCTGGCCGGTGTGGCAGCTTCCTCCGACCTGGAACGGGTGGCGGCAAAGGAAGTGCTGGCGAATATGCGTCTTTCGGAACTGCGGGAGAATCCGGTGGTCCCTTATGAAGAGGACGATGTCACGCGGCTGAACCAGGACGGGATCAATCAGACATTTTATAATAAGATCAAAAACTGGACAGTAAGTGATCTGAGAGAATGGATCCTGGATTATTCCACAACGGAACAGCAGATCAAGGATATGTCCAAAGCGCTCACCGGCGAGATGGTGGCAGCTGTCGCCAAGATCATGACCAACCTGGATCTGATCTACGGCGCGGCAAAGATCGAAGTGCCGGCCCGGTGCAATACCACCATAGGCCTTCGAGGGACGATGGCCACCAGACTTCAGCCCAACCATACGACAGACAACGTGGAAGGTATCACGGCTTCCTTATTTGAGGGCCTCAGTTATGGCTGCGGCGATGCGCTGCTGGGACTGAATCCGGTAAATGATACCGTATCCAGTCTGGCGGAAGTGCTGAAGCGATTTGATGAAGTGAAAAACAAGTTTGAGATACCGACCCAGATCTGTGTCCTGGGCCATATCACGACCCAGATCGAAGCGGTGAAACAGGGGGCTCCCTGCGATATGATCTTCCAGTCCATCGCCGGAAGTGAAAAAGGAAACAAAGCTTTTGGTTTTACCACAGACACGGTCTGGGAAGCAAAACATCTCCTCCAAGAGAGGGGCACAGCTGTGGGACCGAACCTGATGTATTTTGAAACCGGCCAAGGGTCCGAACTTTCTTCCAATGGCCATTACGGCGCGGATCAGGTGACGATGGAGGCCAGATGCTACGCCTTTGCCCGGGTATTTGAACCCTTCATGGTGAACACGGTTGTCGGCTTTATCGGACCGGAATACCTGTATGACAGCAAGCAGGTCATAAGAGCAGGCCTGGAGGATCATTTTATGGCCAAGCTTTCCGGTGTGCCCATGGGCTGTGACTGCTGCTATACAAACCATATGCAGGCAGATCAGAATGATATTGAGAACCTGGCTCTTCTTCTTGGAAGCGCAGGCATCAATTACATATTAGGTATCCCCAGCAGTGACGATATCATGCTCAACTATCAGACCAACGCTTATCACGATGTGAATGCCGTCCGGGAAGTCCTCGGGAAACGGCCGATCCGGGAGTTTGAAGTATGGCTGGAGAAGATGGGCATCATGGAGAATGGACGTTTGACTGAAAGGGCCGGCGATCCGACCATCTTTTTGAGCAGAAAATAATAGGGAGGGATGCGCATTATGACACATAATCAGATGGATGATATGATCAACGCCATTGTGGAACGAGTGGCCATGGAGCTGTCAAAAGGGGCATCGGCTCCGGAAGAAAAGAAAGAGGGCGCCAGTACATTTGATATCAATAAAGTTGAGAAAAAGGATCTGTCCTCAGGCAGCAGCGTCCAGTCAGCGGGAAGTTCTCCGGCGGATGGAACGGATGACGGTGAGTTGATCGACATTACTTCTCCGGAAGTAAAAGCGATCCCCACATTGAAACACTGTGAGGATCCGGAAGGACTGGAGCGGATGATGCGGTCCACGCCGGCCCGGATCGGTGTGGGCAACTGCGGCGCCAGACTCCGTACCCAGACCATGCTCACATTGCGGGCAGACCACGCGGCTGCAAGAGACGCAGTATTTAGAGATGTGGATCAGTCCGTGTTGGATCGGTTGGGACTGTTTACCATTGAGACGAAATGTTCTGATAAGACTCAGTTTTTGACCCGGCCGGATCTGGGACGTCAGTTTGACGATGCGGTGATCAGTGAATTAAAGAGTAAATGTGTGATGAATCCGGATGTACAGATATATGCCTCCGATGGCCTGTCATCCACAGCGATCACAGCGAATCTTGAAAATATCCTTCCTGTCATCATCGATGGCCTGAAGGCGAAAGGTCTGAAGGTGGGTACGCCATTCTTTGTAAAGAACGGACGTGTGGCTGCCATGGATCAGATTTCGGAGGCGCTGGGGGCAACCGTAACCTGTGTCCTGATCGGAGAACGACCAGGCTTGGCTACGGCGGAAAGTATGAGTGCCTATATCGCCTACAAGGCGACGGTGGGTATGCCGGAAGCCAGAAGGACAGTCGTGTCCAATATCCATTCTAAAGGCATACCGGCTGTGGAAGCTGGCGCTTACATCGTAGATGTGATCGAGATGATGCTGGAGGCCAAGGCCAGCGGCGTCGATCTGAAGAAATAAATAGGAGTCGATTATGAAAAATGAACCTGTACGTACGAATGTCCTGAGTGTGAAGATGATCCCCAATGCGAATCCCATGCTGCGGGAGAGTCTGAAGCTTCTGCCGGGCGAGTACAGTCTGGGACTTATAACGACAGACTGTGATGATGTGTCCTACACAGCTTTGGACGAGGCGACTAAGAAAGCGGACGTCCGGGTGGCCTATGCCCGGAGTATGTATGCCGGCGCGTCCAACGCCAGTACAAAACTGGCGGGAGAATTTATCGGTATTCTGGCGGGACCGGATCCTGCGGAAGTTCGCAGCGGGTTGGATGCGGCCATCGCTTTTATGGAGCGGGACGCTTGCTTTTACAGTGCCGATCAGGATGATTCGATCGTTTATTTTGCCCACTGCATATCCAGGACAGGAAGCTTTCTGTCGGCGGAGGCCGGCGTCCCTCTGGGGACCTCCATGGCCTACTTGATCGCGCCGCCGCTGGAAGCGATGATGGGACTGGATGCCGCGTTAAAAGCTGCGGAAGTGGAACTCAAGTTATTTTACGGGCCGCCCACGGAGACAAACTTTGCCGGCGGACTTCTGACCGGCGACCAGGCTGCCTGCCAGGCTGCCTGTGATGCATTCGCCGATACGGTATGCAGTATCGCCGACGACCCGTTAAATTATTAAATGTATATTCTTGGAAAGGAGATAAAGTTATGGGACTTGACAAGGATTTGCAATCCATTCAGGAAGTCAGAGACCTGATAAGAAAAGCAAAGAAAGCCCAGGCTGAGTATGCAGGATTCTGCCAGAAAAAAGTGGACAGTATCGTCAAGGCAGTGGCTGAAGCGTGTGCAGCAAAAGCTGAACCGCTGGCAAAGATGGCTGCTGAGGAGACAGGATTTGGCATTTGGCAGGATAAAGTACTCAAGAATCTGCTGGGGAGCACCATCACCTATGATTACATCAAAGATATGAAAACTGTCGGGGTGATCCGGGAGGATGGCGCGAAAGGAATCATGGAGGTCGGCGTGCCGATGGGCGTTGTCGCAGCGCTTATCCCGTCCACCAACCCCACATCTACGACAATGTACAAATCACTGATTTCTCTGAAATCTGGAAACGGCATTGTCATCAGCCCGCATCCAGGCGCTAAAAACTGTATCCTGGAGACGGTGAAGATCATTCAGGAGGCTGCTTACAATGCGGGAGCTCCGGAAGGACTGATCGGCGTCATCAATCTGACGACCATGCAGGCCACAGACGCTCTGTTAAAGAGTCCGGATATCGGGATCATCCTTGCCACCGGAGGAGAAGCCATGGTGCATGCGGCTTACAGTTCCGGCAACCCGGCCCTCGGCGTGGGTCCCGGCAACGGTCCGTCTTTCATCGAGCGGACAGCCAATATCCCGGAAGCAGTAAGACATATCTTCGACAGTAAAACCTTTGATAATGGTACGATCTGTGCTTCCGAACAGTCCATCGTCACAGAAAGATGTATAGAAGATCAGGTTGTGGCAGAAGTCAAGAAGAATGGCGGATACTTTATGGATGAAGAGCAGTCGGAAAAAGTTTCCAGATTTATGCTCCGTGCCAATGGCACCATGAATCCGAAGATCGTTGGAAAGAGCGCCCAGGCCATCGCGGATATGGCCGGTATCCAGATCCCGGCAGGGACAAGGATTCTCGTGTCCAGACAGACAGAGGTTTCTAAGAAGAATCCATACTCCAGAGAGAAACTGTGTCCGATCCTCGCTTTCTATGTGGAAGAAGGCTGGCAGGAAGCTTGTGAACGCAGTATCCAGATCCTTCAGAACGAAGGCGCCGGACATACGATGACCATCCATTCATCGGATACGGATGTTATCCGCGAATTTGCTCTGAAGAAACCGGTATCCAGACTTCTGGTCAACACACCAGGATCCCTTGGCGGCGTGGGAGCGACAACCAATCTTTCTCCGGCGTTGACATTGGGATGCGGCGCTGTAGGCGGAAGCGCCACATCGGACAATGTGTCTCCGATGAACCTGATCAATATCCGTCGGGTTGCCTGCGGTGTGGCAGAATTGGCAGATCTTCGCAAAAAGTATAATGTACCTGTACCGCCGGCCAATCCGGCAGCAGGCTGTGCTTCTTCAACCTGTGCCACCGCTTCTGCTGGAAGCAGTCTGAGCGCAGCGGATGTGGAAGCGATCACTCGGGCCGTTCTCGAGAAACTGAGAGGCTGAAATATTTCCTGTTAAGGGATATTTATAGAAATTTTCCATCAAACTATTAAAGAATGAAGAATTTTAAGGAGGCTATTATTATGGCAGATGTAGTTAGAGCTTTAGGTATGATCGAAACAAAGGGTTTAGTAGGTTCCATCGAAGCAGCCGATGCAATGGTTAAGGCAGCAAACGTTACTCTGATCGGTAAAGTACATGTTGGCGGCGGTCTTGTGACTGTTATGGTAAGAGGCGATGTGGGCGCTGTTAAAGCCGCTACAGACGCAGGCGCAGCAGCAGCAGCCAATATCGGCGAGCTGGTAAGCGTTCATGTTATCCCGCGTCCCCACGAAGAAGTTGAGTACATCCTTCCGACATTGAAATAAGTCTGACGGTAAAGAAGAGGTTTGTTAAATGAAAATATTGACAGAGACCAAGTTGAGGTCCGAAGCGCTGCCGGAAGGTACCCCGGAGTACAGGGTCGAAGCGGACGTGTTCATCACGCCCATGGCGAAGGAATACCTGCGTGACCGGGGCATCAAGCTGGTGGTTGTTGACGGCGGTCTGTCCGTGCCTGAGAAAAAGCCGGACGTTCCGCCTGTGATGCGGCCTATGGCTGTCATGACGCGGACGCCTCTTCCAAACCTGGGACAACGTACATATGTAGACGCACGGACCGGTCAGGGATATTCGGAAAAACCTGAGTACATGACCCATTTAAGGGGGAATGTACTTGTACCTAAAACCCATCCACGTATTGCATTCAGAGGACAGTTGGATTCGCTGGAGGCGGACATTATCTGTCTCCAGACGGATGCCTGGGAACGTGGTTACCAAAGAGTGGTTGACGATATGGATGAGATACTGAAAAGTGTTCAGAAGATATTGGGCGCAGAAGTGAAGGAAGAGCCGTTGGCTCCCATGGATCTTTTGGGGCTGGATGATGCTGGACTTCGCAGAGTATCCCACCATGTCAAGGAGAATATCGGTATCGATCATCCCATTCCCAACTATAAGATGGGGAAGATCCCGGCACAGATCAATCAGGTCCGCACACGGGTGCGTGAGACTGAGCTGGCAGCAGCTCAGGCTTTTATTGACGATGAAGGGAAGATTGAAAGACCGGATATCATTCAGCAGCTGAATCGGTTAAGCAGTGCGGTCTATATCGTATTTTGCCGTTTTTTAGCGGGTTATTATGAAGGAGGCAGTAAGTAGAGATGAGTGCTAAGATGAAAAAGATCCTTATCGAAGCGTCGGGCTGCCATGTCCATTTAACGCAAACGGCCATTGAGACTTTATTTGGAAAGGGTGCGCAGCTTAAGAAACGGCGGGATTTGTCCCAACCGGGAGAGTTCTTAAGTGAGCAAAGACTGAAATTGGTGACAAAAGATGGCGTGATCGACCATGTCGCCGTTTTAGGACCTGCAAGAAATGCTGTCCAGGTGGAGTTATCCATGACGGATTGCCGTAAACTGGGAATCAAGGCCCCGGTAAATCTTTCTGGAGATTTATCAGGCGCTTCGGATGTTATATTAGTCGGTACCCATGGGGAGATGAAAGCGAACGGCAGCGTGATCGTTGCCCGCAATCATATCCATATGCGCCCGGAAGACGCAGAGGAATATGGTGTGGCCGATGGACAAAAAGTCCGTGTCCTCGTACAGAGTGACAGAAAAGTGATTTTTGAAGATGTGCCCATCCGGGTGAAGTCGTCTTTCATGCCGGCCATGCACATCGATTTCGACGAAGCCAACGCTTGCGGCTACCGGGTCGGTACAGAAGCATTTATCCTGTATGAGGATCCGGAAGTCTGTGATCCGGAATGCAAACCGGATATGAGCGGTATCGTCAGACAGGTTGTGGAAAGCGTAACAGATGTCCTCCGCAAGGAGGGGTGGCAGAAACCTTCGCCGAAGGTGGAAGCCTGTGAACAAGTTCAGCCAGTATGCCAGCCGGTCCATGAAAAACCGGGAACAGGCGCGCTGCCTGTATATTGTGCCCCGGCAACAGACATGTCAGCCATAGGAGAAGCTCCGGTCTATAAGCCGAAGTCCAAACCTATATCGGCTTATGTGCCGGATTACATGAAAGCTTCCGCAGCAGTCTGCCCGGCGCCGGTGATCGAAATGAAGCTGGTGACGGAAAAGGCAGCTCAGGAGTTGATAAAATCCACTGAAGAAAAAACGATCTGTTTTGCCAGAGGCGCGATCATCACTCCGGCTGCAAAGGACATATTTAAAAACAATAAAAGGACGATCAAGATAGTTTAGGGGGAAATATATGCGTATTTGCAAAGTCATTGGGCATGTATGGGCTACGAAAAAGCAGGACTCCTTAAACGGACAGAAACTTATGGTGGTGCAGGAGACGGAAACTGCGTCGGAACAGAATATCACATTCGTGGCTGCGGATATGGTGGGCGCCGGCGTGGGTGAGGATGTGCTCGTGGTAACAGGGAGCACAGCGAGACGGGCCGCCGGAAACGAAAGTATTCCGGTGGACAGCGCCATCGTAGGTATCATCGACTCTATGGAGGTCATGAAAGAAAAGAAGGACAGGAAGTGAATCCATGGATTTATTAAAATGTATAGAGGATGCGGGCATCGTCGGCTGCGGCGGCGCCGGTTTCCCTACCCATGTCAAGTATAAAGGCGCAAAAGTCGAGTACTTGATCATCAATGGGGCAGAATGTGAACCGCTTCTTCGGACAGACCGCTATCTGATGATCCATCAGGCGGATCGGATCGTGGCCGCCGTAGAGGCAGTCGGTGAACTGTTGGAAGCGAAATTCTGCAAGATCGCATTAAAGCATACATACAAGGAAGAGATCAAAGCTTTGGAAGAAGCCATCAAAGGCCGCCAGTCCAGAGTAGAGCTTGCTCTGTTGGGAAGTTTTTATCCTGCAGGTGATGAGCAGACCATCGTCTATGAAGTCAGCGGACGGGTTGTCCCGCCGGCAGGCATTCCTCTGAATGTGGGCTGTGTTGTTTCAAATGTGGCGACGATGCTCTGCGTCAGCGAAGCCATGGAAGGCGTTCCGTTTACGGAAAAATATCTGACTGTGACCGGTGAAGTGGCTCATCCGGTGATCGTAAAAGTACCGGTGGGCACATCCTTTGATGATTGTATCGCATTAGCCGGTGGGACAAAAAGATCCAGATATTTCATCGTATCCGGAGGCCCCATGATGGGTAAACGCCTGACGATGGAAGAGGCCCATCAGGCAGTTGTGACCAAGACTACATCGGGTATACTGGTCCTGCCGGAGGACGGCCAGATTGCCCAAAAGACAGAGATCACCTTGCAGCATATGTTCAATCGGGCGAAATCAGCCTGTATCCAATGTCGTTATTGTACGGACATGTGTCCAAGACATTTGTTGGGATATCCGTTGGCGCCAAATAAGATCATGCGTAAACTGGGCATATCTTCTGATATCAAGTCCATGTTGGATGATCCGGATGTGCAGAATGCAGCGCTTTGCTGTGAATGCGGCATCTGTGAAGATTATGCCTGCCCCATGGGCCTGCAGCCAAAGCGGGTCAACCAGCAGGTGAAAGCTGCGCTGCGGGAAGCCGGCATCCGATATCAGCGGCCGGAAGGCGCAGTCTATACCCCGGATCCAAACCGGGATGGCCGGAAGATCCCGGCAAAACGTGTGGCTGCCAGAGTTGGTGTGGGACCTTGGGCCGATCTTAAGATCGATGAGCTGGTGGAAGGCCAGCCGAACCGGGTGGAGATTCCGGTCAGCATGCACATCGGCGCTCCATCGCAGCCTGTCGTAAATGCGGGCGATACGGTGACAAAGGGGCAGTTGATCGCAAAATGTCCGGAAGGCGCCATGGGAGCCAATATCCATGCCAGCATCGATGGTAAAGTGGCTTCTGTGGGTCAGACAATAGTTATTGAAAGGATCGGTTGATGCCAATGATAGAGACTGTAGGATTTCTGGAATTGAATAGTATTGCCAAAGGCGTGGAAGCTGCCGATTACATACTGAAAGCGGCGGAAGTGGATCTCGCCTTTGCGAAACCGGTATGTCCGGGGAAATATAGCATTTTATTTACAGGCGAAGTGGCTGCCGTCAAAGCCTCAATGGATGCGGGGGTGAAAGCCGGGGAAAACTTTATCGTGGATTCCACCGTTATCCCGCGGGTACATCCTCAAGTCATCAAGGCGATAAATCAGTCTACCGAACTGTATGAAAAGGGCGCCATCGGCGTTCTGGAATTTTACAGCATTACTGCAGCCGTCTATGGAGCAGATGCCGCTGTCAAAGCAGCGGAAGTGACGCTTTTGGATGTACGGCTGGGTATCGGTATCGGCGGAAAATCCTTTGTGATCATGACTGGCGATGTGGCAGCGGTCAAGGCTTCTGTGGACGCTGGCAGCGCCGAAGGCAAGGAAAACGGACTGCTTGTATCCAGTGTTGTCATCCCGAGTCCGCGGCCTGAGATTTTTGACAGTTTAATGTGATTCGGAGGGTGCCATGAGCGAAGCAAAACAAAGGATCATACAGGAGTTTGTACCTGGTAAACAGATAACCATGGCGCATTTGATCGCCAATCCCGAAGAGGATCTCTATACCAAACTGGGTGTGATCACGGATCGTCGGGGCGCATTGGGGATCATGACCATCACCCCAAGTGAAGCTGCGATCATCGGAGCAGATGTGGCGACAAAATCGGGCATGGTGGATATTGTGTTTGTGGATCGTTTTAACGGATCTTTAGTCGTCTGCGGAGATGTGTCCAGCGTGGAATCTTCTCTGATCGCCGTCAATGAGACACTGAGGGATATACTTGGATTTGACGTGGCACCGATCACACGGACATAGGTAGGGCAGACAACATGAAAAAACTGATGATGATCGGCAAAGTTGGCTGTGGTAAGACGACTTTGACCCAATATCTGAACAATAAAGAGCTGAGTTATAAAAAGACTCAGGCATTGGAGATCGTTGGCGATGTCATCGATACGCCGGGGGAATATGTGGAACGCCGTTCCTACTATCAGGCCCTGGCGGTCACTTCGGTGGATGTGGATGTGGTACTGCTGCTCCAAGATCCAACGGATATGACGTTTGCCCTCGCCCCCGGGCTTAAAACCATGTTTCAAAAGCCCATGGTGGGAGCGATCACAAAGGTGGATAAGGTGACCGATCCAAAGCAGATGGACCGGGCCAGAAAGATCCTGGAACTGTGCGGCGCTGAGCCGATTTTTACCATAAGCAGTGTGACCGGCGAAGGGATCGATGGATTGATCCGCTATATCGAAGATCTGGATACAGATGAAAAGTGAATATATTTTAAGTAAATGACCGGAGGACATTATGTTCTCCGGTCATTTATTACGGGGAAAACCTTCTGTGCCTGAGTTAGAATGATCTAAAAAGAACTGTACAGGCGGACAGGAGGTTATTGGGATGATCACAGAAAAAGAGATATGTGCATTTCTAAAAGAACAGAAGATGGCTTATAACGAAGGAAGCAGCGTGTGGGGAAATAGGCTGAAAGCAAAACGTAAAAGGCCAGTGACGCCTTCCTATGTTTTTGGATCGGTGACCACAGCGATCGCCCTATGGTGTTATGTACTGAACATGAATGGAGATGGACTGACCCTGGTGGCGACCCATGGCCGGGAGGGGACGATCAATGAGGAGGGCCTGCTATGTATTCCATGGAAAGACATTAGAAGGATCACCTACAAAAAATACTGGGACAGTTACGAACTTTATGCGGATACGTCCAGGGGCGTCTTTGGGTGTCGGATACCCAAGCGGGTAAAAGGCTGTAGATGGCACCGCAAAAATGTGAAAAAATTTATGGAAACATGCAGGAAAGGGGCATATCCGGCGAACCATACCAAATAGGGAGCCGATAGTCTTTGTCAACAGGGGCAAAATGAAGTATAATAATGGATGACTGTAAGCTTCGGCTTTGATGACAGATCGGATAGCTTTCACGGAAAAAGACCGTGGAGAGCGG
>DVLT01000046.1 GCA_018715345.1 Candidatus Onthocola gallistercoris
GAAGAAATACAGGAAGAAAAGGTGGAATGGCTGCTTTATCCGTTTATCCCATATGGAAAAATCACAATAATCCAGGGCGATCCTGGAGAGGGAAAGACAACGATGGTGCTGCAGTTGATTGCCAGACTGACCAGAGGGGAAGCCATATTCCCGGAAGAAGAAACAGAAAATCAAGCAGAATCAGAAAGAACACCTATTACCGTTCTGTATCAGACGGCGGAGGATGGCTTGGGCGATACCATTAAACCCAGACTGACTGCTGCCGGAGCTGATTGCAGCAAGGTGATTGTTATTGACGATAGAGAAAAGGCGCTCACCATGATGGATGAGCGCCTGGAAGCTGCTATAAAAGAAACGGCAGCACGTTTAGTAGTCTTGGATCCCATACAGGGTTATCTGGGCGCTGATGTTGATATGAACCGAGCCAATGAAATACGCCCGGTGATGAAGCGGATTAGTGACCTTGCAGAGAAGTATCACTGTGCCATTGTGTTGATCGGTCATATGAATAAATGCTCTGGCGGAAAATCTTCTTATCGTGGCCTTGGTTCTATTGATTTTCAGGCAGCAGCCCGGAGCGTTCTGGTGGTAGGCAGAGTGAAGGATGATGAACAGGTGCGTGTAGCCTGCCATATTAAAAGCTCTCTGGCTCCAGAGGGAACGCCTATCGCTTTCCGGCTTGATAAGGAAAACGGATTTGAATGGATTGGCGAATATGAAATCAGCGCTGATGAACTCCTGTCCGGAGAACGCAGGGGCCAGAAAACCAGAAATGCGAAAGAATTTTTAAAAGAGATTCTGACAGACGGACAGAAGACCTATGCCGAGATCGATGCCGCAGCAAAGGAAAAAGGAATCAAGAAGAAAACCCTATGGAACGCCAAAAAGGAACTGAATATTGATTCTGTCAAAATCGGCAGTCAGTGGTACTGGATGATGTAGCAAGGAAGATGGCAAGATTCCCTGTTTCTAAGGACAAGGGAATCTTGCTACCTTGACTGCTGGCGAAGACAAACGGAGATCCGGTATGAACTGCGCAGGGAGACAAAGCCCCCGGCAGGGCGCAAAGGAAGCTTTTGATAGACGGTATGGCTGTCAAAAGTGCTTTTGCGTTACTTTCGTCGAAAGTAACAAAGCTTTATGGCGGCTTAAATGCCGCCCGTATCATTTGAAGGAGGACAAGCCTATCGAGAGATCAATCAGCGGAATGATGGGGAAGGGTTCCCTTACACATAACAGCAGAGTATTTAAGGCGAAAAATGTCAAAGAAGACTACACGCAGTATAATATTGAATACTGCAACGAAAATATTAAAGAGGTATATCACGAATTGTTTGACCAAGCATTAGAGCGATACAATGCGAAGCAGACACGCAGCGACAGAAAGATAGCAGATTACTACGAAAAAATTCGCATGTCCAAACAGGAAAAACTATTTCATGAGGTTATTTTCCAGATCGGCAATAAGGATGATGTGAATGCACGAAGCCAGAACGGAGAATTGGCGAAAAAAATTCTGGATGAATATATGAAGGAATTCCCAAAGAGAAATCCCAATTTAAGGGTATTTTCAGCACATCTTCACATGGATGAGGAAACGCCACATCTTCATATTGATTTCGTACCCTTTGTGACGGGGAGCAAGCGTGGCCTTGATACCAGGGTTTCTTTAAAGCAGGCCTTGGCATCTCAGGGGTTCAAAGGCGGCACCAGACAGGCCACAGAACAGAGTCAGTGGATGGAAGCTGAAAAGAAGGAACTGGCAAAGGTGATGGAGCGCTATGGCGTAATCTGGAAGCAACTGGGAATACACAGGAAACATCTGAGTGTGTTGGATTTTGAAAAGCAAGAACGGGAAAAAGAAGTGCTGGCACTTGCTGCTAAAAAGAAAGAAATCAGTCAGAGTATGACGAAAATTCAAGCTGCTGCTGACAATGAAAAAAGAAATTTGCGGGAACTGCAGGTGCAGAAGGCTGCCATGCAGAAAGAGATTCTGAAAATGTCATCCGATAAAAAGCTGACAGAAAAGAATATCCACGTAATTCGTGAAGACCCGGCATGGCAGCTGCCAGAGCCGGGGATAATGACAACGGCAAAGTCTTACCGGGATAAAAAAGCTACTCCTCTGCTAGAGAAAGTAAAGGAAACACTGGTGTCAGTTCTGATTTGGAATGTGCAGCTAACAGAGAAGATTGATAAGCTGAAGCGGCAGATGGAGCAGCTGAAAAGGAACTATCATTTTCTGGAGGGAAAAGCTGACCGATTGAAGATGGAGAATGAACTTTTGTATAAGGAAAGCCGAAATTATCAATATTTAAAAGCGGAGTTTGGAGAACAGAGGATTTCTGAAGTTATAGAGAAGCGAAAAGCGGCAGAGGTACTCGCTATGGGCTCCAGACAGCGAAAAAGAGAGGAGGTATCTCTATGACAGATATGGAAAAAAAGGTTATGCTGCGGCTTTGTGTTAAAGTCATAGAATATGTAAATTTTGAAACAGACCCGGAAGCGGATCGGCTGGTAAACTGGGTAATACTGGACAATCAGAGAAAACAAAACAACAATGAAATTCGTTCTTTGATGGCAGAGTATAAGAAAAGTGAGCCGGAACGGAGAGAAAGTATTCAGGCAGCTATCAAACGGGGGGAAGAGATATGTGACCGGAGAAATGAGTTATATGAAACCCAGCAGGAAATAAAGCACAAGCTGTGGAAGCTGGAACAGGAAATTTGATTTTTCCTTGAATGTAATAAGCTCATGGCGCTAGTGCCATGATGGAGAGGGCGAACAACGGAGAACGTGGCTGTTGATTCGCCCTTTTGCTGTTTGTTTTGTTATTCACAGGTATCAGTGAAATCCTTCTGGTAAATCTCAATCATCATTCGTGCGCCCAGACAAAAGCCGTCAATGAACATTTCTGATATTTCTAAAGGAAATACATCCAGTTGCTCATCCATGATTTCAATGAACCGTTTGTCTAAAGGCGGATCTAAGACTTTTAGCTGCTTGATGAAGTCCTCATAGTGTTTGCAATGTTCCCGGCGCAGCTTTCGATATTCTTCTGTTTTGGGTGTGTACTGCTCGGCAGGGAAAATTTCTCCGCCATATAATTGTAGAAGTAGACTTTTCATATATATTCTCCTTTGCTAAAACAATTTTGACATTTACTAAATGTCAACTTAATTCTTAGTTTATCATATAATGGGGAAAATGACAATCACTGAATGTCAATTAAGGAGAGCTTTATGTATAAAAACAAGGCAGAAAACGGGAAAAATAACATCTGTGGCCAGAAAATCAAGGAAATCCGGGAGAACCTGCCGGAGAAAACTTCTCAGCGGAAGCTGGCAGATATGTTGCAAATGGCTGGATTGGATATTGATAAGAATGCGGTGCAGCGGATTGAGAGCGGGAAAAGGTTCGTGACGGATATTGAGGTGAAGGTCATTGCGGAGGTGCTGGGGGTTAGTTATCAGGAGTTGCTGGATAAGTAATGCTTTAAATGAGACTTTTATAATGGTATAATTAGAACAGATTTGACGGCAGAAGAATATTTTATGAACTCATGATAAAATTAAGTGATATCACACTAATTTGGAGGTTATAAAATGTCATATTTCGTCGAATATCGTAATAGTCACTATTTTGGTATGGAAAATTTGAGTAGTCAGATTTATAAAGAAGCTGTTGTAATTGAAAACGATTTTTGCTGGGTAATTTGGAGAAATATTGAATGGTGTAGCGATGACCTTGTTAGAACATATATTATTGATGTTCAAAAGGAGAAAGTTGTTTTGTCTAAAGAAGAACTGTTTCATAGATATGTAGCCAAAAATTATAGGGAGGACGAAAGAATGATAACAGTAAGAGAACAAATGATAGTAGATGAAATTAAAGAAGAAACAGATAGCTATTCAGATGATTCGTTGTTTAATATTACTTCTTTTGGAACAGATATGACGTTCCGAGAATTGATTACGATGTATGAAGAAGGTGATTTAGAAAAGCCAGAAATGCAAAGAAATTATGTATGGAATAAAAATGAGGCAAGCAGATTTATTGATTCAGTATTATTGGGGCTGCCTGTGCCTAGCATTTTTTTAGCTAAGACAAAAGATGAGAAAAGGCTTATAGTGGACGGCTATCAAAGAATAATGACGGTATATGATTATGTGCAGAGAGGAATATTTGGTGGCGATAACAAATCATTTGCCTTGTCTAATTCTGAAATTATTAATAAAAGATGGAGAGGAAAGACCTTTCAAGAACTACAACCAGAAGAAAAACGAAGAATTAGAAACTTTCCAATTCATGCAATAGTTTTTGAGCAAAAAGAACCTCAAGATGATACAGGAATGTATCAGATTTTTGAAAGGATTAATACAGGGGGAAGAACATTAAAGCCACAAGAAATTAGAAACTGTGTTTATCATGGAGAATTTAATAAACTATTGATTGAACTAAATAATAATATTAATTGGAGAAAAATGTATAATAATGGTGCAAAAGATACCAGAATGGCAGATATAGAGTTGATTTTGCGTATGTTCGCATTCGGGTATATATATTCTCAAGAAGAGATACAGCAAAAACAAATAAATTTGGTAAAATATTTAAATCAATTTATGAAGAGAAATGATAGCTTTGGTATAGTTTCAAAGGAAGAATTGTCAAATAATTTCAATGCGATAATGGAATTCTTTGTTAACAATTTTTCTGTTAATATTTTCAGAAATGGAAAGAAAAAGGATGACTATATATCGTTTTCTAAGAGGATAAATCCTGCAATAGTAGATTCAATTTTTGCTGCAACTATGTATATTAATAAAAAGAATGGTTTGGATTTTGGGGAATCCATTGATTTTACGGAAAGATATGAGAGATTGATATTAATGGATGACTATCAGGATTCAATATCTAAACGTACGACTAATATTGATAAAATACAAAAGCGAATCAATTTGGCATGTGAAGTTTTATATGGGGAGCATTATGAATGGTGATTATAGTTTTATTTTAAGAGATTGTAGGATTGAACTCGAAAAAATTCAGAGATGGATAGCGGCCAATCCTTTGGATTCAAATGTACGATATTTAACATCATATGCTGTTATTAAAGCAAGTGGTACTATTGAAAATGTTTTAAAACGGATTATATTCGATGCTTTGTCGGATGGTGCTAAAAATGAAACAAAAAATTTTTTGACAAAAAGTATCATAGATGCTTCCTATAATCCATCACCCGGACAGATTTATAAGTTACTAGAAAAAATTAATACTGATTGGAAACAACAGTTTGAGAGTTTTATACATGGTTCTAATCAAAAGGGAGCGTTAAAATCATTAGTTGAATTAAGAAATAGTTTTGCACATGGTTCTCCAATAACGGCTTCTATTAGAGATGTTGTTAACTATTTTAATGCTGGGGTATGGATTTTAGAGAGGTTATGCGATGTAGTGGAAAGTGGAGAGTAGCACACCTATAGCGCACAATCACCCACAAAACCCCAGAAAATCCAGCCCTCACAGTTTCCATCGAGGAAGCTGCCAAAGCTGGCAAGTTCTGACCGAAAGCACTTAGCGAAAGCGAGCCGCCAGGCGAAGGTTGAGCTCTAGTGCGAGGTCCTTCCCGACCCTTAGCGAGTCCGAGCGAAGGCGCAGGACGAGGTTAGCGGAGGGAAGATACCCGTGTGGCACTTAGCGAAAGCGAGCCGCCAGGCGACAACTTAAGTTCAGATTTCAGGGGTTCCCGATGATCTTTCATCGGGAACCCTTTTTTAAAGACGTATTCCGACCAATATCGGTGGATATTGACAGGCCGTTGAGAGTGGGCTATCATAAAAAATGAGAAAAAGGGAAGGGGGATTTTATGAAGATGCCTTTAGGGCAAAACGGGAAAAAAGAGGAAACGTCAGGGAATAAATATTTGCTGTGGGGGTTGATCGCCATCGAATTGTTTATGTCCTTTTCGTTTTTAGGCTATTTTCACATTGCCCCCCTGTCCATAACCTTTGTTTATATTCCTGTATTGGTGGCAGGATGTGTGTTGGGACCAAAGGCATCCGCTTTAATGGGGATCGTTTTTGGATTGGCCTCCATGTGGAAGGCGTCTGCCTTTTATGTGGGAGCTGTAGACGCTATTTTTTCACCGATTTCCAGCGGAAAGCCATTGGCCAGCATTTTGCTGAGTGTGGGTTCCAGAGCGCTTTTTGGTCTGTTATCCGGAATTTTATATCAGATGGCCCAAAAGAGCAGGCATCCTCTTGTGGGTGTGATCACAGTCACATCCGTCGGTCGGACATTGCACACCCTTCTCGTATACGGGTTTATGCAGCTTTTCTTCCCAGAGATCGGGATCGGGCTACCGGCTACATGGAATGATATCAGACGGTGGGATTTTCTTCCATTTCTTCTGATCGCCAATGGGATCGTTGTGGGGTGCTTTTTCTATTTTAGATCGGAAGCTTATAGGCGATTGGCCCATCGCGTATCCATGGTGGATCAGGTGAATGCGATAGTCCCCCATGTGAGGAAGGGAATCCATGTGACGATCCTGCTGGTCAGCATAGCTTCCTTCAGCGTGGCTCTCTACTTTACCAACCGGATCGGAAGCATGATGAAAAGTTATGGTCTTAACCTGTCGGCCAGGGCGTCTTATGACCTGATGCATCTGGAAATACAGTTCCTTCTGGGGATACTTTCTCTGGCATTTTTGGCTGTTCTGATCATTATCATTTATCAGAGGAATTTTAACTATCTTTATTATGAGGCACAGCTTGACGGCTTGACCGGCCTGTTCGGACGGCAGTTGTTTTTTCAGAAAGGCGAGGCGCTTTTGGCGGAGATGTCCGGGGATGAGAAAAAGCCGATGGGGTGTTTTATCATCATGGATGTGGACCTGTTTAAAGAGATAAACGATCAGTTTGGCCACCCGATGGGGGATAGAGTCCTGAGAGATGTGGCAGATGAACTGAAAAAGATATTCGATAAAGAAGGGATCGTTGGCCGGCTGGGAGGCGATGAATTTGTCGTATTGATCTGTGAACCTTGGCACCGAAAGACCATTGAAGCGAAATTAAATCATCTGAAAAAAGAAGTTGGAAAAATCCTTCTGCCGGCAGGGACAGTTACCTGCAGCATCGGTGTGATCCCGGTGGAAGCGGGTTACTCTCTGGAAGAGTTGTATAGGAATGCGGACCGCCTTTTGTACGAGGCCAAGAAAACGGGAAAGAACAGGTTTGTATTCGGTTACCGGTATCAAGATATATCAGAAAAATGATGAATAGAAAAAGATTTCAGGATTTAGGAGGTTAAAACATGAATGTATTGATGATCAATGGAAGTCCCCATGCAAAAGGCAATACATCTGTTGCGCTGCATGAGATGGAGAAAACATTTAAACAAGAAGGGATAGAAACAGAAATCCTCCATATAGGCAATAAGGATATACGGGGCTGCATTGCCTGTTATTCCTGTATGGAAAAGGGCAGATGCGTTTTTGAGGATGCGGTAAATGAAGCAGCGTCCAAGTTTGAAGCATGTGACGGCCTGGTCATCGCAAGCCCGGTATATTATGCTTCGGCTAATGCCACATTGATCGCGTTTCTGGATCGGCTGTTTTACAGTACCCATTTTGATAAACGGATGAAAGTAGGCGCCAGTGTGGTGGCAGCCAGAAGAGGCGGTCTTTCAGCCACTTTTGATGAATTGAACAAATATTTTACCATCAGCGGTATGCCTGTGGCTTCCAGCCAGTATTGGAACAGTATCCATGGACGGGAACCGCAGGAAGCGGTCCGGGATGAGGAAGGTCTGCAGACCATGCGGACTTTGGCCCGGAATATGTCTTTCCTGATGAAAAGTATTGCCCTTGGCAAAGAAAAATATGGTATGCCGGAAAAGGAAGCGGCGCTCCATACCAATTTCATCCGATAAGAAAACAGACGATAAAAAGGCTGGTGCAGTGATGCACCAGCTTTTTAATCATTGAACATTTCTTCTCTTTTTTTCAATTCTTTTTTATAATCTGTACCAGCTATAGCACAGACGGCTCCGGCGATGATCATGAGCAAGAACAGCGCAGGAGAGATCAGAGTGGCAGCCACACCTGCGCAGATGAGCAGGATCCCGATGATCATAAGGTACCGGCTGTATTTTTTCAGCTGGTCATTGGAATAAATGGATAAGTCAGTACGACGTACTTTTTCTTTTTTTTTCATATCATCTGTCTCCTTATGAAAGTGATAATAATACTGTAACACAAAATTTTAAGATTGTCAGCGAAAAAAAGTTATAGTAAACTGATAATCAGACACTGGAAAAGGAACTTTTTAATACAGGACTAAACGAATGAGGGAGAAGTTATGGATACTATAAAAAAGTTTATACGTTATTATAAGCCGTATCGGACGGTCTTTTTTATTGACCTCATATGTGCGGCCATCATCAGCCTGGTGGATCTGGCCTATCCCCAGATATTGCGGACGCTGACCCGAACTCTCTTTACAGAGGAGGCGGATGTGGTGATGCGGGCCCTTATCCCGCTGGCCATCGGACTGTTTATCATGTATGTCGTCCAGTCCTTATGCAAGTATTATGTCAGTTATCAGGGACATATGATGGGCGCCCATATGGAACGGGACATGCGTCAACAGTTATTTGATCATTACGAGAAATTGTCTTTTTCCTATTATGATGATAACAATTCCGGACAGATGATGAGCAAGTTGGTATCTGACCTATTTGATATAGCGGAATTTGCCCATCACGGACCGGAAAATCTGTTTATCTCGATGATCAAGATCATCGGATCTTTTATCTTTTTATTTATCATCAACGCCAAACTGGCCGTCCCCCTGTTGGTATTGGCCATATTTATGATCATTTTTTCGGCCATGCAAAATCAACGGATGCAGGTTACCTTTATGGATAACCGGAGAAAGATCGGGGATGTGAATGCCAGTCTGCAGGATACGCTGGCCGGTATACGGGTCGTTCAATCCTTTGCCAATGAGGAAGTGGAGCGGAAGAAGTTTGGAAAAAGTAATGAGAACTTTTTACGGTCCAAAGATAATAATTATCATTGTATGGGCAGCTTTATGGGCGGCAACCTCTTTTTCCAGGGAATGATGTATCTGGTGACGGTCGTTTACGGCGGCTATCTGATCGGAGCCGGCCAGATGGCGGTGGAAGATCTGGCCATGTATGCCCTGTACATTGGCATTTTCATCAATCCCATACAGATCCTGGTGGAGCTGGCAGAGATGATGCAGAAAGGCTTGTCCGGTTTTAAACGTTTTGTTGCCGTCATGGAGACAGAACCGGAGATCGTGGATGCGCCGGATGCGAAAGCGCTGACGGATGTGAAGGGGCATGTCCGATACGAGGATGTGAGCTTTTGCTATCATTCCGGCGAACAGGTGTTGAGTCATGTGACTTTTGATATACCGGAAGGCCGGTCCGTGGCTTTGGTGGGGCCGTCTGGCGGCGGAAAAACTACGATCTGTTCGCTGCTTCCCAGATTTTATGATGTCACCGGCGGACATATCACCGTTGATGGGAAGGATATATGCAAACTGACCCTTAAAAGCTTGAGAGAAGCCATCGGTATCGTACAGCAGGATGTGTATCTGTTTGGAGGGACCATCCGGGATAATATTGGCTATGGGAAGCCGGGGGCATCCATGGAGGAGATCGAAGAAGCGGCCCAAAAGGCCAATATCCACGACTTCGTCATGAGCCTGCCAGATGGATATGACACATTTGTCGGTGAGCGGGGAACACGTCTTTCCGGTGGACAGAAGCAGCGGATTTCCATCGCCAGAGTATTTTTGAAAAATCCGCCCATACTCATATTGGATGAGGCCACCAGCGCCCTGGACAATGAAAGCGAACGGCATATACAAAAAAGTCTTGAGGAATTGGCTAAGGATCGGACAACGATCACCATTGCCCACCGGCTTTCCACCATAAGGAATGCGGATGAGATCATCGTCATTGGAAACGAGGGGATCGAAGAGCGGGGTACCCATGAACAACTGATGGAGGCAAATGGCTTGTACGCCAGCTATTATCGTATGCAGTTTGAAGGACTGGATACGGAGATCTAGAACGTTTTCCAATGCCTTGGGACCAAATGAACGGGAAAATGTGGCATTTATGAGAAAAATATATCTTTTAATAAAATATTCTGGTAAAATATTTTATCAGGATGTTTTACTGGGATTTGAAAAAGAGGGAGTATACAAATGACATTAAAAGATTTGGAAATAGGAAAAAGCGCTTCGATCCTTTCCGTGGGCGGTGAAGGCGCGCTTCGTCAGCATTTCCTGGACATGGGATTGATACCGGGAGCCGAAGTGACGATGGTCAAACTGGCGCCCATGGGCGATCCGGCGGAATTTCGGATACATGGATATGAACTGACGCTGCGGCTGGATGACGCGGCGAAGATCGAGATCAAAGAAGTGGCAAAGGCAGAAGAAAGGGACGAAAGATGGCGTAAAAAGCCGCGGATCCCCCACCCAGGTCTTGGAGAGGGCGGTAAGTACCATGTAAAAGAGGACGAACATCCTTTGCCGGAAGGGGAGACGCTCACTTTTGCCCTGGCGGGAAATCAAAACTGCGGCAAGACAACATTGTTTAATCGGATCACAGGGGCCAACCAGCATGTGGGTAATTTCCCGGGGGTGACAGTGGATCGGAAAGACGGGGTCATCAAAGGCCATCCTGACACATTGATCACAGATCTTCCCGGTATCTATTCCATGTCGCCTTACAGCAGTGAAGAGATCGTTACCAGAGAATACATTCTCCGGGAAAAGCCAAAAGGGATCATCAATATCGTGGATGCATCCAATATTGAACGGAACCTGTATCTTACCATGCAGTTGATGGAACTGAACATTCCCATGGTGGTGGCGCTGAATATGATGGATGAAGTGCGGGAGAACGGCGGTTCCATACGGATCAATGAAATGGAACAGATGCTCGGCGTGCCGGTGGTACCCATCTCAGCAGCTAAAAATGAAGGGATCGAAGAACTGATCAATCACGCGCTCCATGTGGCCAAATATCAGGAAAGGCCGGGACGGATCGATTTTTGCAGCCCGGACGATGAGGGCAGCGCGGTCCATCGGTGTATCCACGGGATCATGCATTTGATCGAGGATCATGCCCAAAGGGCGGATATTCCGGTACGCTTTGCCGCTTCCAAGGTGGCAGAAGGGGATAAGGTGATCCTGGAAAGTCTGAGCTTACAGCAGAATGAAAAAGAAATGCTGGAACATATCATCTGTCAGATGGAAGAAGAACGGGGACTGGACCGGGCGGCTGCCATGGCGGATATGCGGTTCAAGTTCATAGAACGGGTATGTGAAGAAACGGTGGTCAAACCGAAGGAGAGCAAGGAACATAAAAGAAGCCGGGAGATCGATCGGATACTCACCGGGAAATATACCGCCATTCCCGCCTTTATCGCCATTATGGGCGTGGTATTCTGGTTGACCTTCAATGTGATCGGTGCTTGGCTGTCGGACATTTTGGATATGGGGATAACAGGGTTGACTGATCTGGTGGATCAAGCGCTGACAGCCGCCTCTGTCAATGATGCGCTCCATTCCCTTGTTATCGACGGTATTTTTAATGGCGTGGGAAGCGTACTGAGTTTCCTGCCGACCATCGTCACTTTGTTTTTCTTCCTGTCCTTGTTGGAGGACAGCGGTTATATGGCCCGTGTGGCCTTTGTTATGGACCGTCTTTTAAGAAAGATCGGTCTGTCGGGGAGGAGTATCGTTCCCATGTTGATCGGTTTCGGCTGTACTGTGCCGGGCGTCATGGCCAGTCGGACCCTTTCTTCAGAAAGGGATCGTAAGATGACCATTTTGCTGACCCCGTTTATGAGCTGCTCAGCGAAACTGCCTATTTATGCGTTTTTTACAGCGGCCTTTTTCCCTGAAAATGGCGCTCTTGTCATGATCGGCCTGTACTTCATCGGTATATTGGTGGGGATATTGATGGCTCTGTTCATGAAAGGGAGCCTGTTCAGAGGCGAGCCGGTTCCTTTTGTCATGGAACTGCCCAATTACCGGATGCCGGGGGCTAAAAATGTGGGACAGCTTTTGTGGGAAAAAGCAAAGGATTTCCTGCAGAGGGCTTTTACGGTTATTTTTGTGGCTACCATTGTCATCTGGTTCCTCCAGAATTTTGACTTGCATTTGAATATGGTCACAGATTCCCAGTATAGCATACTGGCTTCGGTGGCCGGCGTGATCGCTCCTGTGTTCGCGCCGTTGGGATTTGGCGACTGGAGGATATCCACGGCCCTGATCACCGGATTTATGGCAAAAGAGAGTGTGGTTTCCACCTTATCTGTTTTATTGCCTTCAGAAAGCATGCTCGCTGGTCTGCTGAGTCCGGCAGGCACCATGTCTTTGTTGATCTTTTGTCTCCTTTACACACCTTGCGTGGCGGCCATTGCTTCGATCAAAAGAGAGTTGGGACGGAATTGGGCCCTGTTTGTGGTGATCGGACAGTGCGTGATCGCTTGGATCGCGGCGTTTATCACCCATGCCATCTATATGCTGGCCGGTATGGTATGAGATCTGGCCTTGCAGCGATGAGAAAAGAGAATACTTTTAGGTTTATACCCTGATAACGAACCGGGACTTCTAAAAGAGTCCCGGTTCATTTACTATATAAATAAATGCTTGTTGGGCATTGGACAGGATATGGGGAAGGTATTAGACAAGTTAAAGGCGTTCATGTATGATAAAAAAAAGGACAGACTGGGAGGTATGGACGTGGATCGTGACAAAATTTTGCAGACCATTGAACAAGTGGGACAGATCATATATGGAAAAGAAGAGGAGATAAGGGAAGTGATGCTGGCATTTATGGCGGATGGCCACATATTGCTGGAGGATATCCCTGGAGTGGGTAAGACGACGATGGCGTTGGCTTTTTCCAAGAGCATGGGACTGGATTATCGGCGTATCCAGTTCACGCCGGATGTGCTGCCTTCAGATCTGACTGGATTTTCTCTGTATCGGAGGGATCAGGAAGCATTTGTTTACCAGCCGGGCGTGGTTTTTTGCAATCTGCTCCTGGCAGACGAGATCAACCGGACATCCCCCAAGACCCAGTCGGCTTTACTGGAAGTTATGGAAGAACGGAAGGTGACAGTGGAAGGGGTGACTCGACCTGTGCCGTCTCCTTTCCTTGTTATAGCCACCCAGAACCCGTTGGGAAGTGCGGGGACCCAATCCTTGCCGGAGGCTCAGATCGACCGTTTCATGGTATCTTTGTCCATCGGATATCCGGATTATAAAAGTGAATTGCAAATGGCCATGGGAATCGGCTATCAGGAGAAGCTGGACGATCTTTCGGCCATACTGGACCAGAATATGCTGCTGCGCATTCAAAAGGAGATCTGCGATATTTATATACGGAAAAACGTATATGAATATATGGTTCGTCTGGTGCGGGCCACCAGAGAACATCCCTATTTGAGACACGGAGGAAGTCCCCGGGCCACCATTGCCCTTGTACGTTTGGCTCGGGCTTCGGCTTGGCTTAAAGGCCGTACGTTTGTCGTACCGGCGGATGTGGCAGAACAGTTTCCATATATCATACGCCACAGGATATTTTTAAATGACCAGGCCAGGATGGAATCAGCGGATAAGGAGCAGGTCATCCGGGATATTTTGCTTTCCGTCAAACGCCCGGTATTGGGAGAACGGCGAAGATGAAACGGATCGGTTTTTTATCATTGATCCTGGCCACATGGTATATTGCCGCCATGTACAAGCAGCCGGCTCTGATGGCTTTGGCGCTGACAGAATTGTTTCTTTTTGTCGGGATGTTTTTCATGTCCAGATTTTTTAAAAGACGGATGGATGTCTGTTTTGAAAAAAGAAAAGATGAGACGGTCAAAGGGAAAAACTATATGTGCCGTGTCCGCCTTGAAAACCGGGGATGGATGCCAGCCGGCAGATTGGGCATACGCCTTCGGTACGGTTTTAAGGATGAGGAGCATCCCAGGAAGATCCGGCTTGCTGCAGCTTTTTCCGAGGGAAAGCGGGAAAGTACAGGGTTTTCTTTAACAGCATCCCGGTGTGGTATCCTGCATATGGAAATGGATCGGCTCTGGGTGTATGATTACCTTTCCTTGTTCCGCTCAGAGAAAAAGATGGAAGCCAGTATGCAGTTGGCGGTGTTTCCGCCAAAAGAGACAGTGGATTTTAGCTGGCTTACGGGAAATCGGGAAAAATCGGGCGAAGAAAACGGCTGCCGTCCCTTGGGGGATGGTGGAGAGATCCGACAGTTAAGAGAATATCGAGACGGGGATTCTGCGAGGAATATCCATTGGAAACAGACAGCCCGTACCGGGGAGATCTGGGTCAAAGAATATGACGGACAAGAAGGTGAAAAGCTTTCTCTTTTCCTTTCCATGTCCGATGAAAGGGAACATACAGTGGAAGAAAGGGATCGATTTTACACAATGTTAGCGGCGTACCTTCGATTTGTGGCAGAAAATGGCGGTGAAACGATGGTGATGTGGCTGGACAAAGAAAAGGGTTTATGTCAGGCACAGGTGAGGGATGAGGCAGGTATCCGGTCATTGCTATGGGAATTATATCAGACCTTTTTTGAATATAAGGATCTGAAAAAAGAGGTGCGGACGGATTATCGTCTGGATATGGATCTGAGATTATGGAAAGACGGCGTGGCAGTAGGCCGGCTGGATGGCAAGATAAAAACAAAAGTTGGTGTGTGAGCGGAAGGAACGATATGGAAGGATATGTTTCGATCAGTGTGAGAAAAGCGGATAAGCGAAAGAAAGAAAAGGGAACGGACAGGCGCAGTATATTGTTTTTGCTTTTTGCCGTTTACGGTCTGCTATTCCTTGTGGGATCTGTGGAAGGCGTAGATCTGGATCTGCCCGTGTTCTTTTTATCTGCGGTTCCTTGTCTGCTTTTGTGGGGCGCCGGCGGCCTGGGCAAAGTTTTTATGTATGTTTCCTATGGGCTGATGCTGGTTGGAAGCGGAGTTGCCTTTTATTTTTTCAGAGATGTTTTTTGCGGTCAATGGCTGTATATGGGAAACTGCATTTTTAAGATAACGGATACGTTTGGGATGGATGTTTCCTGGACGCTTTTGTGGTCATCCGTTGTTCTTTCGCTTTTTTTGTTTTTCATGGAAAGATATGGGAAAAAGAAATTATTTTTATCAAGTGATAAAAGATCTTTGAGAAGCAGCGTCTGGATGTTGGCATGGCTTTCCCTTTTATTCACAGCGGCGGTTTTGTTGGTGAACCTGTCGCCCCGGCGGTTTTATGACGCGGCATTTGCGGTGGAGGGTTTGGTACAGCGGACCCTTTTAAGAGCAGATGATCGGCTGATCGATCCGGTCAGTGGGACGGTGAACAGGGGAAATCTGTATCCGGCGGATGTTCCTCAGCTGGTGGTGACAAGTACCAAACAGCCGACTCAGATACTGTATTTGAAAGGATTTTCCGGAGATGACTATCACAATGGACAATGGCAGGAAGCGGATAACATGATGGAGGTCGTTTATCGGGCGGCCTATGGATCGGATGATGGATCCAGGGATAAAGATTACGAGACGGTCAAATCCGTATATGACAAAGTCGCTGTTCAAGTTTATCAAAATCAAACGGCTTGCAAAAAGTTCCTTTTCCGGTGTCTCAAAATGTATTTTGTTTAATTAAGTTGACATAAACGGGACTTTATGGTATAAAATAGCTCAGTTGAAAATTCTTTGACAATACTATACGAAAAGGCAGATGAAAAATATGGACAGAAATAAAGAACTTTCATCTGAGCAGGATATACTGATCGGAATCGATGTGGGATCGACCACGACAAAGATAGCGGCGGTATACGCGAAGGACGGCCGGATGTTTTATTCCGATTATCGGAGACATCAGGCGAAACAGTTAAAGAGTGTATATGAAGCGTTGAAGCATTTTGGCGAAAGGTATCCGGGGCTTAAGCTTCGGGTGAGCCTGACCGGATCCGGCGCCAAACCGGTTGCCGAAAAGCTGGGGCTGCCGTTTGTACAGGAAGTGACGGCAAATGCCATCGCGCTCCAGGAAAGATACCACTATGTGGGATGCGCGATCGAGCTGGGCGGTCAGGATGCCAAGATGATCTTTTTCCGGGAAGATGAGTCGGATCATTCATTGAGTGTTTCTGATATGCGGATGAACGGAAGCTGTGCTGGCGGCACCGGGGCGTTTATCGATGAGATCGCTTCTGTACTGAAAGTGCCGGTGGAATCTTTTGACGCTCTGGCCGCTGAAGGCGACTGTGTCTATGATATTTCCGGACGATGCGGTGTCTATGCCAAGACGGACATCCAGCCTCTGTTAAACCAGGGGGTATCCAAGGCGGATCTGGCTTTGTCGTCTTTTCATGCCATCGCAAAGCAGACCATCGGTGGTCTGGCCCAGGGATTGGAGATAAAAAAACCGGTGGCCTTTGAAGGCGGACCTCTTACCTTTAACCGGACGCTTGTGCGGGTTTTTGCCGAACGGCTCGGCTTGGAGGAAGAGGAGATACTCATTCCTGAATATCCGGAGATGATGGTGGCTTATGGCGCGGCTCTTGCCCTCAAACAGTTGTTTGAAGATGATGGGAAACGGACCGATGTCCGAACACTTTTGGAGCATTTGGCGGAAATCCGGAAGCGTTCCTCCGCGGTAACAGAAGGCGGTGCAAGGCCTTTTTTTGTTTCTCCGGCTGAACGGAAAGCCTTTGAGAAACGTCATGAAAAGCCGTCAAGGCTGTGGAAACAGCCTCAGGAAGATGAGGATATCTATGCCTATCTGGGCATCGATTCGGGAAGCACGACGACGAAATTCGTCCTGATGAATGAAAATGAAGAAATCATAGATTCCTTTTATGCCCCAAATGAAGGAGAGCCGCTGATGGTGGCTAAAAAAGCATTGATCGCCATGAGGGACAGGTACCGCAAAGCCGGCGCCCGGCTGCACATCATTGCCGCCGGGGCCACCGGATACGGGGAACAGCTTTTTGCCAATGCCTTCCAGACGGAATACCATACTGTGGAGACGGTGGCCCATGCCCGGGCAGCCAGTCAGTATGTGGAAGATGTATCATTTATATTGGATATCGGCGGTCAGGATATGAAGGCCATATGGGTGGATCATGGGGTCATTACCAACATATTGGTGAATGAAGCCTGTTCCTCCGGCTGCGGTTCCTTCCTGGAGAATTTTGCCTCAACCCTCCATCTTCCGGCGGAAGAAATAGCAGGCGCGGCATTTTCTTCAGAACATCCGGCCTCCCTTGGAAGCCGGTGCACGGTATTTATGAACAGCAGCATCATCACCGAACAAAGAAACGGCAAGCAGCCCCAGGACATCATGGCCGGGTTGTGCCGTTCCATCATAGAAAATGTATTTACGAAAGTGATCCGCATATCCAATGTGGATTCCCTGGGCGACAAGATCGTGGTCCAGGGGGGAACCTTCGAGAATAACGCCGTTCTTCGAGCCATGGAAGAATATCTGGGCAAAGAAGTGGTCCGTGCCCCCTATCCGGGGATCATGGGCGCCATCGGTATTGCTCTGATCACAAAGGAAAGGCATGCCAAAGAGCCGGAACGCCATACATTTATATCCTTGGATGATCTGGATGATTTTTCCTATACCCAGGAGTCCAACGCTCCCTGTCCGTTTTGTGCCAATCACTGTAAGCGGACCATCGTCACCTTTTCCAACGGCCAGTCCTGGATCACCAATAACCGGTGCGAACGGGGAGAGATCCTCGGGAAACCGGGAGATGAGGGTGTGAAGGAGAAACTTCAGGAAAAGCTGAAACAGTCCCGGAGTGTTCCGAATATGTACCGGGACCGGGAAGAACTGCTGTTTCAGGATTACCCCCATCCAACTCCCTCAAAAGATAGGAAGATGACTATTGGTATCCCACGGGTACTGTCCTTCTGGGAGACGATGCCCTTTTGGACCACTTTCTGGAAAACGTTGGGCTACAAAGTGTGTCTATCCGATCCCAGTAACCGAAAGATTTACGAACAGGGTCTGTCTGCAGTTACCTCCGACACGGTGTGTTTTCCGGCAAAACTGGTCCATGGCCATCTGAGGAATCTGGCAGCCCATAAGGTGGATCGGATCTTTATGCCGTCCATTACCACAGTGCCTTCGGAGAATACGGAAAAGACAAGTGAATCCATGTGTGCGGTCGTTAAAGGTTATCCTATTGTGGTGCGCAATTCCGATGATCCCCGGCAGCTGTGGGGCATACCCTATGACGCACCGTTATTTCACTGGTATACTCAGGCGGACAGAAACCGGCAGCTTACCCGTTATATGAAAGAAACCTTCGGCATTTCGGAGGCAGAAACGCGGACAGCCATGGAAGCCGGCGACAAGGCCCAGGAGATGTTCCACAGCGAACTGAAGCGGCGGGGTGCGGCCGTCATGGACGAGGTGGAGAAGCAGGGCGGTTTTGCTGTCGTCCTGGCGTCCAGACCTTATCAGAATGACGCATTGGTCAACCACGATCTGCCGGATATGTTCACCCGGATGGGTATTCCTGTGCTGACAGCGGATTCGCTGCCGGAAGTCAATCAGGTGGATCTGAGTAAAAGCCGGCTGGATGTGGTCAATAACTTCCATGCACGGATGCTGTCCTCCGCCATCCTGGCAGCCCGCAGCGACTGTCTGGAATATGTTCAGATCGTCAGCTTTGGCTGTGGTCACGATGCCTACCTGTCTGATGAGATCATCCGTATGATGAAGGAGATTTCCGGGAAAACGCCCCTTGTATTGAAACTGGATGAGAGTGATATCCAAGGGCCTTTGCGTATCCGGGTACGTTCTTTCCTGGAAACTGTGGCCATGGGACGGGAACACCATGAAAAAGTACAGATCAGAACTTTGAAAGATCCCTATCCGGTGAAGTTTACTAAATCGGATAAGAAGGATAAAGTGGTATTGGTACCGAATACGTCCCACGCATTCAGCCGGATCATGTCGGCGGCCTTTGCAGGTCAGGGGATCCGGACCGTACCGTTGCCCATCGGCCGGGATGAAGCCATTCGGCTGGGGAAGCGGTATGTTCACAACGATATCTGTTTCCCGGCCCAGATCGTCATCGGGGAGGCGCTGGCGGCGCTGCGCAGTGGTAAATATGACCTGGATCATACGGCCATCGCCATGGCAAAATATGTGGGTGACTGCCGACTGACCCATTACAGTTCTCTTCTTCGGAAGGCGCTGGATGATGCAGGTTATCCCCAGGTACCCATTTTGACCAATGACGATGTGGATTACCACGACATCCATCCGGGATTTAAGATGAACCTGCTTTCGGCCATGCGCATTGCTTTCGCTCTGCCCATGATCGATGTGCTGGAGGAACTGATCCGTAAGATACGGCCCTATGAGATCGTTCCGGGAAGCGCGGATAAAGCCTTTGACCAGGCATTGGATGCCCTGGTGGAGGGCTTTGAAAAGTCGGGTATTTCGGGGGCAAGAAAGGGCTTTAAAAAGGCCATTGATATCATGAATACGGTGGCATATGACCGGAGCCATCCAAGGCCTAGAGTATTGATCGTGGGCGAGTATCTGCTCAATTTCCATCCGGGAGCCAATCATGATATCGAAGATTATCTGGAGAAGAATGGTTTTGAGATCGTGGAAGCCCGGATGACGGATGTTATACGAAAGACTTATTTTTATCAGGACAGCCAGATACGGGAATACCATCTGAAAAAGCCGGTGGATAAAAAGGTATGGTATCATACGGCAAATGAAGTGTTTGATCTGGCCCATCAGGTGACGGATGCCATTGCCAAAAAACATCCGTTATATGAGCCGGCCACCCGTATGCAAGATCTGGTCAAAGACAGCGATCCCATCATCCATCATACCTTTGACGCAGGCGAAGGTGTGCTGATCCCAGGTGAGATCATGCACCATGCAAAACATGGCTGCAAGTTCTTTGTCATCCTCCAGCCCTTCGGCTGTCTGCCCAACCATGTGGTGGGACGGGGCATATCCAAACGGTTGAAAGAGTATTTTCCGGATATACATATACTGACTCTGGACTATGATCCGGACGTCAGCTTCGCAAACGTGGAAAACCGGCTCCAGATGCTGGTCATGAACGCGAAGAAAGAGAAAGGATAAGCATCTAAAGCCATTCCCGCAGCATCCCAAAAGGGCGGGGATGGCTTTTTACTCGAAAAGCCAAAATATTGTTGAAATATATTTTTAAATATGTTACGATAACTTCGTATGGAAAGAAGATATCGGTAGTATTCCATGCAAATATTTTCTGGCAGCTTTCGTTGCCTTATTGATTGAGTTAGAAGCTCAAATTTTATAAGTTGGTTACTTTATAACTGGTGTGCATAACGCATACAAAACTTGTGAAACGGTCAATAAGAGTAGTAAAAGTAAGAATATTTGCTATATAGACTCTAAACCCATATCTGTCTGACATACGACATAACCGACAGTTCGTATATGATCGATATATTGATGTAAAAAAAACGCAAGTGGAGGATGATGTGCGCCGTCTGCCTGCTTTTTTTTGTGTGTGAAAACGTTTTTCATATATGAAAATATTCCGGCAGACAAGATAAGGGAGGAGATGGATAAATGGGTGTTTTATCACAGGAAAGAGCGCCGATTTACGAAGCGTTGGAACGTTTCAGACGCATGCGAGTCGTTCCTTTTGATGTGCCTGGACATAAGCATGGCCGGGGGAATCCGGAACTGGTGAAATTGCTTGGAAGCCAGTGTGTCAGTATCGATGTGAACTCCATGAAACCGTTGGACAATCTGTGCCATCCGGTTTCTGTGATCAAAGAGGCGGAGGAGCTGGCCGCCGAGGCCTTTGGCGCTTCCCACGCTTTTCTCATGGTGGGCGGGACCACCTCGTCTGTTCAAAGTATGGTCTTATCCTGTTGTAAGCAGGGCGACAAGATCATTCTCCCGAGAAACGTCCATAGAAGTGTGATCAATGCCCTTGTTTTATGCGGCGCAAAACCCATCTATGTGAATCCGGATGTGGACGTTCCTTTGGGAATTTCTCTGGGGATGAAAGTATCCCAGATCGAGGATGCGATACGCAGCAATCCGGACGCGGTGGCTGTTTTTGTCAATAATCCCACTTATTATGGTATTTGTTCGGACCTTCGGACGATCGTGAAGATAGCCCATGAATATGGTATGAAAGTTTTGGTGGATGAAGCCCATGGGACCCACTTTTATTTTGGAGAAAATATGCCGGTGACAGCCATGGCGGCAGGAGCGGATATGGCGTCTGTCAGTATGCATAAGTCCGGCGGCAGTCTGACCCAAAGTTCGTTCCTTCTCATCGGGGAAAATGTCAACCCGGGTTATGTCCGTCAGATCATCAATCTGACCCAGACCACCAGCGGCTCCTATCTGCTTTTGTCAAGCCTGGATATTTCCAGACGAAATCTGGCCCTTCGGGGTAAGGAAGCCTTTGGCAAGGTGGTGGAACTGGCCGAATATGCCCGGGAAGAGATCAACCAGATCGGCGGTTACTATGCTTTCTCAAAAGAAAAGATCAATCACGATAGTATATTTGATTTTGACGCTACAAAACTGTCTGTACATACACTGGAGATCGGTCTGGCAGGTATCGAAGTGTACGATATACTGAGAGATGAGTACGACATACAGATCGAGTTCGGTGATCTGGGCAATATACTGGCCTATCTGTCCATTGGTGACCGGCGTCAGGAAGTGGAACGGCTGGTGAGCGCCCTGTCGGAAGTGAAGCGGCGGTATCAGAAGGATAAGACGGGGATGCTGTCCCAGGAGTATATTTCTCCCATTGTGGCGGCCACGCCTCAGGAATCCTTTTATGCGGAAAAGGAATCCCTTCCCATTAAGGAAACGCGGGGACGTATATGCAGCGAGTTTGTCATGTGCTATCCACCGGGTATACCGATCTTGGCGCCAGGTGAACGGATCACAGACAGGATCATTGATTATATTATTTATGCGAAGGAAAAGGGCTGTTCCATGACAGGTCCGGAGGACGAGTACATCGAACGGCTGAATGTGATGAAGGAGGGGTGAGCCCATGGACATGTGGTTTAATGACGAGCATACCGACGATGTGAAACTGTCCATTCGTATCGATAGTCAGCTTTTCAGCGCATCCAGTGAAGTGCAGCGGATCGATGTGCTGGATTCCAAAGAGTTTGGAAAAATATTGGTGGTGGACGGAGACATCATGCTGACAGAAAAGGATGAATTTATCTATCATGAGATGATTACCCATGTCCCCATGGCGGTTCATCCGGAGGTGAAACAGGTATTGGTCATCGGCGGCGGTGACGGCGGTGTAGTCCGGGAATTGATCAAATATGACACCATTGAACAGATCGACGTGGTGGAGATCGACCCGTTACTGGTGGAAGTGTGTCGGAAATATATTCCGGAGATCGCCTGCAGTCTCAATGACAGTCGGGTGACGATTTACCACGAGGATGGGCTGCGTTTTATCCGTTCCAAGTCGGATGCTTACGATCTGATCATCATCGACTCGCCCAATCCCTTTGGGGCAGGTGAAGGTCTTTTCACAAAGGAATTTTATGGGAATTGTTACAATGCCCTTCATGAGGATGGGATCATGATCAATCAGAATGAAAGCCCCTTTTATGCGGAAGAAGCCTTCCAGTGCCAGCGGATGCACCGCCGGATACTGGAGACATTTCCCATCTGCCGGGTTTATCAGGCCCACATTCCCTCCTACCCTTCGGGGCATTGGCTGTTTGGGTTTGCGTCCAAAAAATATCATCCGCTGGATGATCTGGACGGAGTGGCCTGGAAACTAAAGGGGATCCGGACCCGGTACTATGCGCCAAGACTTCATGCCGGTGTGTTCGCGCTTCCAGTATATGTGGAGGAGTTATTGAAAGATGTTGAAGAGTAATGTGATGAATTTTATCGGCTGCGATGCCCCTTATGGGGAAGCGGATGTGGTCCTTTTCGGGGCTCCTTTTGACTCCACCACATCCTTTCGGCCGGGAACCCGTTTTGCCTCGGCGGCGATCCGGAATGATTCCTATGGCCTGGAAACTTACAGCCCTTATCAGGATAAAGATATGAGCCAATGCCGTATATTTGACAGCGGCGATCTGGAACTGCCCTTTGGGGATCCGGGGAAGGCTTTGGAGGATATAAAAGAACGGACAGATATCATACTGGATGACGGTAAGATCCCGTTTATGATCGGCGGTGAACATCTGGTCACTTTAGGCGCTGTCCGGGCGGCTGTGAAGAGATATCCGGATCTGCACATCATCCATTTGGATGCCCATACGGATCTTCGGGAAGATTATCTGGGAAATCCACTGTCCCACGCCTGTGTACTCAGACGATGCTGGGATCTTTTAGGCGACGGACGGATCTGGCAGTTTGGGATCCGTTCCGGTGAAGGTTATGAATTTCAGTGGGCAAGGGAAGGACATACCCATCTTCATCCCTTTGATCTGGAGGGAATGGAAGAAGCGGTGGCTGCTCTTTCCGGAAAACCGGTGTATTTCACCCTGGACCTGGATGTGCTGGATCCGTCTGTATTCCCGGGAACCGGAACGCCGGAACCGGGGGGCGTATCTTTTATGGAACTGATGCGGGCGGTGATCCACATATGCAGCCATGTACATCTGGTCGGCTGCGATGTGAATGAATTGTGTCCGATATACGATCAAAGCGGTGTTTCCACGGCGGTGGCCTGCAAGATCATCCGCGAGATGCTTTTAGCTATGGAAAATGGAGGTAGATAAAAATGGGAAAAGTGATGATTATCGGCTGCGGCGGTGTGGCCAGTGTGGCCATCCACAAATGTTGCCAGAATAGCGACGTATTTACAGAACTTTGCATTGCCAGCCGTACGGTTTCCAAGTGCGATGCGCTGAAGGAAAAACTTCAGCCCCACACAAAAACGAAGATCACCACCGCTCAGGTGGACGCCAACGATGTGGATGCCTTGATCCGGCTGATCGAAAAAGAAAAACCGGAGGTTGTCCTGAATCTGGCGCTGCCTTATCAGGATCTGACCATAATGGACGCCTGCCTGGCGACAAAGGTCCACTATGTGGATACGGCCAACTATGAACCGGAGGATACGGCCAAATTTGAATATAAGTGGCAGTGGGATTACAGAGAACGTTACGAAAAGGCGGGGATCACCGCCCTTCTTGGCAGCGGCTTTGACCCGGGCGTGACCAGTGTTTTTTCTGCCTATGCCCTGAAACATTATTTTGATGAGATCAACTATATTGACATATTGGACTGTAATGCCGGCGACCATGGGTACCCCTTTGCCACCAATTTCAATCCGGAGATCAACATCCGGGAAGTATCCGCCAAAGGCTCTTATTGGGAGGACGGCCACTGGGTGGAGACAGAGCCCATGGAGATCAAACGAGTATACAATTTCCCGGAGATTGGTGAGAAAGATATGTATCTGCTCCACCATGAGGAGATCGAGTCCCTGGCTTTGAACATTCCGGGGATCAAGCGGATCCGTTTCTTTATGACTTTTGGCCAGAGTTATCTGACTCACTTGAAATGTCTGGAGAATGTGGGCATGACATCCATCGAACCCATCATGTTTGAAGGGAAAGAGATCGTGCCTCTCCAGTTTTTAAAAGCCGTACTTCCGGATCCCTCTTCCCTTGGTCCGCGGACAAAAGGCAAGACGAACATCGGCTGCATCTTCATCGGTAAGAAGGACGGCAAAGAAAAGACCTTGTATATTTACAATACATGCGATCATCAGGAGTGTTACAAGGAAGTGGGCTCCCAGGCAGTTGCCTACACGACAGGTGTTCCGGCCATGATCGGCGCCATGATGGTGCTGACGGGGACATGGAGAAAACCGGGCGTATACAATATGGAAGAGTTTGATCCGGATCCCTTTATGGATGCCCTGAATAAGTGGGGACTTCCCTGGAAGATCAGCGAACATCCGGATCTGGTGGACTAAGCCATGCGTCGGGAAGAACTTAGAACGCCTTGCTATATCATTGACCGGCAGAAGATCGAAAACAATCTGAAGCAGCTGAAAGGGATAAAGGAAGCCACCGGCTGCCATATCCTGCTGGCCCAGAAAGCCTTTTCCATGTACAGCCTTTACCCGCTTATCGGCGAATATCTGGACGGGGCCACGGCCAGCGGACTGTATGAAGCCCGGCTCGGCTATGAAGAGATGGGCAAAGAAAATCACATCTTTTCCCCGGCTTATAGACCCGAGGAGATGGATGAGATCCTCCGTTACTGCGATCATATCGTATTTAATTCCCTGAGCCAGCTGGAAAAGTACAGGGCCAAAGTGAAAGCTGCCGGACGGAGCGCGGGCCTTCGGATCAATCCGGAATGTTCCACCCAGGAAGATCATGCCATCTATGATCCCTGCGCCCCCTATTCCAGACTGGGGGTGACGGCGGACAAGCTGGCGGCGGAAGCGCTGGAAGGGGTGGATGGCCTCCATTTCCACACATTGTGCGAGCAGAACGCAGATGCGTTGGCAGTTACCCTGAAAGCGGTGGAGGAAAAGTTCGGTGTTTATATGCGTGGCATGAAGTGGATCAATTTCGGCGGCGGACACCATATCACCCGGCCGGATTACGACCGGGAGCTGTTGAAACGCTGTATTACCCATGTACAGGATACTTACGATGTACAGGTTTATCTGGAGCCGGGGGAAGCAGTGGCCCTCATGGGCGGCGAGCTTCGCACTCAGGTGCTGGAGGTCGTGGAGAACGGGATGCCCATTGCCATATTGGACACATCGGCGGCCTGTCATATGCCGGATGTGTTGGAAATGCCCTATCGTCCGCCCCTTGCCGCCTCCGGTAAGCCAGGCGAAAAGGGCTGGACCTGCCGTCTGACCGGCCCCACCTGTCTGGCCGGAGATGTGATCGGAGACTATTCTTTTGACCGGCCTCTCAAGGCGGGAGATGTGTTGGAATTTGAAGATATGGCCATTTATACGATGGTGAAAAACAACACCTTTAACGGTATGCGTCTCCCGGATATCGTACTGGATGACGGTCAGGACTGTCGGGTGGTACGCTGTTTCGGTTATGAAGATTTTAAACAGAGACTGTAAATATCCGATAATGGGAGAAGCCTTTCGCGCCGTCAAAGACACGAAAGGCTTCTTTTATGATGCCTGGCATCATGGAAGAGTAGAGCAGTGAAGAAAAAAACGTCAGGAGATATTGTGTACAGGACTTTTGATATATCCCAATTCTGTCAGTTCCCGGGCCCGTTCTCGGAGCTTTTCACGGCCGGAATCATTGAGCATCCTGTATATATTGAGAAGATTTTTTTCGTCTTCCGGAATGGGGGTATTTGCCAGATTCGGCGTGTCCTCCCATCCCATCAGATAACCAGGGGAACAGCACAGAACCCGGGACAGGGCTTCGATCTTGTCAATTCCCATATTCTGTATCTCTCCGCTCTCATAACGGGAAATCGTACCTTCAGACACATTCAGCGCCCGTGCGACTTCCTTCATCGTCAGCCCCAGTTCCAGACGGCGGGCTTTGATAATATCTTGAACTTTCATGTGATTACCTCATTAATTATTCATATAATATGCAGTCAGATCCTATGAAGCAGTACTGGATACAGAGATCCGAATCTGTTTTTAATCTTACTACAATAGTTGCAAAAAAGCAAGATAGAAATGCGAATAAGAAAAAATATGAGTTGACATATTGAAAAAATCTGTTAATATTAAATAAAAGACAACTTGCGTATACACAAGTCTTGCAGAGGGAAAGCAATATGGTGAATATGAATAAAATTAATGTCCAAATTCAAAAGACGGGCATATCATTTGCCCAAATCGCAGAAAAATTGGGGATAGACACGGAAGTTTTGGATAAAAAACTTCATCAGAAAGACGGAGAAATTCTGACGGTTCGGGAAGCGCATGAGATCGTCAAGATTTTAAAGCTTCCCAGGGAACAGGCGTCAGATATTTTTTTTGCCAAATAACTTGCGAAAACGCAAGAAACAAGGAGGGGAGAAGGCATATTTTGGGGAGCTGAGACGGAAAGATGGGAGTGATGCAAAAAACATAGAGATTCGTGGACTTAAAATGAGGGACATCGATTATAGGGGGTATAAGATTGATCAAATTTTTTTTAAAAAAGCTGCTGGAGTACTTTGTGATCCTTCTGGTGGTCAGCTTTATCATGTTTTTCATGATACATCTGTCGCCGACGGATCCTGTATCCGTCATTCTGGGCGGCAAGGCCAGTACGGCTGAGCAGATCGCCAATGCCCGGGCAAAATTTCATCTGGATGAACCGTTGGTCGTACAGTATTTTCTCTGGCTGAAGGGTGTTGTACAGGGAGACTTTGGGATCAGTTATAAATATCAGACATCCGTTCTGGATTCCATCGCAGCCCGGGCGCCTATCACCATGGGGCTGGTCATCGGGGCCTTTATCATCTCCATTTGTGTGGCCATTCCAATGGGCGTATTTTCCGCCATGAAAAAGAACAGCCTGGCAGACCGGTTCATCACACTCACATCCCTTCTTTTATCGGCGATACCGCCGTTTCTTGTAAGTATCATCATCGTACTGATCCTTTCCCGGGTGGCGCCCTCATTCCCGGTAACTGGCGGATACAGCGGTGTGGACGGCTACATACAGCGTATCTTTTTTCCATGTATTGCCTTGGCCTTGGGGCGGATCACCATCATATCCCGGATCACCCGGTCCGGTATGGCGGAACAGCTGGATTCGGCTTATGTGGAAACAGCCATTGCAAAGGGGATGCCGAGGAAAACCGTTGTATTTAAACATGCGCTCCGTCATGCCATCATCCCGGTACTGTCCATACTGAGTGTACAGGTGGGAGCCATGATCGTGGGGGCGGTGCTTGTGGAAAGCGTTTTTTCCCTTTCCGGCATCGGTACACTTTTGATCGACAGTATCAAATCCAGTGATTATCCGGTGGTCCAGGCGATCATCTTGATCCTTGTGGCCATTTTTCTCATATCCAGCACGGTGGCAGATCTGCTTTATACGGTCATCGATCCAAGGATACGGACCGGATCAGGAAAGAAGGTGGAGGCATGAAGAAAAAGAAATCGGAAGGTACGTTGTTTACCATACCTGTCATCGTTTCCATGATCTTACTGATCATCATCCTGTTGGCCACATTGCTGGCGCCGGTCATCGCGCCCTATGATCCGGATAAGTTGGATCTGAAAAATGTATTTGCCGGTCCTTGCGCCGAGCATCTGCTGGGCACGGATAAGACTGGTCGGGATATACTCTCAAGACTGCTTTACGGCGGACGGATGACATTGACCGGCGCTTTTGCCATTGTGGGCATATCCATCGTCATTGGCGTGCCGGTGGGACTTTTGGCCGGTTATTACGGCGGTAAAGTGGATAAGGTGCTTATGCGGATCACCGATGTGATCATCGCCTTTCCTCCGCTGCTTTTGGCATTCATTTTTGCTGCCGCCTTTGGCCGTGGATTTTCCAAGGCAGTCATGGCTTTGGGCATCATCTATGTGCCCATGCTGTCCAAACTGGTCCGGTCGTTGGTGCTGATGGAGCGGAATAAAACCTACGTGGAGGCTGCCCGGTCCATCGGATACGGAACCGGGCGTATATTATTCGGCCATATCCTTCCAAATTGCCTGCCCACCATGCTGGTACAGCTGACATTGGATATCGGAACGGCTATACTGGATCTGGCCTCCATGAGTTTTCTGGGACTGGGTGTCCAGGCGCCAACATCCGACTGGGGCGCCATGCTGGAGGATGGAAGGATCTATCTGACCACTTATCCACTGCAGGCATTGGCGCCGGGAATCGTTATCGTGATCACAGTGGTGGCGCTTAACGTATTTTGCGATGGCGTCCGTCAGTATATGAATCCGGTGGAGAGAAAACTTCCAAGTTACAGAAAACTCCTGAAAAAAGGACTTATCTTCCAAGAGCAAAAGGGACAGGAGGGAGAACATGTCGGCTGAATTATTGAAGATCGATCATCTGAGAGTGGACTTGATATCGGTGCGAGGTGTCTATCATACCGTACGGGATGTGAGCCTGTCCTTAAATGAAGGGGAGATCCTAGGTGTTGTGGGGGAGAGCGGCTGCGGCAAGACTATGACAGCCAAATCCATTTTAAGACTCCATGATGAGAAACGGACTTTTTATCGTGGAGACATCCATCTGTATCGGGACGGACGGGAGGAAAATATTTTGACCATGGACAAAAAAAGGCTGGGCACACTGAGGGGACGGGAGATCGCCATGGTGTTCCAGGACCCCATGACCACGTTGAACCCGTTGCTCACCGTGGGTGAACAGATCATGGAATCTTTGCGCTATCATTTGCATATGGACAAGGAGGCGGCAAAGAAACGGGCGGTGGAATTGCTGGAAATGGTGGGCATCCATCCGGGGGATAAACGGATGCGCCAATATCCCTTTGAGTTCAGCGGCGGTATGCTCCAGCGGGCGTCCATTGCCATGGCATTGGCATGTAACCCCAGATTACTGATCGCCGATGAGCCGACCACAGCTTTGGATGTGACCATGCAGGCCCAGATACTGGATCTTTTGCAGGATCTGCAGAAAAAGCTGGGCATGAGTATCCTGCTGATCACCCACAATTTCGGCGTGGTGGCGGAAATATGTGACCGGGTGGCAGTCATGTATGCGGGTCAGATCGTGGAGTCGGGTGAGGTCCACGAAATCTTCCATCATCCTTCCCATCCCTATACAAAAGATCTGATCAACGGTATTCCAAAAACCGGTCGGAAGGAAAAATATCTGGTGACGATCCCCGGAACGCCGCCCCAGTTAAATCAGGAGATCACCGGGTGCGCCTATGCCCAAAGATGCAGCCAGGCAGAAGATCAGTGTTGTCGCCAGGAACCGGAGACAGTACGTTTATCCCCTGCCCACACTTCCAAATGCCATCAAAACTTAAAGACAGAGAAAGTGGGGTGACGGGATGAAAAACGACGTTTTTTTAAAGGCGGAACATATAAAAAAATATTACGAAAACAGTAAGGCGGGTAAATCAGGGAAGAAATGGGTGAAGGCCCTGGATGACGTGACTTTGGATATCCATAAAGGAGAACTGGTGGGCGTTGTGGGGGAAAGCGGATGCGGCAAATCCACCCTGGCCCGATGTATCATGCATCTGATCCCGGTGACGGAAGGCCAGATCTTGTTTGACGGAGAAAATATCACCGACTATTCTCCGGCAAAGATGGCTCCGGTGCGAAGGAAGATGCAGATGGTCTTTCAAAATCCTTATTCATCCTTTAATCCGAAAAAATCCATCTGGGCTTCCCTGACGGAAGTGGGACGGTTTTATGGTATGTCTCAGAAGGAGATCGAAGCCCGGATCGCAAAACTGCTGGAGTACGTGAATCTGGAAGAAAGCATGATCCGGCGCCGCCCCAATGAACTGAGCGGCGGTCAGCTCCAAAGGCTGGCCATCGTCCGTGCCCTGATCATCAGTCCGGACTTTCTCATGGCCGATGAACCGGTATCGGCGCTGGATGTGTCGGTACAGGCCCAGATCTTAAACATTTTAATGGATCTGAAAGAAAAAGAAAACATGACCATGATGTTCATATCCCACGAATTGACAGTGGTGGAACATATCAGCGACTATGTGGTGGTCATGTATTTGGGGACGATAGTTGAAAGGGGCAATGTGAAGGACATTTTCTACGAACCGAAACACCCCTATACAAAGGCTTTGCTGGCCTCAAAGCCAAGGGAGGATCCATCGGATCCGAAAAAGCGGGTGCTGCTAAAAGGGGAGATACCCAATGCGTTGAATGTGCCGGAAGGATGCCGTTTCTGGCCTCGCTGTCCCGAATATAAAAAGGGCGTCTGCGATGCAGAAAGACCCCTGGAGGAAAAGGTTAAAGACGGCCATTTTGTAACCTGTCACTTATGGCAGGATAAAGGAGGAGGGAAAGAAACATGAAAAGAAAAATGAGTATGTTTGCGGCGTTTATTTTGGTAGTATCTTTACTGGCCGGCTGCACGGCTTCCGACGAGACGACGGCCCCGGAGACCGGCGGCGAAACGACAGCCCAGACCGGCACAGAAGCGGTAGAAGCCGATTCGACAACGATCAACATCGGCTTGGCCGATGAAATCGTATCCATGGATCCGGCCTATTCCTATGATCAGCTGACCAATCAGGTGGTCAATCAGGTGACCCAGGGACTTTTATATCTGGACTACGACAATAATATCCAGCCCCAGCTCTGCTCCGAATGGGAGGCTGTAGACGCCACCACCTATGTTTATCAGATCCGCCCGGATATATGTTTTTCCGACGGTTCGCCCATGACCATGGAAGATGTGCTTTATTCCGTCCAGCGTCATATGGATTCCAACGTGGCCTCCTATCTGGCCTGGATGTTCGCCAATGTGGAAAGCATTGAACAGACCGGCGACTGGGAAATGACCGTCAAACTTTCCAAGCCGGACGCTGCATGGCAGTATTCCTTTGCCACTACAGCCGGACATATCATCAAGAAAGAATATTGTGAAGCCCATCCGGACGATTTCGGCTCCCCGTCCGTCGGCGTGATCGGGACCGGTCCTTATGTTTTGGATAGCTGGACAACCGGAAGCGAGATCAAACTGAAAGCCAATGAAAATTACTGGGATACGGAAAATACACCGGTGATCACCGATATCACTTTCCGGATCATCACCGATGCCAATACCCAGGCGGCAGCCCTTACAAGCGGCCAGATCGATTATATGCTGGATCCGCCCACAGAAATGTTGAGTACTCTGGAAGAAGCGGAAAATCTGAATGTTTCCCAGGTGGAAGGCTGGACCGTGCTTTTCATGGCCATGAACTGCCAACAGGGGCCGTTCAGTGATATCAATGTGCGTATGGCAACCGCCTATGCCTTGGATAAGGATTCCCTTTATGAATCCGTTCTCCAGGATAACGGTGGATACGCGAAAAACGGCGTTCCCTTTGCTTCAGCCCTTTACGGTCAGGAGGCAGAATCCTGGGAAGCCTTTGCTGAAAACGCCCAGGATTACAAAAACGATCTGGAACTGGCAAAGGAATATATGGCCCAGTCCGAATATCCGGATGGCTTTGAGTGTACGTTGTACACCAACCAGGACTCCATGTACAATTCCATCTGCCTGTATGTTCAGTCTGCATTGTCCGAACTGGGCATCACTGTGAGTATCGAGCAGCTGACCAGCGATGAAATGTATAATATCCAGTTTGGTTCCACCAGGGATTACGATCTGGCCATGGTACGTTGGACAGCCGATTATCCGGATGTGACCGGACAGCTTTATCCGCTGTTCTACTCGGCAAATATCGCTGAAGGCGGCGGCAATACGGCCTGCTATAACAATCCGGAAGTGGATGCCCTGCTGGATGAACAGCTGGCTTCCATCGACCTGGCGGAAAGAACCGAATTGATGCAGGAAGCATTGACCATGATCGGGGAAGATTGCCCGGTGGTATGCTTTGATTTCCCGTATAAGCGGATCGTCATGAATGAGCGGCTGACCGGTTTTGAGCCGAATGCCTCCATCACATGGAACTTCTTTGTAAAAGATTTGACACTTGCACAGTAATATTTGCACAGCAGGGGGGGCAGCCATACAGACTGCCCCTTTTTCAGGAGGAAAAATGATTCGATTAAACGCGCAGCGAGTATTTTATGAATGGAATCCGAAAAATCAGCCGGTGGTCAGCGTACAGCCTGGAGAAATCCTTGTGGTGGAGACAAATGACTGTTTTTCAGAGACTCTGACGGAAAAGGATGGCTGGAACATCACCTCCGGGGAAGTGGATGTATCCCTTTTAAATCCAATCACCGGTCCCATATGGGTGGAAGGCGCCGAACCGGGAGACATCCTGGCCATTACTATAGAAAAGATACAGTTTAAACCCTATGCCGTGATCGCCAATCGGAAAAACTGCGGCATATTGGGAGAACAGTTTGAACGGACGACTTATAAGTATATGCGGATCGAAAAGGATCAGATATGGTTTGACGACCGTCTGTCTGTCCCTGTGCGTCCCATGGTCGGGGTGATCGGCGTGACGCCAGTGGAACCGATCTCCACCCGGAAGATGGGAGACTGGGGCGGCAATATGGACAATAGTCGGATTGGGGAAGGAGCAACCCTGTATCTGCCTGTTCAGCTGGAGGGCGCTCTTTTTGGCATTGGTGATCTGCATGCCTGCATGGGGGACGGAGAGATGAACGGCAGTGCCATGGAAGCCGGCGGTTATGTGACACTGAAAGCTTCCCTGATAAAAGAAAGCAGTTTGAAACGGCCGGCCATTTTGGACGAAACCCATTTTTATACGACAGCGACAGCCCGGGATGTTATGACAGCCATAAAATATGCCTGTGAAGATATGCTGGATATTTTGGCTTGTCAGACAGGGAAAGCCCGAGAAGAGCTGGCCATGCTGATGAGCGGCGTGGGAGATATGCAGATCTGCGTGGCGTGCAGCCCGGAAACGCAGACAGTACGATTCGCCATGCCCAGAAAAATATTGGAATTTTATGCAGGGGAATTTAAGCCTTTTCCAGAATAGGAAATGATGGCCTTGGTGGTAGGAATTAGCTATTAGATGAAGGGGGAGGTACCGCCGGAAGAAGGGAAAGTGCGAATCCGGCGGCAGTGATGGCAGTGTTCCTATGCACTTGCATCATATACTTGGAATTGGAGACAGTAGCCCCAAGGATCGGAGTCGAACATTCCCCGCAATACTGAGCCCAGCTCGCGCACGGGATGCGTACGGATCGTTATCCGGTAAGCGGCTGTTGTGCCTGCGTGATCAGACATTTGACGGTGATATCGAGTACAAGAGAAAAGCCTCCCGCAGACGTGCGGAAGGCTTTTCCGGTTTGAGAAATGGGTATTGAAGAAACGTGGTTGGCGTTGTCAGGCATATGACGGAGCCCCGGCAACGCCAAGATGTTTTAACGTATGCTGAAAAGCAATTCCGTATATGTGGGGAACGGCCAGTACTCGGCGCCGGTCAGAAGCTCTGCTTCATCGGCGGCAGCACGGATGGCAGACATATCCGGGATGATCACATCGCGGATGTAGTTTGCCTGATCGGTAACGCCTTCGATTTCATGCGTCTTATCCAGGTGGAACTCCAGTGCTTCTGTATCATCGGTCAGTTTCCGGCAAAGTGAGGACAGCTTTTTCACTGTGGATAATTCAAATGCCGTATCGATACTTTCAGAGAAAGCCTTTTTATTCAAAGCAGCCTGGGTCAGATCATTTGCATAGCGGGTGATCGCCGGCAGGATCTGGCGTTTGACCATATCGCTCATGGTCAGAGCCTCGATATTCAGACGTTTCACATATACTTCCATCAATATTTCATAACGGGAGTGAAGCTCTGTCACTGTAAATATTTTATGTTTTGTAAACAATTCAATATTTTTCGGAGCAATGAAGCTGGGGAGGGCATCCGGCGTGGTACGCAGGTTCAGAAGTCCCCGGCACTCGGCTTCTTTTTCCCATTCTTCCGAATAGTTATTTCCATTAAAGATAATACGTTTGTGTTCAGCGATCGTTTTGCGGATCAGATCATCCAGAGCGGAAGAGAAGTCTTTGGCTCCTTCAAGAACGTCGGCAAACTGGGACAGTTCCTCTGCCACGATCGTATTCAGGATGATGTTCGGTCCGGAGATGGAAAGGTCGGATCCGAGCATACGGAATTCAAATTTATTTCCGGTAAAAGCAAACGGTGATGTCCGGTTACGGTCTGTCGTATCCTTCGCGAATCGGGGAAGGATATGTACGCCCACCTTGATGACTTCCCGGCTGTTTTCCGAAGAATATTCGCTGCCTGTTTCAATAGCTTCCAGGATCTTGGTCAGATCATCGCCCAGGAACATGGATATGATGGCCGGAGGCGCTTCATTGGCGCCAAGACGGTGGTCATTTCCTGCGCTGGCGACGGAAACCCGCAAAAGATCCTGATATTCATCCACAGCCTTGATGACTGCTGTCAAAAAGAGCAGGAAACGGGCATTATTTTCCGGTGAATCTCCCGGCTCCAGCAGATTGATGCCTGTGTTGGTGGAGATGGACCAGTTATTATGCTTGCCGCTTCCATTGACGCCACGGAAAGGCTTCTCGTGGAGCAGGCAGGATAAACCGTGACGAGCAGCCACTTTTTTCATGATTTCCATGGTCAGCTGGTTCTGGTCGCAGGCCCGGTTTGTATCGGTGAATATGGGTGCCATCTCATGCTGAGCCGGAGCCACTTCATTATGCTCTGTTTTGGCAAAAATGCCCACTTTCCACAGTTCTTTATCCAGATCCCGCATATAGTCCATAACCTTTTCGGGTATGACGCCGAAATAGTGATCTTCCAGTTCCTGTCCTTTTGGCGGTTTGGCGCCGAAAAGGGTACGGCCGCACATGACCAAATCTTCCCTCTGTTCATAAAGGGATTTATCGATCAGAAAATATTCCTGTTCCGGTCCGACAGTGGTGATGACACGGGTTGTCTGTGTGTCGCCAAACAGCCGGAGAATGCGCAGCGCCTGCTTGTTCAGTACTTCCATGGAACGCAGAAGCGGCGTCTTTTTGTCCAGAGCCTCGCCGCCGTAGGAATAAAATACGGTGGGGATGCAGAGGGTATCATCCTTGATGAAAGCATAGGATGAAGGGTCCCATGCGGTATATCCCCGGGCTTCAAAGGTGGCCCGAAGTCCCCCGGAGGGGAAACTTGAGGCATCGGGTTCACCTTTGACCAGGTCCTTTCCACTGAAGTCCATGATCACGGAAGTGGGTCCATCCGGAGAAATAAAGCTGTCATGTTTTTCGGCGGAGATACCGGTCATCGGCTGGAACCAGTGGGTAAAGTGGGTGGCGCCTTTTTCAACAGCCCAGTCTTTCATGGCATTGGCGACCACATTGGCCACAGACGGTTCCAGGTGTTTACCCAGTTCCATGGTCCTATGCAGAGATTTATACGTATCTTTTGGCAGACGTTCCTTCATGATCTTGTCATTAAAGACCATGCTGCCAAAAAGTTCAGGAATATTTTTTGACACATCCATATTGAACACTCCTTTGATCCGATCAATTCATTATTATAGTAATTCGATACCGGCGGCTTTGCAGACGGCTTTTGTCTCATCATCCCAGATGGATGCCTGTACTTCGCCGATATGGGCTTTTCCAAGAAGCAGCATGCATAGACGGGACTGTCCGATACCGCCGCCGATGGTCAGCGGCAATGTGCCGTCCAGGACCATTTTGTGGAAAGGTAGTTCGGCACGTTCTTCACAGCCGGCCTTTTTCAGCTGCTCCTTCATGGCTTTAGCATCTACCCGGATACCCATGCTGGATACTTCAAAGGCACATTCCAGAACATTGTTCCAGAAGAAGAGGTCGCCGTTTAAGGACCAGTCATCATAGTCCGGAGCCCGGCCGTCATGGGGCTCTCCGGAAGCCAGTTTATCGCCGATCTTCATGATAAAGGCTGTCTTATGCTCTTTGCAGTAAAGGTTTTCCCTCTCGCGGGGTGTTTTATCCGGATACATATCTTCCAGTTCCTGGGTTGTTACAAAGCTGATATCGTTGGAAATGGAAAGCAGTATGGATAAAGAAGGATAACGGTTGATGATCTCCTTAGATGTCATATATATGGCGTACACAATCTTCTGGACCGTCTTTTTCAGATAGTCCAAGTCCCTGTGTCCTTCCGGAATAATGGCTTCCCAATCCCACTGATCCACATAGATGGAATGGAGATTATCCATCTCTTCGTCCCGGCGGATCGCGTTCATATCTGTGCACAGTCCGTATCCGGACTGGAAGCCATAACGGTACAGAGCGTAACGTTTCCATTTTGCAAGGGACTGAACCACCTGAGCCTCGCCGCCTGTTTCTTTGATATCAAAAGATACAGGACGCTCCACGCCGTTTAAGTCGTCATTTAATCCGCTCTCCGGTGTGACGAACAAAGGGGCGGTCACACGGGTCAGGCGGAGAAGTTCTTTTAAATGTTTTAAGAAACGTACTTTGATCAAATCGATCGCTTCCTGGGTTTCAAAAATATCGAGACCTTCTTCAGGTACATAGTTTGTTGGAATAATTGTCTGGCTCATAACAGTCATCCTTTCTTTCTTTTTTAGGGGGAAGGGCATACGTTAGCAACCAAGGATGCGTATGCCCAAGGGTGATGAAAAATAGAAAAAGGCACTACAGGTATAACCTGCAGCGCCTTTGCTGTTTTTCATGTACCGCATTATAAACCTGGTTTTTTTTTATGTCAATAGGAAATTTGAAAAAATTTTAATTTTTCGGCGGGACGGAGCTGAATGGAAGGTCATTATAAATAAGTAATATGGGCGGAGAAGGAGATATTATTCATATTTTATTGACACGAAAAAAATGCAGTGATATAATGCCACACGTGGACAAAGGCGTCTGTGAAAAAGATCTTTCAGCGGGACAAGTGCCCGCCGGCAAGGTCTTTCTCACAGACGCTTTTTTTATTCCTCCGGGTTTTCTCCCTGGGGAATATGGATACACATATAAGGGATTCAAATTACGGAGGTGGAAACATGTTGCAAAAAGAAGGAGAAGTGAGGATACCGTCCGGATGCGCGATTTCCGGTATTTTTTCAAAGGACGGGACGCCGGTGAACGGCGGAGAGATCGTGGAATCCATCCGTGTCATGCACGACCGGAGTAACGGCCTGGGCGGCGGATTTGCCGGCTATGGTATTTATCCGGAATATAAAGACGATTATGCATTTCATATCTTCTATGACAATATGGAAGTTCGTCAAAAATGCGAAGCTTTTCTGGATCGACATTTTGATGTGATCAACTTGTCAAAGATCCCGACCCGCAAGATATCCGGGATCATGGATGAGCCGTTGATCTGGCGGTATTTTGTCCAGCCCCTGCCCCATAAACTGGAGGACAGCCAGTTGGATGAAAAAGAATATGTGGTCCGTTGTGTGATACGGATCAATACCCAGATCGACGGCGCCTATGTGTTTTCCAGTGGGAAAAATATGGGGGTGTTCAAAGCTGTAGGCTATCCGGAAGATGTGGGAGAATTTTACCGGCTGGACGAATACGAAGGTTACTGCTGGACGGCCCATGGCCGTTATCCCACCAATACACCGGGCTGGTGGGGCGGCGCCCATCCCTTTGCCATGCTGGATTATTCGGTGGTCCATAACGGAGAAATTTCATCTTATGACGCCAACCGGCGTTATGTGGAAATGTTCGGCTATCGGTGTAATCTGTTGACGGATACGGAGGTCATCACCTATATTTTTGATTTTCTGCTGAGGAAACAGGGCTTGACCCTTGAGGAAGCAGCTCATGTGGTGGCGGCTCCATTTTGGCAGACCATCGAACGGATGCCGCCGGAGGAAAGAGAGCAAATGACCTATCTGCGTAAAGCGTTCCCCCACTTGTTGATCACCGGCCCCTTTTCCATCCTCCTTGGCTTTGAGGGCGGTATGATGGCCTTAAATGACCGGCTGAAACTCCGGTCCATGGTGGCGGCGGAAAAGGGCAAACGGTTTTATATTGCCAGTGAGGAAGCGGCGATCCGGACCATCGAACCGGATCTGGACCGGGTATGGGCGCCCAGAGGCGGCGAACCTGTCATTGTACGGCTTGAAAAGAAAGGTGGTATGTAACGATGCGGATCAACCATATATATCCTGAATTTGAGGTGATCAGGAACATGGATAAATGCACCAACTGCCGCCTGTGTATCCGGCAGTGTGCAAACAAAGTCCATTTTTATGATGAAAAAAGAAAACGGGTGATGGCCAATGACAGTCTGTGCGTCAACTGCCATCGATGTGTGGCTGTATGTCCGGAACGGGCATTAAAAATCGTAAAAAGTGAGCATACTTTCAGAAAAAATGCCAACTGGAGTGAAAGAGATATCAACGAAATCTACCGTCAGGCAGAGAGCGGCGGCGTTCTTCTTTCTTCCATGGGCAATCCGAAAAACTATCCGGTATATTGGGATAAGATACTGATCAATGCCTCCCAGGTGACCAATCCCTCCATAGACCCGCTGCGGGAGCCCATGGAGACCCGGACCTTCCTGGGGAAACGGCCAAAGAAAATCCGAAGGGATGCCAATGGCCGGCTGATCACGGAAATGACGCCGGGGATCGAATTGTCTACCCCGATCATGTTTTCGGCCATGAGTTACGGTTCCATCAGTTACAATGCTCATGCGGCGCTGGCCAAAGCTGCAAAAATATTGGGGATTTGCTATAATACTGGAGAAGGCGGTCTACATGAGGACTTCTATGCCTATGGGCCCAACACCATCGTCCAGGTGGCTTCCGGTCGTTTCGGCGTCCACAAAGATTATCTGAATGCGGGCGCAGCCATTGAGATCAAGATGGGGCAGGGAGCAAAACCGGGTATTGGCGGTCATCTTCCAGGGACCAAGATCGTGGAAGACGTCTCCAAGACCCGTATGATCCCAAAAGGTTCGGACGCCATCTCACCGGCGCCTCATCATGACATTTATTCCATTGAGGATTTGAGGCAGCTGGTGGACTCACTGAAAGAGGCCACTAGACATAAAAAGCCGATCATTGTCAAAGTGGCGGCAGTCCATAATATTGGCGCCATTGCCAGCGGTATCGCCAGAAGCGGCGCAGATATCATTGCCATCGATGGCTTTCGGGGCGGCACCGGCGCGGCTCCCACACGTATCCGGGATAATATCGGTATCCCGGTGGAACTGGCTTTGGCCGCAGTGGATGAGCGACTCCGTCAGGAGGGTATCCGGGGAGATGTGTCCATTGTCGTGGGCGGCAGTATCCGTTCCAGCGCGGACGTGGTGAAAGCCATTGCCCTGGGCGCCGATGCGGTCTATATTGGAACAGCGGCTTTGCTGGCGCTGGGATGCCATCTGTGTCGGACATGCCAGTCCGGTCGATGCAACTGGGGCATCGCCACCCAGAATCCAGAACTTGTCAGACGGCTGGATCCGGAAGAAGGGGCGGCAAGGCTTGTCAATCTGGTGACAGCCTGGACCCACGAGATCAAAGAGATGATGGGCGGCATGGGTATCAATTCCATTGAAACACTGAATGGCAACCGGTTGATGCTAAGAGGTGTGGGATTAAATGATCGGGAACTGAAAGTTCTTGGCATCAGCCATGCGGGCGAATAGGCAAGGAGGTGTAGAAGATGAGAATCGATGCGTCAAATAAATCCTATAAAGAACTGAATGCGGCTATATTAAAGAATCCGGATCCAAACACGCAGATCACAGGCTGCTGCGGCCAGCGTTACATCGCCGATGGCTTTTCCGGAAAAAAGATCGAAATTTTCGGGACGCCGGGCAATGCCCTGGGAGCCTATATGGATTCCGGTGAAATTTTTGTCCATGGCGATGTTCAGGATGCGGTGGGTGATACGATGAACGATGGTCGTATTTATGTGGACGGCATGGCCGGCGATGCGGTGGGTTATGCCATGCGGGGCGGTGAGATCTTTATCCACGGCAATGTGGGATACCGGGCCGGCATCCATATGAAAGCCTATGGTCAAAAACGGCCATTGATGATCGTGGGCGGCTGTGCCGGAAGTTTCCTGGGTGAATATCAGGCTGGAGGCACCATCGTGGTTTTGGGCCTGAATGCGGGCAGTGAACCGCCGGTAAGCTACTTCTGCGGCATGGGTATGCACGGCGGCGCCATATATCTTCGGACGAAGATCCTTCCTGCCGATCTGTCAGACCGGATCGTGGCCAGCGAAGTGACCCGAAAAGATATGTGGGAATTAATGCCAAAACTGGAACATTTTTGTAATATATTTGGCGAGAATCTCAACGAGATATTAAAGACACCCTTCTATAAGCTGACACCGGACAGCGGGAACCCTTATAAACAGCTTTACGTGGCAAATTACCAGTAAAAACCATTCCCTTTGGGAAATAAATGATAAAGGAGAAGTGCGATGGAGGAAACCCAACTCGATATATTGCGTTTTGTCAAAGAAAATGATGTGAAATTTATCCGAATGTCTTTTTGCGATATGTTCGGCGTACAAAAAAATATCGCCATTATGGCCGATGAACTTCCAAGAGCTTTTGAATACGGCATATCCTTCGATGCATCGGCCATCCGGGGCTTTGGAAATGTGGAATGTTCGGACCTGTTTTTAGTCCCGGACTGTTCCTCTGTGGCCATATTGCCTTGGCGGCCCTCCCATGAGCGGGTCATGCAGATGTTTTGCACGGTGAAAAATCCAGACGGGACAGACTTTGAGGAGGACAGCCGTTATATATTGCGGCAGGCGGTGAAACGTTCGGCGAAGATGGGCTATATGTGTCGGGTCGGCACTGAGTGCGAATTTTATCTGACCTATACGGATGATGACGGAGAACCCCTTTTAAAACCGTTGGATCGGGGCAGTTATGCGGATATCGCCCCTCTGGATAAGGGGGAAGATATCCGGCGCAGTATCTGTCTGGCGCTGGAATCCATCGGTATTTTCCCGGAAAGTTCCCATCATGAAAGGGGCGCTGGTCAGAATGAGATCGACTTCCGGTATTCGGATGTCCTCACGGCAGCAGATAATTTTATGATGTTTAAGTACCTTGTCAAATCTGTGGCAGCCCAGAGCGGACTGTTTGCTTCCTTCATGCCCAAACCTTTCTTGGACGACAGCGGCAATGGTATGCATATCAACCTGTCTTTAGTCCGATGCGGTAAAAATGTGTTTAAGATCGGAAAGGAACATTCAGAAACGGCGGAAAGCTTTATTGCCGGCATATTGGAACATATTTCGGAGATAACGGCCTTTTTAAATCCTCTGACCAATTCGTACCGAAGGCTGGGGGCGTTTGAAGCGCCGAAATATATCACCTGGTCCCATCAGAACCGATCCCAGCTGATCCGGATCCCGGCGTCCAGAGGCGATTTTAATCGGATGGAACTCCGTTCGCCCGATCCGACTTGTAATCCTTATATTGTTTTCGCTCTGCTGCTCCATGCTGGGTTGGACGGTATCGAGAAAAACATATCCCTGATGGCTCCGTGCAATCGGAACCTTTATGAATCCGCAGACTATATAAAGGAGCAAGGGATCGCGTCTTTGCCGGACACATTATATAAGGCGCTGGAGGCGGCTTCAGACAGCGAATTGGTACACCGGGTACTGCCTGAAAATCTGCTCAGAAAGTATCTGGTGAAAAAATACAGCGAAGTCCAGCGGGTCAGACAGGCGGAGGACGAGCACGCCTTTGAACTGAAAACCTATTTCCCTGTGCTTTAAGATGGAATAAAGGTGATGTTATGGAAAAAGTACTGATAATATCTTCAAGCAGTAAAGGCGGAGAGGTTTTCGCATCACTTGTTTCAGAAAGATGTACAGCCCAGATCCATTATGCCCAGAGCAGCCAGGAAGGTGTGAAAAAGCTGGAAGAGGTGGATCCGGCGTTGGTCATCATCGTGGCGCCCCTCCCCGATGAGTACGGTAGTCATCTGGCAGAGCGGTCAGTGGAAGGCAACGCGGGTGTGATCTTTGTGGCAAGGGATATGAACCGGAAAGTGGTCAGCGGGCAGATGAGACGTTTGGGTATCTACGTCTTTTCACTGGAAATGGGCCGTAGTGTATTTGGTTATGCGGTGGATATCATGTTGGCGGTCCATTACCGGCTGATATCGGCAGCGCCAAAGACAGAAAGACTTCAGCAGCAGCTCCAAGACATACGGGCCATCGACCGGGCAAAATGTCTGTTGATCCAATATTCGGGCATGACAGAACAGGAGGCCCATCGGTATATTGAAAAACAGGCCATGGACTGGCGGCGGACCCGGCGGGAAGTAGCAGATGAAATATTGAAAAGTTATGACGTATGACAGAATAGATTATATATAGGAAGAGGAACGAATCATGGCAAAATATATATTTGTAACAGGCGGCGTCGTATCGGGACTGGGGAAAGGCATTACAGCGGCCTCCCTGGGCCGGCTTTTAAAATGTCGGGGATTTAAAGTGGCGGCTCAGAAACTGGATCCCTATATCAACATCGATCCGGGGACGATGAGTCCCTATCAACATGGCGAAGTCTATGTGACCGAGGATGGGGCGGAGACGGATCTGGATCTGGGGCACTATGAACGTTTTATCGATGAGGATCTGAACCAGTTTTCCAATCTGACCACGGGAAAGGTTTATTGGAACGTGCTGAATAAAGAACGACGGGGCGAATACCTTGGGGAGACGGTGCAGGTCATCCCCCATATTACCAATGAGATCAAATCGTTTGTCTACACTGTGCAGAAAAAAACAGATGCGGATATCGTTATCACGGAGATCGGAGGTACGACGGGAGATATGGAATCCCAGCCGTTTCTGGAAGCTATCCGACAGATTTCCTATGAGGTGGGAAAAGAGAATTGTCTGTTCATCCATGTGACTTTGGTACCTTATCTCCAGTCATCTGGGGAGCACAAGTCCAAACCCACCCAGCATTCCGTCAAGGAACTCCAGTCCTTCGGGATCCGTCCGGATATCATCGTTGCCCGTTCCGACCAGGCTCTGGAAGAGTCTATCCTGAAAAAGATCGCCCTTTTTTGTAATGTGAAGCCAGACTGTGTGATCCAGAATTTAAATGTGCCGGTGCTTTATGAAGCGCCCCTCATGCTCCAGGATGCCGGATTGGATCGGATCGTGCTGCGGGAACTTCATCTGACTGCTGATGGGGAAAATGCCCACATGTCCGAATGGAAAGCCATGATCGATAATATCAAAAATTGTAAAGAGACCGTGCGGATTGCTCTGGTGGGAAAATATGTGAAACTTCACGATTCGTATTTGTCTGTGGTGGAGGCACTCAGACATGGAGGATGGGTCAATGGAACAAAAGTGGATATAAAGTGGGTAGATAGTGAAAAAATAACCCGCGAGATGGCCGGTGCCCATCTGGGAGATGTGGATGGCATCATCCTTCCCGGAGGGTTTGGAGACAGGGGCATTGAGGGTATGATCGAAGCGGCGGATTATGCCAGGACCCATCATGTCCCCTACTTTGGTATCTGCCTGGGCATGCAGATCGCAGCCATGTCCTTCGCACGGAACGTTCTCGGTTATGGCGACGCCAATTCACGGGAATTTGATCCGCTAAGCGAACATCTGGTCATCGATCTGATGCCGGATCAGCAGGGGAATCTGCCAAAGGGCGGAACCATGCGTTTGGGAGCTTATCCCTGTGTGATCGCGCCGGACAGCCGACTGGAAGAGGCTTACGGAGTACCGGAAATCGCGGAACGCCACCGCCATCGTTATGAGTTCAACAATGACTACCGAAAGGATTTTGAGGCCAATGGCATGAAGATATCCGGCACGTCGCCCAACGGGCATCTGGTGGAAGCCATAGAGTTGGAAAATGAAGCGTTTTATGTGGGTGTCCAGTACCATCCGGAATTTAAAAGCCGGCCAAACAGACCCCATCCGCTCTTTAAAATGTTCATCCATGCTTCATTGCAGTTTAAAAATGAAAGATAGAATCTCATTATTTTTCAGATGTCATAAAAAATATTCTGATTTACAAATGTTGTGAATTATCATACACTATAGAATGGTAATAAAAATGACAAACGAAGAATAAGGAGAAAGAGTATGAAAAGAGACGACATACACAAAGTGCTTATTATCGGTTCCGGCCCCATTGTCATCGGACAGGCTTGTGAATTTGACTATTCGGGAACCCAGGCATGTAAAGCCCTTCGTCAGTTGGGATATCAGATTGTCCTTGTAAATTCCAATCCGGCCACCATCATGACGGATCCGGAGACGGCGGATGTGACATATATTGAACCGTTGAATGTGGAACGGCTGACCCAGATCATTGAAAAGGAACGGCCGGACGCGCTGCTTCCAAATCTGGGCGGACAGTCGGGATTGAATCTGTGTTCCGAGTTGGCAGAGAAAGGCGTCCTGGACAAATATGGCGTAAAGGTCATTGGTATCCAGGTGGATGCCATTGAACGGGGAGAGGACCGGATCGAATTTAAGCATACGATGGAATCTCTTGGCATAGAAATGGCAAGAAGCGAAATCGCCCATTCTGTGGATGAGGCGGTGGCTATTGCCGCAAAACTGGGTTATCCGGTGGTCCTTCGTCCGGCCTATACCATGGGCGGCGCCGGCGGCGGCCTGGTTTATAATGTGGAAGAACTAAAGACCGTATGCGCCAGGGGCCTTCAAGCCAGTTTGATCGGCCAGGTACTTGTGGAAGAGTCCATCCTGGGCTGGGAAGAGCTGGAACTGGAAGTTGTCCGGGACGCGAAGAACAACAAGATCACGGTCTGCTTTATCGAGAACGTGGATCCGTTAGGTGTGCATACCGGTGATTCTTTCTGTACAGCCCCCATGCTGACCATATCCGAGGAGGTCCAGAAACGGCTTCAGGAGAAATCTTACCGTATTTTGGAGGCTATCCAGGTTATCGGCGGTTCCAATGTCCAGTGGGCCCATGATCCGGTGACAGACCGGGATATCATCATTGAGATCAATCCGAGGACATCCCGTTCTTCGGCCCTTGCTTCTAAGGCAACAGGATTCCCCATCGCACTGGTTTCTGCCATGCTGGCCAGTGGCTTGACATTGGATGAGATTCCTTGCGGCAAGTACGGAACACTGGATAAGTATGTACCGTCCGGTGATTATGTGGTTGTCAAGTTTGCCCGTTGGGCCTTTGAGAAGTTTAAAGGAGCCGAGGATAAACTGGGTACCCAGATGCGTGCTGTGGGCGAAGTGATGAGCATCGGAAAGACTTATAAAGAAGCTTTCCAGAAGGCTGTCCGCAGTCTGGAGATCGGGCGTTACGGCCTGGGCGGAGCCAAAGATTTTGCAAAGAAGAGTAAAAAAGACCTGTTGAAGATGTTGGCGACCCCAACCAGCGAACGGCATTTCATCATGTACGAGGCTTTGAGAAAGGGCGCGACAGTAGATGAGATCCACAATATCACAAAAGTGAAACATTATTTCATTGAACAGATGAAAGAACTGGTCGATGAAGAGGAGATGTTAAAGACATATAAAGGAAGTATTCCGGGAACGGGCATCCTGAGGACAGCCAAGCAGGATGGCTTTGCCGACAGATATCTGTCAGAACTTCTGGAAGTGCCGGAAGCAGATATCCGCGCTGCCAGAGAAGAGGCAGGCATTGTGGAGGCCTGGGAAGGGGTCCATGTCAGTGGGACAAAGGATTCCGCTTACTATTATTCCAGTTATCAGATCGAAGACCATGATCCGGTGAGCACAGATCGGCCAAAGATCATGATCTTGGGCGGCGGTCCCAACCGTATCGGACAGGGCATCGAGTTTGATTACTGTTGTGTCCATGCGGCAAAGGCGCTGCGGGAGCTGGGATTTGAGACGATCATCGTCAACTGCAATCCGGAGACGGTTTCCACAGACTATGATACTTCCGATAAACTGTACTTTGAACCGCTGACCCTGGAAGATGTGCTGAGCATCCATGAAAAGGAAAAACCGGTGGGCGTGATCGCCCAGTTTGGCGGTCAGACACCGTTAAATCTGGCTTCGGATCTGAAAAAAGCAGGTGTCAATATCCTGGGTACCACACCGGAGACCATCGATATGGCGGAGGATCGGGATCTGTTCCGGGCTATGATGGATAAACTGGATATCCCCATGCCCGAATCCGGCATGGCTGTCAATGTGGAAGAAGCATTGGAGATCGCCAACAGGATCGGCTATCCGGTCATGGTACGTCCGTCTTATGTACTTGGAGGCCGGGGCATGGAAGTGGTCCATGATGACGAAGCGCTGACTTATTACATGAAGGCGGCTGTGGGCGTGACGCCGGATCGGCCCATCCTCATTGACCGTTTCCTGCATCATGCCACTGAGTGTGAGGCAGATGCCATCAGTGACGGTGAGAATGTTTATGTTCCCGCAGTCATGGAACATATCGAGTTGGCCGGCATCCACTCCGGTGACTCTGCCTGTATCCTGCCGTCTTTGAACCTGACAGACGAGCAGGTGGCCACCATCAAAGATTATACAAAACGGATCGCCCATGAGATGAATGTGGTGGGACTGATGAATATGCAGTACGCCATCGAGGACGGCAAAGTATATGTGCTGGAGGCCAATCCGAGGGCGTCCCGTACAGTGCCCCTTGTGTCCAAAGTGTGCAATATCAAGATGGTCCAGCTGGCCACAGATATCATCACCAGCCATCTGACTGGCAGACCGTCGCCGGTACCGGCGCTGAAGGAAAAGAAATTCGCCCATTACGGTGTGAAGGAAGCGGTGTTCCCCTTCAACATGTTCCAGGAAGTGGATCCCCTTCTCGGGCCGGAGATGCGTTCCACCGGTGAAGTGCTTGGCATGGCGGCGGATTTTGGCGAAGCTTTTTATAAGGCGCAGGAGGCGACCAAGACCACACTGCCCACAGGCGGAACAGTGCTGATCAGTGTCAATGACAATGATAAGCCGGAAGTGGTGGAAGTGGCCAAAGGTTTCCATGAATGCGGCTTTAAGATATTGGCCACAGGAAGGACTTATGATCTGATCGTATCTGCGGGTATACCGGCAGAAAAGATCGCCAAGATCAATGAAGGACGTCCGAATATCCTGGATAAGATCACCAACACAGAGATCGATCTGATCGTCAACACGCCCATTGGAAAGAAGGGAGCTGTGGACGACAGTTACATCCGTAAATCCGCCATTAAAAGTAAGATACCGTATATGACCACCATGGCAGCGGCAAAGGCGACGGTGGCGGCCATCAAAGCGGTCCAGGAAGAAGGCGTGATCGGCGTCAAGTCCCTTCAGGAATTTCACCGTGAGATCACGGAGATTTAACGGATAAATAGATGAAATAGACCTGGCTGGATGTGTCCGGCCAGGTGTGAAAAGGCTGTCTATGGAGTACGAACGTAGACAGCCTTTTTTGGGAAAGGAGAAAGATTTTGGGAATTTTAAACAGTATTCAGGCCTGTGTTGATTCAGTAAACAGTGTCCTGTGGGATTATCTGATGATCATCCTTTTGATGGGCGCACATCTGTTCCTTACGATAAGGACCGGATTCATACAGAAAAAGACATTTAAGGCGATCAAGCTTTCAGTGACAAAAGATCCGGATGCGGAAGGGGATATCAGCCAGTTCGGCGCTCTGACCACCGCCTTGGCATCCACCATCGGGACCGGTAATATTATCGGTGTGGGCACGGCCATTGCCCTGGGAGGACCGGGAGCGGTGTTCTGGTGCTGGCTCACCGGTGTGTTCGGCATCGCCACCAAATATGCCGAATCTTTGATATCCGTCAAATACCGGGTAAAGACAAAAGATGGCCGGATGTTGGGCGGCGCCATGTATGCGTTGGAAAGGGGACTGCACATGAAATGGCTGGCCGTACTTTTTGCCGTTTTTGCCATGATCGCCTCCCTTGGCATCGGATGCATGGTACAGAGCAACGCCATTGCCAATGTATGGACAGAAAACCTGGGCGTCCCCGGCTGGATCGTGGGCGTGGTCTGTGCGGTGGTGACCATGTTCGTTATCTTTGGCGGCGTTAAAGCCATCGCCAATGTGTGTGAAAAGCTGGTACCATTTATGTCCGCCTTTTATATCATCGGTTGTATCGGCATTTTGATCTACAATTATCAGTATTTGCTTCCTGCCTTGCAGGCCATTGTCACACTGGCCTTTGACGGCAATGCGGTGGTGGGTGGTCTGGCCGGTTCCGGTATGATGATCGCTGCCCGCTATGGTGTGGCCAGAGGTCTTTTTTCAAATGAATCCGGTATGGGATCCGCGCCCATCGTGGCGGCGGCGGCCCAGACCCGCAATCCGGTGCGCCAGGCTCTCGTTTCCTCCACCGGTACATTTTGGGATACGGTCATTGTCTGTGCCATGACCGGTCTGGTGCTGGTCAGCACCATCATGCGTACCGGCTTGGATATGGGTACCATAAAAGATGGAAGTGTCCTCACCTCGCTGGCGTTTGGGCAGATCCCTTATGTGGGACGGTTGATCCTGGTGGTGGCCATTGTGACGTTTGCCTATTCCACTATTTTAGGATGGGCTTATTACGGTGAACGATGTGCCGAATACCTGGGCGGTAAAAAGATATTGATGCCTTACCGTATCATATATATTGTCGGTATTGCAGTGGCGCCGCTGATCACGTTGCAGCTGGTCTGGGATCTGGCAGATACATTCAACGCGCTGATGGCGATCCCCAATCTGGTGGCTGTACTGCTCCTTTCCAACGTGGTGGTCAGGGAGACGAAAAAATATATCAACAATATCGACGCGAAAGATACATCGCCCATACCTGAGATCAAAGACTGAAACAAACGGATCTTGGGAGCCTTTCCGGAAGGCGTTCTGCTTTGCCCTCCGGAAGGGCTTTTCTTATACATATCCATACATGACAGTGTATGTTTTTTCAGTTTCCATGAAAAGAAGATACAAATATGATACAATATTTACATAAACTGGGGCTGAATAATCAACAAAGGCAGGATATCGACATGATAAAAATATTGATCGTAGAAGATGAAGAACCCATAGCAAACCTGATACGGATGAATCTGAGAAAAGCGGGATACCATTGCAGCTGTGCTGGGGACGGGAATACGGCCGCAGATCAAATGGCATCGGAAAGTTTTGACTTGATACTGCTGGATATCATGCTTCCTGGGATCAACGGCTTTGAGTTGTTGGAATATGCAAGGAGCATGGAGATCCCAGTGATCTTTATCACTGCCATGTCCTCTACGGACAGTAAAGTAAAAGGACTGCGGATGGGTGCAGATGACTATATAACCAAACCTTTTGAAATCGTGGAATTGCTGGCCAGGGTGGAGACGGTGCTCAGGCGTTATCATAAAACGGAACAGAAGATACGCATATTTGATGTGGAGATCGATGTGGCTTCCCGTCAGGTGCTGAAAGACCATGAACCGGTGAATCTGACTTTAAAGGAATTTGACTTGCTTCTTTTGTTCGTGCGGAACCGGAATGTGGCGTTGTATCGGGAGACGATCTATGAAAATGTCTGGGAAAGTGAATACCTGGGCAATAGTCGGACGGTGGATCTGCATGTGCAGCGGTTGAAGAAAAAACTGGGATGGGAGAAGCACATCGTGACGGTATATAAGGTTGGATATCGCCTTGAGGGCTGAATATGAAATTTTTCTGGAAATCTTTTTTTATTTATATTAATCTGATGATGGTCGTCTTTTCTGTGTTTGGCCTGTGGCTGGTGTCCAGCACATTCCGTTCGTCTTTGGAAAGGGAGAGGGAGCAGGCAGTGACCGAATACCAGATGTTCCAGTTTGCATTTTCCACCATGGCAGATGGACTGGCTCAGGTGGAAACGGACAGGCAGGACCAGACGGTCATGGAGATCGCGGATTCGGTGGTCAACGGCCTTTCCAGGAAAAACGTGTTTTATGCTGTTTACGACGGAAACGGAGAAAAAATTTACGGCAGTTCCGCTTTCATGCCCGCCGTCTTGTCCATTCAGGATATGGATTCCCATGGAAACAGTCGGATCGTCAATCGTGATGGAAAGTATTATATTGCGGTGACTGGCCGTTCCCAGGAAACCGATCCGGTCTATTATCTGATCGGTTATAAAGATATAAGCCATATTTATGAAGAACGGGAACATCTGTTTGAAACGTATCGTATGGTCATGTTGGGGCTTGTGGCTGTCACAGCAGTTGTGACTATGGTTGTGACCCATTTTTTGACAAAACCGGTGGTCGCCCTTTCAAAAGCGGCAAAGAAGATCGCGGAGGGGGACTATACGGTGCGGGCAAAATGCCGCAGCCGGGATGAACTGGGGCAGTTGGCGGGGGATTTTAATCAGATGGCTGAACGGCTTTCGGATCATATGAATGAACTTTCGGAGGCGGTACGGCGGCAGGAGGATTTTACAGCGTCCTTTGCCCACGAACTGAAAACCCCCCTCACATCGGTGATCGGATATGCGGATATGCTCAGACGTATGGACATGACGCCGGAGGAGATCGTGGAAGCATCCAATTATATTTATACACAGGGGAGACGGCTGGAAAGCCTTTCTTTCAAATTGCTGGAGCTGATAACGGCAGATAAGCAGCATTATGAAATGCGGGAAATCCCTGTGAAAGAGCTGATGCGCGCCTTGATGCCAGTGGTGCTTCCTTCTTTACGTGAACGACACATCCATCTGCATATTTCCGGGAAAAAAGGCGTGATTTATGGCGAGAAGGACTTGCTTTTGTCGTTATTTATCAATCTCATCGATAATGCCAGAAAAGCTCTGGATGATGGGGGACATATATGGCTTCAGGGGCAGCAGGAAGGCAAAGTATATCATTTCCGGGTCATCGACAACGGACGGGGAATCCCGGAAGAAGAGTTGGACAAGATCACCGAAGCGTTTTACATGGTGGATAAATCCAGAGCCCGTAAAGAAGGCGGAGCTGGGATCGGTATGGCCTTATGTCAGAAGATCATCACCTTGCATCATGCCAGCTGGAAGATCGAAAGCCGGCCCCAAGTGGGGACCGTCATATCCATCAGCTTTCCCATGAAGGAGGGATCCGATGAAACAGCGGAATAAAAGAACGGTGATCAGCTATATTTTGTGTACAGCCTTCACATTGACAGTACTGTCTTTGGCCCTGTTTCTTCCCGAGATCGCCGGGAGGAAATGGGATCGGGAATATCTGGATCGGGTTTCTGCTCTGGATGAGGAGCCGATACGGATATCCTATGAATATCCGACAGAATTGACGGATAAGCTGGAGATCTGGAGTTATGGGGATGCCGTCTGCATACCTGCGCGTATGATCTCTTCGGAAGAAGAAATGGATGCAGGGGCGTTGAACGCTTTGAAAGAACAACTGGACATTCTCCACAGTGCAGCCTTGATCCCGGATGTGTCCGAAGGGGACTGGATGGATATTTTTGTCCAGGGAGTGCTTTACAATGTTTATAGTCGTGACGATCCCCAGATCTCTTTTCAGATCTGGCAGATGGATTTTGGCGATACCAGTACGGAGAGAGGCAGTTTCTTGATGGATGCCCAGACTGGAAAAGTTTACTACGGTGAAATTTTCTGTGGAGACGCAGCTGAGTGGATCGGGGAACAGGAAGAAACCGGCGATACGGCCCAGTGGGCGGAGCATCTGTGCGAGTATTATGAAGGCGATGGTTTTCAGATCGCTTATGAATATATATATGAAGATGAGAGTATCGCTGCCCTGTATTTGGAAAACGGCGGCCAGACATTGGAAAATATGGTTTATTATAAAAACATATCGGATACGGGAAATGGGGTCGATGGGAACGGAACGCTTTCGGGAAGCCTGACATTTGGATTTGAGGATATGTATTATCAGATCCAGGCCAGCATGGGCGAGTATTACGGTATTGACTATGGCTGGTAGCTGGTCTTGAAATATGAGAGACAGGTGAAAAGATACAAAACAGATACAGAATGCTTTTTAGGTGGATACAAAAAATGTTTATGCTGATCCCAGTAAAGATTCAAGGAGGCATAAACATGGAATACGGCAGGATTTGCAGAAAGGGAAAAAGATTGAGACGTTTTCAGAGAAAAGGAATATCGGTGCTGTTGGCGGCTCTGGGGACAGCAGTCATTTTACTGATGTCTGTCCAGGTTGCCATGGCCATGCTGGACCGTCCCGGATCGGTGAAGGTATCTGGAATGAAGGCAGATATAGCTGACATGGCGTTGACGGATACGCAGGAAGATGCGGAAACGGGACAGGCCGAATCTGGCAAAATATTAGCGGAGGATCCGTTGCTTTTGCTGGTCAACAAGACCCACGCGCTTCCAAAAGATCATACAGTGGATCTGGTGGAGACAGGATCAAAGGGGATCTATGTGGACAAAGCTTGTGCTCAAGCGCTTTCGCAAATGCTGGAAGATGCCCGGGCAGAGGGGCTGGATCTGGTCATCGCTTCCGGATATCGCAGTTCAGAAAGACAGCAGGAGATACTGGAAGAGGATACTCAGGATTACATGGATGATGGGATGAGCTATGAAATGGCGCGGCAGAAAGCCATGGAACAGGTCATGCCGCCGGGATACAGCGAACATGAAACAGGACTTGCTGTGGACATAGCAGCCGCCTACCATCAGCAGCTGGATGAGGAACAGGCCATGACGCCGGAAAATCAGTGGTTAAGAGAACATTGCACGGAATATGGATTCATACTCAGATACCCGGCGGATAAAGAGGCTATCACAGGGATAACCTATGAATCTTGGCATTTCCGCTATGTGGGCGTCCAACATGCAAAAGCCATGACAGAGGCGGATCAGACGCTGGAAGAATATTTGGGTGAAACAGATTGAAAGGTGCCCCTGCCCGATACAGCAAAAAAGGCATCCGAAAGGATGCCTTCTATCATAAAATAATAGAAAAAGATAAATCTGGGGGGAGGCGTCTGGCACAATGTGCCAGACGCAATAAAAAAGAAACTTCGCATTTGATTGCTCGTTCTTTTGAACAGTTACTATATTATTATATAAATGTGTCATTTCTGTGAAAAGGTTGTGAACATTTTAAAAAATTAAAAGCCTTTGCGAAAATGCAAAACAGTCCGAAGAAATGATGAAACTGCTGCAGGCCGGTATTGACAAGACTGGCCGTGATCTTTCCAATCTGACGCTGACAACAGCGATCCGGGCCCAGGACGCCTATTACAATGTGGTGAATCTGGCTTATATGCAGGTGTCCAGCGGGACATTATCTTACCAGGAAGCGATCAAAAGAGCGATATTGTCGGTAGCAAAGGAGGGCGCGTCTGTCCTCTATCCTTCCGGCCGGTCGGATAAGGTGGATGTGGCCATACGACGGGCGGTGCTGACCGGGGTCAATCAGACAGCAGCAAAGATGTCTGAAGCTTACTGCGATGAAGCCCATTGTGATTATGTGGAGACAACGGCTCACAGTGGCGCGCGTCCGGACCATGAAAAATGGCAGGGAAAAGTCTTCTGCAGGAGTGGAAAGGACAAGAAGTATCCGCCATTTTCAGAGACCGGCTATGGTACAGGCGCAGGCTTATGCGGCTGGAACTGCCGGCATAGTTTCCATGCGTTCTTTCCAGGCATTTCTGCACCCGCCTATACCAAAGCCATGCTCAATGATTATAAAGCAAAGAAATATGAGTACAATGGCAAGAAGCTGACAGATTATGAATGCAGTCAGATGCAGCGGGGGTATGAAAGAAAGATCCGGGAAACCAAAAGGCAGCTGACAGCATGTAATGCGGCCATGAGGGAGACCGATGACGAAGCGCTGAAAAGCAAGCTCAAGATGGAATTTGACGATCAGTCTGTCCGGCTGAAATCCCAGGAAAAAGAACTGCGGGACTTCTGCAAGCAGACCAAGCGGCGGGTGGACTCTTCCCGGACACAGGTCTATGCTGTCAAGGATGATCAGGGACGGATCCGGGGATTTGACCGGTCGGTGAGCCAGAAATCTGTATGGGCGAACAGGAAACTGGGAGAGGAAACTTTACATGAATTTGTTGAAAAGACATCGGATTCTGATATAATAAAATTAACCAGAAAATTAAACGATACTCGGGAAAACTTTAAATTTATCAGCGATGAAACTTTTGACAGGCTAACGATCCAAGCCAGAAAAAAAGGCGCGGTTATTCTTCGGGGAACAAAGGAAGTAGAGGCACATCTTGATAAGATGGAAGCAGCGGCAGCTAATATTAATGATGTTCTAATGTTTCGCAAAGATGTTTGTATCAGTGAAGTGTTGGAAGAGATGTATCATTTTGAGCAGAATCTTGCAAGATCGAATAATGATAAAGAAGAACCACTTAGAAGTATTTTAAACGAGATAGACGCCAAACAATATTTGCTGAAAAATGCGGAAAAGTATAAGATTCCAAGAAAAGAGATTGATTTAACACGGCAGCAATTAGAATTTTACCAGCAGGAATTGAAAAAATATCAATGAGGAGGCGAACGGGTTAATGAGCAAAGTTGTCGATGAATTTCGGATAAAACAGTATGCTATATTGAAGTTGGATGAAATACCGCAAGTAAATTATAGAAAATATCGTATTGGAACGGAGGAATTTGATCCGGTGCCGATCTATGATATGCCCCAATGTATTGCGATTGTTTCAGATAAAAGTTATTTGGGGAAAACAGTTGATTTTGTTTAAAACCACCAGTCGGAATTGGCCGGTGGTTTTCTTATGCTCATTTTTAAGAAATGAAAGGTGAACTTATGGGAAAAAGACCGATGGAACTCAAAGACACAGTAGAAATGATGAATAGTGAGGACTACAAAGAACGCTTCAAAGCGGAATATTGCCAGACGGTGATTCGTTATAGAAAACTGAAAAACATGCTGGACAGATGGGACAAAGCGTCATTGGCCTCTTTGGCCGGCCAGGCGCTTGCCAATGCAGCGGATAATGCTCTGAGAAGTATCGATGGATATGGCGCCGGCGCTGAATTTGCCGCTGGATATGCCAATGGGATATGGGGTGGCATTGGTTCTGTCGTAGCAGCTGCAGCATCCATGGCAAGCCAGGCGATCGCGGCCGTAAAAGCAGAACAGGCTTCGGCCTCACCGTCTAAAAAGACCCGGAAGCTGGCCCATGACTTTGGCGATGGTTACGCCGGTGGTATTCGGGATAAGGAAGACGATGTGGCGGAAGCAGCATCAGAACTTTCAGATACGGCTATGGATGCCCTGGATTTTACCGGTATCGATGTATCTTCTATGGTATCTAAGATGAAACAGGCGGTCTTCCAGGATAAGGCAGCAGTCGCCGGCATGATGTCGGCGCAGTTTGTTAACAAAGCATACCGGGAGGTCAATGTGGAGAACCGGCATGAAGCGGAAGACTATGAGAAGATGGCTAACGCCATTATCAGCGCCTTTATCCGGGCGGGTATCCATATTGACTGCGACAAACGGATCTTTGGCCGGCTTGTAAGCGAGGTGATCTGATGGAAATATACTATATCAATTCCAAAAATGAAAAGTTGGATCTCGTCCGCTGGCCTTATCGGATACAGACGGCAGACCTGTTCAATTATAAACGGAATTATACCTATATGGAGACCACTTCCGGAGGGAACATATCCAGCTTTAATACTCCTGTGGTGGAAAAAAGCGTACAACTGACAGTGGAGGCATCGACCAGGAAGGATTATTACGATGCGCTGAACCGGTTTTTTAGGGTAGTGGATGCGGATGTGTCATCCATGACGCCAGGGAAGCTCTATATCGATGGCCAGTATATGAGCTGCTATATCTTTGGGAGTGAAAAGACGGAATGGGAGTATGGCTGCAATTCTTTGGATAATACCATTGCCATTGTTTCCGGCGCTCCATATTGGGTGACGGAGCATAAAAAATCCTATCTGATGAATAGCATGACGGAAGAGAGCGACTTCCTGGATTATCCAATAGACTATCCTTACGACTATATGCCATCGGTATTTTCCAACAGCATGGATAATCCGGGATATGAAGCGGCAGATTTCCGGATGACGATCTATGGGCCGATATTGAATCCGGCGGTGACCATTGGTCAGGATGTCTACCGGGTCTATACAGAGCTGGAAGAAGACGAATATCTGGTCATCGACAGCCGGGAGAAGGTGGTGGAACAGGTCAGTGTGGATGGTATTGTGACGCCAAAATATAATGCCAGGGATAAGGACTATGATATCTACAAGAAGATCCCGGCAGGCAACAGCCAGATGTCCTGGTCTGGATTTGGTTTCGACCTGACCCTGTATATCGAGAGGAGTGAGCCGGAATGGATTTTATAATTGCTGACAGCGAAGGGCTTGAGGTGGCGCTCCTGAAGGAAAGGCAGTACATTGATATTGACATCGGCAATACCAACGACTTTGAAATGCAGCTGTCTTTTGAATTATATAAGTCTCTGGGAATATCCGATGGTTACCGTCTATGCGTTCCCAATGAAGAGTATGGCGGGATCATCGATAAGATCAAGACTTCCACAAATGGCCAGACAGTCACGTTATCGGGTCCAACATGGCGCGGGCTTCTCACAAAAAAGATCATTGAACCTCCGGAAGGACAGGCTTACCGTATCGTATCCGGCGATGCCAATGCGATCATCGATACGGTGGCCTGCGATACTTACGGAGGTATTTTTGATGTAGATGGGACGTCCGGGATCCTTCTCCAGGACTATGCCTTTGACCGGTATGTGGATGTCCTGGCGGGCTTGGAAAAGATGCTCCTGACAAAGGATGCCCGGCTGGATATCCGATATGATTCCGGTGAGGCAAATGGCAGCGGTTTCGTTTCACTTTCTGCTGTGCCGATCCACGATTATTCCGAGGAATTGGAATATTCCAAAGACGGGACACTGGCTTTCCTGAATTTTGAGATGGAAAAGTATACCGGCGGGATCAACCATCTGATCTGCCTGGGAAAAGGTGAGCTGACGGAACGTCTGGTCGTCCATCTGTATGTCCAGGAAGATGGCAGCATCGGACAGACACCCTTCTATACCGGCAAGGATGAAAGGGCTCAGGTGTATGACTACTCCAATGCAGAGACAGCAGATGCTCTCCTGGAAGCAGGGATCGACCGGCTGAAGGAGCTGATGTCTTATACCAACATGGATATGTCTTTATATAACTCTTCCCTGGCCGGTATGCGAGGCGATGTGACCGATGTGGCCATTGGGGACATTGTCGGGGGCCGGGACTATGATACCGGCATCTATATGTCAAAACAGATCACGGAAAAGATCATCCATGTGAGTAATGGAAATGAATCGATCGAGTATAAAGTGGGCGGTAACACCTTAAACCGATCCAGCGCAACAGCGCCGGTCCAGCCGGAAGAAAATATCGTGGACAAGGTGTATCCAGTAGGATCGATCTATCTTTCGGTCAACAATGTGAATCCCGGCACTCTGTTCGGTGGCACGTGGACAGCCTGGGGCAGCGGCCGGGTGCCGGTTGGAGTCAATGCCAGCGATACGGATCTGAATGCCGCTGAAAAAACCGGCGGCGAAAAAACGCATAAACTGACCGCTACGGAAATGCCGTCGCATACCCATACTTTTTCCGGAAGTGCTGTAAATACCGGGAATCAGTCAGCCAATCATACCCATGGTTTCAGTGGTACGACAGGCGGCGCAGGAGCACACGTTCACAACTATGTATTGACACCAAATGATGGAGGAAGCCTTACCGGGCTGTGGGTTCCAGATACATCCGTGGGGAATAAAAAAACTTCGTTCCAGAGCGGTTCCAAATATATGCAGTCTGCTGGCGCACATACACACACGATCAGTGGCAATACCGGCGGCCAGTCGGCCAACCATACCCATAGTGTGACGGCAAAAGGCACCAACACTTCAACCGGAGGAAACGGCAGCCACAACAATATGCAGCCGTATATCACCTGTTATATGTGGAAACGGACAGCTTAGAAGGAGGGGAAAGATGGAATTAATCACAGGATACAAAGGCGGCGCCCATATCACTGCGGATGATGATGCGGCAAAGATAGCGGCGCTTATTGGCAATGATGCTTACGTCTTAGAGCACGGGAGCAAGTTCGCGTATGAGATATCCAGTAATAACCTGGTCACCTTATCCGGAGGGAATCTGGTCTTCCAGGGACGTCATTGCCGGACAAAAGAAAATGAGCAGGAAGAATGCACGATCGAGAACGGGACCCAGGGGCAGATGCGCAACGATCTGATCTGTGTCAAGTACACGAAGGCCAATGACGGGAAAGAGAGCGTGGAAGTTGTGGTCGTCAAGGGTACGCCAGGGACTTCGGCCACAGATCCGTCCTATACGACTGGCGATATAGAGGATGGGGATAAGGAATGCTATATCCCGCTGTATCGTGTTGTGCTAAACGGCTTGAACATTGAATCTGTGCAGCAGCTCTTTAAAGTCTATCACCGGATCCCAAACTTCAGCTACGGGACGGGAGATCCCAGTGGAGGGGTTGATGGTGATGTCTATTTTAAGATCATTGAATAGGTGGTGAGTGTATGCCTTGGTCATATACTTATTATTCGGAAAGGCTGCACCGTACATTCCGTCAAGGAGATACAATAACCGTTCAGGGAACAGCCTGGACGTCTACGGATAAGAACAGCGTCGGCTATAACTATACAGCACCGGAAAACAAGGTTTTCTATGGCGTTTTCTCGGCGGAGTACGCCTATGCGCCTATCTGCATAGGATATAAAAACGGGAATAGTACCGTTGCCCAGTATTATATCGAAGATGGAAGCATTGTCGGCGGCGGTACATTGGACAGCTATACCTATTCTTTTAACCTTTCCGGAGGCAGCGGCGGTCCGGCAAGTCAGACAAAGCAATATGGTGTCAATTTCGTTTTCCCGACAACAGTGCCGACAAGAGCCGGTCATACCTTCCTGGGATGGGCTAACTCCGATGTGAACAATGGAACAATCTATAAGCCGGGACAAACAGTTGGCGGTCTTCCGGATCAGAACATTGAATGGTGGGCTCAGTGGCAGCGCTGGACATATAAGATATCTTACAATGCCAATGGGGGGAGCGGGGCGCCTGTAGCTCAGACACAGACATGGCAGCAGGCGATGAAGATATCATCTACTATACCTACACGGACGGGCTATACCTTTAAAGGCTGGTCAGACAGTGCAAGCGGTACGGCCAAATGGCAGCCGGGAGGATCCTATATTTGGGATGCCAATATAACGCTATATGCAGTATGGCAGATTAATCAGTATACATTGACGGTCAATCCTGCTGGCGGTATCTGGAATGGTTCGACCCAGTCTCAGAGTTTTAAGCAGAACTATAATAGTACAAAGACTATTTCTGACCCTACGCGGACAGGATACACCTTCAAGCAATGGTCTTTAACGGGCGCCGGATCCCTGACATCCGGGACAGGGACATCGGGTATCACATTTCGATATGGTGCTGGGAATGCCACATTGACAGCCACGTGGCAGATCAACAGCTATACTGTGACCTTTAATGCTTCGGCCAACGGTGGGAGTCCGGATACTCCCAGGAAAGTGAATTATGGATCCCAGGTAGGGGCTCTTCCTACACCAACAAAGCCTTACTACAAATTTGTCGGATGGTTTACAGCGCCATCCGGAGGAACGCAGATCACATCCAGCCAGGTCATCACGGGCAATGTAACGTATTATGCCCAATATAAGATCGACGCTTCAGCGACGCTGTACATAGACGGTGTGAAGAAGCCGGTGGTCGCTTATGTGAAGGCTTCCGGGGCATGGCGAAAGGCATTGTCGATGGTGCGTGTTAATGGTCTGTGGAAAAATTCAACGGGAACATCCTAATAGGGGAAATGAGGAAATAAAAAAGTGAAAGAACTATTACTGCAGACATATACGATTGTCCTTCCTATTATAGTGACAGCGCTGATGGGATATATTGTTTGGATGTTAAAAAGGCAGAAGCGGGATAGGGATGCGAATAGTCGCGGAACGATGCTCCTGCTTAAGGTGCAACTTATTGAGTATCATGATAAATATATGGCCATGAAAGAGATCCCGTCTTATGCGTATGACAATTTCTGTGAGATGTACAGCGCCTACCATGAGCTGGGCGGCAATGGGATGATCACAAAAATGAACGAAGAAATCCACGAATTAAACATTAAAACCAAGGAGGGCAAGAATCATGAAGATTAATTGGATGGTACGGATCAAAAATAAGAATTTCTGGTTATCACTGATACCGGCAGTGCTTCTGCTGATCCAGGTGATCGCAGCTGTGTTCGGATTTACCCTGGACCTGGGAGATCTGGGAAATAAACTCCTGTCAGTGGTCAATGCTCTGTTCGCTGTATTGGCGATCCTGGGCATTGTAACAGATCCGACCACGGCCGGAGTATCTGACAGCAACCAGGCATTAAATTATGTGGAACCAAAGAAGAAAGATACGAATATATAAGGCGGGTGTTCTGTGAGTAGCGCATGCGATACAAGAAATACGTAATAATACGTAGAAAAATATTGACATACGTAAAAATACGTGGTACAATTATAACATGATAAGGAAAGGAGATACAAAAGATGCCAATGACTCCGAAGGAGATGATAAAGCTCCTAAAGAAAAACGGCTTTCAGGAAATTAGCCAGAACGGCTCACATGTAAAAATGGAAAATCCTGAAAATAAAAGAACGGTAATCGTTCCTTATCACTCCAAAGACTTAAAAAAGGGTTTGGAGCAGGCACTATTAAAACAGGCGGGGCTAAAATAGCCCCTGCCGCCTGAATGGAGGTATCACGTATGGATCGATTGTTTTATCCGGCTATTTTTCATAAAGCGGAGGAAGGCGGTTTTTGGGTGTCATTTCCAGATATACCGGAATGTCTGACCCAAGGAGAAGATATGAATCAGGCTTATGAAATGGCAGTGGATGCATTAGGTCTTTCATTAACTACGATGGAAGAACGTCACGAGGATGTCCCTGCAGCTTCGGATCCAGACAGGATCGACACGGAAGATGGTTTTCTGGTAGTCATTGAATTTGATATGGCAGCTTATCGGAGGAAGCATTGTTCAAGGGCGGTCAAGAAAACACTGAGTATCCCTGAGTGGTTGAATGAAGCTGCGGTAAAAGCTGGGATAAATTTTTCTCAAGTGCTTCAGGAAGCGTTAATAGAAAAAATGAATTTATAGGAAATGATCAGATCAAGCAAGAGGATGGATTAAAGAAGCCGTCCTCTTTTTTGAGTTTTCAGGCCGGTACAACCGGCAGAAAGGGAAGGAAATGGCAAGATTAAAAGCAAACATGTTATCAGAAAATAAATATAGCATAAAATGTCCGTATGAGATGGTTCCAGAATATGTGACTGTCCATAATACAGCCAATGATGCTTCAGCAGCGAATGAAGTGGCCTATATGATCAGCAATAATAATGAGGTATCCTTCCATTATGCTGTGGATGATAAGGAGATTGTGCAGGGCGTTCCGGAAAATCGGAATACGTGGAACGCCGGAGATGGTAACGGCCCTGGAAACAGGAAGTCCATATCGGTGGAAATCTGTTACAGTAAGTCGGGCGGCGACCGGTTCATTCAGGCTGAGAAGAACGCTGCCGAGTTTGTGGCGAGGATCCTGAAACAGCACGGATGGGGCATAGACCGCGTGAAGAAGCACCAGGACTGGAATGGAAAATATTGTCCACACAGGACTCTGGATATGGGATGGGATCGCTTCTTAAATATGGTTAAGAGCCACATGGATGGAAATACTCAGCCGTCCGTTCCTCAGACACCGTCGAAACCCTCCGGATCCACGCCGACCAACCAGACCGTACATGCTTATTACCGCGTTCGAACCCAGAAGCACGGCTGGCTTCCGGAAGTCACAGATCTGTCCGATTATGCCGGCTGGGAGGATTCCTCAATCACTGATGTGGCCATCCGGGTATCTGATGGCTCTGTCAAGTACAGGGTACATACCGGAGGCCGCTGGCTGCCTTATGTGACCGGCTGTAATATCAATGATGATCAGAACGGCTATGCCGGCATTCATACGCCTATTGATGCTATCGAAGTGTATTATTATACTCCGGATAGCATCCGGCCGTATAAGCGGGCTAAGTACCGTGTGGCGCCGGTCGGCGCCAGCTATTATCCGTATCAATATGACAATGAGATAGGAAACGGACAGGATGGTTATGCAGGAGATCTGAAGAACAAGATCGGAAAATTCCAGCTGTGCATTGAGTAATGATGGCACAATAAAATTACATATGGACTCGCCGGGAAACCGGCGGGTCCTTTTTTTAATGCCCAAAATGTAAGAAGATTAGATGATGCTGGAAACAAACAGACGTGTGTGGTATAATGCTTCTGTTGCCGCCTCCTATACTGGCACGGAAGGGAGGTGTCTTGCGTGGATATTATTATTTCTCTTACTGTTGCCGTTACGGCAGGTGTGATTTGCCATCTCATCTGCAAATGGTTGGACGGTGACAAGTAACCGGCAACCAGCCTATGGGTTTAAGCCTTCCCATTGCCAAAAGTAGGAATAGAAAACCCCGGAGGTTGCAGCTCCGGGGTTTTCGTTTGCCATCTTGCATGGACTTATTACTTCTCTTTGCCTACTGGCATTATAGCATATGCGATTCTAAAATGCAATATTCGCAGGGATGTGAATTATCTACAGAAATTCGTGTGATATTTCGTGTTGCATCATCTGGAAAAATACCGTTAAATATGGAAGAAACACGATTATTTCGGCAAAGTAAAAACGCCGACAAACCTTGAATTTATCGGCGTTCCCCGTGTTTCGTGTATCCTTGAAAGAAAGCAGATAGCGGGAATCGAACCCGTCTCTCCAGCTTGGGAAGCTGGCGTTCTACCGATGAACTATATCTGCATTTAAGCTATCTCTTATTTTAACATGGTTTTAAAATTAGTCAATAGTTATGTTTTTATCTTTACATTACAAATAGAAATTTAACATCAGTATAGTTTTCTGGAAAAGGTTATGATATACTGTTCTGGATAAAAACAGGTTTTTGACTGCGAGGAGGGACGGCATGAAAAAGAGTGTTAAGATGTTTTCATCTGTAAAAGAGTGGGGGATGATCCTGGTCGGTGCAGCCATCTTTTCGGCTTCCATCAATACTTTCATTACACCCTTGGGGCTGTTTAACGGGGGGTTCCTGGGGATTTCCCAGCTGCTTCGGGAACTGATGCTTTTTCTGTTCCCATCTATCCAGGGCAATGTGGATCTTTCCGGGATCATCTATTTTGTTTTGAATATACCCGTGCTCATATTGGCACGAAAACGTCTGGGCGGCCTTTTCTTTGCGAAAACGGTGTTTTGTGTTTGCTGCTACAGCGTATTGCTGGCGGTCATCCCGGTACCGACAGAGGCAGTGCTAGATGACAAGATCGTCTCCTGTTTGATCGGCGGCCTGATCTGCGGGATCGGCATCGGCATCACCTTGATCGCCGGCGCTTCCGGCGGCGGAGAAGAAGTGCTGGGCGTTATTTTGTCCCAGCGGCGAAACCTGACAGTGGGGAATGTGGCCATGATCATCAACGTCCTGGTCTTTGGGACGTGCCTGATCGTCTATGATATGACAACTGTGGTTTATTCGGCGCTATTTGCAGCATTTACATATCTGGCTATGGATAAAGTACATCTTCAGAATATCACGACCAGTATGGTCATCATCACGAAAAAAGATGGAATGGAGCAGGAGATATTCCGGCATGTCCAGCGGGGTGTGACGGAATGGACAGGACGCGGCGGTTACAGTAAAGAAGATGCCCGCATCCTGCTGACGGTCCTTTCTAAAAAAGAGGCGCTCTATCTTCGGTCTTTTCTGCAGGAATATGATCCGGATTGCTTTATCATCACCAGCGAGAATGTGGAAGTACATGGGAATTTTGTTAAGAGGGTTTGAGTGCCGCAAAAGAGAAAGAACTGCGTTTGCGCGGATCATTTCTGGATAATTGAGGTGTGACCATGAAATTGAAAAGAATACTGGCTTTGTGCGGAGTGACTTTCGGGTGCCTTTGCGCAGGAGCTTCTGGTTTTGGGCTCCATGTTCCCGCAAGGGAAGCATGGGCTCTCGGGTCGGTTGATAATATATCAGAGATCAAAAGTATGCGCCAGACCATAGCACTGGTGGACTGGGAGAAACGTATCTACCGGCTTCAATATGAGATTGAAAGTGAAAGCAGGCAGGCGGAGCAGATCCGCATTTATGCGGGTGAAGATTTCTGCTTTACGGACGTTGACGGCAATGGGTTGGAAAAAGGCGTATGGGTGGATATGGACGGCAATCCGGTTGAAGCGGACGGTACAGGACAAAATGGTCAGGTTTGCCAGTCCGAAGAAGGATGGTATATCCTGTGGGACGGTCCGGAATTGGGGAATTGGGAGTCCCATACGCTTTATATCCGTGCCAGTGACGATTTTGCCGGCGGTAATAATGTGACCGTGGGTATCCTTGGAAAATCCGGCGTCTATCTGGATCAAGAGGGAGAAAAAGCAGATATCCCATTTGATACAACGACGGTCAATGTCCATATAGGTCTGACTTGTGAAGATAAACAGCTTAATGTGATGAAAGGGTTGGAGGTATCCGATGAGGCTTTGGAGGACTATGCGGTCCTTTATCCATCCAGCCTATGGGGGGATGTGTCGGATATACCGCTGGCGGGCCAGTGGTATGAAGTAAAAGATGGCCAGGAAACGGCTGTGGGTCAGGAGATAAGAGGATCGAGTTATGTGCTTCCGGCCGGATATCTTGAGTCGTTGACGCCAGCCTCATCCTACCGTTTGAAACTGTACAGCGTGGGAGCGGTCTCCACCAGTCAGTCCAGGGATAACAGCGGTGGATATGAGAATGTCTGTTCCATAAAACAGCCGCTTGCGTCGGCTGAATTTGCCATGAAAGAGATTTATGGTCAGATCGACCTGACAGTATGGCTAAAGCAATTTCCCTATAAAGATGAAATTTCAACATTTGCCTTTGAACTGTATCAGGCGGATGGAGATAACCAGGCAGTGACGAGTGAAAACAGCGTGGGAGTATATGAAGTGGTCTTTGACAGCAAGGAGGAAAAACGCTCTGAAAGCGCCCGGATCACTGGGCTGGAAGCCGGATGGTATACATTGGTCCCGCTGACGCCGGAAGGGGATTATGTGGAGCTTTTAGAACAGCGCCGGGATAATCAATATCCGGTGGCAAAGACAGGAAATGGAGCGGGCATCAACTTCCATATCGGGGAGGTACTTCCTGCCGAGTCAGGATATCAGATGGTAAATTATCTGGGTCAGGAGACAGGAGATACCACATCGGATATCCCTGTGACGGTGGACTATTACTATAAAGAAACGTATTATCCGGTCCGATATACGGCGAATAATCCGGAAGGGACGATCCTCAATGGAGAAGCGCCGGAAGACGCGACCCGGTATAAAGCCGGCGATACGGTGAAGGTCCAGGGCAGCGGCAATATGGAAGTGGAAGGATATGTGTTTGCCGGTTGGGCGTTGACTCCGGGGGACGGCATATATAAAGAAGGCGAGGAACTGTATTCGGATACAGACATAAAAGGTACGCAGGTGTCCGATGAGACGGTCATGCCAGAGGATGGCCTGGAACTGTACGGACGCTGGATCAGGGTTTATAAGGTGGCCTATGACGGCAATACAGCCACAGACGGCGAAGCGCCTGTGGACGATCAGGGCAGCGCCGGCGGCAATACCTATTACAGTGATGATACGGTCACAGTAAAGGATGCGGGCAGTCTGGTCAAGACCGATGCGGACGGTACTCTTTATGAATTTGCCGGCTGGAATGACAGACAGGACGGCAATGGGAATGCCTATGAACCCGGCGATACTTTTAAGATAGACAAGTCAGACGTGACCCTGTATGCCCAGTGGATACCAGTGGACACCCAGTCCTATGCCGTCAGCTACTTACTCAATCTTCCAGAGGATCTGGCTATCGAAGGCGAGATACCAGCGGATTCCCGGAAATATAAAACCGGAGAGATGGTATCTGTCTTGGATAAAGGTACGCTGGATCTGAGGCATTATATATTTGCAGGGTGGGCCCTTACATCCAGTGAGGATGGCCTGTACGTACCAGGCGAGACGCTTTATCGGGCCTCTCAGGACGAGGAGACCGGAATAAAGACAGAAAGTGCGGTGGCCATGCCGGAAAATGGTCTGAGACTTTACAGTCGGTGGATACCGCTTTACAGTGTTTCTTACTTGGCCAATGCAGATGGTGTGGAAGGTGTGCCGGCGCAGGAAGAATACATGGAAAAAGAGATGGTGGAAGTGGACGATGGTTCCGGGCTTTACAGGGAAGGCTATGTGTTCATGGGCTGGAATACCCGTCCGGACGGCAGTGGTCAGTCTTATGACAGCGGCCTGACATTTAATATGCCAGCGGAGGATATGGTTCTATATGCCCAGTGGGACCGGGTGCCGGAACCGGAAACGCAAGAGGGCACGGATCAGATAAAACGGCCGGAAAATGACAGAGGCTTTATCGTCACTGCCGTCTGCCTGGCGGGAGTGGCCATCGTGGCGTTGTATATCCTATGGAAATGGCTGAGACAGAAACTGGACAATAGAAGTAAATAAAAGGGGGATAATATATGACAGCAGATAAAGATATGATCCAGGAGATCGTGGAAAAGGTCCTGAAGGAACTGGCTAAAAAAGATGAAGGGTTTGAAAAGGATAAGGATCCCAGCGGCATTTTAAGAGTACGGACGGAAACGGTCAAATGTGAACCTTTTGCAGGCGCTCCGGGTGTGGGCCTGAAAGATGTGGTTTCTCTGGAAGAGTCGCCCCATATGGGAGCAGGTGTCATGGAATTGGATCATACCAGTTTTGAGTGGACGTTAAATTACGATGAGTTTGATATGGTGATCGATGGTGTGTTGGAGATTGAGATCGATGGACGGGTTGTAACTGGCTATGCCGGCGATATCATCTATATTCCGGCGGGAAGCCACATCCATTTCCAGACACCGTCTAAAACCCGTTATGCCTACTTTACCTACCCTGCTGACTGGCAGCAGCAGTAAAATATGAATAAAACCTCCTGTTTGTCGCATAATACAGACAGACAGGAGGTTTTATCATGCCGGAGATCAAAAATTTATATGCAAGAGAAGTGCTGGATTCCAGAGGGAATCCAACGGTGGAAGTGGAAGTGACGACAGAAAGCCTGGCCTTTGGCCGGGCCATTGTTCCCTCCGGAGCGTCCACGGGGATTTATGAAGCATTGGAACTGCGGGATGGGAAAAAGGAACGCTATGGGGGCAAAGGGGTCCAGAAGGCAGTGGGCCATGTGAATAAAGAATTGGCCAGAAAGCTGAAAGGAATAGATGTGACCCGACAGCAGGACATTGACAGGCTGCTCCTTGAAGCGGATGGAACAGAGCACAAAGATCGGATGGGCGCCAACGCCTTGCTTGGGGTATCCCTGGCCTGCGCCCATGCCGGAGCCGATTATACAGGACTGCCGCTGCATCAATATCTGGGAGGCATTTTTGGAAGTCTGATGCCCATGCCCATGATGAATATACTAAACGGAGGCGCCCATGCCGACAATACCCTGGATTTCCAAGAGTTTATGATCATCCCCACGGGGGCTGAATCTTTCCGGGATGCGGTCCGTATGGGCAGCGAAGTATTCCACAGTTTGAAAAATATCCTGAAAGAGCGGAGACTTTCCACGGCTGTGGGAGATGAGGGCGGTTTTGCGCCGGATCTGAAAAGCAATGAAGAAGGTTTGAGGATGATCACCCAAGCCATTGAAGCAGCCGGATATGTGCCGGGTAAAGATGTCTGCCTGGCTCTTGATGTGGCAGCCAGTGAATTTTTCAGTGAAGGCTATTATGTCCTGAAAGGGGAAGGGGGCACCCGGCTGGATTCCCGGGAGATGGCCGAATATTATGCAAAGCTGATCCAGAGATATCCAGTGGTATCCATTGAGGATGGATGCGATCAGGACGACTGGGAAGGCTGGAAACATATGACCGGCCTTCTCGGGGATAAAGTCCAGTTGGTGGGAGACGACTTTTTCGTGACGAATGTTTCCAGACTGGAAAAAGGCATTGCTGAAGGCTGCGCTAATGCCATCCTGATCAAGCCAAATCAGATCGGAACATTGACGGAAACCGTACAGGCGGTGAGAATGGCCCAAAGGGCCGGATACGGCGCCATCATATCCCATCGATCCGGTGAATCGGAGGACACAACGATCGCAGACCTGGCTGTGGCTTTGAATGCGGGCCAGATCAAAACCGGTTCCATGTCCCGGACGGATCGGCTGGCAAAATACAATCAGCTGATGCGCATTGAAGAATATCTGGGAGAGGGGGCTGCTTTAGCCAGACCATTTCACAACCTGCCGTGTTGTGATGAAAAGAAAAGCGGCTCAAAAAGATAATTTCGCGATTTAATTGGCTAAAGTTTATTGACAAATCCTTTACAGATAACTATAATGAGGACATCGGGCACTTCGGACTCGAAGTGCCCTGATTTTATTGAGAGGAAGGTGCATTGATGGAACAGAAACGAGTATTTTCATTGCTGGTAGACAATACTTCCGGTGTTTTAAGCCGTGCAGCCGGGCTTTTTTCCCGCCGCGGTTATAATATAGACAGCCTCACAGTGGGCACGACTTATGACCCGAGATACTCCCGGATGACCGTTGTGGTCCATGGAGATGATCTGATCTTGGAGCAGATCGAAAAACAGCTCCGAAAGATGGAAGATGTGATCGATGTCAAGATGCTGGCAGATGGCGGAGCTGTTTGCCGTGAACTTGTCCTCATCAAAGTCCGGGCTAAAGAGGGGCAGCGTCAGGATATCATCGCCGTGGCCAACGTATTCCGGGCCAATGTGGTAGATGTGGGAAGTGATTCCATGATCATCGAGCTGACAGGCAACGAATCTAAACTGAATGCGTTTATTGAATTGATACATAATTATGAGATCCTCGAACTGGCCCGGACTGGTCTTACCGGACTGACCCGGGGCTCGGAAAGTGTCCTTTATCTGGACTGATCGTGTTTCTAATAATATACACTCGTTGCGTATTATTAAAAAAATATTTTTATTTTTATGTCAGGAGGAATTAAAATGGCTAAAATTTATTATCAGCAGGACTGTGATCTTTCACTGTTGGAAGGCAAGACCATTGCCATCATCGGTTACGGCAGCCAGGGACATGCCCATGCCCTGAACGCAAAGGAATCCGGATGCAATGTGATCGTCGGCCTTTATGAAGGCAGCAAATCCTGGGCTAAAGCTGAAGCACAGGGATTTAAAGTATACACAGCGGCAGAAGCTGCCAAGATGGCGGACATCATCATGATCCTCATCAATGATGAAAAACAGGCTAAACTTTACAAGGAGTCCATCGAGCCGAACCTGGAACCCGGCAACATGCTGATGTTTGCCCATGGTTTCGCGATCCATTTCGGTCAGATCGTTCCGCCGAAGGATGTGGATGTGACCATGATCGCCCCGAAAGCTCCGGGTCATACAGTAAGGAGCGAATATCAGGCCGGTAAGGGAACACCTTGCCTGGTGGCTGTATATCAGGATGCCACAGGCAAAGCACTGGATATGGCTCTGGCTTATTCTCTGGCCATCGGCGGTGCAAGAGCCGGCGTACTCGAGACCACTTTCAAAGTGGAGACGGAGACAGACCTGTTTGGCGAGCAGGCCGTACTTTGCGGCGGCGTATGCGCCTTGATGCAGGCAGGTTTTGATACACTGGTGGAAGCAGGATATGACCCGAGAAACGCTTACTTTGAATGTATCCATGAGATGAAGCTGATCGTCGATCTGATCTATCAGAGCGGTTTTGAAGGCATGCGCTACTCCATTTCCAATACAGCCGAATATGGCGATTATATCACCGGACCGAAGATCGTTACGGAAGAGACAAAGAAAGCGATGCGTCAGATCCTTTCCGATATCCAGGACGGCACATTTGCGAAAGACTGGCTTTTGGAGAATCAGTCCGGCTGCGCCCATTTCAACGCTATGCGTAAAAAAGCAGCGGCTCATCCGTCAGAAGTGATCGGCAAAGAACTGCGCAAACTCTACAGCTGGAATGATGAAGGCAAGTTAATAGAAAATTAAAATTTGCGGATGATTGTACAAAAACAGCTCCGGCATATATGTGGCCGGAGCTGCTTTTTATTTCCCGCGAGACGGCAGAAACAGCGGTTTTCATCAAAAATGATAATTTATGCACGTTTGCATTATTGAGTATAATATCTAAGTAAATATGTTAATTTTGTGTCCGCATTACCAAATACTTACAAAAACTTCACACGGAAGTGCAAATGTTTTGTTGACAATAGACAGCATTTATGGCATAATAAAACACGTGTTAAGTACTGATTATAACAAAAAGTATTAACGAGAACATTGATCAGTGCATTTTAAAAGGAGTGATGCAAAAACATTCATTTATCTCTTGAGATTTTTAAGTGCAAACTTAAAATAAATTTTATAAAGAAGGAGAGAAAACAATGAAGAAAAAACTCGCTTTACTCATGTGTCTTGCGTTGTTGGCAACATCTGTGATCGGATGTAGCAGCGGCAGTGGCGAGACAACATCCGGCAGCGACACAACAGCAGCCGGAGAGACGACAGCAGCAGCCGATGATGGCAGCATACCTGCACATAAGGACACGTTGATCATCGGTACAGACGTTGATATCAACAACCTTGATCTGCAGGCTCAGCAGGACCAGATCAATAATATCGTCCTGAAGAACACCCATCAGGCTCTGGTATGGTTCACCAACGAAGGTGAGTTTGAACCGGGCTTGGCTACAAGCTGGGAATTCGTAGATGATACACATATCAAGTTCACGCTTCGTGACGATGTGTACTTCAACGATGGAAACAAGACTCCGATGACAGCGGAAGACGTTAAGTTCACGCTCGACATGGCTATGGAAAGCGTATCCGCTCCGAACCTGACAGGTTATGTTTCCTGTACAGTTGACAGCGACTATGAGTTCACCATCGAGATCGAATCCTACAACAACGAGTTCGTTCAGTCTCTGGCTTCCCAGAACCTGGCTATCCAGTCCAAGAAAGCTTATGAGGATGGCGTAGAAGATCCGTACTACATTGGTACTGGTCCTTACAAATTCGACTCCTGGGTACAGGGCGAATATTGCCGTCTGACTAAGGTTGACGATTACTGGGGCGCTACCACAGAAGAAGAAGTTCCCGATTGGGCTGCTCCTGGTGTGGCTGAGACCATCGACTTCAAACCTTATGTTGAGGCTTCCTCCCGTGTAATCGCATTACAGGCTGGCGAGATCGACGTTTGTGTAAACCCGCCGATCAACGAACTGTCCTTCCTGGAAGGCGATGACAACATCACTGTTTACGAACAGGCTGGTTCCAGATTGTTCTACTTCGCATTCAACGTAACAAAGGAACCGTGGGACAATCAGACACTTCGTCAGGCTGTTGCCTGCGCGATCGACAGAGACGCCGTTCTTCAGGCAGCTGTTGAAGGCAAAGGTACTTTACAGACAACGATCCTTAACCGTGGTCTGTGGGGATTCTATGATGACATGGAAGGCTTTGACTATGATGTAGAAAGAGCAAAAGAACTTATGGCTGAAGCAGGTTATCCGGATGGCGGCATCACCACCACTCTGACCTATGCAAACAGTTCACCGTACGAATCCATCGCAACTGTTATCCAGGCCAACCTGGCAGAGATCGGTATCACTGTAACATTGTCACCCTGTGAAGATGCTACTCTGAAATCCACTTGTGTAAACGGCGATCAGGAACTGTTCCTGTGGAGATGGAATGAGGATTCCAAGGTTGACTTTGTATATCGTGACCTGTTCTACACAGGTTCCGGTTCCAACTACCACCACTACAGCGATCCGCATGCTGATGAGCTGACAGATTTGGTTGCTACAGAAAAAGATCCTGACAAACGTCTTGAGTACGCTCAGGAACTTCAGACATACTTGGTAGATGCTTGTCCGCAGGTTCCGCTGTACATAGCTAACCTGGTTATTGCTTACAACAGCAACTTACAGGGTCAGTACTTCTACGGCGGCGGCAACCACTACTGGGCACACGCTTACATTGCTGAATAAGACGACAATACACTGACAGAGTTGTTTGTGATGCTTGAATAGTAAATCAAAAGTTATTCTGTCTGGAACAGGTTTGCGGGCGGTAACAAGCCCGCAAATTTGTTTCTAGGACATTATTCCAGTTATTGGCAGACGGCAACTGTTCATAAAAGAATAGGAGTGTATAACAATATGATCAAATACATAGTAAAACGTTTGCTCCAGCTGATTCCGGTTATTTTAGTCACATCATTCCTTATTTACTGGGCGATGAACCTGACCAGCGGCGACCCCGCGCTTCTGATCGCTGGTGACAAGGCGACTCCGGAAATGTTAGAGCAGATCCGTGAAGAAAAGGGACTGAACGATCCGTTCCTTGTTCGTTATGGCAGATATATGCTCGGTATGATCCAGGGCGATATGGGTGAATCCTATATCACAGGCAAAGACGTATTCCAGACATTCATGGAAACGCTTCCGAACACGCTGATGTTAGGCGGCGCGGCCGTACTTATCGCGGTCATCATCGCTTTGCCTCTGGGTATCTATACAGCGATCCATCAAAGTACCTGGAAAGATAACGTGGGCATGGTCTTCGCCCTTTTCGGAACAGCGATGCCCAACTTCTGGCTCGGCCTTATGCTCATCCTGCTTTTCTCCCTGAAACTGGGCTGGTTCCCGTCCGGCGGTAAAGCAGGCTTTTCAAGCGTTGTCCTTCCGGCTGTCACAGTAGGTTATGGACTCGCCGCGCTGATCATGCGTACGACCCGTTCCTCCATGCTTGACGTTATCCGTCAGGACTATATGACGACTGCCCGGGCCAAAGGATGTTCCGAACGTCAGGTCATCTTCAGACATGGCCTGAAGAACGCGCTTATCCCGATCATCACCGCGATCGGTATGCAGATCAGTATGATCATGACCGGTTCCGTTCTGGCCGAGACCGTATTCTCCTGGCCAGGTATCGGTCGTCTCGTAAACGATTCTATCGCGCGGCGCGATAATGAAATGGTTACCGGCGCGATCATCATGTGCAGTATCTGTATGTGTCTGATCAACCTGGTCGTTGACCTTGTTTACGCATTCTTTGATCCGCGTATCAAAGCACAGTACGCTAAGAAGGGGTGATTGAGAGATGGCAAAAAATACAAAAGCAGTTGCAGCAGGTAATGATGTTATTAAGAGCCGTTCTCAATTCGGAGAAGTATTCCATCGGCTTCTGAAGAATAAAGGCGCGGTCATTGGTATGATCTTCCTTCTCGTTTTGGTGATCATAGCGCTCATCAGCCCGCTTGCCTTTGATTATGAGACACAGGTTATCGGCCAGAATATGGCAGATCGTCTGCAGGGACCGAGCGCAGCCCATTGGTTTGGTACAGATGAATTTGGCCGTGACTTGTTTGCCCGTATCATGTGGGGCAGCAGATACTCCCTGATCATCGGTTTCGGCGCCGTTACCATCGGCCTCGTAGTCGGTACGATTCTTGGCGCCATCGCCGGGTTCAAAGGCGGTATCTGGGACCAGCTGATCATGCGTTTCATCGATATTTTCTATTCTATCCCGAACATCATGATCGCGGTTGTTATCGTATCTGTTCTCGGAACAAGTACAGTGAACCTTGTTATCGCGCTTTCCTTCTCGGCGGCGACCGGCTTCTGCCGGGTTGTGCGGGCGGCCGTTATGACTGTCCGTGACCAGGAATATGTTGAGTCTTCTTATGCCATGGGCCTTCCCACATGGAAGATCATCGCGAAGCATATCCTTCCCAACTGTCTGTCTCCGATCATCGTTCAGTATACGCTGCAGGTAGGTACAACGATCATTTCCGCATCTTCACTGAGTTTCCTTGGTATCGGTGTTCCCGCGCCGGCTCCGGAGTGGGGCGCCCTGCTGTCCGGCGGACGGAGCCGTATGCGTGACGCAAGTTATCTCTGCGTCCTTCCCGGTCTCGCGATCCTCTTTACAGTACTTGCGCTGAACTTACTTGGCGATGGTTTACGTGACGCCCTTGATCCAAAGCTTAAGAAATAGGTGGTAGAAAATATGGCAGATTTAGTTCTTGATATAAAGGATTTAGTTGTTCATTACGAGACAGAAGATGCCGATGTCCATGCGGTCAACGGTATCAGCTTCCAGCTGGGTAAACAGACGACGCTTGGTCTGGTTGGCGAGACAGGCGCGGGCAAGACAACGACCGCCCTTTCCATCCTGAACCTGGTGCCCAATCCTCCGGGAAAGATCAAAAGCGGAAGCATCGTACTGGACGGAGTAGATGTATTGAAGTTATCACAGGAAGAACTGGAAAAAGTCCGTGGTAATGATGTGGCAATGATCTTCCAGGATCCCATGACCGCTTTGAACCCGGTTATGACGGTTGGAGAACAGATTGCTGAAAGTGTTGAGCTCCATGAGAAGCTGTCCAAACAGGAAGCTATGGAGCGTGCAAAAGAAATGCTTGAACTGGTTGGTATCGCCGAGAACCGGGCTTACGATTATCCCCATCAGTTCTCCGGCGGTATGAAACAGCGTGTGGTTATCGCCATCGCGCTGGCATGTAATCCGAAGCTGCTCATCGCCGACGAACCGACAACGGCTCTGGACGTTACGATCCAGGCTCAGGTTCTTGAGCTTATGAAAAATCTTATCCGTGAATACGATATGTCCATGATCCTCATCACCCATGACCTGGGCGTTGTTGCCGAGATCTGTGATGACGTGGCCGTTGTTTACGCCGGACGTATCGTTGAGATCGGTACGGCAGATGATATATTCAATCATACCCATCATCCGTACACGGAAGGTCTGTTCGATTCTCTCCCCAACCTGAAGGAAAGAGGAGAGGAACTTCAGCCCATCAAAGGTTTGATGCCCGACCCGTCCAACCTGCCGCCGGGATGTTCTTTCGCTCCCCGGTGTCCGTACGCGACAGATGCCTGCTCAAAGAAAGTTCCTCAACTTCGTCCGGTCGGCGGAACGAGCAGCTCGAAACATATGGTTGCCTGCGACGCGTACGATGATCCGAAATTCTGCTTAAGGAGGAACAAAGATGGCAAATAAGATAATTCTTGAAGTAGATAATCTGACAAAGTACTTTAATACTCCTGGCGGACTTCTTCACGCGGTCGATGGTATCAGCTTTAAGCTTGAAGAAGGAAAGACTCTGGGCGTTGTAGGTGAGTCCGGCTGCGGTAAATCCACCACGGGCCGTACCATCCTGAAACTGCTCCAGCCCACATCCGGAAAGATCATCTTTGACGGCGAGGATATCACAAGCTACGGTATGAAGAAGATGAGACGTCTGCGTCAGGAAATGCAGATGATCTTCCAGGACCCGTTCTCCTCTCTGGACCCGAGACAGAACGTTATGCAGCTGATCAGTGAGCCGATCATCGAGCACAAGCTTCTGAAAGGCCGCGCGGCGATCGAAAAACGTACAAGAGAACTGATGGACATCGTAGGTCTGGCTCAGAGATATGTTAATGTATATCCCCATGAGTTGGACGGCGGACGCCGTCAGAGGATCGGTATCGCCAGAGCCCTGGCGGTAGACCCGAAACTGATCGTCTGCGACGAGCCGGTATCCGCTCTGGATGTATCCATTCAGGCGCAGGTACTGAACCTTCTGAAAGAACTGCAGCGTGAATACGGTCTGACCTATATCTTCATCACCCATGACCTTTCCGTTGTTAAATACTTCTCAGATGATATCGCGGTTATGTATCTTGGACAGATGGTTGAGAAGGCGCCTTCCGACCTGCTGTTCCAGAAACCGACCCATCCCTATACCAAAGCGCTGCTTTCCGCTATTCCGATCCCGACAGTCGGAAAAGAAAGACCGCAGCGGCAGCTGATCAAAGGTGAGATCACGTCTCCGGTCAACCTTCCGGACGAATGCCGTTTCAACAAACGTTGTGATTTCGCCCATGATATCTGCAAGAAGGGCAATCCGTCCCTGAAAGAGATCGCTCCGGGCCATTTCGTCGCATGTTCACGAGTAGACGAGCTCATGGACAAATAATAGGCTGAGACTGGAAATGTGTGAATGACTCCGGTTTTGGAGCATTCCGGCGACAGTCTTGTAATCACTTTATCAAGGAGGTTTTTATAAGATGTTCAACTCAATTTCCATGACCCAAATGGCGGCATCCATCGCGAAAGCTCTGGGTGTGGAGGCTCCAAAACTGGCCAGAGAGCCAATCCCGCAGGTAGAAAAGCTGATCGAGAACACCTGCGGTAAACCGGTGGTGGACCGGATTATGATCTACAATCCGGATGCTATAGGTATGTGGTTATACCAGAAGTACACCAAAGAGTTTGCACCTGTTATGGAACGTACTCAGTTAGCAGTACCTGTAGCAACGGTCATGCCGTCAGTCACGCCGGTGTGTTTCGGTTCGATGTATACAGGGGCATTTCCTGAAGAGCACGGTATCATGAAATATGAAAAACCGGTCATCAAGATCGATACATTGTTTGACGCCATGGTAAGAGCCGGCAAGAAGGTGGCGCTCGTGGCTGACGATGATTCCAGTATGTCCATGATCTTCAAAGAACGTGATATTGACTATTATATTATGCCGTATGATGGTGAATGTGTTGAAAAGGGACTTGAACTGATCAAAGAAGATAAATATGATATGGTCATTGTCTACAATATGGAATATGATGACTGTATGCATGATACAGTTCCGGAATCCGATGTATCTCTTGCGGCAATGAAACATCATATTGATGCGTTCGCAAAACTGGTTGATGCCGTGAAAGAAAACTGGGCTTCTCATGATACATTGGTATGCTGGGCAACAGACCATGGCATCCATGTGGAAGGGAATCCCCAGAGCGAATATTATACCCATGGCAATCATGGCGATTATATTCCAGAAGATATTAATATCATGCACTTTTATGGTACTTGTCCGAAGAAGGATAGATGATAAAAGTCAGATAGTTTAGAACAAAAACCGCCGTTCTCAGGGAGAGCTGAGAGCGGCGGTTTTGATTTCATGGAAAAATATGCGGATCGTATCCCCCGATTTTTATTAAAGATCTTAGACGATGATCAGACGGGGAATCTGTTCTTCGATCAGCTGTTTAGCCTCTGGAGCGATCCCTCTATCTGTGATCAAAGTATGGACAAGGGAAAAGGGGGCTGCGAGCATAAAAGCTTTATTGGACAATTTGCTGCTGTCACAGACAATGACTGTTTCATGGGAGGACTCGATAACCCGCTCAATGAGAGGGACTTCATCATCATTATCCATATAACAGCCCACCGTTGGATCCACCGCATCCATGCCGATAAAAGCACGATCGATCTTGATCTTCCGCACATAGTCCTCGGCGGCATAACCACGGAGTGTATAATAGTTTTTACGGAGTTTTCCGCCGGTGACAGTGACGTCTATATTTTTGATAAAAGTGGAATCAGCGGCCACCAGCAGATCATTTGTGATCAGATTCAGTGAAGATAAACCGTCCAAATAGGGAAGCATGGCCCGAGTGGTTGTACCGGCAGAAATGAATACCGTTTCGCCGGCAGTGATCAGAGAAGCAGCAGCTTGGGCAATGTCATTTTTTTCAGTCGTATGGCTGTTTTTTTTGCCTTTATAGGATGGAACAGCAGTCGTATCATCCATGATCAGAGATACGCCGCCCCGTGCCGCAGCGATCCGGCCCTGCTGTTGCAATTCGATAAAATCTCTGCGGACAGTGGCTTTGGATACGCCTAGGTAATCCATGATCTCACGATTGCTGGCAAAATGGCGGTGTTTCAAGTATTCCATGATTTTAGCGAAACGTTCTTCTTTGATCAAAATTTATCTTCCTTTCTGAAAAAGCTTTGGATCGCGCTTAAACTTGGTCCACAGCGCAAATTAAGCTGATGCGTCAGCATCAGCTTAGTATGCAGCCATTAATGTTCAGTCAAGGATGGCTGCCTCATGTCCAAAAGCTCCAGGAAGCATGCAGGTTTTTCTGGCCAGCAGATTGCCGACACACATGCTTTGGAGAATAAGAGAAGAGAAGTAGTCCTCTTCATCGTCCGATGCTGTCAGTTGTACAGGCGTCTGTGCGGACAATTCCCGGTATATTTTCCGCCCTTGCATATAAGATGTGATGAAACCGGTGATAAAAGAATCTCCGGCGCCCAGAGTATCTGCGATCAGTCCGTCCGGGTTGTAAGGCGGCTTAGTATAAAAATGTCTGCCGTCATAGACGATGGCGCCCCGTTCGCCGATGGTGGAAATAGCCATAAAGCATCCCAAGGATACGGCAAGTTTCAGGTACGCTTTAAGATCATCTTCCGACAGGTCTTTGCCGGACAAGAAAGCAATCTGGACAAACGGACATATACGTCGAAGGACAGCTTCATCCCATTCGTCGGAGAAGTCATAAAGGACAGGAACTCCAGTGGACTGGATCAGGGGAAGCTGGTCATCTATAAAGCTGTAGCAGCTTGTATGTACCAGATCAAAAGTACGTATGTGATCCAGCCGCTCAGGCGTCAGCTGCAAAGGCGTTGCCTTAACACTTCCGCAGTCGTTGTCATCGGTGATGATCCGATCGCCATTTACGATGCGGGTGGTGGAACGGCCGGTTTCACCGCCAGGAATGACTGGAGACATGGATACATCCACCCCTTCTGCCATCAGACTTTGACGGACCAAAATGCCTTCCGCATCATTGGCCAAAACCCCCATATAGGCGCTCTCATAACCCAACTGTCGGGCATAGACAGCGAAATTCACACAGTTGCCGCCTGGATACATGACCTTTTTATGAAGATAACGGTCGACGACATTGTCGCCGACCCCTATAACACGCAGCATATATTTGCCTCCTTGACGGATCAATAATCCATCTGACGATAGTAACGACGGGCTGTAAGCGGATGATTCCGTTCTTTTTCAAGATGGCAGCTCAACCGTTCTGTGATGGCATAAGTAACCAGCGGAGAAACGATGGCGCGGAACTGTTTTTCTGAGAAGGGCAGTTCCACCTCAGCTGTATCAAATACGCTGATATGAGGTGTGATATTTTTGACAAATTTCATGACCCGATCCATAAGCGGCCGTGTTTCATCGTCGCCGTAGAAGAGGATCATACTTGTATCTTTCTCACAGATCTCAAGAAGTCCGTGGAAAAATTCGGCAGCATGGATGGATTGGGCTTTAACCCACTGCATTTCTTCCAGAACACACATGGCATAATCATAAGCTTCGCCCCACAGCATACCGGAACCTACCACCATGTGATAATCCAGATCTTTGATGTCTGCCGCCATGGCAGCGCATTTATCATCATAAAGCTCTTTTGCTTTGACAAGATAGCCTGTCAGTGACTGGTATTCGGAAGCAAACTGATCGTATTCCGGAAAATCTCCGGCATTTTTAAGGAAACGTCCCACGACAAAGTTCAGATATGTATAGATGGCTTCGCACAGACAATCATCCTCAGCAAAGCTGTAAAATTTGTAGTCGGCATATTCACATACCGGTGTATTGTCGTTGGAAACATAGACAAAGGTACGGGCGCCGGCTTCTTTACAGTATTTCGCAGCAGCAACGATTTCTTTAGTATTTCCGCTACGGGTGGCAAAGATGCAAATGGAATCCTTTGAAAATCTTTTATGCCCTGCGGCCAGAAATTCGGCAGCGATCATGCTGTATGCTTCAACCTTGGATGTGGTCGTATCCAGCCAGTATTTCATGGGAAGTGTATGGGCATAGGTTCCGCCGCAGCCGATAAAGAAAAGGTTGGAGTAGCCCTCCTCACATACTTTATCCACTGCGTTTTCGATCTCCGGTCTTAACGCGATCGCATCATTGACAACTTTTTCGTAGCGAGGAATGTCGAAATTGTAGATCATTGTTTTCATCCTTTCTTAGTGGTCCGTTTGATATTCATATTAAAAGGCACTTAGGCCGACATAACGGTTGTTGGGGGGAGTATGCCGGCCTAAGGAGATTAGGTCCATAGAGAACCGATATGAAACATATTGATTCTCTATGCACCTCTATCCTATGATATTTTGAAAGAATTGTCAATAGATTATTCAAAAAAATTTAAAAAGATTCAAAAGGGTTCAGCGAGGTTCAAAGGTTGGAACGCAATTTTGTCCCCTTTGTATCCCGGTGGCTGAGCTTTAATTTGTTCAATACAATGTCCCTGTCTTTATAAAGAATACGGGTTTCGGAACCTCTGCTCAGCAAAAAGACAGAATCCAGCGCATCCTTATCGGCCAGTTTGATCCCACGGACGCCGATGGCTGCTTTTTTCTTTTCCGGCACTTCCCGGATATCAAAGCGGAGAAAAATGCCGTCACGGGTCTGGAGAACAACATGACCGATATCATCAGATAAAGGGATAACAGCGGCAAGCCGGTCGTTTTCCGCCAATTTGGTAGCCTGACTGGTCCGTTTGGCCACATCGAACTGACCACCGTCCACTTGTTTTAACATGCCTTGCTGGGAGGCAAAGAGAAGACGGCAAGATTTCACGTGTTCCAGGGAATCCACAAACAGGATATTTTCCTCGGAGCTGTCATAATTGCCAAAATTGTCAATGGGGATGGCTTTATCACGGAATTTGCCAAAGGGCAGATCAGCTGCCTTGATCAGATGGAGTTTGCCGGTATCGGTGAACAGACAGATCTTGTCCGTGTTCATACACCGGAACACATAACGATTTTCTGCCAGAGCAGCCTCCTGATTGCGTTCAAAAGTGGGCATATCGATGGTCTTACAGTATCCGAAACGGTCCATCAGGAAAGTGACTTCCATGGCTTCCATTTTCTTTTCTTCAAAAATGACGGCCTCGGCATTCTCGATGGCTGTACGGCGGGGACGGGCAAAGGATTTTTTAAAAGCCTTCAGTTCCGAGGCAATGACCCGGGTCATGCTGGCATGATTTTCCAAGATATCTTTGTACGTGGCAATCCGTTTTAACGTTTCCTCATGTTCCTTCATCAACGCCTGGATCTCCAGGCCGATCAGTTTATACAGCCGCATCTCCAGGATGGCAGATGCCTGCTTTTCCGTGAAATGGAGTTTTTTTGCATCCCTTTCAGACTTTTTTGTCTTGAAACGGATTCCTTCCGTTTCGCCAGAGATCAGACAGGTCTTCGCCTGAGCCATATTTTTACTTCCACGGAGGATTTCGATGATCAGGTCGATGACATCGCAAGCTTTGATCAGACCTTCCTGGACCTCGCTTTTTTCTTCTTCTTTGATGAGAAGATGACTGTATTTACGGGTGGCGATATCATACTGAAAATCCAGGAAGTAGTCCAAAATGGTCTTTAGCCCCATGGTTTCCGGACGGCCATCCGCCACTGCCAGCATATTGACGCTGAAAGTGTCCTCCAGTCGAGTCTTTTTATATAAAAGATTTTTCAGATATTCCACATCTGCGTTTTTCCTGAGTTCCAGAACGATGCGGATGCCCTCCTTGGAAGACTGGTTGGATATATCTACGATATCCGGCGCCTTTTTCGATTCTGCCAGCTGGTATATATCATTGAGAAATTTGCCGATGCCGGCGCCGATCATGGTGTAGGGGATTTCGGTGATGACGAGCCGATCCCGGCCGCCTTTTATCTTTTCTGTTTCAACTTTACCCCGGATGTGGAGCCTCCCTTGGCCAGTTTCATATATGCTTAATAGTTCGTCTTTGTTGGTGATGATGCCGCCGGTGGGAAAATCCGGACCGGGCATGTACGCCATCAATTCTTCTGTGGTCATGGTGCCTTTTTTCATATAGGCTAGGGCCGCATCGATCACTTCCCCCAGATTATGGGGCGGGATACTGGTGGCCATGCCAACGGCGATGCCTTCTGCTCCGTTGATGAGCAGATTGGGGATTTTTACCGGAAGGACTTCCGGCTCTTTTTCTGTCTCATCAAAGTTGGGGACAAAGCCCACCACGTTTTTATCCAAGTCGGTCAGAAAGGCATCCTGGGTGGCTTTCTGGAGGCGGGCTTCCGTATAACGCATGGCAGCCGCCCCATCTCCTTCAATGGAACCAAAATTGCCGTGACCGTCCACCAGAGGCAGCCCTTTTTTAAAGTCCTGACTCATGACGACCAGAGCTTCATAGATGGAGCTGTCCCCATGGGGATGGTACTTACCCATCGTATCACCGACGATACGGGCACATTTCCTGTAAGGTTTATCATAGCGGATCCCCAGTTCATACATATCATATAAAGTTCTTCGTTGCACCGGTTTTAATCCGTCACGCACATCCGGCAGGGCACGGGCGATGATGACGCTCATGGCATAATCAATATAGGATTTCTGCATGACATCGGAATATTCGGTCCGCAGTATATGTTCGCTGTTATTATTGGATTTCATCGTTCCTTCCTCCTAAACATCCAGCTGGGCGTCCTGGGCGTGTCTGTATATAAATGTTTTTCGGGGCTGGACATCATTGCCCATCAACAGGCTGGTCACATCGGAAGCCATACGGGCGTCTTCGATCTCCACCAGTTTGAGTACGCGGGTTTCCGGATTCAGCGTAGTCTCCCAAAGCTGGTCCGCGTCCATCTCTCCCAGACCTTTATAACGCTGGAGCGTAAAAGGCGCCTTATGGGCTTTGCGATAGCGTTCCAACGCCTTATCATCATACAGATATTCTTCTTTCCCACGGGAAGGCATGGCCTTATACAAGGGGGGCATGGCGATATAAACATGGCCCTCAAAGATCAGCTCCGGCATGAAACGGTAAAACAGGGTAAGGAGCAAGGTGGAAATGTGGGCGCCGTCCACGTCCGCATCTGCCATGATGATGATCTTATCATAACGGAGTTTGGATATATCAAAATCGTTCCCGTAACCTTCTGAAAAGCCACAGCCGAAGGCATTGATCATGGATTTGATCTCCGCGTTGGCCAGGATCTTGTCAATACTCGCCTTTTCCACATTGAGGATCTTGCCCCGGATGGGCAGTATGGCTTGAAATTCCCGGTTCCTGGCCGTTTTTGCGGAACCGCCGGCGGAATCCCCTTCCACGATAAAGATCTCGCAGCGGGAAGGATCCCGGCTTTCGCAGTTGGCCAGTTTACCGTTGGAATCAAAGGAATATTTTGGGCGGGAGAGCATGTTTGTCTTGGCCTTTTCCTCTGTTTTTCGTATTTTTGCGGCTTTTTCCGCACAGGAAAGCACATTTTTCAGTGTGTCCAGATTTTTATCAAAATACCGGGGCAGTTCTTCGCCGGTGATCTTTGATGCGGCTTTAGAAGCATCCTGGTTGTCCAGTTTTGTCTTTGTCTGCCCTTCAAACCGGGGGGCGGGATGCTTGATGGAGACAACGGCGGTCATGCCGTTGCGTATATCGGCGCCGGTGAAATTACTGTCCTTTTCTTTTAATATACCCAGCTCCCGGGCATAACTGTTCATGACCGTGGTAAAAGCAGTTTTAAAACCCGTGATATGGGTACCGCCCTCCGCATTATAAATGTTATTGCAAAAGCCAAGGACATTCTCGTGAAATTCATTCACATATTGAAAAGCAGCCTCCAGAGTGATCCCCTCATTTTCACCTTTAAAGTAGATCACATCGCAGATCTGTTCCTTATTTTTATTCATATCTTTTATAAAGCCGACGATGCCGTCCGGCTCATGAAACTCCAAATGTTCGGCTGTCGCCGGACGCAGATCATCGTAGATGATGGTCAGATCCGGATTCAGGTAAGCGGTTTCATGGAGCCGGCTTTTTACCTCGTCCTCCTTAAAATCCGTCCGATCAAAGATGGAATCATCCGGGAGAAAAGAAATCTTTGTTCCGGTTTTTCGGGTCTTTCCCAAGGTGGGAAGCAACCCCTTTTCCAGCGCCATTGTGGGGATACCCCTTTCAAAATGATCGTGGTGGATATAGCCGTCCCGACTGATCTGCACGTCCATCCAGGAAGAGAGGGCGTTGACCACCGAAGAGCCTACGCCGTGAAGGCCGCCGCTGGTTTTGTAAACCGAATCGTCAAATTTTCCGCCGGCATGGAGGGTGGTAAAGACAAGCCGCTCCGCCGGCATACCCTTTTCGTGCATATCCACCGGGACCCCGCGGCCATTATCTTCAATGGTGGCGGAGCCGTCCTTATTTAAGGTGACGTGGATCTGGCTGCAGAAGCCGGCCAGATGTTCGTCCACCGAATTATCAACGATCTCGTAGATCAGATGGTTCAGTCCCTTGCGGGAAGTACTGCCGATGTACATACCCGGTCTTTTGCGGACCGCTTCCAGCCCTTCAAGAACGGATATGCTCTCAGCACCGTAGGAATTATTTTGAGCCATATATTTTAACATCCTTTCGATTATCCTGATCCGGCTTGTATGGCCGGACTTTAGGTTGTTGTGTTCGTCAGCCCGTAAAAGGATAGAAGGCTGTGCTTTTCTAGATCAAGGCCAGTGAACGGAGTAAAAATATCCAGAAAGTCAGTGTCACAGAGGACAGCAGTGTGGCCAGGACGATGATCCCGGAAGTCAGCACCGCGTCATTGTGCATATTTTTGGCCATGATATAGCAGCTGACTGTGGTGGGAGATCCAAGCATGATCAGTATGGCCACCAGCTCGCTTTCCCGAAATCCGAATGCGATGGCAAAGGGGAAAAAGATGGCGGGAAGGACGAGCAGTTTGATGAAGGAAGCCACAAGAGCCGGGCGAAATTTCTCCAAAGCATGTCCCATATCAAAACTGGCGCCGACCACAAGGAGAGCCAGCGGCGTTGCCAAGGAGGACACGCTGTCCACGGTTTTTAAAAGCATCTGGGGTATGGGGAGACCGGACAGATTGTACAGGCAGCCTGCCAATATCCCCAGTATGATCGGGTTTTTTGCAATATTGATACAAGCCTTTTTAAGGGTTGCTTTCATAGAAGAAGCACCTTTGGAAGGCAATGTATTTTCAGAAGAGATTTTACCCATATCTTCCCCGATGGTCAATATGACAACGGAAAAAATATTATATAAGGGAACGGCGGAAATGATCATCAAAGGCGCCATGCCCGAATTGCCGTAGATATTTTCGATGAAGGCAATGCCTAGGACAGCGGCGCTGCCCCTGGCCGCTCCCTGGGCAAAAGCGCCGATCATTTCCGGCTGTTTCCTGAGATACCATCGGGCAAAGAGCCAGACGCCCACGAACATGAGGGTGGTGGAGATCATGCAGAAGGCGATGAAAGCCGGATCAAATACCTGTCGGATATCTGCGGTGGCGATATCTTGGAACAGAAGGACCGGTAAAGCTGCTTTAAAGACAAAACGGTCTGCAACGGTCGTAAAAGACCTGGTGAGCATCCCTGTTTTCATCAATACCCACCCGAGGACCATGACCAGAAAAACGGGAACCGTGGCATTTAAACTAAAAATAAAATTATCCATGATTTTGCTGACACTCCTTATAAAAATGTATGAACTGTTCCACCGCTTTTTCCCGGCGGCTCTTTTTCAGGTAGGCGAACCCGACTTCCCGCTGATGGATGGGAATATCCAAGGGTATTTCGATCAAAGTGCCGTTTTCCAATTCTTCCTGGACAAATTCTTTGATGACGCAAGCCACTCCCAGACCGATCTTGGCAAATTCGATCAACAGATCCATACTGGTCACCTCGATCAGGTTATCTGTGATCTCAATGCGGTTGGCGGTCAGATAATCATCGATATATTGTCGGGTCATATTGTGCTTGTCCAACAGCATGAGAGTGGCCTCCTGGAACAGGCGGACGTCATCTGTGTGGACTGCGTTCAGATGCTTCATATAATCCGGGGACGCCACGAAAATATCGGATATATTGCCCAGGGAGAAGAAGTCCAGCGATTTGATGGACGCCGGGCGGGCGACCAATCCCACATCTATGTTGCCCTGATCCAATGCCGCCAATGTCTGATTGGAACTTTGGGATGAGATCAGTATTTTTATATGGGGATATTGCCGGATGAAAGGTTTAAGATAGGGAAGCAGTAAAAAACGGCACAGCGTGTTGCTGGTACCGATCTGTATACGCCCCACGCCCAGATGGGTCATCCGCTTGATCTTGTTTTCACCGGTATCGATGGCCTCAAAGGCTTTTTGGATATGCTGAAAGAGGATCTTTCCCTCCGCTGTGAGAAAAACACCCCGGGAGCTTCTCGTAAATAGTTTCACATCCAGACTTTCCTCCAGGCGGCTGATGGATTTGCTGATGGCCGGCTGGCTGATATAGAGCTGCTTGGCCGCCTGGGATATGTTGCCCGTATTGGCAACCACATAAAATATTCGGTATAAACTCAGATGCTGATCCATGATCGTCCTTTCCATAACTAATGATTATAATAGATATTCATAATATGTATTACTATTATATCTCCAAATGTGTTATTCTATCAAGTAAGAAATATAAAAACAACGGGTGAGGAGGAATTGCAATGGGAATGACCATGACACAAAAGATTTTGGCAGCGGCGGCAGGACTTCCGGAGGTCCATGCGGGGGATCTGATCATGGCAGATCTGGATATGGTCCTGGCCAACGATATCACTGGACCGGTGGCCATCCATGAGATGGATAAGTTTGCTGCAAAAGGAGTTTTTGATAAGAATAAGATTGCTCTTGTACCAGATCATTTTTCCCCGAACAAAGATATCAAATCGGCACAGAATTGTAAATGCATGCGGGAATTTGCCCATGCAAATGATGTGACCCATTTTTACGAAGTGGGAGAGATGGGTATTGAACATGCGCTGCTTCCGGAAAAAGGTATCGTCACCGCTGGAGACACGGTGATCGGCGCTGATTCACATACATGTACTTACGGCGCCCTGGGCGCGTTTTCCACAGGGGTGGGAAGTACAGACGCGGCCTGTGGTATGGCTACTGGAAAAGCCTGGTTTAAGGTGCCGTCAGCCATTCAATTTATCCTGACAGGGAAACCCTCAAAATGGGTCAGCGGCAAAGATATCATCCTGCATATCATCGGCATGATCGGTGTGGACGGGGCTTTGTACAGATCCATGGAGTTTGTGGGTGACGGTATTGCCCATCTGTCCATGGACGACCGGTTTACCATTGCCAACATGGCCATTGAGGCCGGCGGAAAGAATGGTATCTTCCCGGTGGATGAAAAGACGGAGGCTTATCTTAAGGAACACGGCAGCAAGCCTTATAAGATCTATGAAGCGGATGAGGATGCGGAATATGACGAGGTGTATACCATCGATCTGAGTACGTTAAAGCCAACGGTGGCCTTCCCCCATTTGCCGGAAAATACCCATACCATTGATGAAGTGGGCGATATCGATATCGATCAGGTGGTCATCGGTTCCTGTACCAACGGACGACTGGAGGACCTTCAGACGGCGGCGGAGATATTAAAAGGCCGGAAGGTGAAAAAAGGACTTCGGGTCATCGTCATACCGGCTACCCAGCAGATCTACATGGATGCCATGAAAGCCGGCTATATCCAGACTTTTATCGAGGCGGGAGCCATCGTAAGCACCCCCACCTGCGGACCGTGTCTGGGCGGCTATATGGGTATATTGGCGGACCATGAACGGTGCGTATCCACGACAAATCGGAATTTTGTCGGCAGGATGGGTCATGTGACATCTGAGATTTATCTGGCAAGCCCGGCGGTGGCGGCGGCCAGCGCTGTGACCGGGAAAATATCCGGACCGGCCAGCCTGGGATTATAAATAAGGAGGTAGGACAGATGAAAGCGTGCGGCACAGTTTTTAAATATGGAGATAACGTGGATACGGATGTGATCATTCCGGCCAGACATCTGGCGATCACCGATCCAAAAGGGCTGGCGGAACACTGCATGGAAGATATTGATGCGGATTTTGTAAAAAAGGTCAAGGAAGGCGACATCATCGTGGCACAGAAAAATTTCGGCTGCGGTTCTTCAAGGGAACATGCGCCTATGGCCATCAAAGCTTCTGGGATCAGCTGTGTGATCGCCGAAACATTCGCCCGGATCTTCTATCGTAATGCCATCAACATCGGCCTCCCCATCATTGAATGCAAGGAAGCTTCCGAAAAGATCGAAGCCGGTGATGTGGTGGAGATCGATTTTGACGAAGGTATCATTTATAACAGGACGAAAGATGAGTCTTATAAAGGCCAAGCCTTCCCACCGTTTATGCAGGATCTGATCGCTGCCGGTGGTTTGATCAACTATATGAACCAGAATGCAAAAACGCATTGAAAAAAAATTGAAATTAAGTTATGATATTATTAGTCATTGGAAGAAATAATCTGAAAATGACGTATCAGGAAAGGAATCGACTATGAATGCACAGATTGCAGTCATTAAGGGTGACGGCATTGGACCCGAGATCGTGACAGAAGCATTGAAGATTTTGGATAAGGTCAGTGAGAAGTTCGGACATCATTTTGAATATGTACCGGTACTTATGGGCGGTTGTTCTATTGACGCAACCGGCGTTCCGCTGACAGATGAAGCGATCGAGACGTGCAAAAAAAGCGATGCTGTCCTTTTAGGGGCCATCGGCGGCGATACGACCACTTCCCCATGGTATAAGCTGGATCCTTCCCTCCGGCCGGAGGCGGGTCTTTTGAAACTTCGTAAAGCGTTGGGATTATTCGCCAATATCCGACCGGCTTACCTGTATAAAGAGTTGAAAGCGGCATGTCCGCTCAAGGATGAGATCATTGGTGACGGCTTCGATATGGTGATCATGCGGGAGCTGACGGGAGGGCTGTACTTTGGTGACCGAAAGACGGTTCAGGAAAACGGCGTCTTGAAAGCCTATGACTCTTTAACTTATGATGAGAATGAAATAAGACGTATTGCCGTCAAGGGTTTTGAAACGGCTATGAAACGTAAAAAACATGTGACCAGTGTGGATAAGGCGAATGTCCTGGATTCTTCCAGGCTGTGGCGCAAGGTTGTGGATGAGGTCGCCAAAGATTATCCGGAAGTGACCTATGAGCATATGCTCGTGGACAACTGTGCCATGCAGCTGGTAAAGGATCCCCGGCAGTTTGATGTGATCCTGACGGAGAACATGTTCGGGGACATCCTTTCCGACGAAGCCAGTGAGGTGACCGGCTCCATCGGGATGCTTTCTTCGGCAAGTCTTTGTGAGACATCCCTTGGACTGTATGAACCAAGTCACGGTTCCGCTCCGGATATTGCCGGGACAGACCAGGCCAATCCATTGGCGACCATTCTTTCGGCAGCCATGCTGCTGCGTTATTCTCTGAACCTGGATGCGGAAGCAGACGCGGTGGAGGCAGCAGTACAAAAGACATTGGAGGATGGATACCGTACTGTAGATATACAGGATGGTAAGGGCAAGCTGGTCGGCTGCAAAGCCATGGGAGACGCTGTGGCAGAGCGGATCTGAAGATGTTTCATCATATGACGGCAGACGTGGGATGCGTCTGCCGTTTTTATATCCTTACGGGTATGATCCAGAGGGAAACAGGACGGATGGCCTTCGTGTATCCCCTCAGGGGAAACATCCGTTGAAAGATGTGAAAAGCACAACAGAAAAAGTACAATATAGTACAAAAAGTATTGCAAAGTACATGAAGTATGTTATAATACAAAAAGGAGATGAGTCCATTGAGAAGTGATACTGTAAAAACCGGGATGCAGCAGGCACCCCACCGCTCACTTTTTAACGCTCTTGGTATGACAAAAGAAGAGATGAAAAAACCGCTTGTGGGTATTGTCAGCTCTTATAATGAGATCGTTCCCGGGCATATGAACCTGGATAAAATCGTGGAAGCCGTTAAATTAGGTGTGGCCATGGCCGGCGGTACGCCGGTGGTATTCCCTGCGATCGCTGTCTGCGATGGCATTGCCATGGGACATATCGGCATGAAGTATTCTCTGGTCACAAGGGATCTGATCGCGGATTCCACAGAATGTATGGCAATGGCCCATCAGTTTGATGCTCTTGTCATGGTACCCAACTGTGATAAGAATGTGCCGGGACTTCTCATGGCTGCGGCACGGATCAATGTGCCCACCGTTTTCGTATCCGGAGGCCCCATGCTTGCCGGACATGTGAAAGGACAGAAACGGAGCCTTTCCAGCATGTTTGAAGCAGTAGGCGCTTATTCAGCGGGTACGATGAGCGCTGAGGATGTGGAAGAGTTTGAGAATAAAGTATGTCCCACCTGTGGATCCTGTTCCGGAATGTATACGGCCAATTCCATGAACTGTCTGACGGAAGTTTTGGGTATGGGCCTTAAGGGTAACGGTACGATCCCGGCGGTCTATTCGGATCGGATCCGGCTGGCCAAACATGCGGGTATGCAGGTCATGGAAGTACTCCGTCGGAATATACGGCCAAGGGACATCCTGACAGAGAAGGCATTTTACAATGCTCTAACGGTGGATATGGCGCTGGGCTGTTCCACAAACAGTATGCTCCATCTCCCGGCGATCGCCCATGAGGCCGGCATTGAGCTGGATCTGGACGTTGCCAATGCGATCAGCGCTAAGACTCCGAACCTGTGTCATCTGGCACCGGCGGGGTATACTTATATTGAAGAATTAAATGAAGCCGGCGGTGTTTATGCTGTGATGAATGAACTGAACAAAAAAGGACTGCTTTATACAGACCTGATCACTGTCACAGGCAAGACCGTGGGCGAGAATATCGAAGGCTGTGTTAACAAGAATCCGGAAGTTATCCGCCCCATCGATAATCCTTACAGCGAGACAGGCGGCATTGCTGTCCTTAAAGGCAACATTGCGCCGGATTCCTGTGTGGTAAAACGTTCAGCGGTCGTACCGGAGATGATGGTGCACGAAGGACCGGCCAGAGTGTTTGACTGTGAGGAGGACGCTATTGCGGCCATCAAAGGCGGCAAGATCGTGGAAGGTGATGTGGTGGTCATCCGCTATGAAGGACCGAAAGGTGGTCCGGGTATGCGTGAGATGCTCAATCCCACGTCAGCCATTGCAGGCATGGGGCTGGGTTCTTCTGTAGCTCTGATTACAGACGGACGGTTTTCCGGCGCTTCCAGGGGCGCGTCCATCGGACATGTGTCACCGGAGGCGGCAGTGGGAGGTCCGATCGCTTTGATCGAGGAAGGCGATATCATCGCCATCAATATCCCGGAGAATACGATCAATGTCAAGGTTTCCGATGAAGAGCTGGAAAGACGCCGGAAGAACTGGCAGCCAAGACCGGCAAAAGTGACGACGGGTTATCTGTCCAGATACGCTTCTTTAGTCACATCGGCGAATCGGGGAGCCATCCTCGAGATCCCAAAAGTACAGTAGAGGAGGCGTGGAAGATGGAATTGACAGGTGCGCAGATCGTCATTGAATGTCTGAAAGAACAAGGTGTGGATACGGTCTTTGGATATCCGGGCGGTACCATACTGAATGTATACGATGAATTGTATAAACACAGTGATGAGATCCATCACTACCTTACCTCCCACGAGCAAGGCGCGACCCATGCGGCCGATGGCTATGCTCGGGCTACGGGAAAAACGGGCGTTGTCTTTGTTACGTCCGGTCCGGGCGCGACCAATACGGTCACTGGCATCGCCACAGCTTATATGGATTCCATCCCCATTGTGGTCATTACCTGCAATGTGGGCAAGAGCCTTCTTGGAAAAGACAGCTTCCAGGAAGTGGATGTACAGGGTATCACGATGCCTGTCACAAAATACAATTTTATCGTTAAAGATGTGGATCGGCTGGCAGATGTGATCCGGCGGGCATTTACCATTGCCCAGACTGGACGGCCTGGACCGGTACTCATCGATATCACAAAAGATGTTACCAGCGCAACCGCTGAGTATACATATAAAAAACCTTTGCCTATTGAGCCGGTGACCGATACCTTTACCGAAGAGGATCTGGAGAAGGCAGAAACCATGATCGCCCATGCGAAGAGACCTTTTATCTTTGTGGGAGGCGGTGCAGTCATCTCGGGAGCCACGGAGGAAGTACGCAAGTTCGCACACAAGATCGATGCCCCGGTGGCGGATTCCCTGATGGGAAAAGGCGTTTTTGACGGCAATGATCCGGCTTATACAGGCATGATAGGCATGCATGGGACAAAGGTTTCAAATTTTGGTATCAACCAGAGTGATCTGGTGATCACCATTGGTTCTCGTTTTTCCGACCGTGTGGTTGGAAATGCGTCCACCTTTGCCAGTAAGGCAAAGATCATCCAGATCGATGTGGATGCGGCGGAGATCAATAAGAACGTCGTTGTGGATCATTCGATCGTGGGTGACGCAAAAGTCATTCTGCGTAAGCTGAATGCCCGGCTGAATCAGATGGAACATCCGGAATGGATGGACTATATTACCGGACTCAAGTGGAAATATCCGCAGATCTGTGATAAAACCCGTCTGACTGGCCCCGCTGTTGTGGATGCGATCTATGAGCTGACAGATGGCAACGCTGTCATCTGCACGGAAGTTGGACAGAACCAGATGTGGGCCGCCCAGTATTACAAATACGACGACCCGCGGAAACTGATCACATCCGGTGGGTTGGGGACCATGGGCTATGGCCTGGGGGCTTCCATAGGGGCCAAACTTGGCCGGCCGGATACGCTTGTTGTAAACATAGCCGGAGACGGATGTTTCCGTATGAATTTCAACGAGTTGATCACAGCTTCTAAATATCATATTCCTATTATAGAAGTTATTGTGAATAACAGTGTACTGGGAATGGTACGCCAGTGGCAGACTTTGTTCTATGGACGCCGTTATTCCAATACAATGCTTGGAGATGGTATTGACTATGCAAAGGTTGCAGAAGCCTGCGGCTGTAAGGGGGTAACCATCACAAGTCTGGATGATTTCAAGGAAGCTTTCAAAGAGGCCATGAAATCCACAGATCAGCCGGTCGTACTCAACTGTCTCATCGATGAGGACGAAAAAGTATGGCCTATGGTGGCACCGGGGGCATCAATCTCAGAAGCATTTTCTGAAGAGGATATGATTAGAAAATAAAAAACAAAAGGAGATTAAGAAAATGAGCAGAGTATGGAATTTCTCAGCAGGACCTGCCGTATTACCGGTTGAAGTTCTGCAGGAAGCAGCAGATGAAATGTTGGATTACAAAGGATCCGGTATGGGCGTTATGGAGATGAGCCATCGGTCCAAAGTTTACGACAACATCATCAAAGAAGCTGAGGCTGATTTAAGAACCCTTTTAAACATTCCGGACAACTACAAGGTATTATTCCTTCAGGGCGGCGCGCATACCCAGTTCGCCATGATCCCGATGAACTTCCTTCATAAGGGCAAAGCCGGCTACATCGTAACCGGAAACTGGGCTAAGAAAGCGTTCAACGAAGCAAAGAAATACGGCGATATCGTTAAACTGGCTTCCTCTGAAGACAAGACATTCAGCTATATTCCGGACTGCTCCGATCTTCCGATCACAGACGATATGGACTATGTATACATCTGTGAGAACAACACGATCTTCGGAACGAAATTCTGGGAGCTGCCGAACACGAAGGGTATCGATCTGATCTCCGATATGTCTTCCTGCTTCCTTTCCGAACCGGTGGACGTATCCAAATACGCGATGATCTACGCGGGCGCTCAGAAGAACGTTGGTCCGGCCGGCGTTGTTATCTGCATCATCCGTGAAGACCTGATCCCGGAAGAAAAAGACTGCTTCCCGGGCACACCGACCATGCTCCAGTACAAAGTCCATGCGGACGCAGGCTCCCTGTACAACACACCGCCCGCATACGGCATCTATTTCTGCGGCCTTGTATTCAAATGGCTCCTCAGAAACGGCGGACTGGAAGCAATGAAAGAAAAGAACATCGCGAAAGCGAAAGTTCTTTACGATTATCTGGATTCCCAGGATTTCTATCATGGAACCGTTGTTCCGAAAGATCGTTCTCTGATGAACGCTCCGTTTGTCATCGGTGACAAAGATCTGGAAGCCAAATTCATCAAAGAAGCTGCAGATGCCGGCTTTGTAAACCTGAAAGGCCATAAGATCACCGGAGGTATGAGAGCAAGTATGTATAATGCTATGCCGATCGAAGGCGTTGAAGCTCTGGTTGAATTTATGAAGAAATTTGCTGCTGAAAATCAGAAATAATCGAAACGAAGCATTATAAGGAGAATGAGATCATGTATAAAGTAAATTGTTTGAATCCCATCGCTGCTGTTGGTCTGAATAACTTAACCAGCGATTACGTAAAAACAGATGATTTTTCCGAAGCAAATGTGGCGCTGGTCCGCAGTGCGGCTATGCACGACCTGGATCTGCCGGACAGCCTTTTGGCTGTTGCCAGAGCAGGCGCAGGCGTAAACAATATCCCGCTGGATAAATGTGCGGAAAAAGGCATCGTTGTATTCAATACACCGGGCGCAAACGCCAACGGCGTTAAAGAGCTTGTTCTTGCAGGCGCGCTCCTTGCTTGCCGTGATATCGTCGGCGGTATTGAATGGGTTAAAGCAAACAAAGATGACGAGAATATTTCCAAATCTGTGGAGAAGGCTAAAAAAGCTTTCGCCGGTTCCGAGATCCTTGGAAAGACCATGGGCGTTATCGGCCTGGGAGCCATCGGTATCCTTGTTGCAAATGCCTGTGACGCTTTAGGAATGAACGTTATCGGTTATGATCCGTTTTTGAGCGATGCTCAGAAATCCAAATTGAACAGCGGCATCAAAACAGTAACAGATCTGGCAGATATGTACAAAGACGTAAACTTTGTGACCATCCATGTGCCGGCTCTTCCATCCACCATCGGCATGCTGAACAAAGACGCTTTTGATCAGATGCCAGACGGCACAGTCATCCTCAACTTCTCCAGAGATACTCTGGTGAATGAAGATGATATAGAAGCTGCCTTAAAATCTGGTAAGGTCCGCAAATATGTTACAGATTTTGCAAACCCGAGAGTGACTCATATGGACGGTGTGATCGTAACACCTCACCTTGGAGCCTCCACAGCAGAATCTGAGGATAACTGCGCGATCATGGCAGTTAAAGAGATCCGTGATTTCATTGAGAATGGTAATATCAAAAACTCTGTAAACTATCCGAACACAGACCTGGGAACACCTGCTGGGGCAGGCCGTGTTGCCATCTGCGCTAAAGCTGGAAGCAGTGTTGCAGAAAAACTGTCCGCCATCGTTGGTGATGTTGCGGGCATGACCAGCAATACAAGAGGCGACTGGATGTATGTTCTGGCAGATACCACTGCTGCTGTATCTGAAGATGCAGTTAAAGCGATCGAAGCTGTTGACGGTGTCGTAAGAGTGCGTGTAGTGAAATAATTTGCTGTCGAAAGCGGGATTGGCCTTGTCCAGTCCCGCTTTTTGTGGTAATATCACAAATAGTGATAAAGAATCCAGGAGGGAATGTTATGGCAATAGTTCGACCGTTTAAAGGTATCCGACCAAATGAAGAAGCTGCATCACAAGTGGCTGCTTTGCCTTATGATGTATACAACAGCCGTGAAGAGGCGCTTGAAGTTGTGAAGAAATGTCCACTGTCCTTTTTAAGGATCGACAGAGCAGAGACGAATTTTGACGCGTCTGTGGATATGTATTCTCTGCAGGTTTATGAAAAAGCGAGAGATATCTTATGGGGAATGCTGGATGATGGGACGTTTATCCAGGATGGTACTCCCTGCTATTATATTTATGAACTGACAATGAATGGAAAGGCTCAGACAGGTCTGGTTGCCTGTGCTTCCATTGATGATTATAAGAACAATGTGATCAAAAAACATGAGAATACCCGGGCCAGCAAAGAAGTTGACCGGATCAATCATGTGGATATATGCAATGCCCAGACAGGCCCGATTTTTCTGGCATACCGGAAGGATCCCACAGTGGATATGATCGTCAATAAGGTGAAGAACGAAAAAGCGCCGGTTTACAATTTTGTCAGCGAAGACGATGTCCGTCATACGGCATGGGTCATCGATGACATGGATGACATCGAACAGATCCGGGAGTCCTTTGAAGGGATCGACAAGATCTATATAGCAGATGGCCATCATCGGGCTGCATCTGCAGTAAAGGTGGGACTGAAGCGGCGCCGGGCGAACCCGGGCTATACCGGAGGAGAGGAATTTAACTATTTCCTTTCTGTATTCTTCCCGGGGGATCATCTGACCATTCTTCCCTATAATCGTCTGGTAAAGGATCTGAACGGCCTGACCGACGAGATGTTCATGACCCAGCTGGAAGAGAAGTTTGAAGTCCGCAAAGTGGGCAAGAAGGCGTACCAGCCGGAGAAGAAGGGCACCTTTGGCATGTATTTCAGAGAAGAGTGGTATGAACTGACTGCGCGCCCGGAGATCCTTTCGGATGATGTGGTGGACGGCCTGGATGTTTCCATCCTCCAGAATAATGTGATGGCTTCAATCTTCGGGATTTATAATCCCAAGACTGACCGGAGGATCGACTATGTTGGCGGTATCCGCGGATTGGAAGAACTGGAACGCCGCTGCCATGAAGATATGATGCTGGCATTTTCCATGTATCCCACATCCATTGAAGAACTGTTTGCTGTAGCTGACGCCAACCGGCTGATGCCGCCGAAATCCACCTGGTTTGAGCCGAAACTCCGTTCAGGGTTATTTATCCATTCTTTGAAATAATACGGATATTTCAGGGGAAAAGCCGGGAAGTTGTTTGATAATTGAAAAAAATATGGTATAACGGCTGAAAATATGGTATTCTATACAATAAGACAGGCCGGTGCCGTAAGATATCAGGAGAAGCGCCTGTTTCGCTGGAAGTTCAGTGATCAGGCGTTTTATTTTTGCATGAAATTTGAGACTGGGCAGTACCTGAGATTTTGACAGGGCGACACGGCAATAAGATATACAGGAGGTATCACCATGGGGGACAAGTTATTTCAGTATATGCAATGGCCGGAGATCGAGGCGATCGTCTACTCTGAGCATGACAGACCGAAGCAGATCCTGGGGACCCATGAGACGGAAGATGGCGTGGTAGTACAGGCTTTTTTTCCGGAGGCATATGCGGTTTATGTGGAGAGTGACAGCCTGGATGAACCGGTTTTGATGGAAAAAGTGGATGAGAACGGATATTTTGCAACGATCATCCAGGATCTGGATGCCTATGATTACCGGTATCATGTTTTTGAGGACGAAGATTCATCCTTCTATTGTCGTGATGCTTATGCTTTTGAGACAACGATCCAGGAAGAAGACATCCGCAAATTTCAAGCAGGTATCCATTATGAAATATATAAAGTTTTGGGGGCGCATCCCATGACCCTTCATGGTGTGGATGGAGTCCGGTTTGCCGTATGGGCGCCGGGAGCCATGCGGGTCAGCGTTGTGGGCGATTTTAACCAGTGGGACGGGAGACGTCACCCCATGCAGCGGATCGACGGCGGCATCCATGAACTGTTCATACCGGATCTGAAAGAGGGAGATATTTACAAATATGAAGTGAAGGTCAAAGGCGGCGACGTGATATTAAAGACCGATCCTTACGGCACACAGGCTCAACTGCGTCCGGATAACGCATCGGTGATCTGCAATGTGGACGGTACCCATGACTGGCAGGATAAGGAATGGATGAAAAAGCGCCGAAGGAAAAATCTCCAGAAGGAGCCGGTATTTATCTATGAACTCCATTTAGGAGGCTTTGAACGTCCGGATGAGGATGATGGAAGGCCGTTTTATAATTACAGGGAACTGGCAGAAAAGGTGGCGGACTATGTACTCCGGATGGGATATACCCATATTGAACTGATGCCGGTGATGGAACATCCTTTAGACGAATCCTGGGGCTATCAGGTGACGGGGTATTATGCACCCACATCGCGGTATGGCACCCCAGAAGATCTGATGTATTTTATTGATTACATGCATCAAAAGGATATCGGCGTTATCCTGGACTGGGTTCCGGCCCATTTTCCAAGGGATCTGAACGGACTGGCCAGGTTTGACGGTACGGCGCTTTATGAGTATCCGGACCCTAGACGAGGTGAACATCCCCATTGGGGTACCTTGATCTTTAACTATGGCCGGCATGAAGTGAGCAATTTCCTCATTGCCAATGCCATGTACTGGGTGGAGAATTACCATGCGGATGGTCTGCGTTTTGACGCGGTGGCCTCCATGCTCTATCTGGATTATGGCCGGAATGACGGAGAATGGGTGCCCAACATGTACGGTGGCAAAGAGCATTTGGAAGCCATTGAATTTCTAAAGCATCTCAATTCCATGATGAAAAAGCGCAATCCGGATGTGACCATGATCGCGGAAGAGTCCACCGCCTGGCCAAAGGTGACGGAAAGCCCGGAGGATGAAGGATTAGGCTTTGACTATAAGTGGAACATGGGTTGGATGAATGATTTCCTCGGCTTTATGCAGCTGGATCCTCTTTTCAGGAAAGGGGCCTACGGACAGCTTTTGTTCAGCATGATCTATGCTTACAGCGAGAAGTTCATCCTTGTCCTTTCCCATGATGAAGTGGTGCATGGTAAAGGTTCCATGATCGGCAAGATGCCGGGTACCTATGAAGAAAAGTTTGCCAATCTCCGGCTGGCCTATGGCTTTATGATGGCCCATCCCGGAAAAAAATTGCTTTTCATGGGACAGGATTTCGCCCAGTTTACCGAGTTTGATGAAGCCAAGTCTTTGGAATGGTTCATGCTGGAATATGAACCCCATCGGCAGATGCAGAACTATGTGAAGGATCTGTTGAAGCTTTATAAAGAGTATCCTGCGTTGTATCGTCTGGATCACGATCCCGATGGTTTTGAATGGATCAATAATATTTCAGCAGATGAAACAATCGTGGTGTTCTTAAGAAAGAACCGAAAACGGGATGAGACGCTTCTTATTGTCTGCAACTTTACACCGGTTGTCCGCAAAAATTATAAGATCGGCGTACCCTTTGAAGGCAAATATAAAGAGATCTTCAACAGCGACGCGAAGATCTATGGCGGTGAAGGCAATGTGAATGTCCGGGTAAAACCGTCCAAGGAGGATGAGTGCGATGAAAGGGAAAATTCCATCCGCATCACAGTTCCGCCGTTGGGCATCAGCATATTCAGGTGTACACCGGAAAAACTGAAAAAGAAAAAACAGGCGAAAAAAACGGCTGCCGGAAAGAAAGCTGTTCCCGAAAACACTAAAAAAGCAGAGACAAAAGAGGCGGGACAGGACAAAAAGGGAGCGGTAAAAATATCTGTCATGAAGAAGGAGAAAACGCCGACAAAGGTGATCCGTAAGCAGGTGGAGAAATTCGCTTCCAAACGTAATGACAAGCCTGAGGAAAACAATTAATACACCCATAAAGAAACACTCTTTTGATCGGAGAAAGAGTGTTTCTTTTCATACAAGAAGAAAGGAGAAAAGGATCATGATACGTCTGATCGTTTCGGATCTGGATGGCACTTTACTGAAAAATGGCGCTCAGGTATTGCCGGAAGGGTTTATAGAACTGGTAAAAAAAGTGCGGGAAATGGGCATTGGGTTTGCCGTGGCCAGCGGGCGCCAGTACCAGAATATAAGACGGCTGTTTGCCGGGGTGGAAGATGACATTTATTATATCGCGGAAAACGGCGCATACTGCCGCATGGGCGATCAAGTTATCTTCAGAGGCAATATTGAGGAAAAATTAGTACGAGAGATCATCGAGGAACTGAAAAAATATCCGGATCTGCTTTGTCTTATATCGAAAGAAGAATGTGCTTACATAGAAGGAAAGCGGGAAGATTTTATCGTATTGATCAAAGATGTGATCAAAAACGATATCAAAGTGGTGGAAGATCTGGAACAGGTGGAAGGTCCCTGCCTGAAGATCGCCGCATGTGATTTCAGCGGAAAGGATAAATATTTTCCCATGTTCCGGGACAAGTATAAAGACCGTATTCATGTGGTCACATCCGGCAATATGTGGTTCGACTTTGTTCCTTCGGGAGTAAATAAAGGGATCGGTCTGGAAAAAATGTTGGAAGTGTTGGGTATGACTGCGGATGAGTGCATGGCTTTTGGAGATGAACGCAATGACTTGGAGCTGCTTGTGACAGCGGGTCGGAGTTATGCCATGGATACGGCCTCAGATGAGGTGAAAGCGGCTGCGGATCATGTGACAGGATCGGTCCAGGCGGTCATTGAACATGGTCTGGAAAATGATTTTTTATTCTGAAAATTTCACAAAAAGCAAAATATAATGGGATGAGATGATATATATGCTGAACGAACGGCAAAAAGAGATAGTTAAATATTTGTCGGAGGAAAAACGGGATAAAGTGGAAAATCTTGCGGAACGATTTAAAGTATCCATAGAGACGATCCGGCGAGACCTGATCATATTGGAGAAGGAGTCTTATATACGTCGGATCCACGGCGGAGCTGTTTATGGTAATCTGAGGGGACAGGAGCTGGTCTATGAGGAGCGTTCAGAAAGAAATTTCAGTGAGAAGCGGGGCATTGCCCGGCTGGCGGCAGATTATACCAGTGATGGCGGAAAATGATACCTGTCAGGTCTATCTGACCGGAGGGCTTCTGAGAAAGAACGGCCATTCTTTATCCGGGACAAATGCAGGCAGCTTTGCTTCCGGTTTTCGAGTGGATAAAACGGTTTTGAGCATCGGAGGTATTTCGGTGGATCAGGGAGTGACGGAATATCATGTGGAGGAATCTGCACTGCTCCGAAAGTTTATCGACATATCCAGCAAAAAGATCGTTCTGTGCGACTACAGTAAATTCGGCGAAGTGGCGTTGAACCATATCTGTCCAGTCAATGTGCCGGATGCGGTGTTTACCGATTGGAGGGCGCCGATGAAGGAGGTTTTGGGCCTTCGGGCAAAAGGTGTGAAAGTCTATATGGCTGAGCAACGATGACAAGAAATTAACGAAAAAATGTAGCCGATGGAGAGGATCAACGGTAAACGGATGCCTGTTAAAAGATTAACTTGTGGATTTTTTGTGGAATAGAGTTAAAAATTCCAACGATAATAAATAAAACATATAAATTTTCTAAAAATAGACTGCAATTTTGAATGATTGACAGTCTATTTTTTCTGTGCTATTTTATGGATGTGCACAATGTAAACGACAAATGATCCGGATACAATAAAGGGAAGGAGACCATATTATGCAGACCTATCAAACGGATGTGGTTGTCATTGGCGCCGGGGCGATCGGCAGTGCCATTGCCCGGGAGTTATCCAAATATGATGTGGATGTGATGTTGATAGAGAAAAACGAGGACGTGGGCGGCGATGCATCAAAAAGCAACAGCGCAACGATCGTTTCCGGATACGATGCACCCAATGGGTCATTGGAAGCAAAACTTTCGGTAGCCTCCAATGCCATGTTCGATCAGGTGACAAAGGAGCTGGATGTTCATTTCAGACGGATCGGAGCCATTCAGGTGGCATTTACAGATGAAGATGTGAAGGTACTGGAAGCCAACAAGAAAAAGGCGATCGCCAATGGCGTATTTGATGTGGAGATCCTCTCCGGAGAAAAAGTCCGGGAGATGGAACCCATGCTGTCAAAGGATATCAAAGCCGGACTTTTGATCCCTAAAGAAAGCCTGGTGGATGTATTTGAATATATGACAGCCTTAGTGGAGAACGCAGTGGACAATGGTGTTCGGCTGATGACCTCCACAAAAGCTTTGGAGATCCGAAAGGATGGCGGAAAAGTCCGCTCTGTCCTGACAGATAAAGGAGAAATATTTGCCGAGTATGTCATCAATGCGGCGGCGCTTTACTGTGACGAACTGGCGGAAACAGTGGGAAAATGCTATTTTCGGAATTATCCGCGGAAAGGGGAGTTCTTCGTTTTAGACAAACAGCTGCCCTACGCACCGGATCATATCATCGTTCCCATACCAACGCCCCTCACCCGTGGCAAGCTGGTCACACCCAGCATTGAAGGGAACCTTTTGATCGGCCCTACAGCGGTCAATCAGGAGGATAAAGAGGATAAATCCACGACCAAAGAAGGGTTGGACAGTATTCTCCATGACATACGTAAGATGCTTCCACAGGTGGATCCGAGAGATTCGGTTACCCAGTTTGCCGGACTGAGACCGGCCAGGGATCCGGCGGAATGGTCCATAAAAGCCTTTGATGACTTGAAAGGTTATATTGAAGTCAACGGTATCACTCAAGGTGTCAGCGTTTCTTTGGCCACCGGCGTATATGTGCGGGAACTTTTGGAAGAACAAGGACTTAAGCTGAAACGAAAAGATGATTATAACCCATACAGAAAATCCATTAAAAAGTTCAGGGAATGTTCTGAAGAAGAGCAGGAAGCGCTGGTAAAACAGGACAGACGCTATGGAAACATCATCTGTCGGTGCGAGACAGTGACCGAAGCGGAAATCGTGGAGGCTATCCGAAGAGGCGCCCATTCGGTGGATGCCATCAAACGGCGGTTGAGAGCCGGGATGGGAAGATGCCAAGGCGGATTCTGCGGCCCGAGAGTGGTGGAAATACTGTCCAGAGAACTGGGCATACAGCCTGAGCAAGTGTGCAAAAATGAAAAAGGATCTGAGATGTTGACAGGTAAAAACAAACCCTGAGGAAGTGAGGAAAACAATGAACGAATATACATACGACATAGTTGTCATCGGCGGCGGCCCGGCAGGCCTGGCAGCTGCACTTTCCGCAAAGCGTACCGGACAGGGGAAAGTAGCCATCATCGAAAGGGATTTTCGCCTGGGTGGCATCCTGGAACAGTGTATCCATACCGGTTTCGGCCTGAAATATTTCGGTGAAGAATTGGCAGGCCCCCAATATGCTTATAAATTTATCGAACAAGTGGAAAAAGAAAACATTGATGTTTATCTGAATACGATGGTGCTCCGGATCGACAAGGATCCGCTGGAAGTATATGCGGTCAGTTCCGAGCGGGGAACATGCTATTTTAAGGCAGGCGCAGTGATACTGGCCATGGGATGCCGGGAAAAGACCCGGGCGGCCATATCCCTTCCAGGATCCCGGCCGGCAGGCGTCTATACGGCAGGGACGGCCCAGAGGTTTGCCAACATCCAGAACTATCTGGTGGGTAAGGAAATCGTCATCCTTGGTTCCGGCGATATTGGAATGATCATGGCCAGACGGATGACACTGGAAGGCTGTCACGTCAAAGCAGTCGTGGAGATCATGCCTTATCTGGCAGGACTGACTCGAAACCGGGTACAATGTCTGGACGATTTTGGCATACCCCTTTATCTGAGCCATACGATCACAGAGATCAAAGGAAAACGCCGGGTGGAGAGTGTGATGGTAGCCCAGGTGGATGAAAAGCGTCAGCCAAAACCGGAAACGGCTTTTGAGATCCCCTGTGATACGCTTCTTTTATCCGTGGGTCTCATACCGGAAAATGAAGTTTCAAAAAGCTGCGGCGTGGTCCTTGACAAAGTGACCGGAGGCCCCATTGTCAACCATATGATGGAGACAAGCGTGCCAGGTATCTTTGCATGCGGCAATGTGGTACATGTCAATGACTTGGTGGACAATGTGTCCCGTGAAAGTGAACTGGCCGGTGAATACGCAGCGAAAAAGGCCATGTCTCAGACGCTCTTCCAGGGGTTTGACGCCCTGTTCCATGCATCGGAGTGTTATATCAACAATGCCCATGAAAACAGGCTGGTGGATGTATATGCAGAGGAAGCCATCACCACCGTGGCAAAATGGCTCCCAAAGGTATTTGAGGATGGAAAAAACCTGGAAGCCCGGGTACATATGGCTTACGCCGCCGACATATTATGCGGTTATACCCAGTCTTTGATCGGCACCACTTCCCATCATATCACCGGGCAGACCATTGGCGGCTTCTTCCCCAGCTTCCCCCATGGGGCCACCCTGATCGTTATGGCCCTGGCATATTATAAAAAGGTATATACCCATGTGCCGGAAGTGTTTGAATGCATGGGACGCTTTATGGGAGAAGAACCGGTGGAAGGGGATCCGGGACGTTCTTTTATCAATGGCTTGGAAAAATTGCTGAAGATCACAGGAATGGATCAGCTTAAAATGTCCGACTACGGTGTGGAAGAAGAAGATCTTAAAAAAATCGCCAATATGACAGTTTACAATACGGGCATCGAGGATATCGATCTCCAATATCAGCTGACAGCAGAAGACATTTATGACATATTGAAAGACTCCTATAAATAAATATGATCAAACGAAAGAAGCGCTGCCTCCTTTATAGGGAAGCAACGCTTCTTTCGTTATGAGGATGGAAATATGAGTCTCGACCATTAATAGGGCCGACGATACATCCTTTCCATATATACGGTCAGAGAGCCCCGGCATTTTTCAGATAGTCCTGATGGTTTTCCAGGACTTTTTCCATGGCTTCGCGTCCGGGCGCACCGATGGTATTGCGGGTGTTGACACAGGTTTCCATGGAGATGGCGTCATAAATGTCCGCCTTAAACACCGGGCTGACTGCCTGGAACTCTTCCAGAGTCAGATCATCCAGCGCCTTATGATGTTCGATGCCGTAAAGGACCAACTGGCCGATGATACCGTGGGCGTCCCGGAAGGGCACCCCGTTCTTTACAAGATAGTCGGCAGCGTCTGTGGCATTGGTGAAACCGTGTTTGGCGCTGTTTTTCATGGCTTCTTTATTCACCTTCATCGTCTCCACCATACCGGTGAACAGGCGGATACAGCCTTTCGTCGTGTCGATGGCGTCAAAGGTCAGTTCCTTATCCTCCTGCATATCTTTGTTGTAGGCCAGAGGAAGAGCCTTCATGGTGGTCAGGATGGACATGAGCGCGCCGTAGACCCGGCCGGTCTTTCCTCGGATCAGTTCGGCGATATCCGGATTCTTTTTCTGGGGCATGATGCTGCTGCCGGTGGAATAGGCGTCGTCCAGTTCGATGAACTGATATTCGTTGGTGTTCCAGATGATGATCTCCTCGGAGAAACGGCTCAGATGCATCATGATCGTGGACAGGGCGCTTAAAAGTTCGATGATGTAATCCCTGTCAGAAACAGAGTCCATACTGTTTAAAGTGGGGCCGTCAAATCCCAGCAGGCGGGCGGTCATCTCCCGGTCCAGAGGATAGGTGGTGCCTGCCAGTGCGCCGGCGCCCAGAGGACAGGTGTTCATACGTTTATAAATATCTGCCAGACGGGACCGGTCCCGTTTGAACATTTCAAAATAAGCGCCCACATGGTGGGCCAGTGTCAATGGCTGGGCCTTCTGCAGATGGGTAAAACCGGGCATATAGGTATCCAGATGCTTTTCCATGATCTTATACAGCACACGGAGAAGATCCAGAAGCAGCCCATCGCATTCGGTGATCTCATCCCGGATATAAAGTTTCATGTCCAGGGCCACCTGGTCATTGCGGCTCCGGCCGGTGTGGAGTTTTTTGCCGGTTTCGCCGGTGCGCTCGATCAGTATGGATTCCACAAAACTGTGGATATCTTCGTATTCCGGTGTGATCTCAAGGGTTCCGTCCTCGATCTCAGAGCGGATATGTTTCAGTTCAGTGATGATCACATCCCGCTCATCATCTGTTAAAATGCCCTGTGCAGCCAACATGGTCACATGTGCGATGCTTCCTTCGATATCCTGACGGAAAAATTTTTGGTCAAATCCAATGGATGCGTTAAAGTTATGTACAAGCTGATTCGTTTCCTTGGTAAAACGTCCGCCCCATAATTTCATATCAGACAGCCTTCTTTCTATTAAAATAGGATTCACATGATAAAAGGGATACATATCCCGCAAGTGTGTATTAATGATACCGTTTTTTTGTACAGTTTGCAATAATAAATTCATTTTTACCGTTTACAACGGAAATTGGCTATGCTATAATGTGACGGTATGAGTCAACCTGTGTTCAGATAACGGACACTCCAACCTTATCTTAGCACAAGGCATTTTAAATTACAGGAGGAATTATATCATGATCACAACAGAGATGAAAAAAGAGATCATCGCAAAGTATGGCAAAACACCGGAAGATACCGGTTCACCGGAAGTGCAGATCGCCCTTCTTACAGCCCGTATTTCCGATCTGACAGAGCATCTGAAAGTACACAAGAAAGACCATCATTCCAGAAGAGGTCTTCTGAAGATGGTTGGTCAGAGAAGAGGATTACTGGACTATCTTAAAAGAAAAGATATCGAAAGATACAGAGCTGTAATCGAAAAATTAGGTTTAAGAAAATAATTTGAGATGTGGGATGGCACTGTCATCCCACTCTTCATATCATTGTTTATTATTTCACAGGATTTTATTCGAGACCACTGAAAAGCCGGCAGGCACTGCTGTTTTTTCAGTAGTTTCGGAAAATCCCTGTGAAAATAAATAGATTTATTTTTATAAGGAGAGTATTTATGGCTAAAGAATTTAAAAGTTATTCTATGGATCTGGCTGGGCGTCTGCTGAGAGTGGATATCGGCAGAGTGGCTGCCCAGGCCAATGGCGCCGCATTTATGCACTATGGCGATACAGTTGTTCTTTCCACAGCGACAGCTTCTGAAAAACCCCGGGAAGGCATCGACTTTTTCCCGCTGAGTGTGGAATATGAAGAGAAAATGTATGCTGTCGGTAAGATCCCGGGCGGCTTTAACAAACGTGAAGGCAAGGCCAGCGAACATGCTGTGCTCACATCCCGTGTCATTGACCGTCCCATGCGGCCTCTGTTCCCGAAGGATTACAGAAATGACGTCACATTGAACAACCTGGTCATGAGCGTGGATCCGGACTGCAGCCCGGAAGTGACAGCCATGCTTGGCTCCGCCATTGCCACATCCATTTCCGACATTCCTTTTGACGGCCCCATCGCCGCAACCCAGGTGGGCCTGATCGATGGCGAGTTTGTTTTCAATCCGACAACGGATCAGAAGAATGTGTCCGATCTGTCTTTGACAGTAGCGTCCACGAGAGACAAAGTGATCATGATCGAGGCAGGCGCCAATGAAGTGCCGGAAGATAAGATGATCGAAGCCATCTTTGCCGCCCATGAACTGAACCAGAAGATCATCAAGTTCATTGATGTGATCGTGGCAGAGTGCGGCAAGGAAAAACACAGCTATGAAAGCTGCAGCGTTCCGGAAGAAGTGATGGAAGCCATCAAAGCGATCATAACACCGGAGCAGATGGAAGAAGCCGTATTCACAGATGAAAAACAGGTAAGAGAAGAAAATATCCGTCAGATCAAGGAAAAACTGGCAGAAGCTTTTGCGGATAATGAAGAATGGCTGGGCTATATCGACGATGCGGTATACCAGTATCAGAAAAAGACTGTCCGCAAGATGATCCTGAAAGATCATAAACGTCCGGATGGCCGTGCCATCAATGAGATCCGTCCGCTGGCCGCGGAAGTAGATCTGATCCCGAGGGTTCACGGATCCGCCATGTTCACAAGAGGACAGACCCAGATCTGTACAGTGACCACATTGGCGCCTTTGTCAGACGCCCAGCGGATCGACGGCCTGGATCTGACTGAGACATCCAAGAGATATATGCATCATTACAATTTCCCGTCCTACTCTGTCGGTGAGACAAAACCGTCCAGAGGACCGGGACGCCGGGAAATCGGTCACGGCGCTCTGGCAGAAAGAGCCCTGGTGCCGGTACTGCCTTCCGAGGAAGAATTCCCCTATGCCATCCGTACCGTGTCCGAGACATTCGAGTCCAACGGATCCACGTCTCAGGCAAGTATCTGTGCGTCCACCATGTCCTTGATGGCAGCGGGCGTACCGATCAAAAAGCAGGTGGCCGGCATTTCCGCAGGATTGGTGACCGGAGAAACCGATGACGACTACATCGTACTGACAGATATCCAGGGGCTGGAGGACTTCTTTGGCGATATGGACTTTAAAGTTGCCGGAACCCATGACGGTATCACAGCGATCCAGATGGATATCAAGATCCATGGTCTGACCCGGCCGATCATCGAGGAAGCGATCCGCCGGACAAAAGAGGCCAGAGAATATATCATCAATGAGATCATGACTCCGGCCATCGCAGAGCCGAGAAAAGAAGTGGGCGAATATGCTCCCAAGATCACTCAGATCATGATCGATCCCCAGAAGATCGGTGATGTGGTCGGTCCGAAGGGCAAGATCATCAACCAGATCATCGAGGAAACAGATGTGAAGATCGATATCAATGACGACGGCGCGGTATCCGTATGCGGACTGGATCAGAAGAACATCGACAAAGCGATCGATATGATCCAGATGATCGTTTCTGAGTTTGAGGCCGGAAAGATCTATACCGGTAAAGTTGTCAGCATCAAAGAATTTGGCGCTTTCCTGGAGTTTGCGCCGGGTAAAGAAGGTATGGTCCATATATCCAAACTGGACAAACACAGAGTCAACCGGGTGGAAGATGTACTTACCCTTGGTGATGTGATCAAGGTGAAATGTCTTGGTAAGGATAAGATGGGACGGATCAGTTTCAGCAAAAAAGACGCATGATGATCCGACAGAATTGATGGATATATAAACGTCAAGGGCTTGTGAAAAACGTGAACGCGTTATTTCACAAGCCCTTTTCTTTCAGACGATCTTTCCCAAATCCCTTGTTTTCGTTCCCGGATTCCCTGCGGATCTGATCGGCCGTTCCGCTGCGTTCCATCTCCTCGGCAAATTTGCGGGCATTGCCGTCTTTTCCGGTATAGTAGAGATTCATTGTAATGCGCATCTTATTTTCCTCTTTTCCTATACAATATATTTATGGTTAATAGCCCTTTACCCATCTTGTTGCTGCTTATTTCTTCACATCCAACAGCTTGACGCCTTCTTCCGGATTGCGGTCGATCGCGCCTACGATCCTGTGGGGCACATACGGCTCTTCCAGGTAGGCAATGTCATCTTCTGTAAGTTTGACGGCAAATGCCCCTGCCGCATCGTCAAAGTGGGAAGATTTGGTGGCGCCGATGATCGGTGAAGTTACGCCCTTTGCCCACTCCCAGGCCAGAGCGATCTGCTGCATTTTGACACCGTACTTTTCCGCAAGCGCATGGACTCTGCGGACAATCTCCATATCCTGTTCCCGGGTGCTGTCATATTTTCCCATGGCTGCCCGGTCGGTTTTGCTGCGGATGGAGTCAGAGTTCCATTCCGGACGGGTCAGATGCCCTGCTGCCAGAGGACTGTAAGGCATGAGGGAAACATTCATCTGACGGCAGATGGGGATCAGTTCCCGCTCATCCTCCCGGTAAAGAAGGTTGTAATGGTTTTCCATGGCCACAAACCGGGCCCAGCCGTTTTCTTTGGCGGCAAGCTGCATATTATAGAACTGATAGCCATACATGGCGGAAGCGCCGATGGCGCGAACCTTGCCGGCCATCACCAGATCGTTCAGCGCCTCCATCGTTTCCTCGATGGGGGTATCGTAGTCAAACCGGTGGATGATGTACAGATCAAGATAATCCGTTCCGAGCCGCTTCAGGCTTCCGTCAATTTCCCTGTGGATGGCCTCAGAAGAAAGCCGCCCAGGATTAAAGTAGACCTTTGAGGCGATGACTACTTTATCCCTTGAAATGTTCTTTCGGATTGCCCGGCCCAAATATTCCTCGCTGGTCCCTTCCGAATAGCCGTTGGCGGTATCGAAGAAGTTGATGCCCAGATCCAGGGCGTGTTTGACGATCTTTTCCGTCCCGGCCTCGTCCACCGTCCAGTCGTGGAGTGTCCCGGCCTTTCCAAAGCTCATGCAGCCTACGCAGAGCTTTGATACTTTAATATCAGTGTTTCCCAATTTTGCATATTCCATATTCACGGATACCTCCTTAGCTTTCCGGCAGCAATTGCCGGATACAGTGATATGCCAATTCATAAACCGTCATCTGCGCAGAGGGGATACCTACCTGTTCCATGACGGAAAGCTGCTTTTGTGTGGGATGGGCATAGGCATAGATGCCATAGAGGAATGGGAAAAAGGCATAGCGGAAATCCAACTTTGACCTTTCTCCCATGTCAGGTCGATAAGCCGTCAGACAGTTATCAATGGCGGTCATGGCGCGGTAGAAGGCACACTTGTATTCCATGAGCCGCTCTTCCCGGCTGTTTTCCTCAATCTCATACAGGTTCATAGTCTGGATTTTTAACATAGTTTCCTGATCATCCAGAGTGTGGGCCAGCGCCTGGGCAAATGTATCCCGGTTCCATAGACTGTCAAAGTGGCTCAGCTTTATCAGTTTGTCTGTCCATCGGTCATATTCTCTGGTCAGAAGCGCCAAGAATATCTCTTCCTTTGTTTCAAAATAGTTGTAAATAGACGGACGGGAAAAGCTGGTTTCCGTACTGATCTCCTTGATGGTCACTTCCCGGAATCCCTTCGTGCGATAAAGAAATTCACAGGCATCGATGATTTCCTTTTTTCTCTGAGCGATCAGCTCCAATGATTCCTTTGCCATAGTGTTCTCCCTTCTGATCGGCGCAGCAGTTATCTGCTTTCTTTGAAAGAAAGACATTTTCCAAGGACATCGCCGGTTTCCAGATATTCATAGGTGGGGAATTCAAACAGGACGGGTTTCAGTTTGATGTAGTCGATCTTTCCATCTTCATTCAGACAGGCTTCTTCCACCAGGGTGCTGTTGATGGAGCAGATGAAACTTTCAAATCCTTTTGTGATGTAAACATCCACGAAGGGCTCCCACAACGATCAAAGGAGTAGGATACAGGGCTAATACAGAACCTATGTTTTTCTTCATAAATGATCACCTCGTTTTTTTGTTCTGACATTGTGTCAACGATACTATTATACAACTGCTCTGACACAGTGTCAACTATTGGCTTTCGGATTTGAAACGGGAGATGATGATAAATTTATCTGTCCGAGCGGAGTGTATTGAAATCAGAACGGTGCTTGCAGTATGAAGGGGTTTAGAATACAATAGAAACATAAGGATATATTGAGGGAGGAAATGGGAATGAAAGAATATATGTGCCCCTACTGTGACCAGCGGATGAAGAAAAAGCATCGATGCAGCAACTGCCATTCTTTTGTCTGGAAGCCGGTGGTGATCGACAGTCATCCGGAAGTCTTTGTGGATACGGAGCCGGATTATATATCACAGGCTATTTCAGATGAAAAGTATCGTTATGGAAACAGCGACCGGTATGTGAGTATGGATGCGCATCCTTATGATAATGCGCATGGAGGCGGACAGCAGGATGCCTATGCCTATGAGGATAAGTCCAAGCCGTCCACTTATAAGGTGGATATCCCTTCGGGGAATAAGCAGAAAAAGGAGAAACGTAAAAAGAGAAAAAAGGAAGGCCGTAAAGGGAATATCCTTGGACGTATCTTTGTGATCTTTATCATCATCTTGGCCATATTTTATGTCATCGGACAGGCTGACGAGGAAGGCTGGTTTGAAGATGGGGAGGATTACAGTTATGAGGAAAATGAGACCGAACTCACAGACGATCAGGTGATCGCGGCCGGTGAGGAATGCACGGGCGATTATCATATGGACGTGGATAAAGATGATTATATCGCATGGATAGAGGGGACTTTGGTGGGAACCTATTTTGGAGCGGATGATTATTCACAGGATTCCCGCAATCTGCTTTATGATTATGGAGACGGGGATACGACTTCCTACTATGAAGTGACCAGAATGTATACGTTTTCAGACGATGTGGGCGGTTATTATCTGGTGGATTGGGACACGGCTTCAGAACGGCTGCACCGTATTTCTTTCAGCGCCAATGATCTGACAATGATCGATGAGCTGATCCGAAATGTTTGGACATTCCTGGATCCGGAGGCGGATACAGGAAGCGCTGCCTATTCACGTATGCTGGAGGACATATTTGCTGAGGCGAAAGCAGAGGGATATTATTCCGACTATGAGGGAGAATACAGCTTTTATATCAGTTATTCCGAGTATACCGGCGGTGAGGAATATTGGTATGTTTCCTTTGGCGGAAATGATTGAAAAGCGTTGGCGAATTGTGCCTGATTATAAACAATTTTCCATTGTTTCTTTCTTGACGAAGTAGAATGAAATGGATAGAATATATAGTAGTGAGTAATATAAGAAGATATATTTACTGCACAAATGAAAGGAGATTTTTTCAAAATGGCAAAAGTTATGAAAACGATGGATGGTAATACCGCTGCCGCTTGGACTTCCTATGCGTTCACAGAAGTTGCCGGTATTTTCCCGATCACACCATCATCCCCAATGGCTGAAGTAACAGACGAGTGGGCTGCCAACGGAAGAAAGAATATCTTTGGACAGCCGGTTAAAGTTGTTGAGATGCAGTCAGAAGGTGGAGCTGCCGGTACTGTTCACGGCTCTCTTTCCACAGGCGCTTTGACAACAACATATACCGCATCCCAGGGATTACTTCTTATGATCCCGAACATGTACAAGATTGCCGGTGAAATGCTTCCGACAGTTTTCCATGTGAGCGCCAGAGCTTTGGCTACCCATGCGCTGAACATTTTTGGTGACCACACAGACGTTATGGCATGTCGTCAGACTGGTTTTGCTATGCTCTGTTCCGGTTCTGTTCAGGAAGTTATGGATCTTGCTGCGGTTGCCCATCTTTCCGCGATCAAAGGACGTATCCCGTTCCTGCATTTCTTTGATGGTTTCCGTACATCCCACGAGATCCAGAAAGTTGAATGTACAGATTATGATGAACTGGCTAAACTGGTTGACTATGACGCTCTTGCTGAATTCCGTAAGAATGCTCTGAATCCGGAACATCCGGTCATCCGCGGTACAGCTCAGAACCCGGATATCTTCTTCCAGGGAACAGAGTCCAGAAACCGTTTCTACGATGCACTTCCGGATGTGGTTGAAGAGTACTGTGAGAAGATCAGCCAGATGACAGGCCGTGATTACAAACTGTTCAACTACTATGGAGATCCGCAGGCAGACCGCGTTATCGTTGCTATGGGTTCTGTATGCGATGCCATTAAAGAAACGATCGATTACATGATGGCTAAAGGCGAAAAAGTTGGTCTTGTTCAGATCCATCTGTATCGTCCTTTCAAAGTGGAAGCTTTCCTGGATGCCATCCCGGAAACCGCTACCAAGATCGCTGTATTAGACAGAGACAAAGAAAACGGCGCCATCGGCGAACCGGTTTACATGGATACATGTACTGCTTTCTTCAAAGCAGGACGTAAAGCTACGATCGTTGGCGGACGTTACGGACTTGGTTCCAAAGACGTTACACCGGGTCAGATCATGGCTGTTTATGAAAATCTTAAAGCAGACGCTCCGAAGAACAACTTCACGATCGGTATCAACGACGATGTGACTCATCTGTCCCTTGAGACCATGCCGGAAGTTGACGTTGCCGGAGAAGGCACAACAAGCTGTAAGTTCTGGGGCCTTGGCGCAGATGGTACAGTTGGAGCCAATAAGAACTCCATCAAGATCATCGGTGACCATACAGACCTTTATGCACAGGCATATTTCCACTATGACTCCAAGAAGTCCGGTGGTGTTACCCAGTCCCACTTACGTTTCGGTAAGAACCCGATCCGTTCCACATATCTGGTTAAGACAGCTGACTTTGTTGCCTGCCATAACGAAGCATACATCAAGCTGTATGATATGCTGGGCGACATCAAGGAAAATGGTATCTTCCTCCTGAACTGTGGCTGGACGGCAGAGGAACTGGAGAAAGAGCTGCCTGCAAATGTTAAGAGAGCTCTGGCTCAGAAACATGTGAAGTTCTACACCATCGACGCCACAAAGATCGCTGGTGAGATCGGTCTGGGCAATCGTACCAATACCGTACTTCAGGCTGCATTCTTCAAACTGGCCAATATCATCCCGATCGAGGATGCTGTTAAATACATGAAAGAAGCCATTTTGAAATCCTACGGCAAGAAGGGCGAGAATATCGTCAACATGAACTATGCCGCTGTAGATGCCGGCGTTGACGGCGCAGTGGAAGTGAAAGTTCCTGCTGAATGGGCCAATGCGGTTGATGAAGAAGTTAAAGAAACAAAAGAGATTCCGGAATTCGTTAAGAATGTTGTTATGCCGATGAACGCATGCAAGGGTGACGACCTTCCGGTTAGTATGTATCTTGGAAGAGAAGACGGACATTTTGAATCCGGTACATCCGCTTACGAAAAACGTGGTGTAGCTGCAAAAGTTCCGGTTTGGGATTCTGCAAAATGTATCCAGTGTAACCAGTGTTCTTATGTATGTCCCCATGCAACGATCCGTCCGGTTCTTCTGACAGAAGAAGAAGTGAACAATGCACCTGAAGGATTCGGCGCTGTAGCTGGAAAAGCTCAGGCTAAGGATTACTTCTTCAAGATGCAGGTTTCCCCGCTCGACTGTCTGGGATGCGGAAGCTGTGCAAATGTCTGCCCGGCACCTGGCAAAGCTCTGACCATGGTTCCGCTCCATACTCAGATGGACGAAGCAAAGAACTGGGATTATGCTATGGCTCTTCCGAAGAAGGCCAACCCGATGGACAAGTTCTCTGTAAAGGGAAGCCAGTTCGAGCAGCCGCTGCTTGAGTTCTCCGGAGCTTGTGCAGGCTGTGGCGAGACACCTTATACAAAACTGATCACTCAGTTGTTTGGTGACAGAATGTACGTTGCAAATGCTACCGGATGTACATCCATCTGGGGTGCAAGTACACCGTCCATGCCTTATACAAAGAATGAAAAAGGACAGGGCCCTGCATGGTGTAACTCCCTGTTCGAAGATAACGCAGAGTTTGGTTTAGGTATGTACTTAGGCCAGAAACAGCGCCGTGAAGCTGTTCGCGACATCGTTTCCGCAGCTGCTGAAAAAGCTCCGGCTGACCTGAAAGCTGCTATGGAAAACTGGATCGCTACCATGAATCTTGGCGAGGAATCCAAGGCGTCTGCAGCAGCACTTCTGGATGCTGCCAAAGCTTATGATGGCGACGGCGAAGTGAAGGCTGCCTGTGAGACCATCATTGCCAATGCCGATCTGCTTGTGAAGAAATCCCAGTGGATCTTCGGCGGTGACGGAGGGGCATATGATATCGGATACGGCGGATTGGATCATGTTCTGGCATCCGGTGAAGATGTGAACGTATTCGTTTACGATACAGAGGTTTATTCCAATACAGGTGGACAGGCATCCAAGTCTACTCCGGTGGGTGCTGTAGCTAAATTTGCCGCTTCCGGTAAAAAACAGAAGAAGAAAGACCTTGGTATGATGGCTGTTTCTTACGGTTATGTATATGTGGCACAGGTTGCCATGGGCGCTAACCAGGCACAGCTTGTCAAAGCCCTGAAAGAAGCTGAAAGCTATCCGGGTCCGTCTTTGATCATCGGTTATGCTCCGTGTATCAACCATGGTATCAAAGGTGGTATGGCAGGTGCTCAGACACGTATCAAAGAAGCTGTTAACTGCGGCTACTGGCATATGTGGAGATACAATCCGTTGCTGAAAGCTGAAGGAAAGAATCCGTTCATCCTTGACTCCACAAGAGAGCCGAAGGGAAGCTTCAGAGAGTTCATCCTCAACGAAGTACGTTATTCATCCTTACAGCGGACGTTCCCCGAAATCGCAGAGAGCATGTTCGAGAAGAACGAGCGGGATGCTAAGGAAAGACTTGCCGGTTATATCAAACTCGCTGACGAGAAATGATCGGCCTGTCATAAAAGACGATAAAGGAGGAGCTGGCGTATATACGCCGGCTCCTTTTCGTGTTGTGTTGCCCGGATCTATTCTGTGGATTCATCTTTCATCGTTTCACCGGTGATATGCTCGGCTGTCTCCTTTGACTGGGATTCTGTTTCGGATGGATTGTTTGTGGTATTTTGATCATTAGTCTGGTCATTACCGGTCATCATGTCGAAAAGACTGGTTTCGACCGTATCTGTACCACGGATGTAAGCGCCCACCAGTTTATCATCCCAGTATCTCAAAATAGCCGTTGTCCCATCGGCCAGACCGTAGGTCTGAAGGCTCTCATGCTTTCCAAGGCTTTCATCTCCAGCTCCCACCAGATCTTCCACATCCTTTCTGGCCATACCGGATGTGAGCCCTTTAAAATGTTCAGCTGTCAGGTCGTTGCGGGTCTGTGAACTGGAAGTATCCCCGGAACTACATGCGGTGAGAGCCAGGGCAAGAAGGATGGCTCCGCAGGCTGTAAAAAATTTTTTCATAATGAAACCTCCTGTCATTGATCTTTGTCTTATTTTTTCCAGGAGCCTTTCAAAATATGTGTGAATTTTAACTGGGGAAAATGTAAAATAATGAAAGATGAGAAAAAGAACAACCGGTTTCGTTTTTTTTGAAACCGGCTGTTTTTTATTGACATGGTGGGGGATATTAATTATAGGAAAGACTGTCCGATGGATAAACCGGATCGCATGTCACATTCAGTCCCAGTTTACGAAGTGTCTGATCTTCGCTTCTGGTCAGCATGATGGTGGAGTGAGCCTGAAGACCATTCAGATCTTTCAGGGCTTCCATGGCCATCTGAGCGGTGGGATTGGTGACCGCGCTGATGCTCAGAGCCATGATCACTTCCTCGATATTCAGCGCACTGTATTTATTGTGCAGCGTATTTTTTTTCATGGAAATGATCGGTTCCAGTATATTCGGTGAGATCAGAAGGATCTCATCGGCAATTCCGGACATGACCTTGACAGTGTTCAGTATCGCCGCACTGCAGGAACTCATCAGTTCTGATTTTTTACCTGTGACGATCTGTCCATTTTCCAGTTCAATGGCCATGACTGAACAAATATCATTATTGATCAGACGGCCTTTATATTTTTCGGCCAGTTCTCTAGCTGGAAGGACAACGGAACGGTCTGTCTGCTTTAAACCTACCTCTTCCATGATCAACTGCATCCGCTGCATCACATCTTCATTGATCAGTCCTTTTTTGTAATCGCAAGCTGTTTTGAAATATCTGCGGATGATCTCCTGCTTGGATGCTTCTTTGACCACATCATCGTCAGTGATGCCGAATCCAACCCGGTTTACGCCCATATCTGTGGGGGATTTATATACGGATTCTTTGCCGGTGATCCGTTCGATGATCCGACGGATCACTGGGAACATTTCCAGATCCCGGTTGTAGTTGACGGCAACTTCCCCATATGCATCAAAATGGAAAGAATCCAACATGTTGACGTCTTTCAGGTCAACGGTGGCGGCCTCATAGGCAATATTCAATGGGTGCTTTAAAGGGACATTCCATACAGGGAAAGTTTCAAACTTGGAATAGCCGGCGGTTTTTCCGAGACGGTTTTCGTGGTAAAGCTGGTTCAGACAGGTGGCCAGTTTACCGCTTCCCGGACCAGGGGCCGTAACAACGACGATGGGTTTGGTCGTTGTGATATAAGGATTGCTGCCATAGCCCTCTGCACTGACGATACTGTCCACATCCGTGGGATATCCCTTGATGGCGGAATGGGTATATACTTTGATATTGCGGCGTTCCAGCTTGTTGATGAAAACGGTTGTCGCCGGCTGGCCGCTGTAACGGGTGATGACAACACTATTTACTTCCAGACCGTAATCCCTCAGATCATCGATCAGATGCAACACTTCCATGTCATAAGTGATGCCAAAGTCGCCTCGCATTTTGTTCCGTTCGATGTCGCCTGCGTACACACAGATAAGGATTTCCGACTGGTCTTTTAGTTCCTGAAGCAGTTTGATTTTTGCATTCTCGTCGTATCCGGGAAGGACCCTTTTGGCGTGAAGGTCGGAGATAAGCTTGCCGCCAAATTCCAGGTAAAGCTTATCATAGTTATGGACGCGCTCGAGAATATACTTGGACTGTTCTTTGATGTATTTATCTGCATCAAATCCTAGTTTCATATGATCTGCACCCCTTATATGATGATAAAAATGATTTCACAATTCATTAATTATACACGATTCCCTATGAAATGACAATTCCTTTTTCAAAACAGGTCTATGCCTTATGGGGAATATAGTGTATAATTTGGATAAGTTTTGGAAATGGAGAATCGGCATGATCTATAAAAAAGTACTTAGAAATCATATAACACTGGTGATGGAAGAGTTGCCCTATTACCGTTCCGTGTCCGTGGGCGTTTGGGTACGTGCAGGGTCCATGTATGAAACAGAAGCGAATAATGGTATGGCCCATGTCATTGAGCACATGCTGTTTAAAGGGACCAAAAGACGCAGCGCTGAAATGCTGGCGGATGAGATGACTGCATTGGGCGGCAATATGGACGCGTTCACATGTAAGGACTGTACCTGTTATTATGCGAAAACGTTGGATATCCATCTGGAAAAGGTGATGGATCTGTTGAGCGATATGCTTCTCCATTCCAGGTTTGATGGGGAGGAGCTGAAGAAAGAATTGGGGGTGATCCTGGATGAGATCGATCTTTACGAGGACTCACCGGAGGATCTGGTCCACGAACATCTCCAGATGGAAGTGTGGAAGGACCATCCCCTCGGATATCTTATTTCCGGAGATAAAGCGGTCGTGGGACATTTTACAAGGGAGGATGTGCTGACATTTTTCAGGAAATTTTACGTGGGTTCCAACATGGTCATCTCCATTGCCGGCCATTTTGACCGGGATCAGGCGGAAGAACTGGCAGAAAAATATTTCGGAGAGCTTCAAAGCGGTGAGAGGGCCCAGATTCCTGAACCACCTATTTTTACCCCGTGTCTTTGGCTAAAAGAAAAGGACATGGAGCAGAACCATATGACACTGGCATTTGACTGCTGTACCAATATCAGTGAAGAAAGGTATGTCCTGACTGTGGTCAACAGTCTGCTGGGCGGCAATATGAATTCCAGACTGTTTATGAAAATACGGGATCTGATGGGACTGACCTATTCCATTTATTCCTATGGCAGTTCTTACGAGACGGCGGGGCTGTTTCAGATTTATGCGGCCATGAGCCCGGAAGCGGCCGGGAAGGTGGTGGAAGAGATTTTCAGAGAAGTGGATCGTCTGAAAACGGAAGGCTTTACATCACGGGAGTTGACAGTGGCTAAGGCGCAGATCCAAACAGAGTTGATCATTGACAGTGAGAGTACATACAGCAGGATGAGTGCAAATGGAAAAAACAGCCTCATCTTCGGGCATGTGATCCCTTTGGAAGAAGAACTGAAGCGTATCGGATCTGTCAGCCTGGAAGATACCCAGTCATTCGTTTGTAAATATTTGGATAAGCGTCACTGCGCCATGTCCATGGTCGGTCAGACCAGGATCGTGGATGGGACGTTCAGAAGGAAAATATGGGGAGGAGAAGTATGAACAAACAGGAATTTATAGATATACTCAGAGAAAGCTTGCAAGGCCAGATGTCCGATGCGCGGATATATGATCAGATACGATACTATGATCAATATATTCGTGAACAGACGGCAAATGGTCGGCTGGAAAGGGATGTGTTGGAGGAGTTGGGAGATCCCAGACTTTTGGCAAAAACGATCATGACAGGAGACACTGGATCCCCGGACCCGGATTATGGAAATGCCACCTATACATACAGTGATGGCGGTGTGACACCGGAAGCGGAACGGCCCCATCGGCATGGCCGGCGTAGTTATACATTCCATTATTCTTCAGGGGAAAAACTGGATTGGAAAACCAAGCTGAAAATATTTGGAGGCGCTGCCTGCATTCTTTTGATCGTTATTCTGATCGTGGCTGCCATTGTCCGTTTTGTCATCTGGCTTTTGCCGGTGGTGTTGGTCATTGCGGCGATCAGTTGGATCCTTCGCCGGATGAATGGCAGATAGGCGGGGGGTATGAAGATCACAGTTTTGTGTGTTGGAAAGATAAAGGAAAAGTTTTTCCGGATGGCGGTGGATGAGTATGTCAAACGACTGGGTCGCTATTGTCAGCTGGAGATCGTGGAAGTGGCGGATGAAAAGACGCCGGACGGGGCCAGTTTGAAAGAAGAAGAGCAGATCAAAGAAAAGGAAGGGGAACGGATCTTAAAGCATCTGAAGCCTTCAGCCCATGTGATCGCCCTTGCCATAGAAGGCAAAGGTCTGTCATCGGAAGAATTGGCAGATAAGATGGAAAGGCTGGGTGTTGCGGGTACCAGCCATATTACTTTTGTCATCGGCGGTTCTTTAGGGTTGTCGGACAAAGTCCTGAAACGGTCCGATATGCTTTTGAGCTTTTCAAAAATGACCTTTCCTCATCAGCTGATGCGGGTCATCCTGCTGGAGCAGATCTACCGCAGTTACCGGATCATCCAAGGAGAACCATATCACAAATGAGCGCGGTTTTTCGTATTTGGGTGTGACAGGGTGTGGAGTAATAAAGTAAGGCCTGTAGAACGTTTATATTTGAGAGGAATGAACCAAAATGATTTTGGAGATTTAGCTGAAATTTTGCAAAATCCCAAAGTTATGTATGCTTACGAACATGATTTTTCAAACAATGATGTGCAAGAGTGGCTTGACCGACAAATAGAAAGATATAAAACATTCTGAAGGGGGATTTTGAGATTGCAGGTTACAGGCACGAAAAGCTACATACAGATCGAGGATGATAACGGAAATATCGCCAGGTTCGATGGAGAGGCCTGCCTTGGAAGTTTTGATGCGGATGTTGACTCCGGTTACTGGATCCGGCATCAAGGCGCCGTGTCGGAAGGGGAGATGACGGATCTGATCTATCGGGCAACCCGATATGGCAAGGAACGGGATATCAAAATACACTTTTTTGGTGGCAATGGCCAGGTGATGTTTGAAAGGGAACTTGGGCTGAAGACAGAAGTTTACTGGTCAAAAATATATTTGATCTTTATGGCTGCGTTTGTTGTTCCTCTGGCTTTTTCAGCGCTTTTAGTAGCAGCGCTGGATATTGCAAGCCTCACATTTAATATCGTGTTCAGCACGGCATGCGCCGCATTTGCCATGCCCTTCCTTGCTTGGGGATTCCGGATATGGCGGTTCCGTCTGATTGCCGAAGGCGATGTCATAACTGTCAGGCCTGCAGCAGGAAGACCATATCGTTTTTCCGTGGACGAGATCACCGGAATTGTCCGGAAAGTCAGAATGGATTCCGGCTGGGAAGTGATACTTAAGATCAAAATACGTACAAAAGAAAAGCGCATGTCATTGAATGAGAATATGACAGGTGTTGAGGACATGGATGCCTATCTGATCCGGCATATTGACGCGGAAAAAATAACGGTTAAAAGAAAACCGAAAAGCCAGAAATGCAGGCCAGCGGCAGCAGGAGAAGAAAGTAAATAGCGGCTTGATTTATAGGACTCCATTTAATGTATCAGCTGATCGTCCAAACTGCCCGATCCGATAACCGGGTATTGGCCGCATATTTGAAAGGCTCAAGGGCGAATCCCAATGTACCACCGGATATGTATCAGGATTTTGATATTATGTATGTCGTGCAGGAAACAGAAAGCTTTCGCAAAGATCTGAAGTGGATGGATGGTTTCGGAAAAGTTATGTTAAAACAGGAGCAGAATGATGACTTTGGTTACGGCGAACGTTTCGGCCGGAGGGATCATTATGACGAAACCTATTCATGGTTATTGCTCTTTGAAGATGGGCAGCGTATTGACATCGGCGTGGAAACTGTGGAAGTCATGAAGAGGGGAGATAACCGGAATGGGCTGTTTGTCCCTCTTTTGGATAAAATAGGCTGTCTGCCCAAATTACCTGCGCCGACAGACAAAGAATTCTATGTCCAAAGGCCCGGGGAGAAACGGTATTTAGGCTGCTGCAACGAGTTTTTCTGGTCATTGTGTGACGTTGTCAAGGGGATCCTCAGAGATGAATTACCTTTTGCCATGTCCACTTATTATACTCAGTCGCATAGTATGCTGGAAACGATGCTTGGCTGGTATATAGGGAGCAGAGTCGATTATTGCGTATCCTGTGGAAAATTGAACAAGTATTTGAAAAAATATCTTCCGGAAGAGATGTATCGTTTATATTTGCATACTTTTCCCGATGGCGATTATGAACATTTCTGGAATGCCATAAAAAGTGCCTGCCAACTGTTTCATGATTCGGCAATACTGACAGCAAAGGAACTTGGCGTGACTTATCCGGCTGATTATGAAGCTGGATTTAAGCGGTATCGGGATATGATGAAAGGTCTGGGATAAATGAACATAAAGGAAGTGACAGATAAAAAGAAACAGTATCTCCCTTTGCTGCTTCTGGCAGATGAGCAGGAAGATATGATCGATCGTTATATTGACCGGGGAACCATGTTCGTACTGGATGACCATGGCGTAAAATGCGAATGTGTGGTGACGGAGGAAGGACAGGGTATTCTGGAGATCAAGAACCTGGCCACTGTACCGGAACATCAAGGAAGAGGTTACGCAAGGACCATGATCGAGTTTATTGCGTTCAGATATCGGGATTGTTATGACATTTTGCAGGTGGGAACCGGGGATAGCCCGCTGACCCTTCCTTTCTATGAAAAATGCGGCTTTGTATATTCCCACAGGATCAGGAATTTTTTTACGGATCATTATGACCATCCCATATATGAATCCGGCGTTTTGCTGAAAGATATGGTTTATCTCAGAAAAAAGCTAAAGGGGAATTGGGAGGCCGGCTGCAAAAACCCGGCCAAAGTGTTATAATAAGTTTGGCCAAATGCTTTTTCAGAATGTAGGCAAGGCGGCAGAGGGAGCCCTTAAAATGTATGTGTCCCGTCTGGATATGAGAGTCCTAACCGATGGTCAGCTTCTTCAGAGTAAAGGCGATTTTGTCAAACTGCCGGATGGGTCAGAAACTGCAGTTGAAAAATGAACCGGATGACTGTTATCCTGTCAGTATATCCGGAAGATGGGATGAATAGAGAATGACTTTTGGTCAATAAAAACTTTTGGAGGATAAATAGATGGACAAACGATCATTGACACAGGAATACTATATGGCGGCGGTGGATACGAAGGGAAACATGCCGGCGATGCACAGAGATGCTTCTTATGCCGGGCTGGTGGTGGCCGGCTTGATGGAAATGGTGGCAGAAGGCGTGATCACCATTGAGAAGAAAAAGATCACGGTCAACAAAGAACTTCCGGAGAAGATGGGATATCTGACATCCCTCTATCAATATATGGGAGAAAAGGCGCGCACTACAGACCAGCTGATCAATGCCTATATGGCATATGGAACCCGTATGAAGCAGCTGACCGCCGATGTGGGAGAGTCCCTGGCAGCTGACGGATCGGCCCAAAAAGCCGAAGGGGGTCTGATCGGCCAAAAAACCGTTTATATTCCCTCAAAAGAGGCGAAGGATGAGCTGATCGGAAGATTTAAGGAAGCCTTCCTTGGCGGCACGATGGATGCTCAGGATATATCTCTGGCCATGATCTTAAAAGAGACGAAAAACCTGTATGCCAATTTCACAAAAGAAGAAACAAAGGCGGTCAAAGAACGGCTTAAAGATATGAAGTCCGGTCCGGCCGATAAGCCGTGGGCGGATATGATCAATTATGTGGATGACATGAGCGCGATCATGGCAAGTATTACCACGATCAGTATGTAACTGGCGCATGCAGCCAAAAGATGGAAGATTGGATGTTGATGCAGACCCGAAGGTTTATGGACAAGTTTATTATGATAAGATACAGAGAGTCATATGTAAAACCTTCTCTGGCGTCCGGCATTTTAAAGGTTTTGCCGGCCGAAGGATTTATTTGTATGTAAAATAACAGGATAATAATATGGACAGCCCAAGGCTGTCCTTTTTTGCTGCCCCAAAAGCCTAGGATATATTGGATATTGTCCGGGAAACAGGATCAGAGTACATGAGGATATAAGGAGGGTGTTTTATGAAAGATCAAAATAACAGTTGCGTCTGTCCTGAATGCGGATGGATTCTGCCGGAGGGCAGAAGGCATCGAAATCACTGTCCAAACTGTCTTGCCGGTGTTCATATGGAAGATTCGGAGGGCTATGATCGCGGCGGCATACTGGAGCCCATCGGTGTCTGGGTCCGGAAAAACGGAGAGTGGGCGGTCATCCACAGATGTATGCGCTGCGGTGTGATCCATTCCAACCGAACGGCAGCGGATGACAATCCGATGAAACTTATGGCACTGGCCATGCGGCCCTTTGGAAGTCCGGCCGTTCCTTACGAAGCGATCAAAGAGATGGTTGCTTCCATGGAGATATACTAAAAAGAAGAAAATCATTGCCATCGGGTTTTCCGGAGATTATAATCATATAAAATGCTTTGGGAGGAGGGGGGATCTGTGACGTCGGATTGGAAGAAAAAATTTGTGGTTATTTATGCCGGTCAGGCCTTTTCACTTTTAGGATCGGCAGCCGTCCAGTTCGCTGTTATCTGGTGGCTCACTGTTCAGACAGGGTCGGCGATAACTTTGGCTTTGGCCACCATCGTTTCCTGCCTGCCGAATATGATCATCGGTTCCTTTGCCGGCGTTTGGGTGGATAAGTATAACCGGCGTACTGTGATGATCGGAGCTGACGGATTGGTGGCCCTATCCAGCCTGATTTTGGGAGCGGCCTTTATGATCAGCCGGACGCCGCTGGTCGGTCTAGTCTACATCATACTTTTTTTGCGGGGGCTGGGCAATACTTTTCATGCTCCGGCTATGCAGGCAGCCATTCCATTGTTTGTCCCGACGGATAAACTTTCCAAAGCCGGCGGCTGGGGGAATCTGATCACTTCGATATCTGCCATGGCCGGACCGGTAAGCGAGACGGTCGGCGTGGCCGGGTGGTTTTGGGTATCCGGAATTTTAATGGCTGCTTCCGGTCTGGTGTGCTTTCTGGCCACCCGTAGATATGACGGATCCTCTGGCTGTGGATCTGATGGAAGAAAAAAGGATTAGGACAGAGTTTGGCTGTACTTCCATGAGAATATAAAGTATAATAAAAAAGCAGAAGATATATAGAATGGGGAAAAAAGACATCATGAAAAAAATAGCAGGAATATTATGTGCGGCATGTCTGCTTTTGGCCGTGGGATGTGGCAGAACGGATCCGCAGGATACGGTGGAAAGTGTGACAGCCAGCAAGGATACGGCGCCGATCGAGACGGAGACAGAAACTGAAACGGAGACGGAGACCGAACGCCAAACGGAAGCGGCAGTACTGCCGGAAGTGATCGGGAGCTGGATGCAAAGTGGTATTTCCGATCCCATGATGCTCATTTTAAGGGAGGACGGTTCCGCCCTTTATTATGCGTCTGAGACACGGGAAAGTGAATATACCAGTACTTACACATGGGAGGACGGCGTTCTCGCATTGAATATGGTCAATCTGGATAACAGCGGCGTGACAGAAATGGTGTTCCAGGCGGATTTTTCGGATGAACAGGGTAGTTCCATGACTTTGACCCAAATGGATACAGGGACGGATCTGAGTCTCCTTTATGGTTATGATCAGCTTATGCCAGGCACCTACGATCGGCTCAGCTTTACGGACGAAGAACTGAACACACTGAAAGAGACGCTGGGAGTACCAGAGGATGCGGCCGTTACCTTTACCCAAGGTGACCCGGAATACTGGTACGCCGGCAGCCGATGGCTGATCAATGTGGAAATATATGAGAACGGCACATATGTGGCCGGAGGAGCTTATGATCCTCTGACGCTGGAAGCTTGTCGGAATATCATGCAGTATTCCGGTTCCTGAAAAGATGATATGAGGATATGAACGGAACATAAAAAGCATGGCGGCTGGTCATGCTTTTTACGTACAGGAAGGGAGGCAGAACGATGGGCGGAACCGGCAATGCGTCTAAAAAGACAAGTGCAGGTAAAGGGCTCGACCGGAATACGATCAAATGGCTTGCCATGTTTACCATGGCATTGAACCATGTGGCAGCGGGGTTGATGGATCCATCGGATATATGGTATGAAGTATTTGTGGATATCGGCTATTTTACGGCCATTACCATGTGCTATTTTTTAGTGGAAGGTTATCACTATACCCGTTCCAAAGCGGATTATGCCAAAAGGCTGCTGATCTGTGCAGTCATGTCCCAGTTACCCTTTTATATGGCAACAGGTGTGGGCGGCTTAAATATGATGTTCACATTGTTTTGCTGCTTTATGATCCTGTACATACGGGAAAATGTTCCACAGCCCTGGAAGGAGACAGGGATACTTCTGTTTACGATCATCACACTGGTGTCCGACTGGGCGCTGTTTGCTCCTGCTTTTACGCTGATGTTTGCAGAAGCCGGAAAAGATAGGAAAAAATTGGCAATATCCTATGGCGTGGCCGCTGTGGTTTTTGGGCTGTTTTTCTTTTTATCTTACAGCCAGGTCTATCCGACGCATCTGGCACTTTTCCATGGCTTCTGTTCCTCTCTTGGTATGGTGGCTTCCGGCATAGTGATCCTATGTTTTTATAATGGACAAAAGACCCGTTCGGGACGAAAAGGATCCAAGTGGGCGTTTTATCTATTTTATCCGATCCATCTGTTGGTGATCGGATGCCTGAAGATGTTTTTATGATCTTAATTTCACGATTTATTGCAGTAAAGACCTGGCCGCCAGCTATCTGAGAAAAGATGGCGGAGGCAAGACTATATAACAGGAGGATGGCATGGCAAAATACGAAAAGGTATTTAACGGTGATTTTGACACAGTTTTGGAACAGTTAGACAAAGAAATCCTGGGAAGGAGCGCAACCGCATCTTTTGAAGAAGGAAGCGACTTTTATATGGGTGGTGTGCGCTGTGCAGTGCGTGTTTATGAGAGGTATAGTGTCGTGGGAAGCAATCGGCTGAGCCTGACGCTTACTTTGATCGGAGATGGCGCCAGTATCCATCTGGTTGCCATGACTTCCGGAGGTAGCAGCGGTATGTTTTTTAAAGTCAACCGTTGGGGCGAAGACGCATTTCTGGATACGATCCGGGATGTGCTGGATGCGCTGTGATCGATAGTGGCAAGAGAAAGGAGGATGACGGCGTGTATCATACAACCTTGTTGATAGGAGAGATGGAGATGGCACGATTTTTGACAGACTATGTGGATGTGGACCGGTTTTTGCCTTTGTGCCGTCAATGCTCCAATTATAACAAGAGCTGGGGATGTCCGCCTTTTGATTTTTCGCCGATGGAATTTTGGATGAGATTTCGCCGGCTCCGGATCTTTGCGGTCAAAATGGAAGTGGATCCGAATATACCGGGAAAGGTTTATTCAGCCAAAGAAAAAGTACATATATATCGCCAGTATCTCCAGTTGGAGAGCGATCGGCTTTATCGGAAACTTTACAGACTGGAACAGGAGACGCCGGGCAGTATGCTCCTCTATCCGGGAAATTGTCATCTGTGCGGCAGCGAAGCCTGTGCCCGCTCTTTAGGGCAGCCTTGCCGTTATCCGAAAAAACTCCGGTATTCCATGGAAGCTTTAGGCGGAGATGTGAGCCGGATCGCTGAGGAAATATTGGACTGCCCCCTTCAGTGGATCGATGGAGAGAAACTGCCGGAGTATCTCATACAGTTGGGCGGTCTGCTTTACCCATGATGGAAAGATATGGATATGTGGAGGAAAGAAAATGGAAACATGTAAAGAACAGATCCGGTGGAGCCTGGATCAGATCGACCGATTGGCGGATATATGCCGCTGTGATGTGGAAGAATGGCAAAAGCAGCTTCACAGTATCCCGGAGCCGGGGATGAAAGAATATGAAACCAGCCAGTTTTTGCGGGAAAAACTGACAGAAATGGAGATACCCTTTCAGGAGATAGAGCCCACCGGTTTAGTGGCGGATTTTGGTCATGGCAGCCATTGTATCGCCTTGAGGGCAGATATGGATGGACTTCACATACAGGAGCAGACGGATCTGCCCTGGAAATCACAGCATGAGGGTTATATGCATGCTTGCGGCCATGATGGCCATATGGCGGCTTTACTGGGTGTGGCCGTTCTTTTAAAGCAGTATGAAAGCAGTCTGAATCTGCGGGTACGGTTGATCTTTCAGCCATCAGAGGAAAACTGCCAGGGCGCAAAGCATATGATACAAGCTGGGGCGCTGGAAGACGTGGAGGAAATTTACGGCCTCCATCTGTTTACCGACCTGCCCACAGGAGTTATTTCGTTGGATCCAGGGCCGAGAATGGCCATAACGGACCGTTTTGAAGTCCGGCTTAGAGGAAAGGGCGGACATGCGGGCAAGCCACACCAATGCGTGGATGCGACGGTGGCAGCCGCGGCTGTGATCATGAATTTGCAGACTATTGTCAGCCGCCATCTGGATCCCATGGAACATGCGGTACTCACCGTGGGGCATCTGACCAGCGGCAGCCAGTATAACGTTATTGCGGAAACGGCTGAGTTTGAAGGAACGATCCGTACCTTCAGCGAAGCTGTCGAAAGGGATATGAAAGATACCTTTTGCCATACGGTCCGGAAAACCTGTGAAGTTTACGGCGTAGAGGCGCAGATCGCTTATCATCCGTCAGAGCATCCGGTGGTCTTTAATGATCCAAAACGGAGTGTGGCTTTAAAGGAGGATGCGTTGAAGTTATGGGGAAGCGGTGTGGTCAAGGATATTCCAGCCATCATGCTGGGAGAGGATTTTTCTGTATACCAGTCCCGGATTCCCGGTGTATTCGCCTTTGTCGGTTCCGGCGATCCGGAAAAGGGCTGTATCTATCCCAACCATCATCCGGCCTTTTGCCTGGATCCCCAGGCCCTTTATATGGCTTTAAAAGTTTATCTGCTTTATATTTTACATAAGAATGGAGAATACTGAGATGATTAAGGCATGCATTTTTGATCTGGATGGCACGTTAGCGGATACGCTGGTATCCATTGCCACCGCAACAAATAAAGCGCTGGAGTCGGTGGGCTGTCCGCCCCAGCCGGTGGACGATTACCGTTATTATGCCGGCGATGGCGCCAGGACTTTGATACAACGGGCATTGAAAGCAGCCGGAGATAAAAACGGAGAGAAATTTGACGAAACCTATCGTATCTACGGAGAAATCTTTGCAAAAGACTGCACGTTTAAAGTGACGGTTTTTGAAGGTATGAGCCAAGTACTGGAACAGATGAAGGCGGATGGCATAAGGCTGGCTGTCCTTTCCAACAAACCCCATGAGCGGGCAAAAGATGTGATCCGGAAATTGTTCGGAGAAAATCTATTTGATATTGTCCAGGGACAGGTGGATGGACTTCCGAAAAAACCGGATCCTTCCGGAGCATTAAAGATCATGGAAGATTTCGGACTGACGCCAAAGGAGTGTATGTACATCGGCGACACCAACGTGGATATGCAGACCGGACGAAGCGCAGGCATGTATACAGTAGGTGTACTTTGGGGATTTCGGGATAAAAAGGAGCTTTTGGATAACCATGCCCAGGCTTTGGCAGATCAGCCAAGGGATCTGCTTAAGCTGGCCAAAAAGGGGCGTTAAAAGCGGTCCGACCAATTCTTTGTTGCAAAATGGGGGAAATATGGGTAGAATATTACTATTGTTGTACGATTAAGGAATATATAAGGAGGCGATAGCCATGTGTGGTATTTGTGGCTTTACAGGAAAACTTCCCGATAGTAAAGAAGTATTGACCCGTATGATGGATCGCATTTCTCACAGAGGACCGGACAGCGCCGGCCAGTTTATCACAGATAAAGCAGCCTGGGGCTTCAGACGGTTGAGCATCATTGATCTGGACAACGGCTCACAGCCCATGTTTAATGAAGATAACAGTATCGTTATAGTTTTTAACGGTGAGATATATAATTATAAGATTTTGCGTAAAGAGTTGGAAGAAAAGGGACACGTATTCCGCAATAACGCGGATACGGAAGTTCTGGTCCACGGCTATGAGGAATGGGGAACAGATCTGCCCAATCACTGCCGGGGCATGTTTGCTTTCATGATCTATGATACGAATACGGATACGGCATTTGGAGCCCGTGATTATTTCGGCATCAAACCTTTTTATTACACAGTTATCAATGGTAATCTTGTATTTGCTTCAGAGATCAAAAGTATCCTGGAATACCCGGGATATGAAAAACAGGTGAATATGGAGGCTTTGGAGGAATATCTGACTTTCCAGTATTCTGTTCTGCCGGAAACATTTTTTAAAGGTATTTTCAAATTGCAGCCTGCTCATACGATCCTTTTTAAAGATGGTAAGGCAGAGATCACCCGCTACTGGGAGCCGGACTACGACATTGATGACCAGACGGATCTGGACGAGCTGGTGGATAAGATCGACGATCAGATGGAAGAATCAGTCCAGACCCATATGATCAGTGATGTGGAAGTGGGATCCCTTCTTTCAAGCGGTATTGATTCCAGCTATATTGCCACCATCTCCCATGCGGATAAAACCTTTACCGTGGGATTTGATTATGACAAATTTAATGAAATTTCTTATGCTAAAGACCTTTCGGAAAAAATCGGCACGGAAAATTACAGCAAGCTGATCACAGAAGAGGAATACTGGAGTGTTCTTCCGGAGATCCAGTATTACATGGATGAGCCGCTGGCGGACGCTTCCTGCGTGGCTTTATATTTTGTGGACAAGACGGCGGCGGAACATGTGAAAGTCGTGTTGTCCGGCGAAGGGGCGGATGAGTTTTTCGGCGGTTATAATATATACCACGAGCCGGTTTCTCTGAAAGGCTATCAGAAGGTTCCGCGTTTTCTGCGCCTATTGGCCGGGAAATTTGCGGAGAACATCCTGCCGGAAGGCATGAAGGGCCGGAGTTTCCTCATCCGGGGCAGTCAGACAGTGGAAGAGCGTTTCATCGGCAATGCCAACCGTTTTTCGTTGAAGGAACGTAAAAAGATCTTAAAGACGGCCACACCGGCAAAGGCCCCGTGGAAACTGACTAAGCCTTATTACGATAAAGTTCAGCATGTGGATGACACGACAAAGATGCAATATATTGATATGAATTTCTGGCTGGTGGGAGATATCCTCCTGAAGGCGGATAAGATGAGCATGCGTCATTCCCTGGAGACCCGTGTGCCGTTTTTGGACAAGGAAGTGTACAAACTGTCCAAAACCATACCGACCCGGTGCAAGCTGGCGGAAGGAACGACAAAATATGCCCTCCGCAAGGCGGCGAGACGGCATATACCGGAGGCCACGGCCATGAAAAAGAAATTGGGCTTCCCGGTTCCGATCACCGTATGGCTGAAAGAGGACAAGTATTATGAAAAAGTGAAAAAGGCCTTTGAAAGCGAAGCGGCGAAGAAGTTTTTCAACACGGATGAGCTGGTCAAGATGCTGGATGTCCACAAGAGCGGAAAGCTGGATAACAGCAAGAAGATCTGGGTCGTATATATGTTCCTTGTATGGTACGATGTGTATTTTGTACAGGAAAAGGTTTCTTTTGCTTGATGAAGATCAGATAACAAAAAGGGCTGTCCGATCCTTTGGACAGCGGGCGTATAAAGGGGAGTCCGGTTATCCGGACTCCCCTGATCTATTTGGATATGGGATTTTCAGACAAAAAAAGTTGCTCGGATGGTGAGTCCGAGCAAGAAATGAGATTCGGGGACAAAGGGGCTGTTTCCTTTGTCGTATATAAAGATACCAACGGGATATTAAAAACAAATATAGAAAATGTAAAAACTAAGCAAAAAAATCGACAAAAGTTTTAAGAAACAGTGAAATCCAATAATGGACGATGTGGATATCCGAAAACAAAAAAGATTTTGCTATTTTAGAAAACATACAAGTGGAAAATCGGTATGTATAAACACATTCTTTGTAATAAAAAAATGATACCCTGATGAAATCCTCATATGGAGAAAAAGGTATCAAAAGGATATCAAAGGGTATCAGAACATATGTTTTCAAGAAAGGCTAAATTCCTTGGTTTTAAAAGAAAAAATCGGGGTAACAGGATTCGAACCTGCGACCTCGCGGCCCCCAGCCGCGCGCTCTAACCAAACTGAGCCATACCCCGTCATAAACCGAAATAGTCAGGTGATCCAAACAGATATCGGTTTAAAAGAGCTGCTAACGGGATTTGAACCCGTGGCCTCCGCCTTACCAAGGCGACGCTCTACCTACTGAGCCATAGCAGCACCTTATCGCAAACTGCCTAAATAATATAATATATAAATCGGAAAATGTCAATATGATTTTAAGCATTTTATAAATTACCTCTTGTACAGAGATAAAATTCCCTGTATACTGATGAGAGACTTTTAGATAAAAGTGGTAAAAGAGGTGTATCTATGGGACGCACAGGAAATGAAACCGTGCTTTTGTACAATCTGGATAATGACAAAGGCAGGAAGATCCGGGTGATCCTGATACAGTTGGGCATGAAGATCCGGAATGTCAAAAAAGAAGAGTTTGGAGAACCGGTGGGAGAGCTGATCGGCTTGGGCATTTCAGAGACATCCGGCAAAGTACAGGCGGCGACCGATGCGGCTCTTAGGAGCCAGGAGGCGCCGGGGACGTTGGACTTTGATGATGAGATGATGGTCCTGCACGGCTTTACCAACAACCGACTGGACGAATTGCTGGCCCGTATGCGAAAAGCACGGATCGAGCGGGTGGCATTAAAGGCGATCATCACACCGACGAACCGGACGTGGAGCGGCCGAGAACTTTATGCGGAACTGAAAAAGGAACATGAAGCCTTATCCGGCAAATAATCATGAGGAGGCGCTGTTATGGAAAATGAAAATAAAGAAACAAAAGAAACTGTATCAAGAAATTTTATCGAACAGATCATTGATAAAGATTTGGAAGAGGGACATGTGAAAAAGGTGGTCACACGATTCCCGCCGGAACCCAACGGCTATCTGCACATCGGACATGCCAAGTCCATTCTTTTAAACTACGGGCTGGCCAAGGAGTATGATGGCGTTTTCAATCTTCGTTTTGACGATACAAATCCGATGAAGGAAAAGACAGAGTTTGTGGAATCCATTGTCAAGGACGTGGATTGGCTGGGCGCAGATCATCATGGAGACGTTTATTTTGCTTCCAACTATTTTCAGGAAATGTATGATGCAGCGGTCAAGCTGATCAAAAAGGGTAAAGCTTATGTATGCGATCTGTCTGCGGATGAGATCCGGGAGTACAGAGGCACGCTGAAAGAGCCGGGAAAGAACAGCCCTTATAGAGACCGTCCTGTGGAAGAGAATCTGGACTTGTTTGAACGGATGAAAAACGGCGAGTTTCCAGATGGATCAAAGGTACTCCGGGCAAAGATCGATATGGCATCGCCGAATATGAACATGAGGGATCCGGTCATCTACCGGGTGGCGCGTATGAGCCATCACAATACAGGCGATCAGTGGTGTATCTATCCCATGTACGATTTTGCCCATCCCATCGAGGATGCGGTGGAAGGGGTAACCCATTCCATCTGTACGCTGGAATTTGAAGACCACAGACCTCTTTATGATTGGGTTGTCAGGGAGTTGGAATATGAGAATCCGCCCAAACAGATCGAATTTGCCAAGATGTATCTGACCAATGTGATCACTGGAAAGCGCTATATCAAACGTCTGGTGGACGAGGGCATTGTGGATGGCTGGGATGATCCCCGTCTTGTGACCATTGCGGCTCTGCGCCGTCGCGGTTTTACGCCGGAGTCCATAAAGATGTTCATGGATCTGGCCGGCGTGTCCAAAAGCCAGAGTTCTGTGGACTATGCCATGTTGGAATACTGCATCCGAGAGGATCTGAAATTGAAACGGTCCCGGGTGATGGCGGTGTTGGATCCGGTGAAACTGATCATTGATAACTATCCGGAAGGACAGGTGGAGTACCTGGATGCGGCCAACAACCAGGAGAACGAAGCATTGGGCAGCAGGAAGATCCCCTTCTGTCGGGAATTATATATCGAAAGAGACGACTTTATGGAAGTGCCGCCGAAAAAGTATTTCCGTCTGTATCCGGGCAATGAAGTACGTTTGATGAATGCCTATTTTGTCAAATGTACAGATTTTGTGAAGGACGAAGCAGGCAACGTTACAGAGATCCACTGTACCTACGATCCGGAGACAAAGAGCGGAAGCGGTTTTACAGGCCGTAAAGTAAAGGGTACGATCCATTGGGTGGCAGCGCCTTATGCTGTAAAAGCCCAGGTACGGCTGTATGAGAACCTGGTGGATGAGAGTAAAGGGGTATACAATGAGGATGGCTCACTGAATCTGAATCCCAATTCCCTGACCGTGCTGGATAACTGCTGTCTGGAACCGGGGCTTAAAGACGCTAAAGGGGGCGACAGTTTCCAGTTTGTGAGAAACGGATATTTCTGCGTGGATGAGAAGGATTCACAGCCGGATAAACTGGTATTTAACCGGATCGTATCACTGAAAAGTTCTTACAGACCGACAAAATAAATATAAAAACATGGAGCACCAGAAGATAAATCTCAGGCTGCTCCATGTTTTTATTTTGATAGTATACGATAAGGAGTCCAGTGGGTTTTAGGACACCTGCTGTATGGATAAAAAGTAAAAAACAGAGAAAACAAGAGAAAATAAGAGCAAATAAAAGAAATATAAAAATATATGAGAAAATACGTCTGCAAAAAAGGTTGCACAAAATCGGACTTTCTCATATTATATAGCTAGCGGTTAGCACTCGTGACAAGTGAGTGCTAATAATCCAAAATTTGTCTACAGGAGGAATCACCTATGAAATTAGTACCATTGGGCGACAGAGTCGTATTAAAACAGTTAGTTGCAGAAGAAAAGACGAAATCAGGCATCGTGCTTACAGGACAGGCTAAAGAAAAACCTCAGGAAGCTGAGATCATCGCTGTAGGTCCGGGCGGTGTGGTAGATGGCAAGGAAGTGAAGATGGAAGTTTCCGTGGGACAGAAAGTCATCTATTCCAAATATGCTGGAACAGAAGTTAAGTTGGAAGACGAAGAATACATTATCGTTCGTCAGAGTGACATTTTAGCTGTTGTTGAATAAATTGACCGATATCATTCAGGAGGTAGATAGAGATGGCAAAAGAAATCAAGTATGGTGCTGAGGCACGTAAAGCGTTAGAGGCTGGCGTAAACCAGCTGGCAGATACGGTCCGCGTCACATTGGGACCGAAAGGAAGAAATGTTGTTCTGGACAAATCTTTCGGAACACCGCTGATCACCAACGATGGTGTGACCATCGCAAGAGACATTGAACTGGACGATCCATTTGAAAATATGGGCGCACAGATCGTTAAAGAAGTTGCAACAAAAACCAATGATGTGGCTGGTGATGGTACAACGACTGCAACCGTACTTGCACAGGCTATGATCAACGAAGGTATGAAGAACCTGGCAGCCGGTGCAAATCCCATCATTCTCAGAAAAGGTATGCAGAAAGCGACGGATGTGGCTGTTGACGCCATCGCAGAGATGAGTTCCATGGTCACAGGCAGAGATCAGATCGCAAAAGTAGCTGCGATCTCCGCAGGGGATGAATCCGTTGGCGAGATGGTAGCTGAAGCCATGGATAAGGTTTCCAAAGACGGTGTTATCACTATTGAAGAATCTAAGACGATGAAAACAGAACTGGATCTTGTGGAAGGTATGCAGTTTGACAGAGGATATCTGTCCGCTTACATGGCCACCGATATGGAAAAGATGGTGGCAGAACTGGATGATCCGTACATTCTGATCACCGACAAGAAGATCAGCAATATCCAGGAGATCCTCCCGTTATTGGAACAGATCGTTCAGGCAGGCGCAAAACTTCTCATCATTGCTGAGGATGTTGAAGGCGAAGCTCTGACAACCCTCATCGTGAATAAACTGAGAGGTACTTTCTCTGTTGTCGCAGTGAAGGCGCCGGGATTTGGCGACAGAAGAAAAGCTATGCTGGAAGATATCGCCATCCTGACAGGAGGCAAAGTGATCTCTGAAGAAGTCGGATATGAACTGAAAGATGCCACCATGGATATGTTGGGCCGCGCAAAATCTGTTCGTGTTGAAAAAGAAAATACGATCATTGTTGACGGATACGGCGATCCGGATGCCATCAAGGCTCGTTGCGCCCAGATCAAAGCACAGGCGGATGAGACCACATCCGATTTCGATCAGGAAAAACTCCTTGAGCGTCTGGCAAAACTGTCCGGCGGCGTAGCTGTCATCAAAGTCGGAGCAGCCACAGAGACAGAGATGAAGGAAAAGAAACTGCGTATGGAAGATGCCCTTGCAGCCACCCGTGCAGCTGTGGAAGAAGGTATCATTTGCGGCGGCGGTTCCGCATATATCCATGCGTCCAAGAAAGTTGCAGCCATGGCAGATACACTGTCTGGAGATGAAAAGACAGGCGCCAATGTGGTATTGAAAGCACTGGAATCTCCGCTGTATCATATTGCGGCAAACGCTGGCCTGGAAGGCGCTGTCATCATCAACAAAGTTCGCGAGAGCGAAGAGGGTGTTGGCTTTGACGCTTTGAAAGAAGAGTATGTGAATATGATCCAGGCTGGTATCATCGATCCGGCCAAAGTTACACGGAGCGCGCTTCAGAATGCCACAAGTGTTGCCGCCACATTATTGACAACCGAGTCCGTTGTTGCTGATATCAAGTCAGATGTACCGGCTCCGGCAGCCCAGGGCGGCATGGGCGGAATGATGTAATCCCATAAAGAAATAAATAACAGCGTCGGCTTGCAGCCGGCGCTGTTTCTTTGCATTGGGATCAAAGCCGCCGGATCAGTGACAAATGTCTTATAAATTAAATAAGTAATAATAATGGGGCTGTCTATTGACATTTGTATACTCATTTGTTAAAATTTTTTAAAACTTAATGACATAAGGCAGTTCGACAACTTATCTGGTATAAGTTGTCGTCTTGTCTATACAGGTAGAAAGGATGATAAGAATGGGAAAAATTATCGGTGAAGGCATTACCTATGATGATGTGCTTCTGGTACCGGCTTATTCAGAGGTGATACCAAATCAGGTGAATATCCAGACTCACCTGACGAAGAAGATATCTCTGAATGTACCGCTGATGAGTGCCGGCATGGATACGGTGACCGAGCATCGGATGGCGATCGCCATGGCAAGACAGGGTGGTATCGGTATTATCCATAAGAATATGTCCATTGCCGCACAGGCAGAAGAGGTCGACAAGGTAAAGCGTTCTGAGAACGGCGTTATATCCGACCCATTTTCCTTATCATCCGACCATACGCTGGGGGATGCGGATCAACTGATGTCCAAGTTCCGTATTTCCGGTGTGCCGATCACAGATAACGGCAAACTTGTCGGCATTGTAACAAACAGGGATCTGAAGTTTGAGACAGATTTCACGAAAAAGATTTCCGAGTGTATGACCTCCAAGAATCTGATCACAGCAAAAGAGGGTGTCACCCTGGAAGAGGCCAAGTCCATTTTGGCCAAAGCACGTGTGGAGAAACTGCCCATCGTGGATGATGATTTCAACTTGAAGGGTCTGATCACCATTAAAGATATCGAAAAGCAGATCAAGTATCCTCTGTCTGCCAAGGACAGCCAGGGACGGCTGTTGTGCGGCGCCGGTGTGGGCGTGACAGCGGATATCCTGGAGCGGGTGGATGCCCTTGTTAAAGCGAAGGTGGATGTGATCGTCATTGATACGGCCCATGGCCATTCGGCCAATGTGCTTCGGACGGTCCGCATGGTGAAAGAAGCCTATCCGGATCTTCAGGTGATCGCAGGCAACGTGGCGACAGCGGATGCCACCCGGGCGCTCATCGAGGCCGGTGTGGATGCCGTTAAGGTGGGTATCGGACCGGGATCCATCTGTACGACCCGTGTGGTCGCCGGTATCGGCGTGCCCCAGATCAGCGCCATTATGGATGCTTATTCTGTTGCGAAGGAATACGGTATCCCGATCATTGCCGATGGCGGCATAAAATATTCCGGAGATATTACCAAGTCCATTGCAGCCGGCGCCAATGTATGTATGATGGGCAGTATGTTTGCAGGATGCGATGAAAGTCCGGGAGAGTTTGAACTGTACCAGGGAAGAAAGTATAAAGTTTACCGGGGCATGGGTTCCATCGCAGCCATGGAAAATGGCAGCAAGGACCGGTATTTCCAGACAGATGCGAAGAAGCTGGTTCCGGAAGGAGTGGAAGGCCGCGTGGCATATAAAGGACTTGTGGAAGATACGGTTTTCCAGCTTGTGGGCGGTCTGAGATCCGGTATGGGTTACTGCGGTGCAAAGACGATCGAAGAATTGAAGGAAAACGGCCGTTTCATCAAGATATCAGCGGCAGCTTTGAGAGAAAGTCATCCCCATGATATACAGATCACAAAAGAAGCGCCGAATTACAGTGTTGATTAAGCACGGCAGCACATGATCTGCATAAGATAAATAGAGAAATAAAAACAGGTGTTGTCAAAGGGCAGCACCTTGTTTTTTGTGAGGATAGAGTATGGCCAAGCAACAAAACAACAATAGAAAAAATAGAACAGCTCAGACGGGCAGGACGGGACGAAAAAAATCTGTGTCCGGCAGAACGGACGAAAGGACAGGGAGGCGGCATAACGCTGCCAAGCGAAAAAAAGGCAAACGCAAGTCCAGATGGTATGGCCCCATTGTCATTGACAGAAGGCATCTGGCCCTGTTCGGGGGCCTTGTTTTAGTACTCCTGTTTGCTGTGTGTATGCTTTTCAGAAGCTGTATGGGACCGGTAACTTCACCCTATTCCTACGTGGATCCGGCATATGATGACGGCCGGCCGCCCATTGACGTGGAACTTCTCACACCCAATGAGTATTCCAGGCCATGTATGCCCACAGATACGATCACTGGTATCGTGATCCACTATGTGGGAAATCCGGGGACGACAGCGATGGAAAACAGAAATTATTTTGAAGGACTGAAAAATTCGGGAGAAACCTACGCCAGCAGCAATTTTATCATCGACTTGGATGGGGAGATCATCCAATGTGTGCCCACATCGGAGATCGCCTACTGTTCCAATGAAAGAAATATCGACACAGTATCCATTGAAGTGTGCCATCCGGACGACACAGGGGAATTTACCGGCGAGACATATAATTCGCTCGTATGCCTTACTGGCTGGCTGTGTACATATCTGGATGTTTCTCCGAAAGATGTGATCCGCCATTACGATGTGACAGGGAAAATATGCCCAAAATATTTTGTGGACAATGAGGATGCCTGGAAAACCTTCAAGAAAGACGTATCCACTTGGGTCAAGGCGAACAAAACCGAATAGACTTTCTGGAAAATATCATGTATAGTGATTGAGTAAGAACAGTTCAGGACAGACTAGAAGAAATAGAGTGAAAGGGGAATGTTCATGACAGATATTCGTATCCCAAAGGCTTATAGAGTCGTTGGCGACAGCTTGATCGAGGAATTGAAGTCGAGGGCTATTTTACTGAAACATATAAAAAGCGGGGCCAGAATTGCCATTTTATCCAACGAAGATACAAACAAGGTGTTCCATATCGCATTCCGTACACCGCCGACAGACAGCACGGGTGTGGCCCATATCCTGGAGCATTCCGTTTTGTGCGGATCGCGGGATTTCCCTGTAAAGGATCCTTTTGTGGAATTGGTCAAAGGATCGTTGAATACATTTCTGAATGCGATGACCTATTCGGATAAAACGGTTTACCCGGTGGCCAGCTGTAATGACGCGGATTTCCAAAACCTGATGCACATTTATCTGGATGCGGTTTTCTACCCGAATATCTATAAACACAAAGAAATATTTCTCCAGGAAGGCTGGCATTATGAAATGGATCAGCCGGATGGAGAACTGAAGTATAACGGCGTTGTCTATAATGAGATGAAGGGGGCCTTTTCCTCTCCTGAACAGATCCTATTCCGAAAGATCACGGAGACGCTTTTCCCGGACACGACCTATGGTGTGGAGTCCGGCGGTGATCCGAAAAACATACCGGATCTGACCTATGAAGATTTTTTGGATTTCCACCGGAAATATTATCATCCTTCCAATGCCTGGATCTATCTGTACGGGGATATGGATGTGGAGGAAAAACTGGATTTCATGGATAGGGAGTATCTGTCCGACTTTGATGAAGCGCCCATTGATTCACGGATCCGTATGCAAGATGGCTTTAAAGAAATGCACCGTGTGGAAGCGCCCTATGCCATTTCAGCGGAAGAAAGTACGGAAAACAACACCTATCTCAGTTACAATATGGTCATTGGGACCAGCCTGGACCGGGAATTATATTTGGCCATGCAGGTACTGGAATATGTGCTGATGAGTTCTCCGGGAGCCGTGCTGAAAAAAGCGTTGATCGAAAGCGGCATTGGGCAGGATGTGTTCGGCGAATTTGATAACGGTATCCTCCAGCCCTATATGTCTATTATCGTCAAAAATGCGAAAACATCCGACAAAGATCGGTTCCTCCAGGTTATCCGAGATACTCTTACCCGTTTGGTGGAGGAAGGGATACCGAAACGAAGCTTGAAGGCAGCGGTCAATTACTATGAATTTAAGTACCGGGAAGGGGATTTTGGACGTTATCCGGCTGGCCTGATGTATGGACTTCAGATGATGGACAGCTGGCTTTATGACGAAAATCAGCCTTTTATCCACATCCAGGCGGGCGATACTTTTGAAAAATTGAAAAAGCTGACAGACACGGATTATTTTGAAACGTTGGTCCAAAGATGGCTGCTTGATAATACCCACAGTTCTTTGCTCGTGTTATACCCGGAAAAAGGGCTGAACGAAGCGGAAGAAGCCCGCGTGGCAGCAGTACTGGCAGAGAAAAAAGAAGCGATGGGTGCAGCAGGCAGAAAAGCCGTATGTGAAGCTTGCCAACAGTTAAAAACGTACCAGGAAGCGCCGGATCGGAAAGAAGATATTGAAAAGATCCCGGTGCTGAAGATTTCAGACATTGAGAAAAACTGCCGTCCTTTCCATAATCGGGAGATTTCTGCCAAAACAATGCCCATACTTTGCCATGGCATTGAGACAAGGGGGATCGCCTATACAAAATTGTTGTTTGATATGGGACAAGTATGTTATGCAGACGTACCCTATGCCGGTCTGCTCGCCATGCTTTTGGGTAACTTAAATACAGAAGATCATTCCTATACGGAACTGTCGGATAATATGAATATCGCCACGGGCGGTATCACAGCGGCCATCAGTCTGTATCCGGAATACCAGGGCGGCGGCCGGTTTAAAGTCATGTTCGAGGTATCCATGAAGTCGCTGGAGAACAAAGTGGATGAAGGCATGGCCATTATTAAAGAAATCTTATGCCAAAGCCGTTTTTCCGATACGACCCGGATCAAAGAACTCATTGGTCAGATCAAATCCAGACTTGAGATGATGATGAACGGAAACGGACATACAGTGGCAGTCAACCGGGCCAACAGCTACCAGTCAGCGGCGGCTCTGTATAAAGAGGCGGAAGAAGGCATCGAGTATTACCGATTTATCGAAAAACTGCATTCCCATTTCGATGAGATGAAAGAGACGATCGCAGAAAAGCTGGAAGAAACGGCGGCGCTTATCTTCCGAAAAGAGCAGATGATGGCAGACTATACCGGTTTGTCCGATGCGGCCCGTCTCCTTGGCAGCTCCCTGGAAAGACTGGCGGAAGGACTGGGAAAAAGGTATGGACAGACCGGAGGGAAAGACCGGTCCGACCGTAAAGAGCCGGCCGGAGAGGATATGAACTGGCCGGAGGGGCTGAAAGAAGCATTTGAAGCGATGCGCAAACGGAAAAGCGAAGCATTTATAACATCGGGTACGGTCCAGTATAATGCCTGCGTGGGTGATTTCCTGTCGGCAGGCCATGATTATCATGGCGCGCTCAACATACTGAAAGTCATCATGAGTTATGATTATCTGTGGAATAATATCCGGGTAAAAGGCGGCGCTTATGGCTGTATGTGCGGCTTTGCCTCCGGCGGTTCAGGTTATTTTACTTCCTATCGGGATCCCCATCTGGCCGAAACATACAAAATATATGAAAACGCAGCGGACTATGTGCGGCATTTTGATGCGGACGAACGGACCATGCGCAAGTATATCATCGGCGCGTTCAGCGGGGTGGACATTCCTCTGAATGCCAGCGCGGCAGGCACCCGTTCGCTGAATGCCTGGATGACAAAGACGCCCATCGAGTTTATACAGAAAAACAGGGATGAAATGTTGTCTGCCAATGTGGATACGATCCGTTCGTTGGCGGGCATCGTGGAGAGCGTAACCCGTTCCGGTCTGCGGTGCGCAGTGGGAAGCGCATCTGCCATTGAAGCCAACAAAGATATGTTCGAACATGTGGAGACGCTGATAAAATAACACAGACAAAGGAGAAAATATGGAAAGTCAATTTAAATCCGGATTTGCCACATTGATCGGAAGACCGAATGTGGGAAAGTCCACTTTGATGAATCAGCTGATCGGTCAAAAGATCGCCATCACATCCAATAAACCGCAAACGACCCGTAACCGTATCCAGACCGTTTATACGGATGAGGAAGGTCAGATCATCTTTGTGGATACGCCAGGCATCCACAAAGCAAAAAATAAGCTGGGTGAATATATGGTCAATGTGGCGGAACGGACACTTAATGAAGTGGATGTGATCCTGTGGCTGGTGGAGCCCACCACATTTATCGGAGCCGGAGAAAGGCACATTATCGAGCGGCTGAAAAAAACAAAGACACCGGTCATACTTGTCATCAATAAGATGGATACGGTGCGCAGAGAATTTATCCTGGAAGTGATCTCTGCTTATAAAGAAGTCTGCGATTTTGCGGAAATCGTCCCATGTTCTGCTTTTACCGGTGAAAATTGCGGGGAAGTGATCACATGTATCATGAAATACCTGCCCTATGGGCCGAAATTTTACGGTGATGATGTGGTGACCGATCAGCCGGAGCGGCAGATCGTTGCGGAGCTGATCCGGGAAAAGGTGCTGCGCCTTATGGAGGAAGAAGTCCCCCATGGCATCGCTGTTTCCATCGAGTCCATGAAACCCAGAAGTCATGGACGTGTGACGGATATCCACGCCACGATCATCTGTGAAAAGGATTCCCATAAAGGGATGATCATCGGCAAACAGGGAGCCATGCTGAAACGCATCGGCAGCGACGCCCGGTACGAGATCGAAAGGATGTTGGATACAAAAGTGAATCTCCAGCTCTGGGTCAAAGTGAAAAAAGACTGGCGGGACAGTGATTTTCTCATAAAGAATTTCGGATACGATAAAAAAGATTACAGTTGATGAGTTTCGTCGGGACAGGCAGGTGGATACAGATGACAGACGCGGAAGAGCTCATGGGTATGGTACTTATGGCCACTCCGGTGGGTGATTATGACAAACGGGTGGTGATCCTGACAAAAGAAAGGGGAAAGATCACCGCCTTTGCAAGGGGCGCCCGGCGGCCCAAAAGCGCCATGCTGGCAAAGACCCAGCCCTTTGTATTCGGCGTTTTCCGAGTTATCGAAGGAAAAAACGCCTATACCCTTTTGGGGGCGGAGATCAGCAATTACTTCATGGAAATCCGTGAAGATGTGGTCCGGACCTGTTATGGCACGTATTTTCTGGAACTGGCATCTTATTATGGAAGGGAAAACGACCCGGCATTGGATATGCTGAAACTTCTGTACCAGACGCTGCGGGCTTTATGCCTGGAACGGATCGATAAGCGGTTGATCCGCTGCATATATGAATTGAAAATGTTCGTTGTCAACGGAGAATATCCGGAATGTTTCCATTGTATCGTGTGCGGCGGGAAAGATAACCTGGATCATTTTTCTTCAAGACTGGGCGGCGTGATCTGCAGTAAATGCCGGGAAGGCATCCATCCCCTTTATGATCTGGCAGGATCTGTGCTTTACACGATGCAGTATATCATCGCCACCCCGGTGGAACATCTTTATACTTTTCAAGTGACAGAGGAAGTACAGCATAAACTTCGCAGACTCATGGATATTTATATGAAAGATCATATCGACCGGGAATTTCATTCCCTCGATATCCTAAAAACACTGGAAATTGCTTGAAAAATCTGTCTGTATTGGATACAATATTTAGAGCCTTTATGGTAAGGGGAGAAAACATTGAGGAAACGAAAAGCATGGTTGGGCTGTCTGTGGCTCCTGATGATCTGTCTGCTGGCAGCAGGATGCGGAAAGGACGCACGGCTGAAAGATATCCAGGAGAATATTCTTTCCGTTAAAAAGAATGGAAAGATCGAAGAATATCTGGTGGAAAAACTGGATAAGGATTATTATTCCGCTGAAGCGCTGGAAAGTTATATAGACAGTGAGGCCGAAGCTGTGCAAGGCGTTTCAGTGAAAGACTTTTCGGTGGAGAGTGATATGGCAAGAGCCGAAATCCATTACGATGATCCGGAAAGTTTTCTGGCGTTCAATGGCCAGGCGATCACGATATGCAAGTTGTCAGAAGCGGATGCGCAGGATATATCCCTTGCCACAGAAGGCAGCGTGCCAGATGACGGTTATGTGATCGTGACGGAGTTCGAGACACGGCTGATCGGGCCGGGAGATCCGGTGGCCTGGAGCGAGGACGTTTCCGTCAGTGAAGATGGTATATGTCGGACCACCGCCAAGCGGTGTGTGATGATCTATAAATAATAAAGAGAGGTAGAATGATATGGAAAAGACAATGGACAAGATTGTCGCTTTGGCAAAGGCTAGGGGATTTGTATATCCCGGTTCCGAGATCTATGGCGGCCTGGCCAACACATGGGATTACGGCAATCTGGGCGTTGAACTAAAGAACAATGTGAAAAAAGCCTGGTGGCAGAAATTTATCCAGGAGAATCCTTTCAATGTGGGCGTGGATTGCGCGATCCTGATGAATCCTCAGACATGGGTGGCATCAGGGCATCTGGGCGGCTTTTCCGATCCGCTGATGGACTGTAAGGAATGCCATGAGCGATTCCGTGCAGACAAGCTGATCGAAGATTATGCCCACGACAACGACATCGATCTGGGTGGTTCCGTGGACGGTTGGAGCAATGAGCAGATGCAGGATTACATCAGTGAACATCAGATCAAGTGTCCCAGCTGCGGCGCCCATAACTTTACGGATATCCGCCAGTTCAACCTGATGTTCAAAACCTTCCAGGGGGTTACAGAGGACGCGAAGAATACGGTTTACCTGCGTCCGGAGACAGCCCAGGGTATTTTTGTCAACTTTAAGAATGTTCAGAGGACATCCCGCAAAAAGATACCGTTTGGTATCGGACAGATCGGTAAATCCTTCCGGAATGAGATCACACCGGGCAACTTCACATTCCGTACACGGGAATTTGAGCAGATGGAACTGGAGTTCTTCTGTGAGCCGGGAACAGATATGGAATGGTTCCAGTACTGGAGAAGTTTCTGCATCAACTGGTTGAAATCTCTGGGTATGAAAGACGAAGAGATGCGTGTAAGAGACCATTCTCCGGAAGAACTGAGCTTTTACAGCACCGGTACCACCGATATCGAATTTTTGTTCCCATTTGGCTGGGGTGAGCTGTGGGGTATCGCTGATCGTACAGACTATGACTTGACACAGCATCAGAATGTATCCGGAGAGGATATGTCTTATTTTGATGACGCGAAGAAAGAAAAATATATCCCCTATGTCATCGAGCCGTCTTTGGGAGCAGACCGGGTTGTCCTGGCTTTCCTGTGCAGCGCTTATGATGAGGAAACGCTGGAAGGCGGGGACGTACGTACAGTACTCCATTTCCATCCGGCTCTGGCGCCAGTCAAAGTGGGCGTACTCCCATTGAGCAAAAAACTGAGCAAAGGTGCGGAAGAAATCTATACCATGTTGTCCAAAAAGTATAATTGTGAATATGACGACCGGGGCAACATCGGCAAGCGGTATCGCCGCCAGGATGAGATCGGAACGCCCTTCTGTGTGACCTATGATTTTGAATCGGAAGAGGACGGTTGCGTAACTGTCAGAGAAAGGGATACAATGGAGCAGATCCGTATAAAAATTGACGATCTTGCCGCTTATTTTGAGGATAAATTTACCTTTTAACCTTGACGAATAATGCGGGAATGATATACAATAACTATGAATGTTGGGCACAAATGGCTTCCGGTCATAAACCATCGGAAATCATTTCAACAGATAAAAAAATAGGAGGCATTTACAATGGCAAAATGGGTTTATATGTTCACCGAAGGTAATGCGGACATGCGTAACCTTCTTGGCGGAAAAGGCGCCAACCTTGCTGAAATGACAAATCTGGGTCTTCCTGTACCGCAGGGCTTCACTGTCACAACCGAAGCTTGTACACAGTATTATGAAGACGGCAGACAGATCAATGATGAGATCATGGGACAGATCATGGAAGCTATGGCGAAACTGGAAGAGATCACAGGAAAGAAATTCGGAGACAAAGAGAATCCGCTTCTCGTTTCCGTTCGTTCCGGTGCAAGAGCTTCCATGCCTGGTATGATGGACACAATCCTGAACCTCGGTCTGAATGAAGAAGTTGTTGAGGCTCTGGCTAATGCATCTGGCAATCCCCGTTGGGCTTGGGACTGCTACAGAAGATTTATCCAGATGTACTCTGATGTCGTTATGGAAGTTGGTAAGAAGTACTTCGAAGAACTCATCGACAAGATGAAAGAAGAAAAAGGCGTTACACAGGACGTTGAACTGACAGCAGAAGATCTGAAGACACTGGCAGGACAGTTCAAAGCTGAATATAAAGAAAAGATTGGTTCCGATTTCCCGGCTGACGCGAAAGAACAGCTGGTAGGCGCGGTTAAAGCCGTATTCCGTTCATGGGACAACCCGAGAGCTAACGTATATCGCCGTGACAACGATATCCCGTATTCCTGGGGTACAGCTGTAAACGTACAGATGATGGCCTTTGGTAACATGGGCGATGACTGTGGTACAGGTGTTGCGTTCACACGTGACCCGGCTACAGGCGCAAAAGGACTGTTTGGTGAGTTCCTTACAAATGCACAGGGCGAGGACGTTGTTGCCGGTGTTCGTACACCGATGCACATTTCCGAGATGGAACAGAAGTTCCCGGAAGCTTTCAAACAGTTCAACGAAGTATGCAAAACTCTGGAAACCCATTACAGAGATATGCAGGATATGGAGTTTACTGTTGAACATGGTAAACTTTACATGCTTCAGACACGTAACGGCAAGAGAACAGCAAAAGCTGCATTAAAGATTGCTT
>DVLT01000047.1 GCA_018715345.1 Candidatus Onthocola gallistercoris
GATACAAAGACGGTTCCGGTTTCCTGGGATATCGAGGCAACAGCGGCATCGGGGTATGGCATCCGGTCGCAGGACTATACGCCGAAGGAAGTGACGATCTCCGGGACTACAGAGACTCTTGCGGATATCACAGAGATCAAGCTGGATGATTACGTGGTCAATGATCTTACAGAGAGTACAGAATATACAGTGGATATAGAAGAACTTGTCCGGAGTATGGGCTGCCGCCTGGTGGATCCGGATACGGAAGGTTCGATCCGGGCAGCTGTCAATGTGGAACCTTATGAAGAAGTGGAGGAAGAGATTCCCTTGGGAGACATCAGGCTGGAAAATATCGATCCCACTTATTCTTACACGAAGGATGGAGACGATACGATATCGTTTACCTTACGCGGACTGCAATCAGATATCAATAATCTGAATATGGATAACGTCACCGTTTATGTGGACATGGAGGATCTGGGCGCCGGAACCCATGAGGTGGCGCTGCAGCTTCAAAATGCCCAGAATGTGGAGATGACCGAAGAAGTGACGATTCAGGTGACGATCCGGAAGAAGTGACGACGGATTGAAAAATATGTTGCAATTATCATGGAAAAGTGATAGCATGATGTATAGTATGGGTTTTAGGGAATGGAGAGATTAAAATGGTTAGTGACAGAATTACAGTGAAGAATCCCTCTGGACTGCATCTGAGACCGGCGGGAGTATTCTGCAAAGAAGCAACAAAGTTTGATTGTCAGATTACTTTTCATTTTAAAGGCAGTACAGCCAATGCCAAGAGTGTGCTGAGCGTATTGGGAGCCGGTGTGAAATCAGGAGACACGATCGAACTTGTCTGCGATGGCAAGGACGAAGAAGAAGCTCTGGAAGCAATGCGTAATCTGGCAGAAACAGGACTTGCAGAAGTGGATAAGTAAAGGCAGGATAAGGCTTCCGAATGGATCGGAAGCTTTATTATTTTATCTTAGAGGAAAGTTTGAGAGATTCGGATATTTTAGGAGGAATGATGATGAATTATCAGCGTTATAAAAGAGTTCCGGTGCTCCACTATCCGGAAAGACAGTGGCCGGACAAAGAGATCAAAAAAGCGCCCATCTGGTGCAGTGTGGATCTGAGAGACGGAAACCAGGCTTTGATCGATCCCATGGTGGTGGAAGAGAAGATCGAATATTTCAATCTTCTGTTGAAACTGGGGTTTAAAGAAATCGAGATCGGATTTCCGTCTGCTTCCCAGTTGGAGTATGACTTCCTGAGAACACTTGCTGAGAGGGATCTGATACCCGATGATGTGAAGGTGCAGGTGCTGTGCCAGTGCCGGAAGCATCTGATCGATCGGACATTTGAGGCGATCCAGGGCATTAAAAATGTTATCTTCCATATATATAATTCCACATCCGTACTTCAAAGGGACGTGGTCTTTCATATGAATAAGGAAGAAATCAAGCAGATCGCCATCGAAGGTACCCAAATGGTCAAAGAGGGGGCAAAGCATTTTGATGGAAATCTCTGGTTGGAATATTCCCCGGAAAGTTTCACAGGAACAGAGGTGGAGTATGCCCTGGAAGTGTGTGAAGCAGTGAAAGAAGTATGGCAGCCCACAAAAGAGCGGCCGATCATCTTCAATCTTCCGGCAACAGTGGAGATGACTACACCGAATGTTTATGCAGATCAGATCGAATGGATGAGTACCCATTTTACAGATCGGGATAAGATCATTTTAAGTGTGCATCCACATAACGACCGGGGTTGCGGCGTGGCTGCCACGGAACTGGCGCTGCTGGCCGGCGCGGACAGAGTGGAAGGTACCCTGTTTGGAAACGGTGAGCGTACGGGCAATGTGGACATATTGAATGTTGCCTACAATATGTTTTCCCAGGGAATCGATCCCAGGCTGAACATTGAGAATGTGAATGAGATCATCGATGTGTATGAGCGATGCAATAAGATGGACGTGGATCCCAGACATCCATATGCTGGTAAACTGGTATTTACAGCATTTTCCGGTTCGCATCAGGACGCCATCAGTAAGGGCATGAAGGCCATGAAGGATAGGAATGCCCAGTATTGGGAAGTGCCTTATCTGCCCATCGATCCGGCGGATGTGGGGCGGGAGTACGAACCGCTTGTCCGCATCAACAGTCAGTCGGGCAAAGGCGGTGTGGCCTTTGTACTGGATCAGTATTATGGTTTCAAACTGCCAAAGGAAATGCACAAAGAGCTGGCTGACCGGGTTCAGATCATGTCTGAACGTTACGGAGAGATCACACCGGAACAGATCATGAATATCTTCCGGAAGATGTATATCAACGCAAAAGAGCCGCTCCATTTCCGCAGGGCGCGTATTGAGGATATCAGTGATACTCAGAGCGAATTTGATACAAAAGTCTTGCTCACCTACACGGATCACGGCGAGGAAAAAACAGTGGAAGGCTATGGCAATGGCCCCATCGATGCGGTCAAAGACGGTCTGTTCCGTCAGGCCGGATTCCGTACACGTCTGCTCATGTATCATGAACATGCGCTGACAAAAGGTTCCGACTCCCAGGCAGCAAGTTATATTGCCCTTGAGGATGCTGCTGATGGACGCATGGCCTATGGTGTGGGTATCAGTTCCAATATCAACCGGTCTTCCTTCCGGGCGATCTTCAGCGCGTTGAACCGGCTTTATTATCCGGAAATGCAGAAATAATATCAAAATATTCACAGAGGGTACTGCAGTACAGTGGTATCCTCTTTTTTGACCGGAAATGCCGGAAAGCTGGAGAGATATGTCAAATATGCGTACAACGGCAACTGTGGAGGAGGAAACCATGGAGAAAAACATAATTGCGGAAACGCCCCGGCTGCGGATCCGGGAATTTGTGCCGGAGGATGTGGAGGCCCTATATGCCTTATACCAGGCTGGGGATGTTGGATATGTGGAGCCCTTGAGCAACGATCGGGATGAAGAACGGAAAAAGATCGAGAATTATATCCTATATGCTTACCGATTTTATGGCATGGGTTTTTGGGCAGTGGAGGAAAAGGCGACAGGAGCGCTCATCGGAAGATGCGGTATCCAGGTGGGAGAAATAGACGGAACCGGCGTATATGAGCTGGGATATCTGATCCGAAAAGACCGCCGGGGAAAAGGTTATGGGAAAGAAGCGGTCAGGGCTGTCATGACATATGGGAAATCGGTGTTGGAGATTGAAAACCTCCATGTCCGGATACATGAAGAGAATGAAACATCTGTGAAATTTATAGAAAACCTTGGCTTTTCCCGAAAGAAGGCATCTGTATCGGGTGATAACAAAATTATAATATATTTCAAAAAACTATGAATAAAAAGTTAAGAAAATATTACAAATGGGGTTCATTTTTCAATAGAAGTATGTTAAAATAGAGGACAAGCAATGACATAAGCATTTAAGAGTATTACAGGAAGGTAAATTATGAACAGGAAGTTAATTTTATTAATGACCTCATTATCTCTGACGGTAGCTCTCCCGTTCCAGACGGCTGTGTATGCCAGTGAGTCGGCGACGATCGTCCCGGTAGAAAACCGGGCGTCACTGCAGGCTGCGACCGGAGAATATCGCTCATGGAAACAAGGGGATTCAAGATGGGGCAGTATGCATCTGGGTTCCAGTTCCGATACGATGGCAGAGTCTGGATGTTTGGTAACTGCCATTGCCATGTTGATGGTACATACCGGATGTGCGGATGAATCCACAATGGATCCGGGCATCTTATGTGAATATTTAAGTAATAACGGTGGATTTACTGCTTATGGCGAACTGTACTGGGCAAAGATCAACGGCGCTGCGGAAGGTTTTTCCCTATCCAACTGGAAAGTTATGCTGTCCGGAAGCGCGGCTGACAAAGCAGCCACGATCAAAGACTATCTGGATCGGGGTTATGCGGTGGTTGTCAATGTGGCTTATGGAAGCCATTGGGTAGCTGTAGCCGATGTCAATGGAAGCAATGTGAGCATCATGGATCCGGCTTATTCGGCAACGGATCTGTTCAGTTATTATGATGCCGGCGGCGTGGACCGTATCGCCGTATTCAGTGCCAATGGCAATTCCGGCGGTTCTTCCGGCGGCGGCAACAACGGTTCTTCTTCCGTAATAGGTTATAATGCGGTGGGCAGAGTCAATGTGGGTGCTTCTTATCTGAATGTACGTACCGGCGCGGGAACAGATAAAGCTTACTTGCGGAACAGTGCAGGCAGCCAGATTACCCTTCAGAATAATGAGGAAGTGACCATCACCGGAAAGACCACAGACAGCGATGGCGAATTGTGGTATCGGATAGCCATTGACGGTTATACCGGATATGTATATGGCGCTTATATCACGATCACAGAAGAAAGCGGATCCGGCAATGGCGGCAGCAGTACTGAAGGCCAGAAAGGTTATGTAAATGGTACAAGCGTCAATGTACGAAGCGGAGCCGGAACCAATTACGGTGTTCTAACAGTGGCCAATATCAACGATGAAGTCAAGGTCATCGGAGAGGCTAAAGACAGTGCGGGAGCCACCTGGTATAATGTGGAGATCAATGGTGTGACGGGTTATATCCTTTCCGACTATGTAACTCTCGAGTCCTCCGGAAATGGCGGCAGCGATTCCTATGAACCGAAAGAAGGAACGGTGAACGCGACAAGCGTCAATGTACGGAGCGGAGCCGGAACAAACAACAGCGCGATAACGATGCTGACCACTGGGGATAAAGTAACCGTCATCGGCGAGGAAAAAGACAGCGCCGGCGCCACCTGGTATAAGATCGAGTATTCCGGAGGAACCGGTTATATCCATTCGGACTATGTGACCATCGGCGGCAATGCAAGCAATGGCGGCGGTGGAAACTATGAAGAAAAAGAAGGCTATGTGAATGGAACAAGCGTGAATGTGCGGAGCGGAGCCGGAACCAATAACGGTATCGTGACCGTGGCGGACATTAACGATAAAGTGACGGTCATCGGCGAGGCAAAGGATAGTGCCGGCGCCACCTGGTATAAAGTTCAGATCGACAGTACAGAAGGTTACATCCTTTCCGATTACGTGACCATCGGATCATCATCCGGCGGTGGATCTGGAGACGGGGAAACAACCTATGAACCAAAAGATGGAACAGTCAATGCCAGCAGCGTGAATGTACGGAGCGGAGCAGGGACAAACAACAGTGTGGTGACAATGGTATCCACCGGCACGGCTGTAAAAGTCATCGGTGAAGCTAAAGACAGTGCCGGCGCCACTTGGTATAAGGTTCAGATCGGCAGTACAGAAGGTTATATCCTTTCCGATTATGTGACCATCGGCGCTTCCGACGGTTCCTCCGATGGCGGAGAGACCATGAACAAGAAAGGTACGGTCAATGACGATTACGTATATGTACGTACCGGAGCCGGGACCAACAACAGCCGGATCACCTACCTGAACAAAGGAACGGCCGTAACCGTTATCGGTGAAGAAAAAGACAGCGCTGGAGCTACTTGGTATAAGATCAATTATTCTGGCGGAACCGGATATATGCATTCGGATTACATTGATATTGAAGGCGAAAGCAACAGCGGAAACGGTTCTTCAGGAAGCGGCTCCTCTGATACGGGAAATTCATCCGGAAACACAGAAATCGATGAGAGCGATGCTGTGATCGGAAAAGAAGCCATCGTCAATGTGGATCTGGTCAATGTCCGGGAAGGCGTTGGAACAGATAAGAACATCATAACCGAATTGAGCAGAGATGTTTCCGTACTCGTGGAAGGCGTGGAGAAAGACAGCGCCGGAGAAGTATGGTACAAAGTGGCCTTCTCAGGCACATCCGGTTACATGTACGCCAAATACCTGGACGTACAATACTAAAAAATCAAAATGGCTGATGCCGATACGGCATCGGCCATTTTTTATAATAGGAAAGTTTGAAGAACTTTCCTATAACGCAGCAGAAATATTGGATAAACATACCCATAAAACAAAAAGCTTCCAGATAACCCCCTTTTTATACGATACCCATTGAAAACCTCCCCCCAAACAGAGTATAATGTCCACGAAAGCACCGAGCGGGACGGCGAGAAGTTGCTAAGACTACGGGGCGCCACGGGAGGTAAAGGCGCGAATGCCCGTGAGCGAGCGACGCGTCAGCGCAGCGAGCGGGACGGCGAGCCGCCTTGTCCTTGCGCAGATGAACAAACCGACACTACAAAATAGGAGTGAATCACATGAAACATTACGATTATATCATCGTGGGCAGCGGCCTTTTTGCCGGCGTTTTTGCCCATGAAGCCTGGAAACGCGGAAAAGCCTGTCTTGTACTGGAAAAAAGAGAGCATGCCGGAGGAAATATTTACTGTGAAGATATGGAAGGCATCCATGTGCACAAATATGGCGCCCACATTTTCCATACGAGCAACAAGGAAGTGTGGGACTATGTTAATGATCTGGCGGAATTTAACCGCTATACCAACTCTCCAGTGGCCAACTTTCACGGGGAGATGTACAATATGCCCTTTAATATGAACACATTCAATAAAATGTGGGGAGTGCGCACACCGGCGGAAGCGAAAGCCAAGATCGAATCCCAGAGGCAGGAATTGGGCGGAAAGACGCCGAAAAACCTGGAAGAACAGGCAATCAGCCTGGTGGGACGGGACATTTACGAGAAGCTGGTCAAAGGTTATACGGAAAAACAATGGGGAAGAGACTGTAAAGATCTTCCTGCGTTTATCATCAAACGCCTGCCTGTACGGTACACTTATGACAACAATTATTTTAATGATAAGTACCAGGGCATTCCCATCGGCGGCTATAATGTGATCATCGAAAAGCTGTTTGAACATTGTGATCTGGAACTGTCAGTGGATTTCCTGGAGAACAAAGAAAAATATAGAGCCATGGGAGACAAGATCCTTTATACCGGGCGGATCGACGCTTGGTATGATGAATGCTTCGGCGCCCTGGAATATCGCAGCCTTCGGTTTGAGACAGAAGTGTTGGACGAGGATAACCATCAAGGTGTGGCTGTGGTCAATTATACGGATCGGGAGACTCCTTTCACACGGATCATCGAACATAAACATTTTGAGTATGGAACCGGGCCGAAAACGGTGATCACCCGTGAATATCCGGCAGAATGGAGCGCAGGTATGGAGCCCTATTATCCGGTCAATGATGCGAAAAATCAGGAATTATATAAACAATATGCCCAACTGGCTGCAAAGGAGAAAAACGTCCTGTTTGGAGGCCGACTGGCAGAATATAAATATTATGACATGGACAAAGTCATTGAATCGGCCCTGTCCATGGCTAAAGAGGAGCTTGGCTGATGCTGCTGTCTGTGATCGTACCGTGTTATAACGAGTCGGACGTGATCGAAAAGACATGGACCCGGCTGACAACGGTTATTTCTGAAAATGGCAAAAAAGAAAAATATGATTATGAACTGATCTTCATCGATGATGGAAGCAAGGATGATACGTTGGCAAAAGTGGAAAAGATGGCTGAACAGGACAGACATGTGAAATATATATCTTTTAGCCGGAATTTCGGAAAAGAAGCGGCCATGTATGCCGGCCTGACCTATGCATCCGGGGATGGGGTTGTCATCATGGATGCGGATCTTCAGCATCCGCCGGAGTTGATCCCTCAGATGATATCCAGATGGCAGGACGGTTACGACCAAGTCATATGTAAGAGGAACCGGAAAGGGGATAAAGCCTCAAAAGCCTGGTCGGCCAGACTGTATTACCGTCTGGTCAATCATCTGGTGGATGTGGAAATGGAAGATGGGGTGGGAGATTTTCGCCTGCTCAGCCGGAAAGCGGTGGACGCGCTGCTTTCCATGACGGAGTATAACCGATTTTCAAAGGGACTGTTCTCCTGGATCGGATTTAAGCAGACATTTATCCACTATGAGAATCAGGCCCGAGAGGGCGGGAGTTCCAAATGGTCTTTAAAGAGGCTTTTACAGTATGGTATAGACGGGATCATGTCCTTTAACGATAAGCCACTGCGTATCTGTTTTTGGATGGGCGGCCTACTGTTTGTGTTCGGCGCCATCTATCTGACGGTGATCTTTATCCAGATCCTTCTGCACGGCGTGGACGTGCCCGGATATTTTACCACCATCTTTGCCATACTGATGATCGGCGGTGTCCAGTTACTGTCCATCGGTGTGCTGGGAGAGTATATCGGAAGGATTTACTACGAAGTGAAAAAACGTCCGCCGTTTTTGGTGGATAAGACGAATATAGAAAAGGAAAAGAAACCATGATCAAAAAGATAAAAGCATTGCTGGAACAATACAAGGAAATTGTCTTGTATCTGTTTTTCGGCGGCCTGACCACGTTGGTCAACATCGTCAGCTATTTCGTCTGCACGGATATTTTTAATATATACTATTTGGCGGCGACGGCCATTTCCTGGGCTTTGTCGGTGGCTTTTGCCTATGTGACCAATAGGACATGGGTGTTTGCCAGCAAAAAGCATGGACTGGAGGCCATACTCAGAGAGATCGTCATGTTTGTCAGCTGTCGATTGTTATCAGGAGCTATGGATATGGCCATCATGTTCATCGGTGTGTCCATCATCGGTATTCCAGACAGTATTACCAAATTTTTGACCCAGATATTGGTCGTGGTGCTGAATTATATTTTCAGTAAGGTGTTCATATTCCGAAAATGAGTCGCGTAATCTGACGTTTTTCACAAAAAAAACATACATGAATCATATACTTATCACAATTGGTTGATACAATGACCACATAAAAAGAAAAGGAGCGGTAAGTATGGACGAATTCTATAATGATCATATACAGAATAATAATGAAAATGAAAACAACAGTGATACGCCGGAAGTGAACTTTGTCATGCGGGAAAGTACAAACAATAAGAAAGAAGATAATTACCAGGCAGAACAGCAAAACAATGCAGGCAGTGGGATGCGTACAGTAAATAACAGCTTTTCGGAAAGTGATACGTTCTATACATCCGAAAATCAAGCCTCCGCCTCTTATGAAAGCCAGCCGTCATCTTCATATGATTACAGCTATTATCACCAAGATCCGGCAGGTAACGGTTACAGCGGTCCGGATATGTCCAATGGCAAAAAGCCGAAAAAGAAAAAGGGCAGAGTAGGCCGCAAGATCGTGACGGCAGCCTGCTGTGGCTTGGCATTTGGGCTGGTGGCCTCCGGTGTATTCTGGGGTGTCAGTCAGGCAACGGGGCTGACGGTGGCCTCCGGCGATTCCAACGGATTGTCTGGCATTAACATTGTGCAGACGTCATCCACCGGTGTTTCCACCATTGAAGCCACAGATGTTTCAGACATTGTGGAACAGTGTATGCCCTCCATCGTAGCGGTCACCACAGAGATCGTTACGACTCAGAATTTCTTTGGCCGGACCTATTCCCAGGAAGGCCAAGGAGCAGGATCAGGTATTATTTTTAGCCAGCAGGATAATCTGCTGTATATCATGACAAACTATCATGTGATCCAGGATTCCACAAGTATCAATATCACATTTTCAGATAACTCCACTGCCGAGGCCAGTGTACTGGGCTACGATGAAGCCAGTGATGTGGCCGTACTGACGGTTGACTATAGTTCTTTGAGTCAGGACACCAAAGATGCCATTGCTGTGGCGGTCATTGGTGATTCGGACAACCTGAAGGTGGGCAATGGTTCCATAGCCATCGGTAATGCTCTGGGCTACGGGATGTCTGTAACAACCGGTCCCATCAGTGCTTTGGATCGGGAAGTCCAGATGACAGATGGTTCCATGACACTTATACAGACCCAGGCAGCCATCAACCCTGGAAACAGCGGCGGCGCCCTGCTGAACACAAACGGAGAAGTCATTGGGATCAATACAGTCAAATATTCGGATACGGACGTGGAAGGCATGGGCTTTGCTATTCCCATCAATGACGCCATGGATACGATCGAGGGTATTTTAAATGGCACCATCGTTCCAAAGACGGATGAAAACACACCGTATCTGGGGATCACCGGCGGTACGCTGGATGAAGAATTTGTCAGCCAATATGGTTATCCGGCCGGCGTTTATGTCAGCATGGTAGCGGATGGTTCTGCTGCAGCCCGCGCCGGACTTCAGCAAGGTGATATCATCACAGCATTTAACGGAACAGATCTGACAACCATGGATGAACTTCAGAACCTGCTGGCTGAGTGCAGCCCGGGAGACCAGGTGACAATGACCATTCAGAGACAGGACAGCAACGGTGAATTTTCAGCGATGGAACTCTCCACTATTTTGGGATCCAAGGCGGATGCCACTTCAACTTATTGATCTGCAACTGGCAATTAAAGATATATATACGGAATCTACCAGGGACTGTTGCAAAACAGTCCCTTTTTCATATATAATAACAGTTAATCCGAGATATTTTCAGAATATAGTTGACATAAGTCCGGACAGGACAAAACGGACAGGACGGAAAAGGAGGAAATTCTATGAAAGAACAGGATGATGAATTAAAGGAACTGGATTCTGCAAAAGATGAAAAGAGTGTGAAAAAAGAGTCGGACGATACGTCGGATTATGAAGATATATGTTATATATGCCGGAGACCAGAAAGTAAAGCGGGGAAGATGATCCGTCTGCCAGTCAATAATATATGTATTTGCTCAGATTGTATGCAGCGCAGTCTGAATTCCATGAATATGCGGGAGATCAACTATGAAGATATGATGCGTGGGATGAACCTGTCGGACATGTTTGGCATGGATATGCAGGATACGATCCCCCAGTCCCAGAAATTAAAGAAGAAAAAGAAAAAAGAAGAGACAAAGCCCATATTGGATCTGAAACATATACCGGCGCCCCATCAGATCAAGGCAAGACTGGACGAATATGTGATCGGACAGGATTATGCGAAAAAGGTTATGTCCGTGGCTGTGTATAACCACTATAAACGGGTGGCCACAGATACAATGGATGAAATCGAGATCGAAAAATCCAATATGCTCATGATCGGGCCCACAGGATGCGGGAAAACTTATCTGGTGCGGACCCTGGCAAGGCTTTTGGACGTGCCGTTGGCCATCGCAGATGCCACCTCATTGACGGAAGCAGGATATATCGGCGATGATATCGAAAGCGTGGTGTCCAAGCTGCTGGCAGCGGCAGATAATGATGTGGAGAAAGCGGAACAAGGCATTATCTTTATCGATGAGATCGATAAGATCGCCAAGAAAAAGAACACGACCAGCCGTGATGTGAGCGGGGAGTCGGTCCAGCAGGGCCTTTTGAAACTGCTGGAAGGCAGCGAAGTGGAAGTGCCAGTGGGAGCCAACAGCAAAAATGCCATGGTACCTCTGACCACAGTGAATACTCGGAACATCCTGTTTATCTGCGGCGGCGCTTTCCCGGATCTGGAAAATGTGATCAAAGAACGGCTGAACCGGCAAAGTTCCATGGGGTTTGGAGCAACATTGCGGGATGCCTGGGACCAGGCGCCGGATATACTGGAACAGGTGACCATCGATGATCTGCGCAATTATGGCATGATCCCAGAGTTCATTGGCCGCCTGCCGGTTATCTTTACCCTTAAAGGTTTGGACAAACAGGCGATGGTCCGGATATTGAAGGAACCGAAAAACGCCATCATCAAACAGTACCAGAAGCTGCTCCGGTTGGATGAGGTGGATCTGCAGTTTGACGATGATGCGCTGGAAGCCATTGCAGAGAAAGCCATGACGAAAAAAACAGGCGCCAGGGCGCTGCGTTCCATCATCGAAGAGTTTATGCTGGATATCATGTATGAGATACCAAAAGACGATGACATTGGCCGGGTGACCATCACCCGGGCCTATATTGAAAAAAAGGGCGGACCAAGGATCGAGATGCGGAGTGTGGCAAGCCTGCCGCATAATGCTTGATCTTTTTGCATAGGTATAACAAAAACGGAGTTTTTCATGGCCAGACCATGTACAGAGCAGATCCTGTCACAGGATTACGCGGATTTTATCGTGGAGTATGCCGGCCAGGAGGATGCGCTGGAACTGCGGTATGCCCCGGACTGCTATGAAGCGGTGGAATCCCAGTTTGCCATTATCCATAAAAGGCTGCCTGCAGACGGCCAGTTGGATCCGGATGCATACAATTATGCCATTATCCCCCATCTGTTTGGTTTATTGGATACCACCAGCATGGAAGAAAGCGGGATCCTTCCGGTCCATCGAAGTCCGGGACCAGGCTATCTGGGCAGCGGTGTGATCGTGGGCATTGTGGACACCGGGATCGATTATACCCATCCGGCGTTCTGTTTTACCGATGGAACGAGCCGGATTCTGGCCCTGTGGGATCAGACAGAGGAGGGCGGCAGCCCGCCGGATGGCTTTGCCTATGGCAGTGTGTATGATCGGGCGCAGATCAACCGGGCGCTGGCCTCAGAAGATCCCCATACCATTGTGCCGGAAATGGATACGGAAGGCCACGGTACCTTTTTAAGCGGTATCATAGCCGGGAGTGCGTCTAAAGACGGCATGTTCATAGGAGCGGCTCCGGGAGCGGATATTGCGGTGGTGCGTCTGAAACAGGCCAAGGACTATCTGAGACGTTTTTATTTTGTATCGGATCAGACGCCGGCTTATCAGGAAAATGATGTGATGACCGGTGTGGCCTGGCTTGTGTCCCTCTCCAGACGGCTGCGGCGGCCTCTGGTCGTCTGTCTGGGATTGGGCAACAGCCTTTCCAGCCATGACGGCAGCTCCAAACTGAGCCGTTACCTGACCAGTGTCAATGATACGGTGGGGAATTGTGTGGTGGTGGCTGCAGGCAATGAACTGGGAAGATCCCATCATACTTCCGGTCAGGTGGCCAGCGGGACTGATTTTCAGACGGTGGAATTGAGAGTGGATGAGAAGGAAACCGGCTTCCAGATGGAATTGTGGGGTGCATCGGCGGATGTGTTTTCTGTGGAGATCATATCTCCAGAAGGGGAAGTGATCCGGCGCAATACGCCCAGACTGGGCCAGTCCCAGACAGTGGAGCTGCCCTTTGAAGGCACGCAGATCTATGTGGGGGATAAGACGGCGGAAACGGAGGGGGGACAGTTTTTGCTGGTCATGCGTTTTACCCGTCCCACGCCGGGAATATGGACGCTTCGGGTCTATGGAGAACGGATCATTTCAGGAAGATTTGATATCTGGCTGCCCATGGAAAAATTTATCCGGGAACAGACCTATTTTCTGGAGCCGGATCCGGATAAGACACTGATGACCACAGCTACAGCCCCGGCCCTTATCGTGACAGCCGCCTGGAATCATTATAACGGGGGACTGTATATCCATTCCAGCAGAGGTTTTACCGCGGATGGCTTTATCAAACCGGATTTTGCCGCGCCGGGAGTCAATGTCTATGGACCTTTGCCAGGAGGCCGATATGGAACCCGCAGTGGTACCAGTGTGGCGGCGGCCCATGGAGCGGGGGCGGCGGCTCTGCTCATGGAATGGGGGATTTACGGCCGGCATGTGGAAGACATGGATGGCAATGACATACGCCGCTTGCTCATACGGGGGACGATCCGGCAATCGCCCTATATTTATCCGGACAGAGGTTGGGGCTATGGAGAGATGAATCTTGAAAATACCTTTGAAAGTTTAAGGAATGTGCTGTAGAATAAGGATACGAAGGAGGAGATGTCCTATGGCATTTATTGACGAATTAAAACAGGGATTGACAGAAGTGGGAAAGACGGTATATGAGAAGTCCGAACAGTTCATCAGTATCCAGAAACTTAAAATGAAAAAGATATCTTTGAAGAATGAATTGAGAGATACCTATGTGGAGATAGGGAAACAGGTTTTTGAAGAGCGGAAAGCCGGATCGGAGTTTTCCGGAGCGGTTGTCCAGTTGTGCCAGAAAGTGGAATTGGGGCAGGATGCCATCGCCGAGGTGGAGGCCCAGATCCAGGAAGTAAAAGACCAGGAAGAAAAGATGTACAGATCAGATGTGACGGACGAACCGCCGAAGGATGATGAGATCGTTGTGGAAGCGGCAGAAGAGGTGTCCGGTGAAGAAGCGTATGTGGCGGAGAAAGATGGGGCAGACGCAGACTCAGCGGAAGTGCAGACATCTGAGACAGCAGAGGAAAGCGAAGCGTTGAGCGACTGGGAAGTCGCCCAGCCAGAAGAAGCTGCCGACGACGAGGATACAGACGCTGCAGCAAAGGAACTGTAACAGGGGGAAGTTATGAAACATTGGGGAAAACGAATCGCAAAGATCGCTCTGGGGCTTTTGATCTGCCTGGTGTTGATCGTGGGAGGTTATGTGATCTATATGCAGTTGAATTATTACCGTATAGATGACTATACCCAACTGACAGTGGAGAATGATCAGCCAGACGGTGTGTCAGCAGGAACCGATTATACGATCGCCACTTACAACATCGGCTTTGGCGCCTATGAGCCAGAATATACATTTTTCATGGACACCGGTGAGATGAAAACCGGGGAGAAAACTCAAGGAGCGCGCGCCCGGGCGCTGGGCGAGACGAATGTGGTGACCAACACCAACGGTTCCATTGAACTGATGATGGGATTGGACTGTGATTTTTATTTTGTCCAGGAAGTGGATCAGTCCGCGACACGTAGTTATCATGTGGATCAGGCAGATATGATACGGTCGGCTTTTAATACATATGGTTATGTATATTGTTCGGCTTTCCATTCACCCTATCTGTTCTATCCATTTAATGAACCCCATGGCAGCGTGGAGAGCGGTATCGTGACCATGAGCAAGTATCACATCCAGGAATCCATGCGTCGTCAGCTTCCGGTATCCACCAGTTTTATCACAAAATTTACCGATCTGGACCGATGTTTTGTGGTTAACCGGATCCCCGCAGATAATGGCAAGGAGCTGGTGCTGATCAATCTGCATCTGTCTGCCTATGATGAGGGCGGGCAGATCCGTAAGCAGCAGCTGGAAATGCTCAATGGGGTTATGGCGGAAGAGTATGCCAAAGGCAATTATGTGATCGCCGGAGGGGATTTTAATCACGATATTGCAGGAACCATCGAAGCCTTCCCATCGGAACAGAAGGTACCCGGATGGGTATACGAATTATCCGACGAGGATCTGGCCGAAGGCTTATCCTTTGTGGTCCCGGATAATAATCTGGAAGTTCCCAGCTGTCGGGGAGCAGATATTCCTTATGAAAAGGGCGTGGATTACACAGTGACCGTGGATGGCTTTATCGTATCGGACAACGTGGAAGCCTCCAGTGAAGTCATCAACAATGAATTTGCCTATTCGGATCACCAGCCGGTGAAGATGACATTCCGGCTAAAATAAATATGAAAAAGCAGCCACACATTTATGATCTGTACCCAGGATCCTGGACACATATCATAAAGGCGGGCTGCTTTTTATTTACTGATGTCGATATAGCTGTAAAGGGTGTATTTGGAGATGCCGAAATAGCGGGAGATCTTGTCCCCGGACTTGGTGACGAGAAAAGCTCCGGATTCGTTGAGAAAACGGATAGCTTTTACCTTATCCTCTTTATTCATCAGAGCCACCGGTTTGCCCACAAGTTTTACGGACTGGGCGATGAGATCGTCTAAAAGATCGTTCACATTCTGGGGTATCCGTTCCGGCTCATGGGCGTCGTCGCTTTTTATAAGGGATTTTAAGGCGGATTCGGCCATGGTCAGACCGGTGATATCGTAATTGATGGCAAGGATCCCCACCGGCTGGCCGGTGTCGTCTCTTAAATAGATCGTACTGGACTTCAGTATGCGGCCATCGGAGGTTTGGGTCAGATAGCCCAGATGGTCCTTTAAGTTGGAAGGCTTTTTACGAAGTGTTTCCAGGACGATGTGGGACGGGCCATCTCCCGCCTGTCTGTGGGTGACATGACCATTGACCACATAGACCATGGACTGTTCGATATCTTTACAGGTCAGATCATAAAGGACCACTTCGCAGTTTTCGCCAAATTGCCGGGCGATACCATCGGCAATGGGGATATAGATAGATTTATTGAATAACATGATACACTCCTTCCGATACTCATTCTATATAATGATAGCACAAAAAACCGGACAATGACAACCGGACGGCTTGAAGAATCGTATAAAAAAAGCTACAATGGTAAATCATAAAGCCGGCCGAAAGACCAGGGACAGAGGAGGATCAATATGAACGGTTATGACGAACGGATCAGTGTTCTCAGGGAAGTCATGAGACAAAAACATGTGGATTATTATGTGATACCTACGGCGGATGACCATGCGTCCGAATATGTGGGCGAATACTATAAAGTAAGAAATCATTATGCCGGATTTACCGGTTCTGCCGGGACTTTGGTCATCGGACGGCAGACGGCCGGTCTGTGGACAGATGGAAGGTATTTTATCCAGGCGCAAGAGCAGCTGAAGGGGAGTTCGGTACGGTTATTTTCCATGGGACAAGAAGGGATCCCGGCAGTGGCTGAATATATCGAGCGCCATATGCCGGAGGGGGGAACTCTGGCATATGACGGACGGATGGTGGACAGAGCCTGGGGGGCCCAGATGGAAAAAAGATTGGCAAAAAAGCATGCCCGTATCCAATGGGAAGAAGATCTGGCGGGAAATCTGTGGAAAGACCGACCGATCTTGACTTCCAGACCGGTTTACGAGCTGCCTCTTTCCCTGTGCGGAAAGAGCAGACGGGATAAGCTGGAGGAGCTGCGGGAGAAAATGACAGAAGAGGATCAGGATCAAGTCCTTTTGTCCTCTCTGGATGATATCGCCTGGCTTTTAAATCTGCGGGGAGATGATGTGGAACATACACCGGTATTTTTGGCATTTCTATTAATAGACCGAAAACAAGCGGGATTGTATGCTTTTAAGGAAGCTTTTTCAGACGAGGTGCAGACCGCTCTGGAAAGGGACGGCATTTATCTGAAGCCCTATGACCAGATTTATGAAGATGTGAAAAAACTGGAAGAAATCACGCTTCTTTTGGACAGCCGGCGGACCAATGACGCTTTGTACCGGTGTATCGGTAAAAATGTCCGGGTCGTATCAAAGGATGTGTCCAGATTTATACCAAAGGCGGTAAAAAATACCACTGAGATCGATAATCTGAAGCGGATACATATACAGGATGGAGTAGCTGTCACAAAATTTATTTACTGGTTGAAAAGTCGTGTGGGCAAGGAACGGATAACAGAAGCCTCAGCAGCAGATCATCTGGAAGAACTGAGAAAACAGATCGCAGGTTATAAAGACCTGAGTTTTGATACCATCAGCGCCTATGGGGCCAACGCTGCCATGATGCATTACAGCGCCGATCCGGGAAACTGTGCAGAACTGAAGCCAGAAGGCATGCTGCTGGTGGATTCCGGCGGTCAGTATGAAGAGGGGACGACAGATATCACCCGCACCATCGTATTGGGGAAGATCAGCGATGGGATAAAAAAACATTATACGCTGACTGTGAAATCCATGCTGAACCTGGCGTCAGCCCGTTTCCTTTACGGTTGTACCGGGTATACACTGGATATACTGGCCCGGGGACCTTTGTGGGATATCGGCGTGGATTATCGCTGCGGTACAGGCCATGGCGTGGGTTATCTTCTGAGCGTACATGAAGGACCCAATGCTTTTCGGTGGAAGCAGAACCCGGAACAAGAGGCGGCGGTCTTGGAGGCAGGCATGGTGACAACGGATGAGCCAGGGGTTTATGTGGAAGGCAGCCATGGTATCCGGATCGAGAACGAACTGCTTTGCTGTAAGGGAGAAAAAAATGAATATGGCCAATTCATGCATTTTCAGATACTGACCTATGTGCCCATCGATCTGGACGGCGTGGATATCCAGTGGCTGGCGCCGGAAGATATCCGGCGACTCAATGCGTATCATCAGTCTGTTTACGAAACACTGGCGCCATTTATGACGGAAGATGAGCGAAAGTGGTTGAAAAACGCCACCCGGCCCTTGTGATTTAACGAATTTACGATGATTTAACCGGGTAGACGACATATTTTGACAGCCTTTGTGGACAAAGAAAAACATCTATGATATATTTGATTCTATGGGGTAGACAAAAAGCAAAGGAGAGGTAGCTATGAAATTGTTTATAGACACAGCGAAGGTGGAAGATATCCGCAGAGCCAACGATATGGGTATCATCTGCGGCGTCACGACCAATCCATCGTTGATTGCCAAAGAAGGCAGGGCGTTTGAAGACGTGATCCGGGAGATCGCATCCATTGTTGACGGACCCATCAGTGGAGAAGTGAAGGCTACGACAACCGATGCGGCGGGGATGATCGAGGAGGGCCGGCGGATCGCCGCCATCCATCCCAACATGGTGGTGAAGATCCCCATGACTGAGGACGGTCTGAAAGCATGCAAAGTATTGTCCCAGGAGGGTATCCGGGTGAATATGACACTTATTTTCACGGCAGCCCAGGCATTACTCGCAGCCCGGGCAGGCGCAGCTTATGTATCGCCCTTCCTTGGCCGGCTGGATGACATATCCACATCGGGTGTGGAATTGATCGAGACGATCACGGAAATGTTTGCCGTGTCGGGAATTGAAACGGAGATCATCGCTGCCAGTGTACGGCATCCCATGCATGTGGTGGACTGTGCCTTGGCTGGAGCGGACATTGCGACGGTACCGTTTAAGGTCATCGAGCAGATGATCCATCATCCGCTGACCGATTCGGGTATTGAAAAATTTCAGGCAGACTATAAAGCTGTATTTGGCGAATAATAAAAAGGCAGGTAAGAAAATGAACACTTTAGAACTGGAAAAAATGGCAAATGAAATACGTAAAAGTATTCTCACCGAGGTTCACTGCGCGAAATGCGGACATCCGGGCGGCTCCTTATCCGCTGCGGATATGATGACTTATCTGTATTTTGAAGAGATGAACATCGATCCGTCCCGTCCGGATATGGCGGAACGGGACCGGTTTGTATTATCAAAAGGACATGTGGCTCCGGCTTACTATGCCGCGTTGGCCCACAGAGGTTATTTTCCGACAGAGGATTTGAAAACTTTGCGTAAAGTCGGGTCCTATCTCCAAGGGCATCCGGACATGAAACACACACCGGGTGTGGACATGTCCAGCGGTTCTTTAGGCCAGGGGATATCCGCTGCCGTGGGTATGGCTCTTTCAGCAAAACTGAGCGGCGATGATTACCGTGTTTATACCATGTTGGGCGACGGAGAGATCCAGGAAGGCCAGGTGTGGGAGGCTGCCATGTTTGCAGGCTCCAGAAAGCTGGACAATCTGGTGGTGATCGTGGATAACAACGGTCTGCAGATCGATGGCAACATCGCGGATATTTGTTCGCCTTATCCTATAGATAAGAAGTTTGAAGCATTCAATTTTCACGTGATCAATATTGACGGACATGACTTTGGACAGATCAAGGCTGCCTTGGATGAAGCCAAGACAGTAAAAGGCATGCCCACTGCCATTATTGCAAAAACAGTGAAAGGCAAAGGCGTTTCCTTTATGGAAAATGAAGCCGGATGGCATGGAAAAGCTCCGAATGACGAGCAGTATGAAAAAGCCATGGAAGAATTAGAGAAAGCGGGGGAAGTACTGTGCCGGAAGTAAAGAAGATTGCGACAAGAGACGGTTATGGAAAAGCGCTGGCAGAACTGGGAGCGGAACATGAGGATGTGGTCGTTCTGGATGCGGATCTGGCGGAGGCCACCAAAACCAATATATTTAAAAAGGCGTTTCCTGAAAGACACATCGACTGCGGTATTGCAGAAGCCAACATGATCGGCATCGCTGCCGGGTTGGCAGCCAGCGGAAAGGTTCCTTTTGCCAGTACATTTGCCATGTTTGCGGCGGGAAGGGCATTTGAGCAGATACGCAACAGCGTGGGCTATCCCCATCTGAATGTGAAGATCTGTGCCAGCCATGGCGGCATCTCGGTCGGTGAGGACGGCGCGACCCATCAGTGTAATGAGGATTTTGCATTGATGCGGGCGATCCCTGGAATGGTTGTTTTGAATCCTTCCGATGCGGCGGAGGCAGCAGCTGCTGTGAAAGCCATCTATGCGTATAACGGACCGGTCTATATGCGTCTGGGCCGGCTGGCGGTCCCGGTCATCAATGATCGGGAGGATTATCGATTTGAGCTGGGTAAGGGCGTGACTTTGCGGGAGGGCAAAGATCTGACGATCGTGGCCACCGGATTGTGCGTGGATGCGTCCCTGGCGGCAGCAGATAAGTTGGCAGCCGACGGTATCCAGGCAAAGGTCATCAACATCCATACGATCAAACCGCTGGATGAGGAACTGATCATTGAAGCAGCAAAGGAAACGGGAAGGATATTCACTGTGGAAGAACATTCGGTGATCGGCGGTCTGGGAAGCGCAGTTTGTGATGTATTGAGCGAGAAAGCGCCTACCCGGGTCACGAAGATCGGCGTCCAGGATGTATTCGGCGAATCTGGACCGGCAGCCCAACTGCTGGCCAAATATGGTCTGGACTGTGAAGGCATATACCGACAGATCAAAGAAAATTTATAAAAACAGACAGATACGCGCCGGCGGCAAATCTTTGCTGCCGGCGTTTCTTAATTTTTTTTGAAGGTATTCCCTGGTCTCTTGCCACTGCCCATCAAATGGTCTATAATTTAACCATAAAAATCCGATTTACAGTAAAGACAGAGGCTGAAAGATGAGAAGAGACGATTTATATCATGTGGGCGAGCAGATCCAGACGATCCTGCAAGACGCCATTGATTCACAGAATTTTAAAGAATTGAACAGTAAAGTGTACGATGTGGTGGGCGGCGCCATGGATACGGTGAAAGAAAGCATGTCACAGGCAGTGGATATGGGACGTCAGACAACCCAGGAGGTATACCGGCGTTCTTACGCTGGTACGGCGGCCAGGCCGGCAAAACGGCCGGCGCGGGAGATTTATGTAAAACACCCGGCTGGGGAGATTTCCGGGCCGGCGCTGTTCATAACCGGCCTGATCATGAGCATTTTTATGGGTATCATATGGATATCCGTGACGATCACCTGGTTGTTTATCGGCCTGAATCCAGGGGTTGTGACAGCGATCATCCTGTTGGGTCTGATGTTCATCGCCTGCCTGTTCATGACAGGGGCAGGGCAGAGGCTGCGCAAGCGGGCAAAGCGTTTTAAAAAATATATCCGTATCATCGATGGCCGGGAATACTGCGAGATCCGGGAACTGTCGGAAAAGACAGGGGAGTCGGAGAGCTTCGTGGTGAAACAATTGGAAAGTATGATCCATCACCGATTTTTTCTGCAGGCAAGACTTGACCAGCAAAAGACCTGCCTGATCTTGACAAACGACATGTACAGGAACTATGAAGAAGCGCAGCGGGCGCTCCGGGAGCGGCAGCAAGCGGAGCAGATGGCCCGGGAGAAAGCTCCGGAGCTGGATCGGGAATGCCGGGACATTCTGGAGGAAGGCCGGCGGTTTATCCAGCATATCCATGCTTGCAACGATGCCATTCCAGGCGAGGAGATATCCCAAAAGATATCCCGGATGGAAGTCATCGTGGACAGGATCTTTAAGGAAGTGGAAAAGTATCCGGATCTGGCGCCGGATCTGCATAAATTTATGACTTATTATCTTCCGACAACTCAGAAACTTCTGGATGCTTATCAGGAGATGGATGCCCAGCCGGTGGAAGGGAAAAATATCCGGGAGACTAAGCGGGAGATCGAAAAGACGATGGATACCATCAATGAAGCATTCGAGAATCTTCTGGACAGTTTCTACAGAGAGCGGGCCTGGGATATATCCACAGACATATCTGTCCTGCAGACCATGCTGGCCAATGAAGGGCTGACCAAGGACGATATGGCCAGATCCATGGGTGAGACCGGGGAAAAATAGCGGCGAGAGATATTTTGATCGGAAATGATGGCAGACAAAAATTTAGATTTTTATAAGGAGAAAACAGATGAGCGATACGACATTTAAAGATTTTGATACCACACCATCGCTGGTATTTGACGCACCGGAACCAGAGGCGCCGAAAGCCCCGGTGACAAAGCCGGAAGAAAAGGTTTTGGACGATAGCGTATTAAGCGATGAAGAAAAAAAGATGGTGGAAAATTTCAGCCAGCAGATCGATCTGACCAATTCCAATGCGATCCTCCAATACGGGGCGGCGACTCAGAAGAAGATGGCGGATTTTTCAGAGACGGCTCTGGAAAATGTAAAGACAAAAGATCTGGGTGAGATCGGCGATATGCTCACCAGTGTGGTGACCGAACTGAAGTCTTTTGATACAGAAGAAGAAAGCAAAGGTTTTCTTGGCATTTTCAAAAAACCGGCCAATAAGATCTCATCCATGAAAACAAAATATGCCCGGGCAGAAACCAATGTGAATGAGATATGTAAAGCGCTGGAAAATCATCAGGTGGTGCTGATGAAAGACATTGCGGTTTTGGACAAGATGTATGATCTGAACTTGACTTATTTTAAGGAACTGACCATGTATATCTTGGCGGGCAAGAAAAAACTGGAGGAAGTACGCGCCACAAAATTGCAGGATCTTATGGCAAAGGCTCAGCGGACCGGGTTGGCGGAGGACGCCCAGGCGGCCAGAGATCTGGACGGACTGTGCCAGCGATTCGAAAAGAAGATCCATGATCTGGAACTGACCCGGATGATCTCCATCCAGACGGCGCCCCAGATCCGTTTGGTGCAGAGCAGCGATACAGCCATGGTGGAGAAGATCCAATCCACCATCGTCAATACGATCCCCCTCTGGAAAAGCCAGATGGTGCTGGCGCTTGGAGTGGAGCATTCCAACCAAGCAGCCAGAGCCCAACAGAGCGTGACAGAGATGACCAATGAACTTCTGAGAAAGAATGCGGATACTCTTAAGATGGCGGCAACAGAAAGCGCCAAGGCGGCTGAACGGGGTATCGTAGATATCGAAACCCTGAAGCATACCAATGAATCATTGATCTCCACACTGGATGAAGTGATGAAGATCCAGGCAGAGGGTCGGGAAAAACGTCAGGCTGCGGAAGTCGAACTGCGGCATATGGAGGATGATCTGAAGAAAAAGCTCCTGGAAATCAGAAAGTAAGATTGTATGAAACATAAAAGACAGATGGTACTGGTGATGACAGCGCTGACAGCGTTGACTTGTTTTGCCTGCCGCTCAACGCGGGTAAGTCCTTATACAGGTGAAACGTTGGCAGAGGAAAGCGGCTTTATCGAACAAAGTCCGGAGGAAGATCCCAATGGTATTTATGATACCCTTGAAGATCTGGGGCCAAGTCATGATAAGATACGGATCGGTTTTTCGGCTGGCGGCCTGGATTCAGAATTTCTCCTGGATGTGGCCGAGTCTTTAAGAGCTTGTTTCCACAATGGAAATGGTTATGAGATGGTGATATTGGATGCCCATATGGAGCAAGACCAACAGATAAAAGACATCCGCCGCCTCATCGAAGCGGCGGTGGATTATCTGATCATCCTGCCGTTACCAGACTGTGACTGGACAGTTCCCCTGGCCCAGGCCGGTGAGGCAGACATCCCAGTCTTATTTATCGGGGACGTACCGGATGGCATCGATGAAGAGGATTATCTTTCCGCAGTGACAGGAGACGCGCAGTCGGAAAGCCAACTGGCTGTTTCGTGGCTGCACAGCCATGTGGAAACCGATGACATGGTCCGTATTGCCTGTGTCAATATGGACGAAATGGCTCCGGGAGGCAAGCAGCGGATCGATGCTTTTATGGAGACGGCCCAAAAGGAGAGCAGCTGGCAGACCGAGTATCTTTTGTTGGATGGAAAAACAGACAGCGAGATCAAGGCAGCGTTGGATGAATGGCTGGAAGATGACGGAATGGATTCGAAGCATGTGATCGTGTGTGCCAATGGAACGACAGGAGAATATATCACAGATGCTTTGGAAAACTTAGACTATGATGGGACGGCGCCGCTGATCCTTACCTTTGAAAGTACCCGAACGATGCTTGAACGGATCCGGCAAGACAGGCTGTCTGCGGCAGTGGAAAGCTGTACTGATTACGGAAACACAGTGGATGAGATCATCCAAAGTCATAGTTACGGTATGGCTTTGCAGAAGAACTATCTTTTGACACCTGAGCGGGTATATGACGAGACCGGTGATCTTGAAAGGATACTTGAGGAACGTGTCTATACAAATCCGTAGGGATGAAATGAGATCTTACTTATCTGCGGATGTTGATCTGGAATATATACAACTTCATAGACAAAGAATAAGAGGGTATTCCTGAAAGGATAGGTGAAAGGGAGCGACATCTGCATAAGTCGATCCCTTTGCCAGGAAGGCGGCAGGAAGGCCCTTTTCCTTTGTGCTGCAAGGTATTGCTATCCGGAAAAGCAGGTGCTATAATAGCAAAAGTACTTATGTTCGATTGAAAGTTGAGGTTAAAGATGGCATCACATAAAGAATATATAAAAATACGGGGAGCAAAAGAGCATAACCTGAAAAATGTGGATGTGGATATTCCGAGAAATGAGCTGGTGGTCCTGACGGGCCTGAGCGGCTCAGGAAAGTCCTCACTGGCCTTTGATACGATCTATGCGGAGGGGCAGAGACGCTACATGGAATCTTTGTCGTCTTATGCCCGCCAGTTTCTTGGGCAGATGGAAAAGCCAAATGTGGAAAGCATTTCCGGCCTTTCACCGGCCATTTCCATCGACCAGAAGTCCACAAACCGCAATCCCAGATCCACAGTTGGGACCGTGACGGAGATATATGATTATTTCCGTCTGCTGTACGCCCGTGTGGGTATCCCCCATTGTCCGAAGTGCGGCAAGGAGATAAAAAAGCAGACGGTGGATCAGATGGTGGACGCCATTTTGGATCTGCCGGAACGGACAAAGATCCAGCTTTTGGCTCCGGTGGTACGGGGACGCAAGGGTCAGCACGTGAAGATTTTCCAGCAGGCAAAGCGCAGCGGCTATGTCCGGGTGCGGGTGGACGGCAATCTTTACGAATTGTCTGAAGATATCCTATTGGATAAAAATAAAAAGCATACGATTGAAATCGTAGTCGATCGTCTGATCGTCCGGGAGGGGATCGAGAAACGTCTGACCGATTCCCTGGAAACAACGCTGAAATTGTCCGACGGGTTGGCTGTAGTGGACGTGACGGACGGTGAGTCGTTCACATTCAGTCAGAGCTTTTCCTGTCCGGACTGCGGCGTCAGCTTTGATGAGATCGAGCCCCGCAGTTTTTCATTCAATAATCCCTTCGGCGCTTGTCCGGTGTGCCATGGCCTGGGGTATAAGATGGAATTTTCCGAGGAATTGATGATACCGGATAAATCTTTGAGTATTGAAGAGGGAGCGATCGTCGTTATGGGGTGGCAATCGGCCAATGATCCGGGCAGCTACACCCATGCGCTCTTGGCAGCGTTGGCAAAAGCCTATGATTTTGATCTGAATACCCCATTCAAAGATTATCCAAAGGAGATACAGGATGTGATCCTGTACGGGACAAACGGACGAAAAGTGGAGGTACACTATAAAGGCCAAAGGGGCGTTGGTGTTTACGACGTGGCCTTTGAAGGACTGATCCGCAATGTGGAACGGCGTTATCGGGAAGTGGGATCGGAACTGACCCGGCAGGAATATGAGAACTTTATGATGATCACCCCTTGTCAGGAGTGCGGCGGCAAGCGCCTGAAAAAGGAATCTCTGGCGGTGACTGTTTCTGGCAAAAACATAGCGGAAGTGACCGAGATGTCCATTTTAGATCTGTATCATTTTATGGAGACGCTTGATCTGTCCGAACATCAGATGCTCATCGGAAAGCAGATCATCCGGGAGATCCGGGCACGGCTGGGCTTTTTGGTGGATGTGGGGCTGGATTATCTCATGTTGTCCAGAGCGACAGCCACCCTTTCCGGAGGCGAGGCCCAGCGTATCCGTCTGGCGACTCAGATCGGTTCAGGACTGGTGGGGGTTGCCTATATTCTGGATGAGCCCAGCATCGGTCTGCACCAGCGGGATAATGACAAACTTCTCCGGACGCTGAAACATCTGAGAGATCTGGGAAATACATTGATCGTGGTGGAACACGACGAGGACACCATGATGGAAGCCGATTACATTGTGGATGTGGGACCGGGGGCTGGCTCCCACGGCGGCGAGATCGTGGCCGTCGGCACGGCAAAAGATATCATGGCCAACCCCAAGTCCATCACCGGCGCTTATCTGAGCGGCCGCATAAAAATACCGGTGCCTGCTTCCAGGCGTAAACCCACCGGTCATTTAAAGATTCTGGGAGCTAAAGAAAATAATCTGAAAAATATCAATGTGGATATCCCGTTGGGGGTATTTACCTGCGTTACCGGTGTATCCGGTTCCGGGAAAAGTTCCCTTGTCAACGAGATACTTTACAAGCGGCTGGCACGGGACCTGAACCGGTCAAGGACAGTCCGGCCCGGTAAACACAGAGACATAAAAGGCATGGAGCAGCTGGATAAAGTGATCAATATCGACCAGTCGCCCATCGGGCGGACGCCCCGTTCCAATCCAGCCACCTACACCGGTGTATTTGATATGATCCGGGAATTGTTTGCGGCAACGACAGATGCCAAAGAACGGGGTTATAAGAAGGGTCGTTTCAGTTTTAATGTGAAGGGCGGCCGGTGCGAAGCCTGTGCCGGGGACGGTATCATTAAGATCGAAATGCACTTTCTGGCGGATATTTATGTTCCATGTGAAGTGTGCCACGGTAAACGTTATAATCGGGAGACGCTGGAAGTCAAATATAAGGGGAAAAATATTTTTGATGTGTTGGATATGACAGTGGAGGAGGCGCTGACCTTTTTTGAAAATGTGCCTTCTATCCGCAGAAAGTTGGAAACATTAAACGATGTGGGACTTTCCTATATCAAGTTGGGACAGCCTTCCACTACCCTTTCCGGCGGCGAAGCCCAAAGGGTCAAGCTGGCCACCGAATTGAGCCGGCGCAGCACCGGGCGGACCATCTATATACTGGATGAGCCCACCACTGGTCTGCATTTCGCCGACGTCCACAAGCTGGTGGAGATCCTTCAGAGACTGACGGAAGGCGGCAACTCTGTTGTGGTCATCGAACACAACCTGGACGTGATCAAAACAGCGGATCATATCATCGATATCGGCCCGGAAGGCGGTGATCGGGGCGGTACGATCGTGGCCTGCGGTACCCCGGAAGAAGTGGCGGCCGTACCTGAGTCCTATACAGGAAAATACATCCGGAAATATCTGGAGCAGTCATAATGTGAAAGGCCCGGGGCAGCAAAGGATTTGGGGCAAACGGGCGTGTAAACAAGGCAAAATTTATCCATTCTATTATTGTAAAACCGGAAATGCTCTACTATAATAATAAGAAAAAACGGTTCAAGGTTCGATGTACGGAAGAGAGCCGCATTTTACAGGAGGAAAACGTTGAAGAACGAATTGGTGATTGTGATCGATTTCGGCGGGCAGTATAACCAGCTTGTCGCAAGACGCGTGAGAGAATGTAATGTGTACTGTGAAATCTATTCTTACAAGACAGATATCCAGAAGATCAAAGAGATGGATCCGAAGGGGATCATCCTGACCGGCGGACCGAACAGCTGCTATTTACCGGATTCCCCCACTTATACGGACGAATTGTTCAAACTGGGCATCCCGGTACTTGGTTTGTGTTACGGCGCCCAGCTGATGATGCATGTTTTGGGCGGTGAAGTAAAGAAAGCCGATGTGCGGGAATATGGAAAGACAGAAGTACAGATTGATAAAACATCATCCAAAATCTTTAAAGGCGTATCCACCCCGACCATATGCTGGATGAGCCATTTTGACTATATTGCCCAGGTGGCGCCGGGCTTCGAGATATCGGCCCACACAGCGGATTGCCCAGTGGCGGCAGCTGAAAATGAGGCCGAAAAGCTGTATGCGATCCAGTTCCATCCGGAGGTGCTGCACACGGCTGAAGGCACAAAGATGATCAACAATTTTGTCAAAGGCGTATGCCAATGTGCCGGCGACTGGAAGATGGATGCCTTCGTGGAGAATACCATCAAAGCTCTTCGGGAAAAGGTTGGCGATGGCAAAGTGCTCTGCGCCCTGTCCGGCGGTGTGGATTCATCGGTGGCAGCAGTCATGCTTTCTAAAGCTATCGGGAAACAACTGACCTGTGTTTTTGTAGACCATGGCCTTCTCAGGAAAAACGAAGGCGATGAGGTTGAAGCAGTATTTGGTCCAGACGGCCCCTACGACTTGAACTTTATCCGGGTAAACGCCCAGGAAAGGTTTTACGGTAAGCTGAAAGGGGTGGAAGAACCGGAGCGGAAGCGTAAGATCATCGGCGAAGAGTTTATCCGTGTATTTGAGGAAGAAGCTAAAAAGATCGGCGCCGTGGATTTCCTTGTGCAAGGGACCATTTATCCAGACGTGGTGGAAAGCGGTCTGGGCGGCGAGTCCGCCGTCATCAAGTCCCATCACAATGTGGGCGGCCTGCCGGACTATGTGGATTTTAAAGAGATCATCGAACCGCTCCGTGACTTGTTCAAGGACGAAGTCCGCAAAGCGGGTCTGGAACTTGGCATACCGGAGCATCTGGTATTCCGTCAGCCCTTCCCAGGTCCTGGACTTGGCATCCGTATCATCGGCGAAGTGACTGCGGAAAAGGTGAAGATCGTCCAGGATGCGGACGCCATCTACCGGGAAGAGATCGCCAATGCAGGACTGGACCGGAGCATCGGCCAGTATTTTGCCGGTCTGACCAATATGCGGAGCGTGGGCGTCATGGGTGATGAACGGACCTATGATTATGCGGTGGCTTTGCGGGCTGTGAATACGGTGGATTTCATGACTGCCGAAGCGGCGCAGATCCCCTATGAGGTGCTGAACAAGGTGATGAGCCGGATCATCAATGAGGTGCGGGGCGTGAACCGAGTCATGTACGATCTGACCAGCAAACCGCCGGGAACGATTGAGTTCGAATAAAACGAAGTACCGTAAAAACCCAGTATTTATGCGGGTTTGCGGCGTTTACAGAAGTCTTTTGATAACAATTTGATAACAGCCATACAAGATCCATTATTCTTGCAATCCGGTGG
>DVLT01000048.1 GCA_018715345.1 Candidatus Onthocola gallistercoris
TTTTCCAGCAAAATAATTATACTGCGCTGTATGTCGACCTCCTCTTGGAGGTCGTGAATTGAAAGGCCTAGCAGAACGTTTCCGCATTTTTCTACCTGTAGTCGACCTCCTCTTGGAGGTCGTGAATTGAAAGTTACACGCAAACTTATCATAAGGCGGATGGATACAGTCGACCTCCTCTTGGAGGTCGTGAATTGAAAGATTGCAGCAGGATTTTGAAAGGCTGACCGGAGAAATGTCGACCTCCTCTTGGAGGTCGTGAATTGAAAGATACGTCAACCTGGAACTGGATCCGGCCAGCTGCCTGGTCGACCTCCTCTTGGAGGTCGTGAATTGAAAGATGATGTTCATCATTTACAATCTCGTCGGATTCAAAGTCGACCTCCTCTTGGAGGTCGTGAATTGAAAGGTCCTCTCCCGCTCCGCCTTACTGATCCGGTCCTTGTCGACCTCCTCTTGGAGGTCGTGAATTGAAAGGATACACCAGAGATACTGGAAGGAGGATTGAAAGGTCGATCTCCTCTTGGAGATCTTGAATTGAAAGGGACATCGGTGTACGTTCTCCAAATACCATTAGAGGAACCAGAGTATACAGACTTTCGTGTATAGATTACAGGAAAACCGGCTTGGTGCAGGTAACATTGGGGCTGATTTTAATTTCTAAAATTAATATGGAACTGAGTTTTGATTACGCCCTGTAAAAGTTGCGATAAATTAATATTATGTTCTAAGGCTAAGGCATTAAGTCAAGCCGGAAGTGTGAGTGTACGGTTTATAGATTTGTTTTTTTGCTGATCGGACAGATGGCATATAGACATCGATTAAAACCGCATATTCATTTCCACTTGTGTTCACTTTCTGCAAAGGCGTTGGTTTAGGGATTTTTTCACCATCTTCTTCTAATCCATACAATACGCAGCCCAAAAGTTCCCGCGCAGAGATAAGCGCATCATCAGCGTCTACTCCGCTTGTAGCAATATCAAGATCTGGAAATGTGACAGAAATTTCCTGGCCGGGTTCATATGTGAAGATTGCCGGATAAAAATAACGTTCAATTTTTTTCATCGTGATATCTCCTATCCATTTGATTTAAGGGGACAGTCCTATAGGAAAAGTAGCCAGGACTGCTTTTCAATACTATCAAGAGTCTTTTGCGGAATGCCAATGTCCGGATGTTTGTGGCGGTTTGTTCCTTTTTATTGCATGATTGAATGAATGAGGACTCCCTATACTGCTTATTTCATATTATCAATATTTTGATGGCTTTCTTTGAAGGATAATCTTTTATGTAGCATATCCCTTTAATAATATCATGATAACACATATTATAATATTTGCCGATGAGAATGACACACATTTTTGCATATGTCTAAAGATACTGACAATAAAACCTTTGTGAAAAAATTGTTCTGATTTAAAACAACAATAGAAATTTGAAGATAAGGAGCAGTAATTTTTTCGGACATAGATAGTTCCTTTTGGTGTCGAATGGAGTACTTGAATCAAAGGACAAAGGATGATACTAAAATTAGTTGGATTATATATAGGTTTCCGGATATGATGAGGAGTGTTTATAAAATGGATCAAGAGGATACATTGTACACTCCCCCATTTTATGCTAAACTAAATAAAAATTACTATAAAGGCGGGGATATGATGCCGGTTTTTGATTTTAAAAATGCGCCGGAAGAGGCGAAGGAGCCGGAATGTACTTATAAAGTTTTTTATTCCAGTGAACCTGAAGCAAGCGGGGAACATCCGATTCTCATACTTGATAATAGCGCGGGTGAATTAAAACATCATTCCAGAGGTTCATTTACCAATCCATCCAAGCAAACAGCATTTGAATTTAAAGGCGATAAAGGGACCGTCCGCACAGATATTTTGCAGATCGACGCCCGGTTTGTCAGTCTTTTAAAATGGCTGGGAGAGAATCGGATCAATGTGCGTCTTTCCGGAGAAGATCGGGAAGAAGGGTATGCCGTATATAAGATCCGGGAAATCGCCTTTGGCGGCGGCGTGAAGCTTTCTGCGGAGGATGGCTTTCTCCAGTTTATGATCGAACGGCTGTTGGCCAGTGACGCGCCGCCGAAAGAATTGCCGGATGAAGATGCGGAAGAAAACGGCGACAGTATGAAACTGACCAGCATTCAGAGTATCACGGATTTTATGAACTGTGCCGGAAGGACCTTGCCGGATAATATCCGACTTTGGGCCAGAAGGAATCTGACAGTGGCTTGTTCCCACGAAGTATCGGCGGAAGAACGTCGGCATGCGCACCGAGCCCTTTCCATCATGATGAACATCCACTGGAAAGGCAACTATTTTCAGGCCATTGATCCAAAGGAAGCACGAAGGATACTGGATGAGGAACTTTACGGCATGGAACAGGTGAAACAGAGGATCATCGAGACGATCATCCAGATCAACCGGACCCATACGTTGCCGGCCTACGGCCTTTTGCTGATCGGACCTGCAGGAACCGGGAAATCCCAGATAGCTTATGCGGTGGCCAGGATATTGAAACTGCCCTGGACAACTTTGGATATGAGTTCCATCAATGATCCGGAGCAGCTGACCGGCAGTTCCAGGATCTATGCCAATGCCAAACCGGGGATCATCATGGACGCCTTTTCCATGGCGGGTGAATCCAACCTGGTCTTTATCATCAATGAGCTGGACAAAGCGTCCTCGGGAAAAGGCAACGGCAATCCGGCGGATGTTTTGCTGACATTGCTGGACAATCTGGGATTTACGGATAACTATATGGAATGTATGATCCCCACATCCGGAGTCTATCCCATCGCCACGGCCAACGATAAAAGTCAGATCAGCGCGCCTCTCATGTCCCGGTTTGCGGTCATCGAAATACCGGATTATACCCCGGAGGAAAAGAAGGTTATCTTTTCCCGGTATGCGCTGCCGAAGGTGCTGAAGCGGATGGGTATGCGAAAAGAAGAGTGTGTGCTGACAGACGGCGGTCTGGACGCGGTCATCGAACTTCACAGGGATACCAGCGGCATCCGGGATCTGGAGCAGGCTGCGGAACATCTGGCGGCCAATGCCCTGTATCAGATCGAAGTGGATCATGTGGACTCGGTCACATTTGACACGGAAATGGTAAGAAAACTTCTTGCCTGACAATAGGAATTGGAGAGTAGTAGTTTATGATAGATAAAATACAGTTGGATCTGTTTTTGGAAAGTTACAGAAAAGAATTTGATACGAAACATTGGCCGGCAGCACGGGGAAAGTGGGAAGCAGTACAATGCTTCCAGGATCACTGGGATCTTGATGCCCGGGATTTTTCGGCCATGATGACGCAGGCGTTCTCAAAGACGCAGGCGTTTTCAAAAACGTCTGGCTTAATGGATGTTTATTCGCTTGAAAAGCTGACAGAACTTGCAAAGGAAGCGCCGGAGGAAGTCCGGGCTTTATTTGCCGGGTTATTCGATGAGTGGACGGATATATACAAAAGGATAAAAGATTTCAAAAGCCGTTCTGCCAGACTGTTTGATAAGTATGGCTGCACCGCTGCCCAGCGTTACCAGTCGGAGTCGGCGGTCAGTATTTATCTGTGGCTCAGGTATCCGGACAAGTATTATATCTATAAATTCTGGGAAGCAAAGAGGGTTTCCGGTCTGTTAAAAAGTGATTACGTATTTGATATCGGCGCGGATGAGGAAAATATCCGGAATTTTTATCATTTGTATGATGAAATATGCCAGGTGTTGGAGCAGAACGGGGAATGGAAAAAACTGCTGAAAGATCATTGGACGGAGTCCTGCTGGCCGGATACCCGGATTCGGACCCTTACATCGGATGTGGGGGCTTATATCAGTCAGCAGGGAGACGGTGGACTGGGAGAGGATGAACTGGATTTATCAGAGAAAGACTGGATGAAACTTTTTGAGGATAAAGACGTGTTTGTTCCGGCCAGCTTTGTTATATTGGAACGGATGAAAGATTTCGGCGGACGCAGATCTTTTAACCAGCTGGCAGACAAATACGGCGGGACGCAAGACTTTTATGCAAAAGAGTCGCTGGCTCTCGCGCATCGGATCGCGGATAAGCTGGGATGTCATATGAAGATGGACGAACGTGGCAAGGAAATCCTTTGGCCCATCCTCTATGACCGGGCGTATTCGGATACGGAACCCCAGGGCGGTTATATATGGAAACTGAAGGAGGAGCTTACAAAGGCTTTGGATCAGGCGGATAAGTCTGCCGGGGAGGATTCCGGCAAAGGATCGTCGGAGCCGGCGGCTGAGGAAATTCTGTCTGCCGGAAATGGCCATTCCTATACAAGAAAAGATTTTCTGTCCGAAGTTTATATGGAGCCGGGCCAGTATGACCGTATGAGGTTTACGCTGTTGAATAAAAAGAATATCATACTCCAGGGAGCGCCGGGAGTGGGAAAGACATTTGCGGCAAAAAGACTGGCCTATTCCATCATGGGAGAAAAGGACGAGGACCGGATCGAGTTTATCCAGTTTCATCAAAGCTACGCCTATGAAGACTTTGTCATGGGGTATAAACCGAGCGGAGACGGATTTGAGTTAAAATATGGGGTATTTTACCGGTTTTGCCAGAAGGCTGCCAAGGATCCGGACAGGGATTACTTTTTCATCATCGATGAGATCAACCGGGGCAATATAAGCAAGATCCTCGGAGAACTGCTGATGCTCATCGAAAGAGATCACCGGGGTGAAGAAATCACATTGGCATATAATGGCGAGCCGTTTTCCGTTCCCGAACGTCTATATATTATCGGAATGATGAATACGACGGACAGGAGCCTGGCCCGGATCGACTACGCCCTGCGCAGAAGATTCAGCTTTTTCGAGATGAACCCGGCGTTTGAGCTGGCAGCGTTCCAAAACGACCAAAAGGCTCTGCATAATAAAAAGCTGGACAAGCTGATCGAAGAAATCAAAAAATTGAATCAGGAGATCCGAAAGGATAAGTCTTTGGGCAAAGGCTTTTGCATCGGCCACAGTTATTTTTGCGGATGTAAGCGTCCGGGGGATTGCACAGATGCCTGGCTGCAGTCCATCGTGGATTATGACATCCTTCCCATGCTGGAGGAGTACTGGTTTGATGATGAAAGCGCAGGAAGGCTTCGGGAGTGGCAGGATAGGCTGCATAAAGCCATCGCGCCCAAGGCAGACGGAGTATCTCAATGACAAAGTATAAGGGTATATTTATAAAAAACATATATTATATGCTGGCGTACGCTTTTGATGCCTTGAAAGCATCTGATCATAAAGACATACAGGTGGAACGCTTTGATAATATCCACAACATGTTTGCATCCCTTTTATGCCGGGGGATCAGTACCCAGCTGAAGCAGGGGCTGTATAAAGAATACAGAGAAGAGCTGGAAGATCTGTCGACGGTGAGGGGAAAAATTAACATGCCGGGAACGATCCGGAGCCGTATGCAGCGCAAATGCACAGTGGCTTGTGAATTTGATGAACTTTCCGAGAATAATCTGCTGAATCAGATCGTGAAAACAACCGCCTTTTTGCTGATCCGCCATCCAAATCTGAATGGGGAATACAAAGCAGAATTGAAAAAAGAGATGCTGTATTTTGCGGAAGTGGATCTGATCGATCCGAAAACCATAAGGTGGAAGGATATACAGATCCAGAGAAACAGCCGCAATTACCGCCTGCTGCTGGCCATATGTTGGCTGATCACAGAGGGCTTGCTTCTCACCACTGAAAAGGGCCAATATCATCTGGCCGCTTTAGTGGATTCGCAGAAGATGGAAGATCTGTATGAGAGATTTCTCCGCCAGTATTATATTCAGGAATACGAGCCGTATATACCGGGATTTTACGTACGGGATGAATGGATGGACTGGCAGACAGATGAGGATAAGACAGACGACGATAAGACAGGACTTCTTCCCAGGATGCATACCGATGTTACCATCACATACGGAAAAAAAGTATTGATCATGGATGCCAAGTATTATACGGAAAATCTGCAGGAACACAAAGGCGTTCGGTCTGTACATTCCGATGACTTGTATCAGATATTTGCCTATGTGAAGAATAAAGAAGCGGCTCTTGTGAAGAATAGAGAAGATAAGGATTATGAAGTATCGGGGATGCTTCTGTATGCCCGTACCGAAGAGGAACTCCAGCCGGATCAGGTCTATCACTTGCTGGGCAATAAGTTCAGTGTCCGAACATTGGATTTAAATACGGATTTTAAAAATATCCGAAAACAGCTGGATGACATTGTATATGAACATTTTGGGGTGAGTGTCAGGAGGTGATCCGGACATGAAAAAACAAAAAATATTTTTGCTTTGCCTGTTGGCGGCAGTATTTGTTTTTGACGGCTGCACTACCCGGGACAGTGAAATATATGGACAGGGAAAGGTGCTGGAATATGTGGACTCGGTCTGCCCGGAGCCCTATCACCTGACGGGAAAGACGCTGATCGAGGAAAGCCCGGATAATATGGAATATTATTTTGAGACGGATAACCGGAAACTGTCCTTTAAAGCCAACAGCTATCTCAGCCCAGTGTGGATCGACGCAACACAGACCGGTTTTTACAGCCGGAAGATATCCTGTGATTATGTGTCCGTGGTACACGATCTGTACAGGGAGGATGTGAAAGCTGTACTGGAAACCGCGCCCAATTATATGGAAGATCATGGATGGATCTATCTGCTTTCCTTTTCGGATATCGGGCAGACGGTGGATACGATCCTTGCGGCGGATCAGATTTATGGACAGGAACTGGCGTATAATCCGCCGGAATTTTTGTCCGACCATCCGGTGACATCGGTCCATCTTGTATGGCAGCGCTCCGAGGAGGAGGCCCGGGAACACGAAACCTGGGTCAATATGACGGATGTGGGTATTACCGGACAGCATGACCGGGAGGAACTTTATGACCGACTGGCGAATATCTACGCCCAGCTTTGTGTGGATGGAAAGATTGAAAATGCCGAAGGCGTTCCCCGGTCTTATCTGGCGGATAAGCATGTGGCCCTCCTGCCGGTGATCCTGCTTAACGGGAAGGAAATGCTTTATGATGACAATGATAATCCTTACGGCCCCTATGGCCTTACAACGGATGACTATAAATATTGCTGGTACAGTGAGGACAAAGATTCCTATATGATGGTCATTGATACCGGACTGATCTCGGAAAATATGAGTATGCCGTTGATCATCCGGGAATATGTGAAGGCACTGGGGGGAAACTACAGTGTATCCGCTGACGGAGACAGGTACACCAGTACATGGACGATCGGGGCGGATCGGTGGGTGATGAGATCGGATCACTCAGATGAAGGTATACGGTCGCTGGAGATCAGCAAAAACGGCCGTCCTTTGGATATTTCCTATATAACCGTGGATGATGATTTCAACGTTTCGGCCACATTTTGCGTGGGAGTGACCGTCGAAGATTTTTGTCGGTTGTTTGATCTGAACTGGGAGATAGAGGAGAGCCAGGGAAAGATCCTTTTTACATATTAAATGAGGAGGATAAGAAATGTTAGCGGATTATCATGTACATACCGAGTACAGCGACGATTCGGTGTATCCGATGGAAGATGTGGTGAAAGACGCCATAGATATGGGACTGGATGAGATCTGCTTCACCGATCATGTGGATTACGGGATAAAACTCGACTGGGATTGTGGACAAGAGATACAGTATCGGGACGGCAATCCTTTTGCCAATGTGGACTACCCCAGATATATGGATGATATCCACAGGCTTCAAGAGGCATACAAAGACCGGATCACCATCCGGACCGGCCTGGAGTTCGGCATCCAGACCCATACCATTCCACAGTTTTGCAAACTGTACGACCGATATGCTTATGATTTTATTATCCTGTCCATCCACCAGGTGGAGGATAAGGAGTTCTGGACCCAGGATTTCCAGAGGGGACGGACTCAGAAGGAATATAATGAGCGTTATTATGAAGAAATGCTTGCTGTTATGAAAGAATACAAAGATTACAGTGTTTTGGGCCATCTGGATCTGATCGCCCGGTACGACCCGGCGGGGATCTATCCCTTTGAAAAGGTTCGGCCCATGATCGAGGAAATCTTAAAAACCGCCATAGCGGACGGCAAAGGCATAGAGGTCAATACTTCTTCCCACCGGTACGGACTGACAGATACCATGCCGTCGATGAACATATTAAAACTGTATAGACAGCTGGGTGGGGAGATCATCACCATCGGCAGCGACAGTCACAAGCCGGAACATCTGGGCGCCTATATACGGGAAACCCAGCAGATGTTAAAGGAACTGGGCTATAAACAGTTCTGCACCTACGAAAATATGCAGCCCATATTCCATGAGCTGTAAAAATGCCGATATATCAGGAGGATTGAAAATTGAAGATAGCAGTCGCTTATGACAATGGAAACATCTTCCAGCATTTTGGAAGAACAGAATTTTTTAAAGTATATCAGGTGGAAGACGGAAAAGTGATTTCCAGTGAGGTCATCGGTTCCAACGGTACTGGACACGGGGCGCTGGCAGGACTTCTGGCCGGCCAGTCGGTGGATGTCCTGATCTGCGGCGGCATCGGCGGCGGCGCCCAGGAAGCGCTTGCCCAGGCAGGTGTGGAATTGTGCGCCGGGGCTTCCGGCAGCGCGGATCAGGCAGTGGAACGTTACCTGAAGGGAGAACTGATCTCTTCAGGGGCCAACTGTGATCATCACGGAGAAGGCCATGAATGCGACCATCATGAAGCAGGGGATTCCTGCGGCGGAGACTGCGGAACCGGCTGCGGCGCCCGTCCGGCCATGACCGGGCGGAATGTGGGAAAGACCTGCCGTACCCATTACAGAGGAACATTCAATGACGGCACCCAGTTCGATTCATCCTATGACCGGGGCGAACCGCTGGAGTTTGTCTGCGGAGCCGGACAGATGATCAAAGGCTTTGACGCAGCTGTGGCGGATATGGAAGTGGGTCAGATCGTGGACGTCCATCTGATGCCGGAAGAAGCCTATGGCATGCCGGATCCAAACGCCGTGTTTACCGTGGAGATTGGGCAGCTTCCCGGTTCCGAGGATCTGGAAGTGGGTCAGCAAGTCTATCTGTCAAACCAGTATGGCCAGCCTTTCCCGGTCAAGGTGGCAGCGAAAGAAGGAACGACGATCACCTTTGACGCCAATCACGAAATGGCCGGCAAAGAACTGAATTTCCGGATCGAGCTGGTGGAAGTACGGTAAGTCTTTTAAAAGGATCATAAAGTCGGCAGATGCCCTGGGGGCAGAAAAAAGAGAATAAAAAAGGGACAGTAAAGAAGCTGAAATCCTGCCATTGATCAAATGGATCAAACGGCAGGTTTCGGCTTCTTTTTACGTGTGGGGGAGAGGAGAAGAATTGTGAATTTCAATTTTGAATAAGCGATAAAAGTGATATGAAATACTTAAAATATGAAAATTAATCATTAAAACTGAAATATGTAAACATATAATGCGGAAAAATCCCTTAAAAACCAGGCATTTCAAAAAAGGAGATCATATAAGTATATAAGTTAATATCTTGCTATATAAAAAGTAAAGAGCAAGATAATAAGTACTCTGTATGCCTTCCATTGGAACTCATACAGAGTCACAACAAAAAACACAACAAAACAAAAAAGCAAACCCTGCGGGTTTGACGGGAGAAATAGTGAATAGGAACTATAAAAAATAAAATAGTGACTATTCATGGTGTTGTGGTGTTGTGTTTTGGCTGTGGAAAGAAAGGGGTACTTTCCATGGCTAGGCGTGACAGTCTCCTTTCTATTGTTATACAGACACAGGGACACAGGCAGCAGGATGAGCCAGACGTCAATGGCCGGGAACCGGAGGCGTACGGGCCTTTGCTGCCTGTTCGGTCCGTCTGTGGATCCGGGAACATGCAGACGGGGACAGCCGTCTGAAATGATGACAGAGAACACACTGCATACACACTACAAAAACGGACACTACGAATCTGTAAAATACTCCTGAAGGAGTACGAGTGATCTTATGAAACTAAAAACAAAAAATAAATAACAACAAAACGAATAAAAAGGAAAAGGAGTGAGTCACTATGACTAAACCATTGATCATTAAAGAAACTTCCAACGGATATTCTGCCTATGGCATTGAAGACCAGATGCTTTCCGAACGCAAGATCATCTGCACCGGCGAGATTAACGCGGACAGCGTGAATTCGATGATCTTACAGCTGATGTATCTGGAAAGCACAGATCCTGAAAAAGAAATCACCATATACATAAACAGCCCGGGAGGGGAGGTGATCAGCGGGCTGGCCCTCTACGATGTCATGAATATGCTGTCCTGTCCCATACGGACGGTCTGCATGGGCATGGCAGCCAGCATGGGTTCCATCATATTCACTGCTGGCGACAGGAGGGCCATGCTCCCCCACAGCAAGGTGATGATCCACGATCCTCTGATCGGAAATGTGGGAGGCAATGCGCTCCATGTCCATCAGCTCAGCGAAAATCTCATGCGGACAAGAACACTTTCCGCGGAAATCCTTGCAAAACATACGGGAAAAACTGTGGAGGAGATCCTGGAAAAGACTGCGTCTGACTGCTATTTTACAGCGGAAGAAGCTGTGGCATTCGGACTTGCCGATGAAATCCTCCAGCCGGATGACCAAAACAGATTTTCAGACCGCAAGAAAGGAGACGACAACAAATGAAAAATACATATCGTATATTGGCGGACAATGTCACTGTAAACAACAATACCTGGGTGACGGGACTCAACAATAATGACGTGATCGTCGGCCCGTCCGGCGGCGGCAAGACCACCGGTTACGTGATCCCCAATATCCTCAATGCTGAGGAAAGCATGATCATCACGGATACCAAGGGCAATCTGTGCTTTAAGCTGGGAGAAAGTCTCAAGAAAAAGGGCTACCGTATTATTCGGATCAGCCTGAAAGAATTGGCCGGAAACGAATGGGGATATAATCCTCTGGACCATATCCGCTACGATCCAAAGGAGGACGAATATAACGAACAGGATATCATCTCCATAGCCCATACTCTGTCGCCGGCCCGCTCAGTAAAGGAGCCTTTCTGGGAAGAAGCCGCCCAGATGTATCTGGAGTGCCTCATATCCTATGTTATGAAGGCGCTGCCGAAGAGGGAACATAACCTGAAATCGGTGGGACGGCTTGCAGACAACATAGGCGCTCCATCCGGGGAACTGGACCGGATGATGTACGAACTGGAAGATGTGGAGCCGGACTGTTTTACGATACGCCGTTATAAGCAGATGTGTTCAAACAGATCCGCCGACAAAATGGATGCCAGCATCAAAGGAATGGTATTCAATGCCCTGAATCCGTTTGCCAGCAAGGATATCGAGAGACTGTTTGAAAATCCGAAGCGTATTGATTTTAAACTGCTGGGCAGAAAAAAGACTGCTGTATTTCTGGAAGTCAGCGATACGGACCGCTCCATGGATACGCTGGCAAACCTGTTTTACACACAGGCCCTTCAGAACCTGTGCCGGGAGGCTGATGCCCGTATTCCAGATTGCCGGCTGAAAGTGCCTGTACGTTTTATACTGGATGATTTTGCCACGAATACGCTGATACCGGATTTTGACAAGATCATTTCGGTCATCCGTTCCAGGGAAATCTATGTGAGCCTGATCATCCAGAGCATTTCCCAGCTGGAAAGTCTCTATGGGCCGTATAAGGCGATAACCATACTGAACAACTGCGATAATCTGCTGTATCTGGGCGGACAGGATGTGGAAACAGCCCGGTATATTGGAACAAAGCTGAATAAAACAACGGCTACCGTATTGAATCTGCCTCTGGACAGCGCCTTCTTATTCACAAGGGGAAGGGAACCGAGGAAGGTGAAGAAATATAATCCCTTCCGCCATGAGAGTAAGAATGAGAATCTACCGGAACAGAGTCGGTGATACAGGAAAGGAGTGTGCGTATCACATGGACAAAAAGCAGAAATTCTGCGTCAAAGGCGTGAAGACAGCCTCGTTGGAAACGAGGCTGGACAACGCCCGAAAACTGGAAGTGACCGATTTTCGTTCGGTTGAAGCTAAGATCCGGAGGATCGGATCAGAAACTCTGGAAAAGTACTTTTTCTATGATGACAGAGATTATGAAGCTTTCCGTCAGTCCTGTGCCAGAATAGGTGAAAATATCACGCCGCAGAGCAGTTATATGAAAGCATGCATGGCCGTCCGGAAATGCGCCCGGATGGGCCGGTGCAATGACGCCATAGAGATGATGCGCCTGCTGCTCACACCGATCCGGAACATGGGTGGAAAATACCAGTGGGCGAGTGATCCGGATCAGGGCAAAGAACAGGATGAATCTTTAAAAGGAAAGGATTATCCCGTTCGGACATTCTACATCTTCCTGCCGGACTATATCAAAGTCCTGGATCAGATGTTTCCGGGACAGAAGCAGGATTATGACTGGTTTTACAGGAAACATATACGCAGCGAACCCTGGTGGAAAGGCGGGGTTCCCTGTCTTCTGGAAGTGGCTTATGTGGAAATGAAAATTTCCGAAAAAGCCGAAGAAGCCATTGACGGCGAGCCGCTTTTTGACTATCTTTGGAAACCCAGAGAGCCCATTGACTGGACAGATGAAAAAGAATATGCCAATGAAAAGGATCCGGCGATCCGGGAAGCTTTTAAGGGGCGGTGGTGGCGTATCCTTGACAGGCTTCTGATCGAACCTTATACACTTATGGAAAGGAGTTGCAGACAAAATACCGGCTCAATAAGCGGACAAGCGCATTGACAACCGGTAAAATGATACATTATAATAACAATAAGCTTAAAAAAGAGGATACCCATCGGCATAGGAACACGGTTCCTTATTGCTGATGGGTATTATACTTAAGGTGAAACTGCCAGGCCGCCAAAGCGGCGGAAGAATGGAGATCGATATGGAAAAAAACACTCCGGTATCATTAACTTCTTTACAGGAAACCGTCCGGTTATTTGACAGAAAACATATGAATACACTGCAGATACGCCGTTACCCTACAGGCATGCGCAGGCTTGACCGGGCGCTGGGCGGCGGGATCAGCGCAGGTATGTATATCCTGGGAGCCATTCCCAATCTGGGCAAATCCACCTTCGCGCTGCAGATTGCCCAGAACCTGTCCGCATCGGGCATACCGGTCTTATTTTTTTCAATGGAAATGACAAAAAACAGGATCGCGTCCAAGGCCATCAGCCGCCAGCTGTTTAAAAACGGCTCCCCGGTCCGGTATTCTTCGGATATGCTGCTGAACCAAAACACCTTCATCGATCCGGAGGCATGGGCTCAGATCGACCGGGCCAGACAGGAAGTACAGGAGGAAACGAAAAATCTGTATGTGATCGAACGGACGGAACATATCGGTTCGGGAGAAGACATCGTCAGGATATGCGAACAATATATGGATGAGCTGGGGCCGGATAAAAAGCCGGTGGTCATGGTGGATTATCTGCAGATCCTTTCCGGAAGAAAGGACAGGGATTTTGTCAGCGACCGGGCTATTGTGGACAATAACATCCGGGTTTTGACCATGCTGGCTACACGGAAGAAACTTCCGGTGGTCGTGATCAGCGCGTTCAACCGTTCCAATTATATGTCGGAAGTATCCATGGAAGCATTTAAAGAATCCGGCGCCATTGAATATTCGGCAGATGTGATCCTGGGTATGCAGCTTGGCCGGGTGGGCTCGGATGGTTTTGATCTGAATGCGGAAAAAGCCAGAAATCCAAGAGACATCCAGATCGTCATTCTGAAGCAGCGTTACGGAAAGAGCGGCAATACCCTTTCTTTCCGATATTATCCGGCAAATGATTATTTTGAAGAAGCGGAAGGCAACACGGGGACAGATGATTTCTTCCCTGAACTTCCGGGAAGGTTTTTGGATTAGTCCGGGAGATTATCATGAAAGTTGACTATATCAGTATCAATAATACGAAAATTGCCAATTCCATCCGTAAGTATGATCAGCTGGCCGGGGTTCGGGGCATCGTCCAGACCAATGCCCGCTCTTCCAGACGCAAGATATTCAGCCAGTTCGTGATCACACAGGACCTGTCCTATCTGGAGATGACGGCGGCAGACGCGGTGTATTCCCTGTATCGTCAGGGAGTAAAGAAATTTACTGTCAGAAAGGTACTTCTTCTTATGGCAGCAGACGAAAACATATCTCTTCCCGCGTTCCGCAGGCAGCGGATGGATCAGATCATCCATAAACTGAGTCAGATGAAAATATACATCGATTGCCGGCAAGAAGCCAGTGACACGAACAAAATGCAAAAACGGTATGAAGGGATTTTTTTGCCGGTGAAAGCGGAGGGGAAAGGGTATGTCTTTTTGGAGGATGCCCAGATGCCTCTTTATGCATATGGGGAAGCGAAAAAACAGATGATCACCGTGCCTGTACGTCTGCTGGCCTATGAACCGGATGAGGGAAAGGAAAAAGAGTCCCGACTGATCAATAGTGATGAAAACATTTTGCTAAAAGTCTATCTGATCCACGAACTGGAAATCGTACGGAATAAGAAGAACAAAGTGACCGAAAAAACTTTCCGTATAAAAGATCCCGGTGACAGCGGTGTTCTTTCGGCTATGGAGATTGAACGGTCGTCCTTTTCAGAAGAATCCTATATGAATAAAATCCGGGAAGTGTATCGGAAAACAGAATTGCTTTTTGGATATTGGAGACGAGTCGGTTATCTGAGGGACTATCGAGCGGATAAGGAGACGTATAGTTTTTATGTTTCCCAGGACATGCTCTGCCATGATCCGTCAAAATTGTTTTGATGACTAAAAACATTCCCATTCTGTAAAGGTTGGGTATGTTTTCTTTTTTCATACATGTCCATATATGGTATAATCCCAAATATGAGAAACAAAGGAGATGACGGCTATGGCCTTATATGCCCTGGGAGATCTGCATCTGAGTTTCCAGGCGGATAAACCGATGGATGTGATGGGAAAAGTCTGGAAGCGCCATGAACGGAAGATCGAAAAATATGTAAACCGCATTGTGAAACCGGAGGATACCCTTGTTTTGACCGGTGATCATTCCTGGGGAAGAAAGCTGCCGGAATGTGAACAGGATCTGGCCTTTATCGAAAATCTTCCCGGAAGGAAGATACTGCTCCGGGGAAATCATGATATGTTCTGGGATGCGAAAAAAACAAAACAGCTGAACGAAATATTTAAAGATCGGCTGTTTTTTCTGCAGAATAATTTTTATGCTTATAAAGACTACGCACTGGTGGGCGCCAAAGGCTATACCTTTGAAGGACCCTTTTATCTGGACCGGAGGGGCCGGATCGTCGGCTGGGATGAAGAACGGGAAGCCCGGGCGAAAAAGCTTGTGGACAGAGAAATGGGCCGGCTTCGGGAGTCCTTTTGCCAGGCAAAGACTGCCGGATATAAGAAATTCATCATGTTTCTCCACTATCCCCCCACGAACATAATGGAACAGACGTCGCCCTTCACGGAAATCGCCGAGGAGAACCATGTAACGGCAGTGGTCTATTCCCATTGCCATGGCGAGACCCGTTTTGGAGACAGCATACGCGGCTCCTTCCATGGTGTGCAGTATATGCTGGTGTCCGGCGATTATCTGAATTTCCATCCGGCGCTCGTGCTGGAATGAAGGGGCAAACAGGTAAAAAACAGATGATTTCTGGATAAAGCATAACCTCAGGAGGAGAATATGTATAAAATAATGGATGAAGCGGGTAATGTGTATACCCAGTATACTTATGCCAAGGAAGCGGATTTTGAAAGGATGATCGTTGCCAATGCGGACAGGATTTTCGGCTCCGCAGGCATCTACTTTGATATAAAAAACTGATCGGCAAACCTAAAAAAGGCGCGACGATACCGGATGGCTATTATCTGGATCTGACATTTCATAACGATCCCCGGCTGTATCTTGTGGAAGTGGAGCTGAACAGCCACGACGTGTACGGACACATTGGCGAACAGATACTCCGATTCGGCATTTCCACGGAAACCGATAAATACAGGATCAAGAACTGCCTTCTTGACGACGTGAACAAGGATGCTGATAAGGGGAAAAAACTGGAAAGCTATTTTTTAAGATCAAGATACAGCAATATCAATGAACTTTTGGACAAAGTCATATTTGAGAATAAGCCTTCGGCCATCATTGTGATCGATAAGGCAACGGATGAACTGTATCATGTGATGGCGCAACTGACCATGTCCACCGAAGTTATCGAAGCCCAGACGTATGTATGCGGAGATAAAAAGCTGCATCGTTTTACACCCTTTAAGGATGAAGTTATGACAGATCTGCCGTCGGATGTGGACGCGGATGAATTGGACACGATCGTAGTACCTGCGCGGGAAGAAGGTTTCAATGAAGAATATTTAAAAAATAATCGTTGGTTTGCGATCCGCATTTCCAGCGCCATGATCGATAAGATCAAATATATTGCCGCATACCAGGTGGCTCCCGTTTCCGGCATCACATACATTGCGGATGTGGACCGGATAGAAAAATATAAAGATACAAATAAATATATTGTCTATTTTAAAGACGGCACTGTGAGAAAGATCAATAAGGTTTCTTTGGGAAAAAAGAAGGGACTGGCGCCTCAGACCCCCAAATATTCTTCGCATAAAGCGATTCTGACGGCCAAAGCATTGGATGATCTGTGGGATTGATCTGGCAGCGCCTATATTATGTGTAAGTGTAAAATCGCCATGGCATAACGAGTTTTAAAACGATAAAACTGACTGTAAAAAGCGGGCGCCAAAAGCCATATTTATATAGATCAAAAGCATACAAACGAAATGATACGGCAACCATAGAGGTGGATACACTGGAGTTATCAAGACTGATTTTAGAAGGGAAAAATATTAGATTTGAAGAACTGCCATGTGAAGATCAAGAACTGACGTTTGATATTTTATGTCGAAAATTAAAAGAATGCATTAAATATGTCGAGTTTGGCAAATCAAAGACAATGCAGCTGCTGAAAGAAATGAGTAAAAAAGGTGGATAGCCGTTGTCATGAACTGTATGAAATAATATTTTACAACATCATTTACCACTTGATGAGTTCCGAACATATTAAGTAGAACAGTTCCTTTAAAAATACAGCGCTATTCATCTGTATAATATTGTTCAGCCCATGGTCTGAATTTTTGGAATACTGCTTGATTTCTTGGTTGAATGTCTAAATCAGCGTAATGATTTTTATAATATTGGTCAGCTAAGGCTTCTAAAATTACTTGTTCGTCAATGGTATCGTCTGAGAGCAAGTCATTGATAGTTTGATTTACTGTTGTGTAGTATAATCCATTCTTGGAGGCAATCTGTATATGGTTACGCTCACATTCTTCTTTTGTGTATACATATATCGGCGCCTCTGTTGTCCAGTTGCACAGTCCGAGAAATTCTGCTGCGGATACAAGGCAAAGCACATAGTCCGTATCAGCTAGAGCTTTGCGGAAATATTGAGACTTGTATGCAGATTTTTCATATGATGTTATGTCTTTGATGATTTTTGCTTTCATATCACACCGCCTTCATCATGGAATTTCATGCATTGTTCCAGGATATGGGAAAAGATCTGTTCAAACAGATCCTTATCCTTTAGGATAATTATACCATGCGAGGAGAATGTACCGCTTAATTTTTGAGTTGATAAAGGGATTTTTTTCGTGATAAAAAGAGGGAAGATAATTGGAATGTTGACAACCACAGAAGAAAAGCCCCGGCGTAAACCGGGGACCTTGTCTACAGTCTGTGACCCGGAGAGAATCCCGCCGGGTCTGTTTTTGTTTTACAGAGAAGCAAGATAAAAATCAATGCCTTTGATAATCTTGTCAGCAGTCTCCTGTATTGTTTTCATCGACTGCAAGACACACATGACGTGGGGTCTCAGTTCCCTATATCACAGTTCTGAAGGTCATGCCTTCTGGATTGAACCTGTAAACATGGTCTGACAGGCGAACATGATCCGCATCAGCAAGTGCAGATGCAAGGTCTTTTAAGTACTCTTTAAACCGTGGCAGTCTGCTCTCTGTTTCCAGACACTGTGCCGAGACAAGGATGACCTCATCATCCGACACAGGGAATATATACACTGCGGAGTGTTGAAAAACGTCACATATAGTCTGCCGTCCGGAATCCGTGATCAGAAGACCTGCTCCGAGGTATGAGTTGCTGTTCGTCAACGCGTATATGTCCAGAATTTCTTCTGGAATGCCACGCGGCTTTGAGATATGGTTCATGTATATATCATAGGAACGGTCGTTAACAGACCGAACAAGGTCTATCGGCTCTATGCTGTAATGCTCGCATAGATGCCGTGTGACCGGGAACAGCTTGTCATCGCTCTCCACGTAGTAGATAACCTCAATATCTTCGAGCCCTGTTTCGTAGTTTTTCACCATGAATGCAGGTGATGTTGTCACCGGCGCCAGAATAGGATAAAGACTGTTCAGGATATCTTCTCTTTCATAATCTCTGAGCATCGGGTCTAAATTTTCATCGTATGGCATAACTATCATCTCCCTTTGTCTTTATATATCACATTGTATAAGCATTACAGTCTGTAAGCAAGCAAAAAGCTACTTCTGCAATATCTTTTGCTATAGCATCGTAGACAGAGAAGCAGCAGACGCCGTGTCCGGCATCTGAAATCTCGAATTTCGTCTGACGACCTTGCAGGTAGACTTTAACTGTATCATGATGCCATTTCGTTATCGTTTTCAGTATACAGTTACGAGTGAAAAAGTGTTTACGCAACAACAGATACAAGATCTGTTTTTGTCGGTTCGTTGGGTATCAGGTCAATATTCCGAACAGTTATATAAAACCCTCTTAAATTCGCAAACTGTTTTGACAGCATGGGACAGGGATAAATTAGTGGGATTGCAGGCAGAATATCAGCGATTTGGTTTTCAGATCATGGAGGACGGTGTTGCTATGCAGTCTGTTAATAAGAATTTTTAAAAGAGGGAATAGAAAAATGAGAAAATTGAGATTTGACGACCACAATGATTTGATCGGTATTTCTGATTTGCGTCTGGGAACAAATGATTTTATCAATACATACGCAGGCCAAATTGGGTATAGTGTTCGCCACTCGCAAAGAGGAAAAGGTTACGCTTCAGAGATACTCAGGCTTACGCTGACAGAAGCCATTCAGTGTGGTTTTTCTAAGATACTTATTACCTGTGACGAACCTAATATCGCGTCTGCTAAAGTAATAGAAAAGAACGGGGGGATTTTTGAAAAAACTATCCCACACCCCGGTTTCCCTGATGTGAAGCGGTATTATGTCCAGCTATCTAAATAGCAAAGCCAGCCGAGCCAGCGGGCGATCAAGATGAACGGCGCATATACGCCGCCGCCTCGCGCTATTTTCAGAGAGGGGGACTACAGTTTTACTACTACTGAGAAAAGAGAAGTGAATAATGTGAATGCATTGATCCGGGAGAGCTGATGGTATCTGCTGGATCTTTTGCATTATTCCGATAAACGCAAAATATTATTCCGATAGCGTTGCTATTATTCCGATAATGGGATATATTATTTTCTAAGCGAGGTGAAATGCTTATGTATATGTCAGTGAAACAAGCAGCAGAGAAGTGGGGAATTTCAGACAGAAGAGTACGAATCTTATGCTCAGAAGGAAAAATCCCGGGAGTTATCCGTGAGGGACGTAGTTGGAAGATTCCGGAAGAGGCAAAGAAACCGGAGGATGGTCGATATAGATCTGCAGCGAGTCTGTTAGAGATGATTGACCGAAAGAAAGCAGAATTGGACACCAGGCGCCCATTGACAGAAGGGGAGGCAGAGCGTCTTACAGAAGAATTTGTGGTGGAGTATACCTATAATTCCAATGCGATTGAAGGTAATACGCTGACCTTGCGGGAAACAGATATGGTGCTGCGTGGTCTCACAATTGATCAAAAGCCTCTCAAAGACCATATGGAGGCGGTCGGACATAAAGAAGCTTTTTATTTTGTACGGGATTTGGTAAAGGAGCGGGAGCCATTATCAGAGAGTGTTATAAAGCAGATTCATTATCTGGTACTGGCGGATAAAAAAGATGACCGTGGGGTTTATAGAAGAGTTCCAGTAAGAATTATGGGGGCAAAACATGAACCGGTACAGCCTTATCTTATTCAACCTAAGATGGAGCAGTTGCTGGAAGCTTATAGGAACAGCACCGAGCATATCATTCCCAGGCTCGCGCGATTTCATATCGAATTTGAAGGCATTCATCCGTTTATAGACGGTAATGGCCGTACGGGGCGGTTGCTTGTAAATCTGGAACTGATGAAAGCAGGATATCTGCCGATTGATATTAAATTTACAGATCGGATTGCTTATTACAATGCTTTTGATGAATATCATGTAAATCATAATCTGAATGCGATGGAAAAGTTGTTTGCTGGGTATGTGAATACAAGGTTAGACAGCTATCTGGCAATGTTGGAAGAATGAAAATATTGTGGAGGTGTGTGGAAATGTTTGTTTCAGAATATTTAGGTTTAGACGATGAATTGGACAAAATGTGGGTATTTGATTGTGTCCTGGATAATGACAGTGGATTTTAAATATTAAAAGTGATAAAAAAGTACCAGAATTGTTATTGATTGCTTCAACGGCAAAAGCGGCGGCAAGCACATATTTAAAATAAGATATTGCGTAGTTTGCGCATAGAATGCTGTGGTCAAACGTTTTTGTAACACTTGTGGCTAAAAAAGAGGCGGGAGTACCGACAGAGCCTTGGTATGGTTGCATAACCAGTCCAAGAAAATGTCCGCATCCCCAAATAAGTATTAAATTAAGTGGCAAATCGTGGTAATTTATAATATACTGGTTTTGAATTTATTATAGAAAAAACTAGATAATGCCAGAAAAACCAATAAAAGAAAGGTGCTTAAAAAATGATTAAAATACTATTCATCTGCCACGGCAATATTTGCCGTTCGCCGATGGCGGAATTCATTTTCAAGGCTCTGGTGAAAAAAGAAGGGCTGAGCGATTATTTTGAAATCGCCTCCGCGGCCACAAGCCAGGAGGCGCTGGGCTATCCGGTACACCGGGGAACCCGGAAGAAACTGGCGGAAGTGGGCATCTCCACAGAAGGCAAACGGGCGGTGCAGATGACACGGTTGGATTATAAACGCTACGATTACCTGATCGGTATGGACGACTGGAATATCCGCAACATTCTGGGGATCACCGGTCCGGATACGGATCATAAGATCTATAAACTGCTGGATTTCACCAGCCGTCCGGGGGATATTGCCGACCCCTGGTATACAGGAAACTTTGACGACACCTATAAAGATGTGCTGGAAGGCTGCAAAGGTCTGCTTCAGCATATCATTGATAAAAGAGAGATCAGCCGATAAAGGCAGGAGGATGATATATGTATACGGCAGATATTCTGAAACAGGAACTAAAAGCAGCAGCAGGAGAACAGATGCTGGATCTGAGAATTGATAACGTTTTGCTGGTCAATGTTTTTACGAATGAAATCTATCCGGCGTCCATAGGTATTTATAATCAGAAAATCGTCAGCGTCAATTCCTCCCGGACACGGGAAGCAAGAGAAGTCATCGACGCCAAGGGTGCATATGCGGTACCAGGTTTTATCGATGGCCATATCCATATCGAAACCACTCTGCTGACGCCGGAAGCTTTGGGCGAAGTGATCATCCCCTGGGGAACGACCACGCTGTGTATCGATGCCATGGAGATTGCCAATGTGGCGGGGATCGACGGCCTGCTGGCTATGGTAAAAGATTCGGAAAAGCTGCCCTTCCGCCTGTATATGGAGATACCCTCCAGGGTGCCGACGGCTCCGGGACTGGAAACCACCGGCGGTGTACTGGGAGTGGAGGAAGTGACTCAGCTTCTGAAGCTGGATGCCTCTGTCAGTCTGGGCGAACTGGATCCATCCAAGGTTCTTGGAATGAAAGAAGAATATTTGGAAAAGATCCTGGCAAGTCTCGGCCAGCGAAAGATATGCAACGGCCATGCCATTGGCCTGGAGACAGATGATCTGAATATTTACGGGGCAGGACACCTGTCCGATGACCACGAATCGGTTTATTATGAAGAGCTGCTGGACAGGCTGCGCCTGGGGATCATGCCCCTGGTGCGTGAAGGCAGCAGCGAACGGAATGTGGAGCGGCTGATGAAGGGTGTGATCGAACACCATCTGCCCACGGAAAATATCATGTTCTGTACCGACGATAAACACGTGAATGATATTTATGAAGAAGGCCATATCAGCTTCAACATACAAAAAACCATTGATCTGGGTATGGATCCGGTGGAAGCGATCAAAATCGCGACCATCAATGCGGCGAAACATTTCCGGCTGGAAGATAAGATCGGCTGCATTGCCCCGGGAAGATACGCGGATATCGTTTTGCTGAAAGATTTACATAAGATCAAACCATGGATGGTGATCAAAGACGGCCGGGTGGTCGCGGATGAGAATGGAGCCAGACCTTGTCCACAGAAGGCCTATCCGGAAAAACTGTTGGATACGGTACATATTTCACCAGCTTTTTCGGCAGCGGATTTCCGGCTGAAAGCAGAAGGAAAACGGGCAAAATGCCGGATCATATCCATGATACCGGATCAGATCATCAACGATGAGATCCAAGAATGGATGGAAGTGGATCATGGGGAGATCCATGCGGATGTATCCCGGGATATCCTGAAATTGTCAGTGGTGGAACGCTACGGAAAGAACGGCCGGGTATCCACCGCCCTTGTCAAAGGTTTTGGCCTGAAATCCGGTGCGCTGGCCTCTTCTGTTTCCCATGACCATCACAATATCGTGGTGGTGGGAACCAATGACGAAGATATGGCGGTGGCTGTGAAAGAGCTCCAGCGGCTCCATGGCGGCTTCGCTTCGGCAAAAGACGGACAGGTGGTGGATTCCCTGGCTCTGCCTTTGGGCGGCCTGATGAGTCTGCTTCCTGCATCGGAAGTGATGGAACGGATGAATGAGATGAATGCTGCCGTGGAGAAGATGGGCTGCCCGATGAAAGCCCCATTCATGTCCCTGTCCTTTATTTCTCTGCCCACAGTGCCCCAACTGGGCCTGACCGATTACGGTCTGATCGATGTACTTGGTCATAAGATCATCGACCTGGTGATCGAGACGGAATAGTTTCAGTCAATCTTCAGGGACACGGCGCATATAATAAAGGGAAATTCATGTAATAAGAGGTAGGATCATGGCGAAAACAGGGATTGATGTCAGTTCTGTCAATGGAGTGATTCCTTTTGATGCCCTCAAGTCCCAGATCGATTTTGCCATCATCCGGTGCGGATATGGCAATGACTCCATTTCCCAGGATGACAGTCAGTATGAAAGAAATGTGAGGGAATGCGAGCGGCTGGGCATACCTTACGGCGTATATTTTTATTCCTACGCGCTGGATCTGGATGAAGCGGACAGCGAGGCCAGACACTGTCTGCGCCTGCTAAAAAAAGCATCGCCCACCTATGGCGTGTGGTTTGACATGGAGGATGGGGACGGTTATAAAGCCCGAAACGGCTTTCCTTCCAAGGATATGCTGGTCCGCATATGCGAGCGGTTTTTAAAAACGGTGGAAGACGCCGGCTACTATGTGGGGCTGTATGCCAGTCTGTCCTGGCTGAACGGTTATCTGGATGACCGGCGGCTGGATCGGTTTGACAAATGGGTGGCCCAGTGGGCGCAGACCCCCACTTATAAAGGTGCTTTTGGCATGTGGCAATATACGAGCACACTGAGATTGAGCGGTTATAGCGGAAATCTGGATGGAGACAAAGCCTTTTATGATTATCCGGCGCTGACGGTGAAGAATCCTTCACAGCCGGAGGAAAAGCCGGAACCGGATCCGTCGGATACGGAGGTGACTGTGTCCGGAAGCGGAGTCAATTTCCGGGAAGATGCCTATGTGGGCGCGCCGGTGATCGCAGTGCTTGGAAGGGACAGCCGTCTGACCTGGCTGTGGGATGACGGTTGGGGTTGGTCCAAATGCCGATACAACGGGAAAGAAGGATTTATCACCAACGAATATCTTTCCGGGAAAACCGGCCTGTCCACGTATAAAAAGGCTCGGGTTTTTGGTAATGATGTAAATGTGCGGAACATGCCTTCATTATCTGGCCGGGTGATCGACAGTCTGTGGTGGGGCAATGAACTTACAGTCATTTCCATCGATCCCAACAACTGGATACGGGCGGAAGTAAACGGAGTTTATGGATATGTGAAATATGATTCCACTTATATTAAAATACTGAACTGATCATGGGAGGGCCGGAAACGGTTTCCATGAAATATAATATAGATTGCAGGACAGACGGAGGGATAGTACTCCGTCAGAAGGAGGACAGAATGCCAGGATATGTGATGCACCTTGTGGAAAGTCAGCTGATTCTGGATAGGATGAAAAACAGAAAAGGAACAGACTGGGAAAAGGCATTTCTTTTGGGAAGCCTTCTTCCGGACACCCGTCTTAAAAGTGAGAAGGCGATTTCCCATTTCTGGAATGAGAAATATCTGGAAGATATCGCCAAAGCGCCGGATCTGGAACTGTTCCTGAAAAAGTATAAAAGCCGTCTGGATGAGCCTTTGATACTGGGTTATTATCTGCATCTTTATTTGGACGTATGCTATGTCAAAGATTATTGGCCCGCGAAGCTGTCTTTTGAAAATGCGGCTGGGGAGCCGGAGAAAAAGAAGGCGGCCATCACCGATGTGGTGATCTGCGATCGGGGGAAAAAGGTGCCCCTATCTGAATTTTTCACGAGAAAATATTACTATGGGGATTATACCCGGAGCAATGGTTGGTTTATCCGGCATTATCAGATCCGGACGCCAGAGTATGTTGCCATCCGGGATATCCATATGGATGAAGTGGAGCTGGAAGATGTGAAGGGGCTTTTGGAAGAATTGACCTGGCTGTGCCGGATGGCCGAGGAGCATGCTGGATCAAATGACCCCTTGCAGGTGTTTGATATTTCCAGTCTGGATGCCTTCCTACATGATACAGCAGAAAAATTCTGGAAGGAAAACAGCCGGCTATTGGAACCGGAGAATATAAAAGCATAAAGAGAAAAGGGCTGAGTCGGATCGGGGCAGACAAAAAAGCGATGATCCGGACAGCTCTTCATTATTGCCACACGGAAATGTTCCGGCCGTTTATAAGGGCAGGGTAGGACGGGATGTGGGAAAATACAAAAAACACATATTGTCTTTAACGGGGGAAGAGCATATAATAAACTGTGATACGATGAAATAAGCGAGGGTATACACATGATATATGATAATATTTTAGAGGCCATCGGGCATACGCCCATGGTCCGTTTAAACCATATGACAGATAAGGACAGCGCCCAGGTGCTGGTAAAATATGAAGGACTGAATGTGGGCGGGTCCATTAAGACTCGGACCGCTTTTAATATGATCACAGAAGCAGAAAGACAGGGCAAGCTGACGCCGGATATGACGATCGTTGAGCCCACAAGCGGCAACCAGGGCATTGGACTGGCGTTGATCGGTGCGGTGAAGGGCTATAAGGTTATCATCATCATGCCGGATTCGGTCAGTGAAGAGCGGCGGAAGCTGGTGAAGCATTATGGCGCCCAGGTCCGTCTGGTCCATGATGCGGGCAACATCGGTGACTGTATCGATGAATGTCTGCGGATCGCCCTCCAGATGGCGGCAGATGATCCGAAGGTTTTTGTTCCCCAGCAGTTTGAGAATCCGGCCAACCCCATGGTGCATAAGCATCATACGGCTCTGGAGATCCTGGAGCAGGTGGCGGGCCCCATTGACGGCTTTTGTTCCGGAATCGGTACAGGCGGAACGATCACCGGCATCGGAGAAGTACTCAAGGCTCAGAATCCCCAGATCCAGATATGGGCTGTGGAACCGGAGAATGCGGCGATCCTGGCCGGGGGTACGGTGGGAACCCACCTTCAGATGGGCATCGGAGACGGCGTGATCCCGGCTATCCTGAATCAGGATATTTATGATGATATTTATGTGGTTTCCGATGAAGAGGCCATCCAGACAGCCAAGGATCTGGCATGTAAAGAAGGACTGATGTGCGGTATATCCAGCGGGACCAATGTGGCGGCGGCGCTGAAACTGGCCAAGAAATTGGGACCGGGAAAGACGGTGGTGACTGTCCTGCCGGACACAGCGGAAAGATATTTTTCAACACCTTTATTTGAAAACGAATAGGCTCTTTGGAATAAAAACAGACGGGTTTTCACCTTGTTTCGACAGGATAAATCATGTATAATCGGAATCAGATGACAGGGTGAAGGAGGTGATCCGGTGGATAAGTATGAACAGCTGAACAATGTCCTGCTGTATTTGTTCAACCATGCCATGGATGTGGAAGAGCGGGTGCTCGCGTCAGGCAATTTTAAAAATATATCGGTCAACGATATGCACATCATAGATGTGATCGGTCCGGACGGAGCCAAGAGCATGTCTGCGCTGGCGAAGGAAGTGGGCGTTACAGTGGGAACTTTGACCATTGCCATGAACAACCTGGTCAAGAAAGGCTATGTCAATCGGGCAAGAAGCGTTCATGACCGCCGGGTGGTACTCATATCCCTCACTGAAAAAGGTGTGCGGGCATTTCGATGGCATGAAAGATTTTACGGCCATCTGATCGAAGCCATGCGGGAAGGCATGGATGAAAAGGAATGCGAACTGCTGACCCGCGCCATGTTGAACCTGAAAGATTATTTTGATAAAAAAAGAAAGTAAAACAGGCCCTCCGGAGTTTTCCGGAGGGCCTTTATATATCATCCAGGATTTAGTTCAGTTCATCAACAACTTTCTGGATCGCTTCAAGAGCGTCATCCGGAAGTTTGTCGTAACCTTCTTTTTCTGTACTGAATTTCTTGATCTCATCCACACGGTCCTGCATACGAGCCTTTAACTGAGCCACATATTCCGGATCATCCATATCCGGGATGAAGCCTTCCCAATCCAGGATCTCGATGTCAGAGAACGGACCCCATTTATGGAAGTCGGCTTTCTTCTCAACGATGGCTTCCAGGATACCCAGAGTATCTTTCGGCTGTACTTTCTTGCCCATGAAGTCGCCAGTGTTGACGATGTAGCAATCCACGTTCTTTTCCTCAACCAGTTTCTTGAACTTGTCGTAGTCGTTGGACAGCGGATAAGTACGGAACGGGTTAGCATAAGGAACAACGACCAGCTTGTTCGGGTCTACACCCGGAGCCAGACGTTCAGCTGTGGAACGTTTGGTTGCCAGTGTGGCGCCCATAACAGAAGCCAGGGACGCGCCTTTTAATTTAACTACCGGCGGGATGGTCGGGTCTTTCATGATCCAGAAGATGGCATTTACAGGAGCATCGATCTTATCTACACGGTTCGGCGCCCACAGTTTGGACTTGATGGCACGGCCGTTACCGTTACGGATATCTTCTGTGACAAGCTGGATCTTTCCGTCCTCATCCAGAGTAGCGGAGCAGTTCTGAGCAGTCAGGAGGAACTTGTTATCCGGGCATCCTGTCGGATAGTCCTGGGTCTTATCAAAATAAGTCGGCTCGATGGCGATGGAGGCACAGGTATCTGTGTTGATGATGAATGCATCGTCATGAAGCACTTTGATATCGTATTTTCCACCATGTTTTGCATGGGTCAGAGTGGATTTTCCGGATCCGGACAGACCATATACGGAAGCAACGTATTTGCTGCCATCCGGAAGGATGTATTCTTTCTGGCCGCCGTGGCAGGAAGCATAACCGTTACGGTTTGCAACGGCCCAGACCATGGTCAGAGTACCTTTTTTATGCTCGCCGAAATATCTCATACCAAGGATACAAGCGCAGTTCTGATCTGTGTTGAAGTAGCACAGTGTCTTTTTGGCCGGATCGCTCAGGCAGTCAAAGCTGACGCCCGGATTCTCAACCGGTACCCACTGGGGATCGGAGAAGATGTAGATATCCGGCTCTTTGCCGTCACCAACCGGTTTGGAGTTTTTATACATCTTAACATATTCGTCAGACATATACTGGAAGTTGAGCATCCAGTTGTACAGGATGTTTTCTTCGCCTTCCGGGATAAGAAGATGGACTTTTACCATAAATTCCGGATCCAGGCCAGCGTAGGCTGTGGCATGGTACAGTGTTTTCCACCGTGCAGAATAGATAGCATCCATAGTTACTTTATCCAGAGCTTCACAGTCCACGCCAGGTTCGCCTGCGATGCGGCGGGCAGTAGCGTAACGGCCTGTGATCGCGCCGTCGTTAAAAAGGAGTACTTTGGAATCTTCGTAAAGACCAAATTCTTCTCCTCTGTAAACCGGCATATCTGTAACGATGGTTCCCGGTGAGTTTTTAGCCAGATCATAAGCCTCTTTCAGTGTGTTTACCGGAACCACGTTGTTGCCATAAAATGCAGCTTCGATGATGGATCTTGTTTTTGCAAAACCCGGTTTGCCTTTACCGATCTCATTGATCGGATAATAAGCTTTTGTAGACATTCTTATTCCTCCTTTAATGTGAATGAGTGTATTGCCTCAGCAGGTTTTTTGAAGTCCAGGCGTCAAGAAATCTGCTGAGACAATCAGATTGTGTTAAAAAAAAAACAAAATACACTTTTACTATAAATGAAAAGCATCCGGATGTCAAGAGTTGTCTTTGCCATGACGGATCAATCCGTCATGGCAGCGAACCAATCTTGCATATGGTTTTCTATGATGGAAAATGGCGCGGGGCCCATATCCAGTATGAACTGATGAAAGGCTTTCTCGTCAAAAGCGTCATCCAGCGTATCTTCGGCGGTCTGACGGAGATCTTGAATCTCCAGAGAGCCGATACAATAGTTCAGATAGTTGCCCGGCGAGAACAGGACCGTCTCATAGATCTGGGTGAGTGTTTCGTCATCAAGGACAAGATATTGGGATAAAAACTGGGAAGTCTGTTCCTTATCCCATCCATTATAATGGATGCCGATATCCACATAAGCATAGATGCACATGCTCAGGGCATAGTTGGCGGCGATAAACTGGGACACATCCTCCGACATACCGCTGTAATCGTAGGACATTTCCTCCACATAGGAAGCCCAGCCTTCGCTGTATCCAGTGAAAGCAAGAGCACAGCGTAAGGGGTTGGGATCCTGGCTATAAAAATAGGTCGTCTGATAAAGATGTCCCGGATAGCCTTCGTGGCATACCGTGGGGAACAGTTCATTGCCGTAATTGTCGTTCAGGTTCAGGTAGATGACATTATTCTGGTAATCATCGATCTGGGGAATGAGATAAAGGGCCGGACTGAGACTATCAGTCAGGGATTCGTGGACGTTTTTTGTAACATAGTCCACATCCGCCGCTTCGGGAAACCGATCGGCTATGGCTGTTTTCATATATTCCAGTATCTCGTTGGGATCATCGGAACGGTAGGAGGCGGACTCCCATTCCTCGTAAATATCAGGATTCTGTTGATAGATCAGCATCATGGTCATGAAAGCCGACTGCATCCGTTCATCCAGCATGGTCAGAAGTTCCTCTGGTGTTTTGTCTGTTCCCACGGATGATCTGAGCAAATATTCATAATAGTCCTTGCCCCGGTCATAGTAACACAGCCCAAGATCATTGGTACCGGTTCCTTTCAGTGCTGTCAGCCCATCGATCAGGATCTGATAAGCAGGCACGACCGTCTCCAGGACGATGGAACGGTTCCGATCCATATAAGTATTTTTTTCTTCATCGGTCAGGCCATCAAATGCCTGTATTTTTTCATTGAACACATCGATGAGCATGTTGTCCTGCGGCGACGCGATAAAATCTTCGCATTCCTGTATCGTGGCGTCGGCAGCGGCATCACTCATGAACAGCCCCTTTTCAGACCGAGCCTGCTCATAATCGATGAGATTTTGGAAAAAGTCGTCAAAATCCTCCAGGAGGGTCAGATAGGTGTCGATATCCTCCCTGCTGTTAAATTCATATTCGCACAGGACGATGGGATATTGGCTTTGCAGACCGATACTGGGTTCCAGTACTTCAGAATAATACTCCAATCCGCTTGCAGACAATGCGGTTTCCAGGTAATATTCCAGAACTTCATAGGTGATCTGCTGATCCTCATCCAGATCTGCGCCTTCATAGGTACGCAGTTGTTCCAGGAGTCTTTGGGTTTCCTTTTCATCACTTTGGTATGCCTCATCGTCCAGAGCCATCCGGCCGAAGGTGATCTCGTCCAGGGAGATGCCGTAAGCCTCCGGATCCTGGAGGGTATAGTGGAGCGTCAAAGCATCGGACGATACGCTTTCGGCAAAAATCGTCTCGGTAAATGTATCAAAATCCATCTGCCGGCTTTCGGAGGCCGTGTCCGATGCGGCCATATCCTGGGAAGGGGACTGACAGCCGGTAAAGACCAGACAGCAGGTGAGCATCAGGCTAAAAAACCTTCGGGGCCATTGATTCATAAGCGGATCTCCTTTCAATCATTTGTTCTATGGGCGCAGCCATCTGGCTGCAAGGATCGATATACGTTTTAGTATATCAAAAAACATCCAAGCTATGTTGACAAAAATCAAAATTGGTGAAAAAATCAACACAGAGGAGCTATTGTCATCAATGGACGGATATATTATAATAATTGCACGCAGTTCAATCGTTATATGTTGAAAGTCTGTAAGACGAGGGAGGAAAGCGACATGGCAAAGAAACCTTATTATATAACAACGGCGATCGCCTACACATCAGGCAAGCCGCATATCGGTAATACCTATGAAGCCGTATTGGCGGATAGTATCGCCCGGTTTAAACGGGCCCAGGGCTATGATGTCCGTTTTCAGACAGGAACGGACGAGCATGGCCAGAAGATCGAACTGAAGGCAGAAGAAGCCGGCGTAACGCCCAAAGAATTTGTGGACAACGTGGCAGGCCAGATCAAGCAGATCTGGGATCTGATGAACACATCCTATGACCGTTTTATCCGGACGACAGATCCGGACCACGAAGCCCAGGTCCAGAAGATCTTCCAGAAATTATATGATCAGGGAGATATCTATAAAGGCTATTATGAAGGCAAGTACTGCACACCCTGCGAATCTTTCTTTACGGAAAGCCAGCTGGTGGATGGCAAATGTCCCGACTGTGGCCGGGAAGTGGTGGACGCCAAGGAAGAAGCTTATTTCTTTAAGATGAGTAAATACGCGGATCGGCTGATCGAGTATATCAATACCCATCCTGATTTTATCCAGCCGGAATCCCGGAAGAACGAGATCATGAACAACTTCTTGCTGCCGGGACTTCAGGATCTGTGCGTATCCCGTACATCCTTCACCTGGGGTATCAAGGTGCCCTTTGACCCGAAGCACGTCATCTACGTATGGATCGATGCCCTCAGCAACTATATCACCGGACTGGGTTATGATCTGGACGGCAACAGCGATCCGATGATGGAAAAGTACTGGCCGGCGGATCTGCATCTGATCGGCAAGGACATCATCCGTTTCCATACGATCTACTGGCCCATCATGCTGATGGCTCTGGATCTTCCGCTGCCCAAGCAGATTTTCGGACATCCGTGGCTTCTGGTGGGTGAAGGCAAGATGAGCAAGTCCAAGGGCAATGTGATCTATGCCGATGATCTGGTGGACTATTTCGGCGTGGACGCTGTCCGTTACTTTGTTCTTCACGAGATGCCCTTTGAAAGCGATGGTTCCATCACATGGGAGCTGATGGTGGAGCGGATGAACTCGGATCTGGCCAATATTTTAGGCAACCTGGTGAACCGGACCATTTCCATGACCAATAAGTATTTCGGCGGCGTGATATCAGATCCGGGCGTGAGCGAACCGGTGGATGAGGATTTGAAGACGGTGGCTTTGGATACGCCGAAGCGGGCCGCGGCGAAGATGGACAAACTCCGGGTGGCAGACGCCATCACAGAAGTATTTACCCTGTTCCGCCGGTGCAATAAATATATCGATGAGACAGAGCCGTGGATCCTGGCGAAAGACGAAGCGAAGAAGGACCGTCTGGCAACTGTGCTTTATAACTTGCTGGAAGGTATCCGCATCGGAACCGTCTGTCTGGCGCCTTTCCTTCCGGATACGGCAGAAAAGATCTTGGATCAGATCGGAACAAAGGAAAGGGATTTCCTCCAGCTGGATACTTTTGGACGGCTGGAACAGGGCGGTAAAGTGACCGACAAGCCGGAGATCCTGTTCGCCCGTATAGATATGAAGAAGTTCATGGAGCAGCTGGAAGCGGATAAGGCGGCAAAGGAAGCGGAAGCAGCAAAAGCGCAGGCCATGGAAGCCGGCATTGACATCGAGCCAAAGCCGGAGATCACCTTTGAAGATTTTGAAAAGCTCCAGTTCCAGGTGGGCGAGATCATCGCCTGCGAGCCGGTTAAGAAGTCGAAAAAACTTCTCTGCTCCCAGGTAAAGATCGGAAGCCAGGTCAAACAGATCGTATCCGGCATCAAGTCCCATTATACAGCGGAAGAGATGGTGGGCAAGAAGGTTATGGTCGTTGTGAATCTGAAACCGGCCAAACTGGCAGGCGTGCTGTCAGAAGGTATGCTTCTGTGCGCTGAGGACGCAGATGGCAATCTGTCCCTGATGGTACCGGAAAAAGAGATGCCGTCAGGCGCGGAAATCTGTTGATCAGACAGGAACGAATACAGGCAGCAGATGATTTCGGTCATCTGCTGCTTTTAAAATAAGCAGAAGGAGGGAATATGCCCGATGATTTTCGATACACATGCCCACTATGATGATAAGGCCTTTGATGAGGATCGGGAAGAACTTTTGGCATCCATGAAGGAAAACGGCATCGGCCGCATTGTCAATATCGGTTCGGACATTGACAGTACGAAACGTTCAGTGAAACTGGCCCAGGACTACGACTTTATCTATGCGGCGGCGGGTGTTCATCCAAGCGAAGTGAAGCGGATGAACAAAGAAAGCTTTGCCTGGCTGGCCGAGGTGGTCAATGACGATGTGTACAAAAAAGCCAGCGGCGGAAAGATCGTGGCTGTGGGGGAGATCGGCCTGGACTACTACTGGGATAAGGAGACCGAAGTGCGGGAAGAACAGAAAAAGTGGTTTGAATGGCAGATGGAACTGGCCAGAGCAGTGGGACTGCCCATTGTCATCCATTCCCGGGAAGCGGCTAAAGATACGCTGGACATGGTGAAGAGCCTGCATGGCGGGGATATCGGCGGCGTCATGCACTGCTTTTCCTATCCGAAAGAGATGGCACGGGAATATCTGAATATGGGATTTTACCTGGGCATCGGCGGCGTGCTGACATTCCAGAATGCCCGGGTGCTTAAAGAAGTGGCCGCTTATGCGCCCTTGGAACAGATCGTGCTGGAAACCGATTGCCCCTATCTGGCGCCGAAACCCAACCGGGGCAAGAGAAATTCTTCCCTGAATCTGCCTTATGTGGTGAAAGCGCTGGCAGAAATCAAAAATATACCGGAGGAAACCGTCATGGAAAAGACATGGGAGAATGGCCGGCGGCTGTACCGGATGGCCGATTGACAGCAGTATATAAAGTGACAGGAGGATTTATGGAAAAACTATCCAATCCGCAGAAAACAATAGAGATCATTAAAAAATATGGGTTCACCTTTCAGAAAAAGTTCGGACAAAACTTTCTCATAGATGAACATGTCATCCGCAAGATCATCCAGGCTGCCGGTGTGACAAAGGAAGATTATGTGCTGGAGATCGGACCGGGCATCGGGACGTTGACCCAGTATCTGGCGGAAGCAGCCAGGGAAGTGACGGCGGTGGAGATCGATAAGAAGCTGTTGCCCATACTTGAAGAAACGTTGGCAGATCATCCCAACGTGCAGGTCATCAACAATGACATATTAAAGGTGGATCTGAAGGCTCTGGCCCAGGAAAAGAACGGAGGACGTCCCATCAAAGTGGTGGCAAACCTACCCTATTATATCACCACCCCCATCATCATGGCCTTGTTTGAAAGCCATGTACCGGTGGAAAATATCACAGTCATGGTGCAGAAAGAAGTGGCAGAACGGATGAAGGTGGGACCGGGAAGCAAAGAATACGGCGCCCTGTCCCTGGCGGTCCAGTATTATGCCGAGCCTTATCTGGCGGCCAACGTGCCGGTGAACTGTTTTATTCCCCGGCCAAATGTGGACTCGGCCGTGATCCGGCTGACCCGCCATGAAGCGCCGCCGGTTTTGGTGGAAGATGAAGGGTTGATGTTCCGGATCATCCGGGCTTCCTTCAATCAGAGGCGAAAGACCCTCCTCAATGGTCTGCGCAATTCGGATCTGATCACAGCCGATAAGGAGCAGATACTGGAAGCTTTTAAAATGGCGGGGATCCCGGAAAATGCCCGGGGAGAGACGCTGGGGCTTGCGGAATTTGCCGCTTTAGCCAATGCCTTTAAAGCGCTGGGGGTTTCCTGAAGGGTTCCGGACAATAAACCTTCAGGATCTATTGATCCATGCCCTCCAGCTGTTTGATAAATCGGGAAAGGGAAGGCGGCATATGGCGGGGACTGCGCACTGCTAAAACACCATGCTGTTTTAATATCTCACGGCTAAGTTCGCCGGGAGCGTAGCGCCCTTCAAGCCGTATGCGCATGTGCCGGCCGGCTGTCGGGGCTTTTCCGGAAGGATCGTCTGGAATATCCGTTTCCAGGACTTGGCATTTGTATAGGACAGAATATATGGGTGCGGCCATATAGATGTAGATGGTATCTCCCGCATTAAAATGGTTTTTCTGATGCCAGGTGATGACAGGGCTTTTTGCAAAGGCTTTTTCCAGGTCAAAAACCTTTGGATTGGCGGGGATGATCCATTCGCCGGCGGGCAGATATCGTCCCGACTTCAGGGTGGCCCGGCTGGCAGTGGCGCAAAAACTGGTGTCTAAAAGAGAACAGATGATGCCGGGCTCTGCCGATCCATCCAAAAGAACGGATAGCCAGGTGCCTTTGTGCATATGATAGGCAGGAAGAATGCCCTTGATGGACAACAAAGGGCCGATCATTTCAGGCGGGCATTTCACATTCAGAACGTCTGTGAAGCCGTCATCGGAAAATCCGAGTTTTTTACGTGGTACGGCCATGATGAGGGCGTACCATTTTTTATTGTCGCTATGCCGGAGAACGGCATAATCGGGAAAAGATTTCCAAAGATATTCCGGAGCAGTATGATAATGATCTGCTGTGTATTCCAATACCATATCCCGCAAGGACATGGGATCACCTCCTGCGTTTCCTTGATTTTTGTTATGAAAATAGTATAATTTTGTCTCAATAAGAAGTCAACATATGTCAGACAGGAGGCGGCTGAATGGAACAAAGAACCTTATTTGAGCGGGAAGAAGACATACCTTTGGCGGCCAGGCTGCGGCCCAGGACGCTGGATGAAGTGGCGGGTCAGACCCATCTGATCGGCAAGGGGAAAGTACTGAGACGGCTGATCGAAAGTGACCGGATATCTTCCATGATCTTCTGGGGACCGCCGGGAGTGGGGAAGACCACGCTGGCCCAGGTGATCGCGGATTCGACCAAAGCATCCTTTGTCAATTTTTCGGCAGCTGTCAATGGAATAAAAGAGTTGCGGACTATCATGCAGCAGGCATCTCAAAGACGGCGGTTCGGGGAGCGGACGATCGTGTTTGTGGATGAGATCCATCGGTTC
>DVLT01000049.1 GCA_018715345.1 Candidatus Onthocola gallistercoris
ATATACGGCAAAGCGATTGCTGGAGAAAGAGAAAAAGAGTAGAAGCAAGACGAAAAGATATTTCTATGTGCGTAGCTTCTGCTCCTTTTTATTTAGAGACGGCAAGATATGTCTTTGCCATTACTTAAAGAGGAGGAGTCTTGATATGAGGAGGGAATTTTTATGAAAAAGCATTCAAAGCAGGGGTTATGTATTTTGATCAGTGTTCTAATGATGGTTATAGGTATACTGGGGGCAAAAATCCTGCAAACAGATTTTGGCAGAGTCGATATCCGTAACGTGAGTATTGATTCCCAGTCGGGTTATACTTTATCCATGGATGTTTATGTGCCGGAGAGCGCAACGGCGGAGGATCCGGCGGCGACCGTATTTGTACAGCATGGAGGTAACAACAACAAAGAGGAAATCCAGCACTATTGCATTGAATTGGCCCGGAGAGGTTATGTTGCCATTGGCGTGGATATGTATGGTATGGGAGAATCCGAAGCCTTACCGGATGATCAATGGTTGACCCAAGGACGGGGACTGTATGATGCAGTACGTTACGGCGTTACCTTGCCTTATGTGGATACAGAACGGATCTCACTGCTGGGGTATTCACGGGGTGGAAAAGCAGCCGGCGAGGCTCTGGAGTGCGATAATGCGGAACTGAATGTGGTCAAAGCGATTTTTTTGATACATAGCGATCCCATTGTCCGCAACAGTGAAGGATATGCAGATGTATATGGAGCACGTGACGTGGCTGTTCTGGCAGATAAAAATGATGAGTTTTTCTTCTCGGAAAAGGCCAATGATGACGGAACTTATTCAAATGATGCCAATAAATATGCAGAGAATCTTTCCAGTCCGGCAGAATATGTCATCAACAATAGTGCGCAGTCCTTCCTTTATTTTGGAGAAGATCCGGCCAATACCTCAGAACAGCGCGTTGCTGAAACGGTATACGAAAAAGACTACGGTGATGCGATTGGCACCCGCCAGATTTTCGTATCCAATGAAACCCATATGTCCGGCTGGTATTCACCTCTGGTCATGAATCGGGTCCTTCAGTTTTTTGATCGGGTCATGCCAACTGGAACGACACTTTCTGAAAACAGCTATATCTATACAATTTGGAATATATTTAAGTTGCTCGCGCTGGCTGGACTGGTTATGTTCGGCGCTTCTTTGATCGTGTGGATGACAAACTGCACAAAGGCATTTAAAGCTGCAGACAGGGGACCACAGGAATTGCGTCCGGTCGCATCCGGTTCGGCCCGTGCCTGGTTTTGGATGACACAGTTGGCCAGTATTTTGCTCAGCATTTTGGTCATCTGGTTCCTGAACCGTCAAGGTCTTGCATCTTATAGGGATGCTCTGTTTACTTCCGCCAATCCAACGTATCATGGGTTGATCGCCTTATTATGCGGCGCAGTAAACATTGTCCTTACCACTATATGGTATGTTTGTTGCGGGAAAAAACAGGGATTTGATTTAAATGCCAGTGGATTTGGATTGAATTGGAACGCATGCCTGAAAACGATCGCAGTCGTTTTGATCACGGTGGCCTCTATGCTGCTGATCGTTTTTTCTGTGGATTACCTGGTGGATGTGAATTTCCTTTTCATTTATTGGGGATTCATGAAGTTTGGGACGAATCGTATTCCAGGTATGATACTGGTGGCTCCCATGTATATTCTGTTTTATGTGGTCATGTCCATCAGTATCAATTCGATTAATTTTACTCAGGTTCTTGGGAAGCATAAATGGTTGTCGAACCTCATCATCAGTTTCATCGCAGCTATCCCAACGTTGTTTATCCTGTGTTATGTTTATGGGATATTCAAAGCTACCGGGAGTAATCCTATGTTTGGTGGCCTGGCGTCTGCAGCAACAGCCGTATATGCTTTCCCGGGTTTTGTATTCGTGGCGATTTTCGTATGCCGGATGATTTACCAAAACACAGGCAATCCGTATTTAGGCGGCATTCTGTGTGGGATCATGGCAGCTATAGCTGAGTGGAATGTTTGTGAGATCCGTGTTCATACGCCGGGAACCGCCTATGATGGAACGGGGTTGGTATATACACTTCTTGTAGTTGGTTTCATCGTTATTATTGGCTGTCTCATTTTTCTTTCCAGACAGCGTCAAAAAGGCTGATATTAAATAAATGTCATAAGACTTCTCTTCTTTTTACGGGTAGCGGGCGTCAATTTACAGATTGACGCCTGCTTTTTTGCGCGATAGGCCGGTCGGGCGACCGCCGCGCTTGCACGAGCGGGCATCCGACGGGCAACGGTCATCGAGCGGCAGTGCCGTGAGATGAGCGAGGTATCGCAGTAATCGGATAGGGGAAGGAATCTTCTCCTATCCGATCGTGATAAACCGCAACAAGCGACCGCCGTTCTTACGTGAAGCAGGCATTTACCGGATGATGTATCGATTTTACTTGATAAAAAGTTTTGGCATGATACAATAAAAATGTAAATGTTTTGACATGAAACAAAGAAGGGGTTTGCATGAAAAAGATGAAGATTTTGCTTGTCATTTCTCTGGTGTTATGTTTGCTCAGCGGGATTGGGGCCCATGTACTGCAGACGGATTTCGGCCAGGTGGAAGTGGAGGAACTGAGTATACCGGGATCGGACGGAAGTGTGATCAGCGGTCTGCTTTACCGTCCGAAAAGCGCTTCTGCGGACAATCCGTTGCCGCTGATCATCACAGCCCATGGCAGTTTCAACAATAAGGAGATGCAGGATCAGAACCTGATCGAACTTTCATCGTCTTTGCAGGGGATTCCTATCGCCACGGCAATTCATCCATCCACGTTTCGGATATGAGTGAATACACAAGTCTCGTGGATATCGTGGAGGCGCTTTATGATCTGAATTATGTGGATCAGGACCGGGTGGCCCTGACGGGCCATTCCATGGGCGCGGATCAGACGAATAATACAGTCCGTTATTATCTGACCCAGGCGGCGACTGGAGAAGGGGAAAATAAGATCGCCGCGGCTCTGGTCATCGGCAGTGATCCGCCTTATACATCCTATGAAGTGGAAGGCCTGGATGAACCGGTTCCGGTGACCATCGATTATGGCGTGGTGGAAGCCAAGTATGACGAATGGTTTTTTAAACAGGAAGATGTGGGTATGGATCCGGCCCGTTATCTGGAAAGCGCCAACGCTAAAGCTTTTATCGAGCAGGTGGGTGTTACCGTGGACGGGAATGTGGAAAATGGCCGGATCTATGAAGGCAGCATCAATGGCCAGGACTATTGCCGGGTTATTTATCAAAACACGGAAATCCATCCCATGAACCATTTTTCCAGAAATACAGCTGCCTCTGCCGTCAATTATTTCTACACTGTATTTGGGGTGCCAAACGGGTATGAAAGGATCGACGAAGGCAATCAGGTCTGGTTTTTTAAGGAATTGTTCAACCTGGTAGGTCTGGTGGGCATATTCATGCTTCTCTTCCCCTTGTCTTATATGCTTTTGCATACCCGGTTTTTCTCGGAGATCATTTCCAAACGGGACGATGTTTATGTGCAGAAGCTTCCGAGTCTGGGAGATAAGGTCGCTTACTGGATCATTTTTGCCATTGATACGGCCATTCCTGCATTGCTTCTGATGCCTGTCGGCTTTAAGCTGATCGGACAGGAATCTTTTGTGCCGTCCATTTTCAACAATGTGTTTGGCGAACCCAATACCAACGAGTTGGTCGGCTGGTCCGTCGCGGTGGCTCTGGCCATATTGGCTGTGAATGTGATCTATCTGTTTGTCCGCAAGAGGGGCAGCGACATCCGTGCCTGGGGTATACAGGTGTCTGTGCGGCAGTTTTTCAAAGCGTTGCTGTTGGCCGTGCTGACAGTGGCTGGCGCTTATCTGGTCGTATTTGGCGTCAACTATGTATTCAACACGGATTTTCGTATATGGGTACTGGCAGTCAAGACCTTTGACTTGAGAAAACTGGTCTATGCGCTGATATACTTCCCCGGATTTGCCATCTTTTATCTGATCAATTCTTTGATCACCAACAACTGCAACAATGTGAAGGGTTGGAAGGAATGGCAGAAGCTGCTGGTAAGCTGTATCAGCAATATCGCGGGTATGGTCGTATTGATCGTTATCCAGTATTCTGCCCTGATCGCTGATGGCACGATCACCTTCAATGCCATGCGGATCGTCAATCTGTTCCCATTGCTGGTGCTCATACCGGTAGCCACCATACTGTCCAGACAGTATTTCAAAGAAACGAAAAATATTTATACAGGATCTTTTGTATTCGGTATCTTTTATGCCATTGTCACCTGTGCCAATACAGCATTTTTAGGATCGCTGATCTGATACCTGTCCATGAGAGGTCGCCCTGTCCGGCTTTCATAAGCCGGACAGGGCTTTTTGGTGTGGCAGAACAAGGGCTTTTTTACCAAATCATACATGCGGATTATTGACATATACAACTATTGCATATACAATTATTGCATATACAACAGTTGAAAGCGGAGATAGCTGATGGAAAGGTAGGGGATTTGGGTGCTTAAAAGGCTGTTATCTTATATGCACCAGTACAAGAAGTATGCCTATATTGCCATGGCCTGTATTGTCGGCGAGAGCGTCTTTGAGCTGATCATACCGCTGCTCATGTCGGATATCGTGGATGTGGGAGTGGCAAACGGCGATCGGGCATATATTTTCAGGCAAGGGGCTCTGATGGTGGGATGTGCGCTGATTTCACTGATCCTGGGCGCCGGGAGTTCCCGGTTTGCGGCTTTGGCGGGGCAAGGCTTCGGCGCGGAACTCAGAAAGGCAGAATATAAGAAGCTGCAGGAATTTTCTTTTGCCAATATGGACCGGTTTAGAGTATCCTCACTGGTGACTCGTTTGACCAGCGATATCACCAACATCCAAAATACGGTGGCAACCGGTATGCGGCCGGCCTGTCGGTCCCCGGTCATGCTGGTGATGGCGCTGAGCGTGGCGTTTTCCATGAATATGAAACTGGCCTTTGTATTTTGCGTGGCGCTGCCCATTTTGGCGGTACTGCTTTTGTATATCATCATTCATGTGCGGCCCCTTTATACCCATATGCAAGGAGCCATTGACATGATCAACCGGAGGATCCGGGAGAATCTGACAGCCATCCGTGTGGTGAAAGCTTATGTACGGGATGATCATGAAATTGAAAAATTCAATGAAAGTAATGAAGCGCTCCAAAATGTATCGGAGCGGGCATTCCGGTTTTCGGCGCTGAATATGCCGGCCATGCAGCTTGTCATGTATTCCACCATCCTGTGTATCCTCTGGTTCGGTTCGCAGATCATCGGCGCCGGCGAGATGGAAGTGGGAAAACTGACCGGATTTTTAAGCTATGTCCTTCAGATCCTCAATTCTTTGATGATGCTTTCCAATGTTTTCATGATGATCACCCGGTCCCTGGCTTCCGGCCGCCGGGTCATGGAAGTTATTGATGAAAAGATCGAGATCACGGACGAGCAGGCTGAAAAAGTGATGGAAAAAGAAGGAAAGCCGTTGGAAGTGGAAAAAGGCGATATTGTATTTGATCACGTGTGGTTTAAATACAAAAAACAGGCAAAGGAATATGTACTGTCCGATATTGACCTGCACATTTCGCCTGGCCAGACCGTGGGCATCATCGGGCAGACCGGATCGGCCAAATCCACCCTGATCCAGCTCATTCCCAGACTTTATGAAGCCACGGAAGGGGAAGTGCGTGTCGATGGACGCCCGGTGGCTGATTATCCGGTCCATGTACTCCGGGACGCCATTGCGGTGGTACTGCAGAAAAATACTTTGTTCAGCGGAAGTATCCGGGACAATTTGCGATGGGGCAAGGCCGATGCAACGGATGAAGAAATTGCAGAAGCATGCCGGATCGCCTGCGCCGATGAATTTATCCAGCGGATGCCGGATGGGTACGACACGGAGCTGGGACAGGGCGGCGTCAATGTTTCCGGAGGACAGAAGCAGCGGCTATGCATTGCCAGAGCCATCCTGAAATCTCCCAAAGTCCTCATACTGGATGATTCCACCAGTGCGGTGGATACGGCGACGGAGGCCCGTATACGGGAAGGTTTGGCCCATAAGCTGCCCCATATGACCAAGATCATCATTGCCCAGAGGATTTCATCGGTCATGCATGCAGATCAGATCGTCGTGCTGAGCGAGGGGCGGATCCATGCCATCGGCGATCATCAGACCCTTTTGAAAACGGATGAGATCTATCAGGATATTTACAATTCTCAGAAGGAAGGGGCGATGTTATAATGGCAAGATACTTTGGATATAAACGACCGAAAGATACTAAAAAGGCGCTGAAAGCGCTCCTGCATTATCTGGGATTTCACAAATGGATGCTGCTTTTGGTGATCCTTTTGATCATCATCAGCACCGGAGCCAACATTACCGGGACCTATCTTCTGAAACCGGTGATCAACAACTACATCATACCTGGGGATATTCCCGGACTGATACGGACACTTATTTTGATGGGTATCATGTATGGCTGTGGTGTGGCCGCCACCTATGGTTATACCCAGCTGATGGTCCATACTTCCCAGAAGGTGATCCGGGAGATCCGTCGGGACTTATTTAAACATATGCAAAAACTGCCGGTGGGTTATTTCGATTCCCATACCCACGGTGAATTGATGAGCCGTTTTACCAACGATGTGGATACCGTACAGGAAGCCTTGAACAACAGCTTTTCGCTGATGATACAAAGCTTTCTCATGCTGACCGGCACGGTTTCCATGCTTGTGGTACTGAGCATCCGACTTTCGGTCATTGTTTTCGCCTTTTTGATCTTGATGATATTATTTATAAAATACAATGGCAAGCGGAGCAAGGCTTATTTCAACCGGCAGCAGGAATGCCTTGGACATATCAATGGCTTTGTGGAAGAGATGGTCGCAGGACAGAAGGTGGAAAAGGTGTTTAACCACGAGGCGGAAGATTTTGAAGAGTTCTGCAGGCGCAATGAGGAATTGCGTAAAGCTTCCACCAGCGCCCTGACCTATGCCTCCATGACCATACCCACGATCGTCAGTCTGTCCTATATCAATTATGCCGTATCTGCCTGTGTGGGCGGCATGTTTGCCATATCCGGTCTGGTGGACTTGGGAACGCTGGCTTCGTATCTGGTTTATGTGCGTCAGAGCGCCATGCCCTTTAATCAGTTCACCCAACAGGTGAATTTCATATTGGCGGCCTTGTCTGGAGCAGAACGGATCTTTGAAATGATGGATGAACCGGCGGAAGTGGATGAAGGTCAGATAAAGTTGACCAATGTTCATATATCGAAGGATGGCAGCCAGACGGTATGCGAACATTATACCGGGGATTTCGCCTGGCAGCTGCCGGAAGGACAGTTGATCCCATTGAAAGGAGATGTGCGTTTTAAAAATGTCACGTTCGGATATACGCCGGAAAAAACCATTCTCCATGACATCAGCTTATATGCCAAACCCGGACAGAAAATTGCCTTTGTCGGTTCCACAGGCGCCGGCAAAACAACGATCATACAGTTGATCAACCGGTTTTATGAAGTGACGGATGGAGAGATCACTTATGACGGCATAGACGTGCGGGATATCAAGAAAGACGATCTGCGGCGGTCTTTGTCAATGGTCATCCAGGATACCCATCTGTTCACCGGGACGATCGCGGATAATATCCGTTATGGACGGCTGGATGCAACGGATGAGGAAGTGGAGGCGGCTGCAAAAGTGGCCAATGCGGATTCTTTTATAAGGAGACTGCCAGACGGTTATCAGACCATGCTCCACAGCGATGGAAGCAATCTGTCCCAAGGTCAGAGACAGCTTTTATCCATTGCCCGGGCGGCCATCTCAAGACCGCCGGTGCTGATCCTGGATGAAGCCACCAGCTCCATCGATACCCGGACAGAAAGGCTGATCGAGAAGGGGATGGATGCTTTGATGAACAATCGGACTGTTTTTGTCATTGCCCATCGGTTGTCCACTGTACGTAATTCCAAAGCTATACTGGTGTTGGAACAGGGAGAGATCATCGAGAGGGGCAGTCATGACGAACTTGTGGACCAGAAAGGACGCTATTATCAATTATATACCGGACAGTTTGAACTGGAGTAGTGAGTAAGGAGACGATGCCCATGAAAGAAAATACCCGGGATATGTTGTTTCAATTGGATATGGACAGGCGCAAAGCGATGAAGCCTTATTTCGGAGAAATCGGACTGACTGTTGGTCAGGGACAACCGAGGGTTTTAAACCGGCTTTTAAAAGACGGACCCATGAGTCAGAGGGAGTTGGCGGATCGGTGCTGGATGGATGTGACCACCATGTCACGGACGTTGGATCGTCTGGAAAAAGCCGGGCTGATCTTGCGGGAGGAAAATCCGGATTGCCGCCGGTCTTACCGGATCGTGCTGACGAAAGACGGCCGGGAGATGGCTGAGAAAGTACAGAAAGGATTTCAGGAGATGAACCGGTTGATGGAGAACGGCTTTTCGGAGGAAGAACTTGCGCTGTTGAAAAGCTTTCTTTCCAGGATAAAAGATAATATCCGGGATAAGGATATGTCGGAAATTGTTAAATCCACTTAAAAGACGATATTGATGCAGACAGGATACTTTGTGTATGTTATACTATCCCTATCAAACAGGGGAGGTATAAGATATGCAGTACGAAATCAAAGGCGGTAATCTTCCGGTTGTCATATGCCGTCTGGAGGGCGGCGAAAGCATGATCACAGAACGGGGCTCCATGAGCTGGATGTCGCCGAATATGGAGATGCGGACCAGTGGAGGCGGCGGTATAGGGAAAGCTTTTGGCCGGCTTGTATCCGGTGAAGCCATATTCCAGAATATTTATACGGCACAGGGCGGCAGTGGGATGATCGCTTTTTCATCAAGCTTCCCGGGATCCATTCGGGCAGTGCAGATCATGCCGGGACAGGAACTGATCGTTCAGAAGTCAGCTTTTCTGGCATCGGAGGAAGGTGTGGAACTTTCTGTTTTCTTCAATAAGAAACTGGGATCGGGTATGTTTGGCGGTGAAGGCTTTATCATGCAGAGACTCTCCGGACGGGGCATGGCATTTCTTGAGATCGATGGCTCTGCTGTGGAGTATGAACTGGAAGCCGGACAGCAGATCGTGGTGGATACTGGATTTCTGGCGGCCATGTCGGCAACCTGCAAGATGGAGATCCAGCAGGTGAAAGGGATCAAAAACGCTCTTTTTGGAGGGGAAGGCTTATTCCATACGGTTGTCACAGGACCGGGCCGGGTGATCTTGCAGACCATGCCGGTGAGCGACGTGGCCAAGACGCTTGCGCCTTTTCTTTCCACACCGAGACAGTCGTGATGAGATGGATATCGTGAATGCATAAAACAGGCGCCAGCGATCAAGCTGGCGCCTGTGCGTTTCGGACAGATACCCTATAATAATCCAGGGATCGTCTATTGACAGAACTGAAACGGTCATTTACAATTCTAATTTATAAATTGAACGCATACCGGATAAATGAAAGAACTGCATCCGGATGGGGAGAAAAATCTGTAATGATCAGATAGAAGGGAGTGAGCCCTTCATAGACCGGATTATCCCAGGCTTGCTTCATGAAGCGAGATTGGGACAAATCGATGGCGCAGGCCTGGAGCTCGCCGTCGGCATTGGGCAGGGATACAAGCTTGTCGCTCAAAGCTTCATGTAAGTCCTCGGGAAGAAAAGTATCCAGATCTTTCAGCGGCAGGAGCGATGCATAGTGTTCCGTCAGTTCAGGCGTTGTGATGAGAAAGTCCAGGCTCTGATTGGCCGTAGTGGCGGCGATCTGTCCTTGGCTGCCCACCACATAGTCCACAGAGGAGTCAAGATCCACGTACAAAGACGCGTCAAAAACGATGCGTTCACGGGAATCATCGATGCCGAGATACTGACTGAACTGTTTTTTTACCGTTTCTGTGTCAAACAGGCGCCAGTCATCGTTAGTGGCGAAGCCCAGGATCACATTCTCTTTGGTGCCCTGATAAAAGATGTCGCCCAGAAGAGCGATCAGGACGATCAGACAGACACTGAGAAAGATGGGCCAACGATAGTAGTCAAAGATGTAGGAAAGCTTTTTCCTAAAAGTCATCTGCTTTAATTTTTCTCTCTCCTGATGCAAATTGGTTTTCATTTCCTGAAAGTTCATAGCAAGGACTCCCTTTTTGTTTTTGTGGAGTATTTTAACACAGGTTCATAAAAATTTACAATAGCTTTTAGGGCCAGGAGAGATCAGAGAAGGAAAACGGTTCCGGCAAAGCTCAAATGAAGATCAGGAAAGGACGATGGATATGAATCGAATTTTTGACCCGGAGAATCCCTTCTGGATGTTTATGTCCAAGATCGCGGATGTATTATGCATCAGCCTGTTGTGGCTGCTTTTTTCCATACCGGTGGTGACCATTGGAGCTTCGACTACGGCTCTTTTCCAGTTTACCTTGAAGCAGTCGGCCAATGAAGAAGGGTATGTCTGGCATACATTTTTCAATGCTTTCAAAAAAAATTTTAAGCAGGCCACCATCATATGGATCCCGGCGCTGCTTTTGGGCATCCTTTTGATCGTGGAAGCATATGTTTGCCTGGCTGTGGGCACCCCGTTTTCCAATATGCTTTTTTTTGCCTTTATGCTGCTGGGGATCATTTATATATTGATCCTGATGTGGGTCTTTCCGATCATCGCTCTGTTTGAAGTATCCACGAAAAAGGCGGTGGGCAATGCTTTTGTCATGGCGGTGGGCAATCTCCATGTCAGTATAACCATTGCAGTTATAGCAGCGGCCCTGATATGGGTTTTCCGGCATGTGCCGATCCTGTCCGTATTTGGCATGGGCTTTTTCGCCTTTTTTTCATCGTATTTTTTCCGGAGCGTGTTCCGCCGTTATATGGATGCTGAGGAAAACGGCAGCAAAGAGCAGTAGGATGATCGGACGGACATCAAGATAAGTGGAGATCTCCCTTCCTGTACCATCGGGACAGAAGGGGGATCTTTTTGCTTTTTCACCGATATTGATAAAAAAAATCACAAAAATACCCCTTGAAATATTGTGCAAAATATATAAAGAAAAACAAGGGGAATTTAAAAAAATTCAAAAAAATGTCAAAAACACTTGCGGGAGGCAGTGTTTTGTGCTAAGATAAAACTACAAGTTGATATGGAAAAGGCAGTTGCTGGACGAAGAGGAAAAGAGTAGAAGCAAAACGGGGAAGATTTATTTCGCGAGGATTGTTTTCTATTCTTTTTAAATTTTCAGGGATACACGCTGTGGCTGCGCAGAAAAACAGCGGTGGGACGTCTTTTGTATTCCGGAGATGACTGGACAGCCTGTTTATTTTTCCTAACCCCGGGGTGGTGACCCGGTAAAGGCATTAATCAAAAAAGGAGAGAGGGACATGAGAAAAAGATTATTTGCAGTTTTGCTGACCTTTGTTTTATGTATGACAGCTTTTACAGCTTGTAGCGGCGGCGGCAGCACTGGAATCAGCCAGGAGACGACAGGAGAAACTCAGGCTGCTTCCACAGATGCTTCAGATTATGAAGTAACAGAACCGATCACCATCACATGGTGGCACGCGATGGAAGAACAGTATACAGATCTTTTGAACGAAGTTATCGATGAATTCGAAGCATCTCAGGATCTGATCACAGTTGACGCCCAGTATATGGGATCTTATTCAGAATTGAATGAAAAACTGGCAACGGCTCAGGCTGCCGGAGAAGGACTGCCGGCCATAGCTATCGCCAACACACCTTATGTTGCTCAGTACGGCGAGAGCGGCATGGCTGAAAACCTGGATCCGTATATCGAAGCAACAGGCTTTGATGCCAGCGACTTCGGCGCAGGTATGCTGGAAGCTGCTCAGTATGACGGCAAGCAGGTATCCCTGCCGTTCCAGATTTCCACACAGGTTGTTTACTACAATGCCGATATGGCAAAAGAACTTGGCGTAGAGATTCCGGAGAAATTCTCTGATATGACAGAATTCCTGGAAAAAGTAAGTGTTGTCAACAATGGTACTACAGAACGTTACGGAACCATCGTTCCCGGATGGGATCAGTGGTATTTTGAAACATTTTATCTGAATAACGGCGTTAAGATCGTCAATGACGACGGCGTTTCTTCTGATCTGGACAGCGAAGCAGCGATCAATGTAGCATCGACTATTAAAGACTGGTGTGACAAAGGATACGCTTATTTTGCAACAGGCGAGACGGCTTCCGATGATATGAGACAGGCTTTCATTGACGGAAGAGCTTTCTCTGTACTGCATACAAGCTCTCTTTATGATACTTATGTAGACAGATGTGATTTTGAAGTTGGTATGGCATGGCTGCCCGGTGGCGACGACGGATCCAAGATGTCTGAGATCGGCGGCAACGTATTGTTCATTCCGGCTAACAATGATCAGGCAACAAAGAATGCAGCATGGCAGTTCATGCAGTTCCTTGAGAGCAAAGAAATGAACATGAAATGGGCGGAAGGCACAGGCTATATGCCGACACGTAATTCTGTTCTGACAACAGAAGAAGGTCAGGCATTCCTGGAAAAGAAACCGGCATTCCAGTGTATTTTTGACAACTTGAATGAGATCCAGCCGCGTATCCAGAATCCGGCATGGGATAATCTGGCTACGATCTGGAAGAATGGTATGGCCGAGATGATCAATGAAAATATGGATGTAACATCGTCCATGCAGGCGATGACCCAGGAAATCAACGAAGTTCTGGAAGATCAATAATCGTTTGTTATTCAAGGGTCCTCCCGGGGTAACCGGAAGGACCCTTCATAAATAGGTAGAAGGGGATTTGTATGAGTAAGAATAAGACTGCTTCGCCACCTGCCGGAATGAGCAGAAGGCGCAAATCCAGATCGGCATGGCTGGATTTCCTGTGTGTATTGCCGGCGTTGGCTTTCTTGCTGGTATTTATTTATTATCCGATCGTTGATCTGGTGCGGATCAGCTTTACGGACTGGAATTTGATCAAACCTCAGTTCAATTATGTGGGATTTGACAACTGGATCTGGCTTTTTACAGGATCCGGAACCAAATATCTTTTAAATTCTTTAAAGGTTACGGTTTTATATACTGCCGGTGAACTGGCTGTTACGATTATCGGCGGTATTATTTTTGCTTTGATTTTCAACCGTATGACAAAGTTCTTCGGAACGATGCGTGCGATTGTATTCGTTCCAAAATACGTTGCCATGTCTTCAGCGGCCGTTATCTTCCTGTGGATATTCAATAAGAATACAGGTGTTTTGAATTATGCGCTGGGACTACTCGGCATTGCGCCGGTAGACTGGCTGGGCGACCGGAACATCGCTCTTCTTTCTGTACTGATGCTGACCGGCTGGCGTGCCATTGGATATGGCATGATGATCTATCTGTCGGCTATGATGGGCATTTCAAAAGACTATTATGAAGCGGCTTCCCTGGATGGAGCGAATGCGTTCCAGCGTTTCAAATCGATCACGCTGCCGCTGCTTTCACCAACCACTTTGTTCTTGTTCGTAACGACTTTTATCTCTGCGATGAAGGTATTCCAGTCTGTAGATATCCTTACATCCGGAGGACCCTACCGTTCAACAGAAGTTCTTGTTTATATGGTATATCAGTATGCTATGCGGGATTTCCGTATCGACCGGGCTGCAACGATCGCAATCGTATTCTTTGTGCTTTTGCTGATCTTTACGGCAGCAACGATGAAAGTATCGAATAAGAATGTTCACTATGATTCGTAATGGGAGGCGGAAATATGAGTAGTCAGACAAGAACGATCAGCATTGCGAAGGAAAATGCCAGTGCCATCAGAAGAAAGAAAATTTTGAAAGTGATCCAGTATGTGATTGCGATCATCGTTACTTTGATCATGATCTTTCCATTATACTGGATGATCGTTTCCTCTTTTAAATCTCAGGATGAGATCCTGGCCACCATACCAACCCTGTGGCCTCAAGAGTGGCATCCGGAAAACTATGCAAATGTATGGGGAAAAGCAAATTTTGCGGAATATTATTTGAATACGATCATCATGACAGGCGGTATCCTTGTCTGCCAGATCGTAACCGGAGTTTTTGCGGCTTATGGATTTTCAAAGGGGAAATTTAAAGGGCAGAATGTATTGTTCCTTATTGTGCTTGGCGCGCTGATGATCCCGATACAGGTTACATTTATACCGTTGTATCTGATGTGTGCCCGTTGGAATTTAGTTAATACATTCATCGGCCTGATGCTTCCGGAGATGGTATCACCTTATTATATATTTATGTTGAGACAAACCTTTATGGCTGTGGATGACAGCTATTTGGAGGCCGCCCGGGTTGACGGCATGGGGCGTGTGGGAGTTATCACGAAAATCCTGGCACCCATGTGTAAGTCAACGATCCTGACAACGACCCTGGTTACCTTCACAAATGGCTGGAACTCCTATTTCTGGCCGAAGATTGTTGCGGGAACAGGCGAAAAGACCGTATTGACCATCGGACTGGCAAATCTGAAAAACACATTTGCCGGACAGTCAACGATGAACAATCACGAGATTATGGCAGGCGCCGTAATGGCGATCCTTCCTGTAGTTATCCTGTTTTTCATTTTCCAGAAATACATGTTGACTGGCTATTCCAAGGCGGCAATGAAATAAGCAGGGCAAGAAAAATGATAGGCGAAAAGGAGACAGCATGATGAATGAACACTATGTGGAATGGATGATTGAAAGGAAAATGCCGGCTGTGTTAAAAACGGTCCGCATTGTCATGATCATTTTGACTGTGCTGATCCTTATTCTTTCGTTTTTGTTTTTTGCGCCAGGCGCAGTCCTTGGTTTGCTGATGATTATCCTGGATTTCGCAGTGACGCTTTTATGGAATCAGGAGTATGAGTTTATTTTTGTCGGGGATGATCTGATGATCGATCGGATCTATAACCGGAGTTATCGGCGCAGAGCCTATAAATGTACCATGAAAGATGTGGAAATTGTGGCTCCGGAACATTCTGGGAACCTGAAAGCGTTTTCAGGACGCCGTCCGGAAAAAAGCTATGTATTTACATCCGGACAGGATAATGCGCCGTGCTGGGTCATGTACATATGCGAGCAAGACGCCGGCAAACGGTGGGTTCGCATGTGTTTTGAACCAGATCAGGCTTTGCTGAATGCGATCAAGCTGACGGTTTCTCCCAGAAAATTTTTTCAAAGCTGACACAAAAGCGTTGGTGGCAGGAGATTCGGATAAGCAGATAACGAATAAATACAATTTGGAGGCTGTAAGATGGCAAGTTTATCATTAGAACATATCGATAAGGTGTATGATAATGGTTTCCAGGCGGTAAAGGATTTTAACCTGGAAATCGAAGATAAAGAGTTTATCATATTTGTTGGCCCGTCCGGCTGTGGTAAATCCACAACACTTCGGATGATTGCCGGCCTGGAAGATATTTCGGCCGGGACATTAAAGATTGGGGACCGGATCGTTAATGATGTGGAACCGAAAGACCGGGATATCGCCATGGTATTCCAGAACTATGCGCTGTATCCTCATATGACAGTATTTGATAATATGGCTTTCGGACTGAAATTGCGGAAGGTACCGAAGGATGAGATCAAGAAAAAAGTATTGGAAGCTGCAAAGATCCTGGATCTGGAAAAACTTTTGGACCGTAAACCAAAGGCTTTGTCTGGAGGTCAGAGACAGCGTGTGGCCATGGGCCGGGCGATCGTACGGAATCCGAAGGTTTTCCTCATGGATGAACCGCTTTCCAACCTGGATGCAAAACTGAGAGTCCAGATGCGTCTGGAGATCTCCAAACTACACCAAAAACTGGGGACGACGATCATTTATGTAACGCATGACCAGACAGAGGCTATGACACTTGGAACGCGTATTGTTGTCATGAAAGACGGCGTGGTTCAGCAGGTGGATACACCCCATAATCTGTATCATGCACCGTGTAACCTGTTTGTAGCCGGCTTTATCGGATCGCCTCAGATGAACTTCCTGGATGCCAAGGTAAAAGTCCAAGGCAAAGACGTTTATCTGACATTGGAAGGAAAGGATATTCTTCTTCCTGCGGATAAAGCCGAAAAGCTTATTGCCGGTGGCTATGACGGAAAGACTGTTGTTATGGGTATCCGTCCTGAGGATGTTTATGATTCACAGTTAATGGTCAGCACAAGTCATGCGGTTTATGAGGAGACCATTCGTGTATATGAAATGCTCGGCGCAGAAGTTTTCCTGTATTTCGACTTCGCTGGAACGAATATGACGGCAAGAGTAGATCCTCGGACCACAGTACGTGCCGGCGATAAAGTAAAATTTGCGTTGGATATCAATAAGATCCATATTTTTGATAAAGAGACAGAACGTACCATTACGAATTAGGACTCTCTCCTTTTCAGGGAATGGAAATTGGAGTATATAAGGGGTGGGAGGTATACTCAAAAACTGTTACTTCCTAATAATAACGTGAGACAAACAGAACAGAGCTTGCAGACGCAGGCTCTGTTTTTTGCCTGAAAAAGTCTGAGAAGAAAATGGCATTTTGCCCTGGTATTTTATACCGATCCGTATTAATATAAAATAATATACGATTTACAGAGGAGAGATGCCCATGCTTCGGTTTATAAGACGACACTGGATCCTCTGTCTGATCTTGACTTTGGTCCTTTATGTGGCGGTCGGCGCGGTTGCGCCGTTTATAGTGTATAAAACTGCGGAGAATGCGTCGCAGATTTCCTTGGAGGATCCAGCTGTTTTTGGAGAAGATCAGACGGCGGACCGGGTCATGCTGTTGGAGACCAACCAAAGCGCCTGGACAGAGCGGATACGGCTTTTGGATCAGGCACAAGATCGGATCATTTTATCCACATTTGATATGAGGCCGGATGAAAGCACCCAGGATATTTTATCGATCATACAAAAAAAGGCGGATCAGGGAGTTTCAGTCAGGATATTGGTGGATGGATTCAGCGGTTTGGTACGGATGGAGAACAGCAAACTTTTCCATGCGGTGGCAGCCCATCCAAATGTGGAGATCCGCCTGTATAATCCCATCAGCTTGCTCACTCCCTGGACGACACAGGGGAGGATGCATGATAAATATGTGATCGTGGATGATCTGGCGTATATTCTCGGCGGCAGGAATACCTTTGATTATTTTATCGGCGAATATGATACGACAAACAACAGTTATGACAGGGAAGTGCTGGTATATAATACAAAATGTGGCACAGAAGAGTCCTCAGTAAGTTCATTGCATGAGGTGGAAGCCTATTTCGAAAGGGTGTGGAATCTGGACGTCTGTCGTCCCTTCCACGATGACGAAGCCCTGCTTGGGGAAACGCAGATCCAGGAATGGTGCCGGAGTCTGTCGGAACGGGAAAAGAATCTGGAGGAGCGATATGGGGAACTGTTTCAACCTCCGGATTATGTGAACATGACCCACGAAACGGAAGGCATCTGTCTGTTGAGCAATCCGACAGATATTTATGGAAAAGAACCGGTGGTCTTTCAACAGTTGACGGATCTGATGATACAGGCTCAAGAAAGGGTCATTATCCATACGCCTTACTCTGTACTCAACAAGGATATGCGTGAAAAACTGACGGAAGTTGCGGATCAGGTGCCGGATACCCGTCTTGTGATCAATTCTGTGGAGAACGGAGATAATTTTTTTGCTTCCAGCGATTATCAGTACAACAAGCAAAAAGTGATCGATACAGGATTACAGCTGTATGAATATGACGGAGGGACCTCCTATCATGCCAAATCCATCGTCATTGACGATGATATTTCCATCATTGGTTCTTACAATCTGGATCTGCGGAGTACCTATGTGGATACAGAATTAATGCTGGTCATTAAAAGTGAAGGGTTGACCCAGGAACTTCTTGCATATATGGACCAGATCCAGCAGGACTGCAGAAAGGTGATCGACAGGACGGAATATGAGGTGCCGGAGCATGTGACGGTGGCGGAAGTACCTGCCTATAAAAGGATACTGTGGAAGGTGGTCGGTTTCCTCATGCAGCCGCTGCGTGTATTGGTATGAAAATAGAATGCGGTAAAAGGGAAAGGGGATTAGGATGAAACGTGGAAAGATCATCATGCTCATATGCATGAGCATGATATTTATCGGGCTGGCCGGACTTGCGGCCTGGGCAGTTTTAAACCATCATACGATGGTCAGTGAATTGAAGAACCGGATGACGGTGGCAGCAGAAGAAAGCGAAGAAGAACAGGTTGTAAACGCCACACAGGCGGATAGCCAGCAGGAAACAGAGACAGACCGTTTGGCAGAGACAGAAGCAGTGGATAGAGGTATCCAGGCTCAGATTGAAAACATGTCCCTTGAGGAAAAAGTGGCGCAGCTGTTTATGGTCCGGCCGGAAGATCTGACAGGCGTGTCAGTGGCTGTGCAGGCGGGGGATACCACGCGGGAAGCGCTGGAGCAGTATCCAGTGAGCGGCATGGTCTATTTTTCCCAGAATATCGAAAGTGAGGATCAGCTTCGGACAATGATCGAAAATACCAAATCCTACAGCAAGTATCCCTTATGGATCGGCGTGGATGAGGAAGGGGGCAACCTGGTGGCCCGTGTGGCCGGCAGCGGTATTATGGATGTGCCCACCTATCCGGATATGATCGAGATCGGAAACAGCGGCGACTTGCAGGCAGCTTATGAAGTGGGGAGTGGAATCGGTTCTTATCTGAGTGATCTGGGCTTTAATCTGGATTTTGCTCCTGTGGCAGATGTACTGACGAATCCGGACAATCCGGCGATCGGTGTCCGGTCTTTTGGCCCGGACGCCCAGTTGGATGCCCAGATGGTGGCGCAGGTTGTACAGGGCCTTCAGGAAACTGGTGTCAGCGCCTGTGTCAAACATTTTCCAGGACATGGCGATACGGATTCGGATAGTCATGAAGGCCAGACTGTTTCCAACCGTACTTTGGAAGAGTTGCGGGCAGAAGAATTTCTTCCCTTCCAAGCGGGCATTGATGCAGGGGTGGATTTTGTCATGGTCGGACACATTTCCCTGCCGGAAGTGACAGGGGATATGACGCCCTCCTCGTTGTCTGAACAAGTGGTGACCGGTTTGCTTCGGGAGGAATTGGGATATGATGGTATTGTCGTCACGGATTCGATGCAGATGCAGGCCATCACCCAGTTTTACAGTCCATCGGAAGCTGCTGTTCAGGCCATTCAGGCCGGGGTGGATCTGATCTTGCTGCCCCAGGATTTTCAGAGCGCCTATGAAGGCGTACTTGCTGCAGTAAACGATGGTACACTGAGTGAGGAGCGGATCGATGCTTCGCTCGAACGGATATGGAAGGTGAAAGGTGATCTTTGGTCGGAATAAATGGGCCATGGATCGTAGTATCAAAGGGAAATATGTCGTTATCTCCCGATATTTTCTTAAAAAGCCCTCTGTTGGACAGGGGGCTTTTATGCTATAATAAAAACAGGCAGAATGCTGCCGGATTCTTTGCAAAGCTGTTCTTGCGCCGATACATTTCTCAACAGCAACTCCTGTCAACGCATATTCCCATACCTGTTTCTTCTATATATAATATTTATATTTATCACATCTTTTCAGGACTGGAAAGTCCAAGATTTTATAAGCGTTTCTCTTTTCATGAAAGTTCAGTATTCCCTTTTTTTACTATTTCCTCTTTTATCATTTATACCACATCTTACGATCGATCACACGAATATTCCCTAAGATCATCATTTTCATCAGGCTGTCCCGGAATAAATGGATATTGTGGACGGCTGGCAGCAAAGAACAAGCTTTGACAAAACGCCGGCAGATCTGCCTCTATGTTACAGCGGGAGGTGGAGCAGATGAAACATAATATAGGTAAGTTATTTTTAATATGCCTGATCCTGTCTTGCCTGTCTTTATACATCATTCCCCCGGCTTCGGGAACGGTTTGGGCAGATGAGATAAAGGATCCGGAGACTGTACAGGATATACCGACAGAGAACATGGAAGTTCCGGACAGTCCCCATGACCAGACTGAGAGCGCGGCAGAGTTCCCTGAAGATGGTATAGGGACGGATGGAGAACGTGGAGGGGCTTTGGATCCGGAAGCGGAAGAGTCAGCGGATGGGGAAGGATCCGCATCATCCGAGTTGCCGATGGAATCGGAAACGGAAAGTATGCCTGGAGAGGAATCAGAGGAGGAAGTCGCAGCTTTGGCAAATGATGAACGGCCGGATCCTGTGATTGTCAGCCAGTCCCTATCCAGAACCCGGAGTGTGGGTGATACAGGCAGGACTTATGCCATGTATATGGCGGTGGTCCAGCCCATTGCCATTCCGGCCTTCGGGGAAGGCGTCAGTCAGGTATGGGAACACATCATCCAGACGGGAAGGGACACACGGACAGCCTATTGCATGGAATATGGTGTACCCCTGGGGGCTGGGACCCAGATGACCTGGACGGATATGTCGCCCCAGGCTCAAAAGGAGATCGGATATGCACTGCATTTTGGCTGGAAGTACCAGGCATATGATGAAGCTGTTTATCAGGATGAGACAAACCGGACGGAATATGCCATGACGCAGGCGGTGATCTGGTCCATTGTAAGCGGCATTTTTGATACAGAAGCAGGCGATGCGGCCTGCAGGCAAGTGGCAGATGCATCCCATCAGCCAGATCATGCATGGGCTTATTACATAGATCTTAAAAATGCGATCTTGTCTGCTGAGCGGATCCCGTCATTTGCCGGGAGAAATAGCGATGGAAGCGATGCGGAAGAGATCGTACTCACGTGGGACAGCGCCCAGCAATGTTACACTGCAACGGTATATGATGAGAATGACCGATTGGGATACTTTGATTTTGCCATGGATGGCGTTTCGTTTGAACGGGAAGGGAATCGTTTGACCTTATCCACACAAAGGCGTTTGGAAAAAGCTTCCCTGTCTCTTCCGGCTGTTTACGAAACGGGGGGCGGAGCCCAAGCTGCTGTGATATGGGATGCTGCAGGCGGACAGCAGGATCTGGTCACAGAGTATGAAGCCGCAGTTAGTTGCGTACAAGCTTATGTGAAACTGCGGACAGAGGAACCGGAACTGACGATTCCGGTAAAAGTCAATATTTTTAAGAAGGATAAAGTCACGGGCAACGGATTGACCGGCGCAGTGTTTGATGTTTACCAAAACGGGATAAAATCCGGAACGATGGAGGATATGGGCAATGGAAACTACACATATGAAACTTCTGTTTTGGGCAGGCGCGGGGATCTGGTGAAAACATCTTTACGTATTGTGGAAGTCCAGGCGCCGGAAGGCTATCTATCCAGCGGTTGGGAAAAGATTTTTGAAGGAGAGGATATGGCGGAAGAAGGATCAACGATCCTCTATGAAGCGGAAGTGGAGAATGAAGCGATCCAAGGCAGGATCAGCCTGCTCAAGTCCGATGTCCGGACAGGCGAGAGGGCCCAGGGAGAGGGAAGTCTGGCCGGAGCCGTTTACGATGTGTTTGCCGCAGAGGACATTTATACTCCGGATGGGACCAGGAGACAGTATGCAGCCTATAAAGATGGGGATGATAGGACAGCGGATTCATATGTGACAAGCCTTGTGACAGATGAAGCCGGAAGGGCGGAAAGCGACTTGCTGACCTTAGGCAAATATATGGTCATTGAGAGAGAGGCTTCCAGCGGATATAAGCTGGATGAGACACAGTATCAGGTGGATCTGAGGGATGATGGTCAGAATATCCCGGTACAAAGTGTATCTGTGCATTCCAAAGAGGAAGTGATCGCCCAGCCGGTGGCATTGATCAAAACAGGTGACGGCGGATCGACCGGAGAAGAAAGACTTGCCGGTGCAGGCTTTGAATTTTATCTCAGATCCACTTTGGACATTTCTGAAGATGGGACTTGGGATTTTGACAGCGCAGAACCAGTCGTGGTGACGGAAGAAGGCGGAACAGAACTGTTTACGGATGATGATGGTCAGGGAATAACGATCCCCCTTCCCTTTGGCGTCTATATTGTCCGGGAATCCACGGTCCCCCATAATTATAAAGCCTGTCAGCCTTTTGAAGTGACCATTGATACGGACAGCACGGTCCCCCAGGAGTGGCGGCATGTTGCCAATGAATCTTTTAAGGCGCAGTTGAAGATCATCAAACAGGATTCTGAAACCGGGGAAACGATATGGAAAGCCGGGGCGAAGTTCCGGATACGGAATATGGACACCGGGGAATATGTCCGAAAGGCGGATGGTTTTCTGGATCTGTTCAGCCAAACGATGTTTGAGGCGGATGATACAGGAACCTTGATCTTGCCGCTGCTTTTAAAGCCGGGGACATACCAGATCGAAGAATCGGAGGCGCCGGAGGGGTATGTGGCCGGCGGGCCGATCCGTATCGTAGTTGATGAAGAGGGATTTTATCAGATGGATGCAGGAACACCGACGCTGACAGTCGTTGTGGAGAATACTCCCCAGAAGGGCCGGATAGAAGTTTTAAAACAGGGGGAGACGGCGGCGGACTATGGGAAGCGGAATCTTTTATCGTCTTTCCGACAATTTAAGTATGTCCTCACAGAACTGAAGGATGTTTCCTTTGAAGTTTATGCAGACGAGGATATTTTCAGTCCAGATGGCCATGGCAGACTGATCTATGAAAAAGATATGCTGATCGGTGTGATGATATCAGATGAAGAAGGACGGGCCATGTTGGAAGATCTGCCGTTGGGCCGGTATCGGATAGTGGAGACAGAAACTGCAGAAGGATTTTTGGTCGGGGACGTCCCTCTGATCGCGGAACTGACCTGGGATAAGTCGGCGGCCAGGGCCGAGTGGTCCCATACATATGTGAATGACAGGGAGAAGATAAACGTTCGGGTGTGGAAAAAGGATTGCGAAAGCCAGGTAGGATTAGAAGGCGCTCAGATCGGGCTATATGCCGGTCAGGATATTTTGGATCCGGATGGAAATGTTTTGGTCAATAAAGATATGCTCCTGGAAACAGTGACCACGGATCCTGCCGGCCAGGGTATGTTTAAGACAGATTTACCCACGATCCTTCCAGATGGCAGTAAACCTTCTTATTATGTAAGGGAACTGGAGGCGCCGGAGGGATACGTTTTATCTGCGGATACCTTGGAAGTGGATCTGTCCCAGACAGATGCGGAAGGTATATTGGATATCTTTTTGGAGAACGAACCGGTGACTATACAGGTGGAGAAACTGGATGCGGTAACGGAAGAAAGGGTATCCGGTGCTCAACTGGCCATTTACAGGGCGGATACAGAAGGCAGGATCGTGAGCAAACAGCCCTGGAAGGTTTTTGAAACCGATGGGAACGGTCCAGATGTGATCCGTGGGATACCGGCAGGCGATTATGTGCTGAGGGAGGAAAAAGCTCCCATAGAAAAAGGATATGTGACAGCGGCAGATATCCATTTCCAGGTTAAAGCCAAAGCCGGCATCCAGAAAGTGGTCATGCGTGAAGAATATACAAAGATCGCGGTATCAAAAAAAGACGCTTCCGATGGCAGCATGCTGGCAGGAGCGATCTTGGAACTGTATAATGCCGGCGGGGAGTGCATCCGGACATGGGAAAGCCAGGAAACACCGGAAACGATAGCCTATCTGCCTCCAGGGCCATACAGGATCGTGGAAAAGACAGCACCTGAAGGTTATGCGTTGGCAGAGGATCTGGAATTTAACGTGGAAGAAATGGCAGCGCTGCAAGAAATCAACTTTTTTGATCAAAAAGAGAACAATGAAATGATACATCCAGGGAGCCATATTGCCACAGGAGATGCCTTCCCGATCATCATGCTTGCAGCCGTCTGCTTGCTGTCACTATCTATGCTTTTGCTATTATTAAAAAAGTATAAAAAAAGCTGAAAAATTGCATATTTCTCTCAATCTCATCCGAAATATGATATAATATTCAGTAAGCACCGAGCCATGCGGCCTGAACGCTTCCAACAGACGCTGTGCTCGCACAAGCGTCTGTTGGAAGCGTTCAGGCCATAGGGCGAATGCCCGAAGCGAGTCGACCGGATGGGAGACGAGCGAAGCATGGCGAGGAGAGCCGCGGAAACGGACGCGGCAGAAAAAAATAGCAGGGAAGAGTTTACAAAGGAGAGGCATATCCGGTGAATGTGGAAAAAGATTTTAGATTTAACGACCTTTTAAACAGTGAACATCCGGAAATCATTCTTGAGAAGGTGGCTCCTTTCACGGAGTTGATGATGGAATACCGTTGTGCGTTGATGGAGGTGGAGACAAAGCTTAAAGTACTGAATGAAGAATTTGCCGCCAAAAACAAACGTAATCCGGTGGAAACCATTAAAACAAGGATCAAAACCCCTTTAAGTATCACTGAGAAACTGAAGCGTAAGGGTGTGGATGTGACCGTAGAGAATATGGAAAAATACCTGACAGATATTGCGGGTATCCGGGTTATCTGTTCCTTTCAGGATGACATCTATCGTGTGGCAAAACTTTTATCCAAACAGGACGATATCACTTTGATCACTGAAAAGGACTATATTAAGAATCCCAAGCCCAATGGCTATCGCAGCCTGCATTTGATTTTGGATATTCCGATTTTTTTGTCCAATGAGAAAAAGCATATGAAGGTGGAAGTGCAGTTCCGGACCATTGCCATGGATTTTTGGGCCAGTCTGGATCACAAGCTGAAATATAAGAAGAACGTGAAAAATCCGGATGTGGTGGCTCAAGAGCTTCTCAGATGTGCAGATATCATCACAGAAATGGATCATAGGATGCAGGAGATCCGCCATATGATCGAAGAAGAAAAAGAAGGTATTGTGGAATCCTGATAAGTATGTTAAAGTAAACATATCATTCAATACGTGTACGATTACTCTGGAGAGTCTCCGGGAAACAGGAGCGCCGAAGGTGTAAGGTATGTGGGCGGCTGCGGGAAGATGCCGGCAGCCGCCATAACAGCATATCGATCTCTCAGGCAAAAGGACAGGGAATATGTTCTACTTTCTCAGAGGGCTGGTATTTTATACCAGCTTTATTTTTGCGCGATACACCTGGCAAGCGACTGCCGCGCTTGCGCGAGCAGATATTTGCCGGGTAACGGACAGTGAGCAGCGTACGCTGTGGGCTGACTGTAGTATTGCGGCAGATAGGGAAGGCATCTTCCTTATCCGATCCGCAAATGAAGAATGAAAATGTTTGCAAAGCATAGGAGGAAGCACAGTATGGAAACGATAACACAGTTTGTCAGTAACGCCAGCGATTTTTTATGGAATGTCATTTTGATCATTTTGTTGTGCGGGACTGGCATATTTTTTACCTTTCGGCTGAAATTTATTCAGGTGCGCAAGTTTAAAGACGGTTTAAAAATCGTGTTTGGGAACATGAAACTGAAAGGCGATAAGTCACAACATGGTGAGATGACACCGTTCCAGTCAGTGGCCACGGCGATCGCGGCGCAGGTGGGAACCGGGAATCTGACTGGAGCAGCCACAGCATTGATCGGCGGCGGGCCGGGCGCCATCTTCTGGATGTGGGTCAGCGCGTTTTTCGGAATGGCCACCATTTATGGGGAGGCGGTTCTGGCTCAGAAATTTAAAACAGTGAAAGATGGAGAGGTGACCGGAGGCCCGGTTTATTATATCAGACAGGCATTCAAAGGCAGATTTGGTAAGATACTGGCTGCTTGTTTCGCCGTGTTCATCATATTGGCTCTGGGCTTTATGGGCAACATGGTCCAGTCCAATTCCATCAGCGCAGCGTTCACAGAAGTTTTTCAGGCAAGAAACATCCATGTGGAACCGGTGCTGTTCGGCGTGATACTGGCAGTGATCACCGGATTCATATTTTTGGGAGGAGTCGGCCGACTTTCATCGGTGGTGGAAAAACTGGTACCGATCATGGCAGGCATTTATATTGTGGGTAGTGTGGCCCTGATCCTGATGCACATCACCGCAGTACCGGAAGCATTCCGGATGATCATTGTGGGTGCATTTCAGCCGAAAGCCGTATTGGGCGCCGGAGCGGGTATCGCAGTTCGCGAAGCGATCCGATATGGTGTGGCCAGAGGACTTTTTTCAAACGAAGCCGGTATGGGTTCCACGCCCCATGCTCATGCCCGGGCGAAGGCAAAAAATCCCCATGAACAAGGGTTGGCAGCCATGATCAGTGTATTCATCGATACATTTATCATCCTGAATCTGACCGTTTTTTCCATATTGACAACGGGTGTGTTGAGTAGTGGAAAAGAGGGAACAGCGTTGACCCAGTCGGCATTTTGCACATCCTTTTCCGGATTCGGCGACATTTTTGTGGCCATATGTCTGTTCTTCTTCGCCTTTTCCACGATATTGGGCTGGCATTTCTTTGGTCAGGTCAATGTTCAGTATCTGTTTGGGCGTAAAATGACAAAAATATATTCCCTTATTGTCGTGCTTTTTGTCATTGTGGGTTCTGCATTGAAAGTGGATCTGGTATGGTCTTTGTCCGACTTTTTCAACGGACTGATGGTCATCCCCAACGCTTTGGCCCTGTTGGCTTTAAGCGGGACGGTGGTTTTGATCTGTAAGACATACGATAAAAAAGACAGTAAGAAATCGTGATAAAAAGGCCGGCAGCGGGTGTATTTTCCGCTGTCGGCCTTGATTTATCCGTAAGAAAGAAAAGGCTCTGATGGTGGATCATTTGCTGCTGACGATTTTATAATAAGTACGGGCAGTCAGCATATAGACGATGATATAAAAGATCGTAAAGACAACAAAGGTGATGATCAGACAGAGTATGAACAGATCTGTCTGATTCATACTGAGGGCTTTGAGCATCCGGGACGTCATGGGAAAGGCGAACGCCGTGTGTATGCCGGCGGCGATCAGCGGCAGGAAGAATACTGTCAGTACCTGGGAGTGGATGGAAGATTTGATCTCTCCGTGACTGACGCCCACTTTCTGCATGATCTCAAAACGGCTCCGGTCATCATATCCCTCGGAAATCTGTTTGTAATAAATGATGAGAACGGTCATCAACAAAAACAGTGTACCGAGGAAAATACCTAAAAACAGCAAACCGCCGTACATAGAAAGATAACTTTCCATGAGACTGGGACGACACCGGAAATTGAGAAGTTTTGTCCAGGTATAGCTGTAGGCGTCCAGTTCCTGGTAGGCCTCGAGCAAAGTGGCGTCATCCCCGGTCACATCTGTCATATAGATATAGCGCAGATTGGGATAAGCCGGATCGGTTCCGCCCATCTCAGAAACAGCCAGCTTCTGTAAAGTATCCATATCTTTTACGACAAAATAACAGGCAGGATAAATGTTATTGTTATGGGATACGTCCAAACCTTCAAAGGCAGGAACGATCTTTTTGACCGAAAAAGTCTGCCCCAGAAAAGTCGCCGTATCATAGGCAAATGTTTCGTTTGAATCGGACATTTCAAATGTCAGCACTTCGTCCGGATCAAGTGTCTCCGATGTGCCTTGCAGACGATTGTAATCATCCAGCGTAAGAACAGAAATATCACAAAAATAATTAGTATTCGCTGTAGACAGGTTCTCAGTGGTGAACGTGTCCCCTTCTTGAAACGCGGTAAAAGGTAAATAGGTAAAATCCAGTTCATGTTCAGTTTCCAGTCCCTTCTCTTCAAAAACTGCGCGCACCTCCTCAAGTGCTGTTCGGATATCCGTTTCATCATTGGCCCGTAAGGTCATCGTCATATCTCTAGGGAGCATGACGGCAACCTGGGAGTCAATGGAAGCATACATGGAGACAGTGGATGATACCATGACCATAACCATGGTGGATAAAATGCATATGTTGGCCAGACCGGCTGCATTTTGCTTCATCCGGTAGATCATGCCGGAGAGGGCGATAAAGTGCCGGGTCTTATAATAGTAACGTTTGTTTTTCTGCAGGGCTTTTAGTAACGTCACTCCGCCGGCGATGAATAGGCAGTAAGTACCAAGGATCACCAACAGGACGGCCACAAAAAACAGAGCCAAAGCAGTTACCGGGTCCTCTATGGTGATGGACATATAGTAACCGGTACCAAGGAAGAGGAAGCCGACCAGTGTGAGCAGCCATTTGGAGCGGGGCGGTTTCTCACCAACAGAGCGGCTTTTCAGCAATTCCAGAGGGCTGGAACGGTAAATCTGACGCAGGCTGTTGAGGAGCAAAAGACCGAAAAGCACTGCGAACAAACGGATCGTGTGCCAAAAAGCCTGGGGAGAGACGTAAAAGCCCAGTGTGACATCCACCCGGAAGATGTTCAGAAGTAGCAGAAACATCAGTTTATCCAGGAGGATTCCCAAAACGAATCCGAGCAGCAGGCTGATACATAATATATACAGCGTTTCATAGAAAATGATGCGGGCGATATGCCGTTTTTCCATGCCCAGTATATTGTACAATCCAAATTCCCTTTTACGTTGTTTCATGAGAAAGCTATTGGTGTAAAAGAGGAAGATCACAGCAAAGACGGACATAATGCCGGATCCCAGGTTCATCATCTCCTGTATGATCGTTCCGCCGTAAATATTGGCCAGGTTGGGATTGGATTTCAAAGAGGAGATGATATAGTACATCATGACTGTCAAAATACAGGTCATGATATATGGAAAATAAATCCTGCGGTTCTTTTTCATCGTGTCCGCGGCCAGTTTAGGATAGAAAAATTTACGCATGACGGCCACCACCTGTCGCCAGAATGGTCAGAGTATCGGAAATCTTCTGATATAACTCCTGGGAACTGCTTTTCCCGCGATAAATCTGATGAAAGATTTCGCCGTCCTTGATAAAGAGGACTCGGCTGGCGGTACTGGCCGCTTTCACACTATGGGTGACCATCAAGACAGTCTGGCCGCTGTCGTGAATGGCAGAAAAAAGGCTCAAAAGCTCATCTGAAGAATGAGAGTCCAGGGCGCCGGTGGGTTCATCAGCCAGGATGATGGCCGGTTCTGTGATCAGAGCACGGGCAACAGCCGCCCTTTGTTTCTGAACGCCGGAGACTTCATAAGGAAATTTTTTCAATATATCTGTAATACCCAGCCGTGCAGCCAGGGGATGGATCTTGGCGGACATCTGCTGCCAGGATTCTCCCGATAAGACTAAAGGGAGAAAGATATTATCCTGTATGGAAAAGGTATCCAATAGATTAAAATCCTGAAAAACGAATCCCAGATGGTTCCGGCGGAAAGCCGCCAGTTCCTTTTCTTTTATGGCGGAAAGTTCCTGACCATTCAAACGGACATGACCGCTGGTGGGTTTGTCCAAGGCGGCCAGAATGTTTAACAATGTGGTTTTTCCGGAACCGGATTCTCCCATGATGGCCACGTATTCGCCTTCTTCTATGGAAAAAGATACATTGGATAGGGCCTGTACCTGATTGCCGCCAAAGCGAGTCGTATAGATTTTCTTTAAATGTTCAACTTCCAATATGGACATGTTAAAAACCTCCTGTACTTATTTGACAATGAAAGTATAACAAAAAAGGAAATGCACAGCCATGTATCCGGCTTACATTTCCCTGGGGTAAACTTACATTTCTGTAAGTTTGAAAACATTCCGAAAAGGTTCCGGTCAGTCCTGGGGGTGAAGGTTTACAGTGTCCAGGTCGATGAGCGCCCGCGTCCCCTTCCCCTGAACGGACTCGATTGTCAGTGTATGGGATAAACGGGACAGGATCTGCCGGCACAGATACAGGCCGATGCCGGTGGATTTTTTGTCCTTGCGGCCATTGTAACCGGTGAAGCCTTTTTGTCCGAGGCGGGGCAGATCTTCCGGGGCGATACCAATGCCGGTGTCTTCAATGACCAATAGTTTCGGCTCCTGAAGATATATGGATATGCTTCCTTTTGACGTATATTTTAATGCATTGGACAGGAGCTGTTCGATGACAAAGCAGAGCCATTTTTCATCTGTCACGATCGTACAGTCCATATCTCCCACCTCCAGCCGGATCTTTTTCCGGATAAACTGGGGGGCAAATTTGCGGACGGCCTGAAGAACGATATCCTGGAGGGGATAGCGGGCGATCAGATAATCGGTGGAATCACTGCCCATACGAAGATAGGACAGGACCATGTCCGCGTATTGTTCGATTTTGAAAAGCTCATCTGTCAACTCGCCTCTGGGAAGATCCTCTTCCGATTGAAGGATGAGATGCATGGCAGCGATGGGGGTCTTGATCTGATGGGCCCACATGGTAAAGTAGTCCAATAGATCTTTTTGGCTATTTTGGGAAGCAGCCATATCTTCTTCATGAAGGCGTATAAAATAATCCAAAAGTCGGGTGTAATCAGTCTCGATCAGATTGGAAGGTTCCGGGAGATCGTCAACTGTGATCAGCCCGGATCGGCCAAGGGCATCAAGTATATGGTGTTTGGCAGCCTGCTTCCTAAAATCCCAGATCATACACAGCACAGCAGCGGCAAAACCGAGGCAGGCGGCATAAAGAGCCGGTTCCACCGGAATATGATATAGGAAGGATAACAGAAAAAAGGTCAGCGAAAACAGACCGAACAAGATCCCGCACTGCAGATGTTCCAGGCAGTAATGGCCAAAAAGTTTCAATATATCTTTCATGGGTGTCCTCCTTCTGTAGACAGGAAAATCTTAAATTCTATTGTAACACATATTTTTCATCTCTTCCGCCTTGTCGGGAAATTGTAATAGAATTATAAGATTTAACCGGTTGAACGGCAGAAACAAATATATTACAATAAATGACATATTTGCTAATAATATGCGGAAGAAATATGGAGGAAAAAGACATGAAAACAGTTGTATGTTTTGGAGATTCCAACACGTTTGGCGTCGATCCGGATGGAGGCAGACATCCCAGAGATGCGCGGTGGACCGGACGGCTTCAGACGCTTCTTGGAAAGGATTATTATATTGTGGAAGAAGGGCTGAACGGAAGGACAACCGTTTTTGAGGATCCGATGCAGCCTTACAGGAATGGGGCAGAGGCTTTGCCCTATGTGCTCCAGAGCCATAAACCGACGGATCTGTTTCTGATCATGCTGGGGACCAATGACTGCAAGGCTCATTTTGGCGTATCAGCCAAAGCCATTTCAAGGGGACTGGACCGGCTGTGCCGGATGATCGAACATTTTGATTACGGAGATTTTAAAACGCCGGATATCTTTATCGTCTCCCCGATCCATATGGCCGATGGTGTACTGGAACGGGGTGTATCCGATTTTAACGAAGATTCCATACGGAAGGCCGAAGAATTGGCTTCCTTTTATAAGGAGATCGCAGCAACCTACCATGCCGGTTTTTTTGACGCTTCCACGGTGGCAACTCCCGGATCGGATGCCCTTCATATGGATGCGGCCAGCCATCGGTCACTGGCAGAAGCCTTGGCTGAAGAGGTGAAACGCTGGTTTGACGAAAAAACGGAAGGGGGAAAATGATGGGCGCCATTTTTTTATCGCCGTTATATATCCTGCTCAATATATATGTTCTGTGGCGGCTTTTACGGTGGATGAGCGCCTGTTCCAGGCATTTTGACAACCGGGGCGTCTGGATCGCCGTGATCCTTATCTATACGCTGTTGGCGACCACTGTTCTCACCGGTTTTCTGATCACCCGGGAGCCGCTTCATCACTGGCTCAAGATGATCGGCAACTACTGGCTGGGCATTCTGGGTATTACCCTGCTCGTCCTCCTTTCCTTTGACCTGGGACGGATCATTTTAAATCATACTTTGTGGAAGGAGAATCATCCGTCCAGACGACGGTTTGCCATCGGGGGCGCCTTTGCCCTGGCCCTGATCCTGGTGGTGAGCGTCTATGGCATTGTCCATGCCTGGAATATCAAAGTACGGGAAGATACATTGTCTGTGGCAAAATACTGTGAGATCCCGGAACTGAAGGTGGCTCTTATCGCGGACCTTCACCTGGGCTACAATGTGGGAGCGCCCCAGATGCGTCAGATGGTGGATAAGATCAACCGGGCGGATGTGGATCTGGTGGTCCTGGCCGGAGACATTTTTGATAATGAATACGAAGCCATCAAAGATCCGGACAAGGTGGCGGCCATCCTGGGAGAGATGGAAAGTACATACGGGACATACGCCTGCTGGGGCAATCATGACGTGTCTGAAAAGATCCTGGCCGGATTTACTTTTGACTCGGGAGAGGCGCAGGAAGAAGATGAACGGTTCCTGGCCTTTTTGGATAAGGCCAGGGTAAATCTGCTGGAAGATGAAGGGGTGCTGATCGACGACGCCTTTTATCTGTTCGGACGGAAAGATCCCTCCAAAGCTCTCAAGATGGGAGAAGACAGGCTGCCCGCTGATCAGGTCACTGACGGAATGGATAAGGATAAACCGATCATAGTCATCGATCATCAGCCGCTGGAACTGGCAGAACTGGCAGCTGCCGGCGTGGATGTGGATCTGTCCGGCCATACCCATAACGGTCAGATCTTTCCGGGAAACATCCTTTTAAAATTCCTGTGGGAGAATCCTTACGGCATTGAGGATAAGGATGGCATGTATTCCTGTGTCACTTCCGGCGCGGGACTGTGGGGGCCGGCCATGCGGATCGGCACAGACTGCGAGATCATGCTTTTAGATATACAGTTCGGGACAGAAAATACGTTGGCTGAATAAAGGGGGAGGCATCATATCATGTGGACGCGGAAGGATTTAAAAAGTCGGGCGCGTCAGACGATAAGAAACAATTACTGGCGCATCATCGGCGCCATACTGATCGTGGCTTTTATCTGCGGCGATATCCATCTGAACGTGACGGACAGCCTGATCCGGGCCGGTGAGAATTACCGGCCCACCCGGGGCGTTCTGGCGGGAGTCTTTAATAATATCATCCGTTCCCAGTCTTTCATCTACGGTTTTTTAAATGCCATGAACCAGATGATCTTTAAAAACCGGATCGGAGCCGGTGTGATCATACTGATCGGAGCTTTCTTCATGTTCCTTTTCTGGTTTTTTGTCCGCAATGTGATCAGCGTGGGCAAATGCCGGTTTTTTCTGGAAGCAAGAGGTTACGGGGATACGCGGGTTCTCAAGCTGGGATTTGTTTTCCGGATGCGGCGGATAGCAAAGGTCGCGGTGATCATGTTTTTCAAATCCCTCTATACTCTTCTGTGGAGCCTGACCATCGTGGGCGGCATCATCAAAAGCTATTCCTATGTGATGATCCCCTATATACTGGCGGAGAATCCGGACATTTCCAGGAAGGAAGCCTTTTACCTGTCACGGCGCATGATGGATGGGGAGAAATGGGAAGCGTTTAAGCTGGATCTGTCTTTTCTGGGCTGGCAGATACTGGGTTATGTCACCCTGGGACTGGGAGACTGGCTGATCGCCATGCCCTACCGGGAGACGGCCTATGCGGAACTGTACATAAGACTCAGAAAAAAAGTCCGGAAAGCCCATATACCCGGCGCCAAAGATTTGAAAGACCGGGCATTGGACGTGAAATTTTCTGACACAGCCTATCCGGAGGAGTCCTATTTTATCCAGACAGACCGGCCGGCATATCAGCCCCGGCCGGAGGTGGATCGACATTACAGCCTGATATCACTGATACTGATCTTTTTCACCTTTTCCATTGCGGGATGGCTGTGGGAAGTGGGCTTTCACCTATTCATGACCGGTGAATTTGTCAAGCGGGGGACCATGGCAGGTCCTTGGCTCCCCATTTACGGGACAGGTGGCATTCTGGCGATCCTGTTTTTGAAGCGGCTGGCAAAACGGCCGGCGCTGACCTATGTGATGACTGTCCTCCTGTGCGGCACGATCGAATATGTGACCGCCTGGTTTTTGTGGGAAACGGTCCATATGAAATGGTGGGATTACACAGGCTATTTTGTCAATATCCACGGGCGAGTCTGCCTGGAAGGTCTGATCGTTTTTGGTTTGGGCGGATGCGCCGCCATCTACCTTTTGGGACCGGCCCTTGACGAACTGTTTTCCGGATTTTCCAGGCGGATCCTCATCGGCGTATGCGCAGCGCTGCTTTTGCTGTTTGCATTGGACGGGGCCTGGTCGGTGAGCCACCCAAATACAGGCAGGGGGATCACAAAGAGCGCCTGGGTGGAAATGGCCAATTGGAGGGCATAAAGAGGATAAATGAACAAAAGGCTGCGAACAAAGAACAAATTTATTAATAGTACTTTGTTGTATAAAAAGGTTGTCAAGAAAACAGTTTAAAGGAGTAAAGATGTATCAGCTTATTGGATTGGAATGGTTTGATAGAACACCGTATCTTGTTTTTAACGTTTTGCCAGAAAAGAGTATTAAGTATAAAAAGTTGTCGGGATATTTATATATAAAACGTGGTGGCGAACAATATTGTGTAGGATATCATAAATTGGATACGGGAGTTCACATTCCCTGTGATAATACAACAAAAATGCCAGGGGGAAAATATAAACAATGTAAAAAGTGTGAGGAGAAAGAAGGATTTTATGACTGCAAGATTTGCAATGGAGAATCTTGTCATGCCTCAAACAGTATCGCATTAAAATATTGCAATCAAGAACATCTTGTATATTTAGCGTATTTTGAACCCGATATAATCAAAGTGGGCACAGCATCAGAGATAAGAAAGGAAGAACGGTTACTGGAACAAGGGGCTTTATATTTTTATTACATAGCTAACGTGAACAGTGGACGGGCTGCCAGAATAATAGAAAGAGAGATATCGAAACTCGGGATAACTACTCGTGTTTCCACAAAGCATAAGCTTTGCAATTTTATTATAAAGCAACCTAAAGAGTTGATAGAAAAGAAAATGGAAAAAGAATATTTGAGAATCATATCCCTGCTTCCCAAATACCGAAATAATTTTTTGAAAAAGCCGATCGTAAATGATTTTCTTTATTTATCTGAACAATTAAGACCTGATTTCGAAGATGAGTTTTATCAATTGGATTTCTTTTCAGATCATAAAACATATAAAAATTATTTTATATATAAGGGTGATGTTATACAGGGAGAATATTTGGGGACAATTGGAAGTATAATTGCGTTAAAAAATAAAAATAAAACCTTTATTGTTGATTTAAAGCAATTTTTTGGTTGGGAAGTTTTTTTGGATTAATAGTACACTGTGCGAGGATAGGATTATAAAGAAAATATGGAAAATATAAAAATATATTCAAAGAATAAGTTACTAAAGATAATTTATGCAAATAAGGGGAAAGCATGAAAAATAAAAAATAGTTTTAAAGATGCACAGTCTGGCAGGATTGATCCGCTTTTGTCAATAAATGAGCAACACTAGAGGTGGTATAGTATGCTTTCTGATAAAACTTTTGCGAAACGCGTACATGATTATCAGCAAAAGCTTTCAGAAGAAAAATTTGATCTGCCTTCAGACTTTAAAGTTATTAATCCATTCTGTGGGAATCAGAGGGAAAAGGTCTGGAAAACGACAAAGTTTTTCTATGAGAAATATTATGATGATACGGGTACCCGTAAATTAATACTTGGGAGCTGTCCTTCACGCAGAAGTTCGGCGATTACGGGTGTTCCTTTTGAAGATATGGGTTATCTCCAAAGGGAGACGGGGATTTGCTTTAGTGAATCTGGGGAAAGCGGGATGCCGTCTGGTTTTTTGCATGATGTCATTCAGACATATGGAGGGCGGGAAAAGTTTTATCGGGATTTTTATATGAATTTTGTATTTCCTCTTGGAATTGTAAAAATAAATTTAAAGGGACGTCAGGTCAATGTCAATTATTATGAGGACAAAGAGCTGGAAAAAGATTTGTATTCATTTATGATCGAATCGATACAGGATCAGATGGATCTTGGCATTGACCGATCGGTTTGCTATTGTATAGGAAGCGGCGGAAATTATAATTTTTTGAGTAGATTAAATAAAGAGTTTAACTTTTTTGAAAAAATAATTCCTTTAGAACATCCCCGATTTATTATGCAGTATAACTCAGATCGTAAGGAGGAATTCCTGGACAAATATGTCAATGCGCTGCGTTACCCGGATGAAGTGATATGAGCAGACAGATCCGGCCAGATACATGAACCGTATGTCCGGTGTTGTGAGAGGACGGCAGCTGCTCACCGCCTCCTACTCGATTTTCTGTAGGCTGGTCATAGCCATATATTGTTGATTTTTCGCATTATTAAA
>DVLT01000050.1 GCA_018715345.1 Candidatus Onthocola gallistercoris
GAAGGCTTTTCCCAGTATTTCTTCACTGGTGATGCCATTGAGAAGGGAAATGATGGTGGTATCCGTTCCGACGGCATTTTCCATATCTTTTACCGCCTGAGAAAGGCCGGTTGCTTTCACCGCCACGATCACCAGGTCTGCCGGCGCCGTCTCCTTGGGAAGTTTCATGCAAAAATCCATCTTTCGGCCGTTAAACCAGATTCCCTTTTCCCGGTAACGTTCCTGACGGCTTTGGTCTGCAATGAACCACACCTGGTCTTTTCCAAGACAGGAAACCATGTCGTCTCCCATCAATATACCCAGCGCTCCCATACCGATGATGGCCACCCGCCGTATGGGAGAAAGGATCAGACTGGCCATCTGTCCGGCCGAATCCACGATGTAGTCTGCTCCTGCTTCTTCCAGTTCCCCATCGGCTGCATAACCAAAGGTGACGCCAAGGCAATCCACTCCCATTTTCTTGGCGCCTTCCACGTCATATTTCCGGTCTCCGATCATGAGGACTTGTTTTTTCTCCTCATCGGACAGGCCAAACCGTCGAAATACTTCCTGTATGACCTCCTGCTTATCACTTCGGCTCCCGTCCAGTTCACTTCCCACGACCACAGAAAAAAAGCGATCCAAATGGTAATGTTTCAGGATCCGTTCCACAAAAGGCTGGGGTTTTGAAGAAGCCACTGCCATGACCTTCCCCGCTTTTTTTAACCGTTCTAAAGCCTCAGGGATGCCTGGATATATGCCATTTTCAAAAATCCCCTTCTCCCGGAATCGTTCCCGGTATTTTTCCACTGCTTTGGCCGCCGTATCTTCATCCATCTGATAGCTTGTCATGAACATTTCCTTCAAGGGCGGCCCGATGAAAGGCACCAATTTCTCCCGATCCGGCTCATCGATCCCCATGGATGCCAGGGCATACTGGACACAGCGGGTAATGCCTTCCTTTGGTTCTGTCAATGTGCCGTCCAGATCGAACAACAGATATTTATAATCCATGCTTTTTCCTCCCGTATTCTGCCACGCACTGCATCAGGCGTGTAAATTCCTCCGGATCGATGCAGTAATCCGGATCATCATGACTGAGGGCATCCGCCACCAATGACGCTTTTTGCCAGACCACTGTTTCAATCTCCTCTTTCTGGCATCGAAGTCCTTCCAAACATACAGAAGGATCGACCAGATAGACATGGTGGATCTCCTCATTCCAGAATAATTTTCCGTGGAACATATATTTCCCGCCGGTGCGATCCTGGAACAGAAAATGCAGCTGATCCGGCGTCACACAGATGCCAAGTTCTTCTTCCAGCTCCCGTATGGCTGTGGATAAAAAAGTTTCCCCCTCAGCCACATGACCGGCGCTGGATATGTCCAGGCATCCGGGAAAAGAGTCTTTGTGGGGGCTGCGTTTCTGCAGGAGTACCGTAAAATCCCCGTCCGGGCATATGTCCCGGACGATCCACATATGGGAGCCTCCATGTAGATCTCCATCCCGGTGAACCGCTTCCCGTTCTTTCACCTGTCCTGTCTTTTTGCCGTCCTCGTCCAAAAGCTCAAAATATTCCATCTATCTGTCCTCCATTATGACCTTCCAAAGCATTTCCGGCGAATCGATGCCCTCTTCCGCCGGTCTTTTGATCAGCACCGCGGGAATATCCATTCTCCTGGCCGCTTCCAGTTTTTCTGTCACTCCGCCGCTTTGGGCGCTGTCTTTGGATACGATGACCGCCGCTTGTGTCCGCCGGAGGCTTTCTTCATTCTGATCGGCATCAAAAGGAGGATTTTGGGCGATCCAGTGATCCGCTTCTTGAAAGATTTCCCGGCATACAGCCTTAGAAGATTCCGTATCCAGTATACGGGCATAGCACCGTTTTTGAAAATCCGGGATATGATCCCGGTAAACTGCCAATGTCCGTACCCCTGTCGTCAAAAAAATGTGCCCCTTTGGCCCAGCAAGACGCGCTGCAGCTTTGGCCGCCTCCCTGGCGTCTTTCACCCAACAGATCCGGTCTTTATAGACATCGTAATCCTGCGTTTTTCTCAGATAACGGAAATAGGGGATCTGACAGGCATGGCATGCCGCCTTCAATTCCCGGGTCGCGTCCACGGCAAAAGGATGGGTCGCGTCCAGCACCCGATCCACCCTTTTTTCCCGCATCAGCCAAATCCATTCTTCCCGGTCTTTTCTTCCTTCCAACAGTTCCAGGCAGTCTTTATGGTCCCTTTCCAATGTTTCAAACATGTGCCGGCCCAAAGATGTGGCGGAAGATGCCAAAACCGGACAGCCGGCCTTTAAAAGCGCACGGACAGCCTCCACGGATTCTGTTGTTCCAGCCGCGACCAGCCAAAGCTTCCTTTTTTTACTCATGGCCCTTTCTCCGTATTTTTCCACGTATGAAATCTCCGAACTGCCTGCCATCGCCCTTTGTAAAACCGTCTTTCCTCAGATACAGCCCCTGATTCCCTTGAAAAATAAGGATATAAAGATTTTTGGACTCCACGATCCGGGTAAAGGACGTGTATGGGATCTGCCTGGAAGTCCCATCTGGGGTCACCCAGACCAATCCGTCATTTTCAAAACGATAAAGGGTTTCCGGCACCTGTCCCTTATGTTTTTCCTCCGTCTGGCGACATAACCTGGACGCGCCGCTGCGGATCATGCCATAAGTGGCCAGCAGGTACAGGGGTAAAAATAAAATGGCAAACCATCGGGCGATCCCGCCATTCACATCCAAGGCAAAGGAGGCTACGCCTGCGATAAATAAAAGGACTAAAAATCCCAGATAAATCTTCACACCCGTCCGGGAAATCCACATGCGCATGGAATATTCCTGTACCATGCTTTTGGAAAGCCGAAAGATATTTTCATACATGACAACACCTCCTTAATGAAGCACCTTCCATTGACTCAATGCTTTCTCTATGGCCTTTTTCGTCCGGGCCACATCTGCTTCTGTATGGGCCGCGCTTATGAATAAAGCTTCAAACTGAGATGGAGCGATATAAATGCCTGAAGATAACATGCTGGAAAAGTAAACTTTGAATTTCTCCAGATCCGATGATGCCGCCGTCTTGTAATCCCTCACCGCCACATCTGTGAAAAAGATACTGAGAAGGGATCCCACTCGGTTGCACACAGCCCGGATGCCATATTTGGCGATCAATCCCTGGTAAGCATCCTCCAAAAGGGCGCCCAGTCTCTCCAGCCGGTCATACACATCCGGCATGGCCTTTAAAAGTTCCAATGTGGTGATGCCTGCCGCCACCGCCGCCGGATTGCCGGAAAGGGTCCCGGCCTGATAAACCGGTCCGTTTGGCGCCACCATCTCCATGATCTCTTTTTTGCCCGCATAAGCCGCCAGGGGCATACCACCGCCGATGATCTTGCCAAAGGTGGTCATGTCCGGGATCACATTATAATATCCCTGAGCGCCACTGTAACTTAAACGGAATCCGGTGATCACTTCATCGAAAATAAGTACAGCGCCATACTGTTTGGTCAGTTGGCGAAGGCCTTCAAGGAACCCTGGAACCGGCGGCACCACACCCATATTGGCGGCCACAGGCTCCACGATCAGCGCGGCGATCTGATCTGGATAGGTTTCAAATAACGTTTTTACACTTTCCAGATCATTGTAATCAGCGATCAAAGTCTGTCTGGCATAGGCGTCTGGAACCCCTGCGCTGTCCGGTATGCCTGCGGTCATCAGGCCGGAACCGGCTTTCACCAGCAGGCCGTCCGCATGGCCATGATAGCAGCCTTCAAATTTGATGATCTTGTCTCTTCCGGTATAACCCCGGGCCGCCCGTATGGCGCTCATCACCGCTTCCGTGCCGGAGTTGACCAAACGGACCATCTCCGCTGAAGGACAGGCGTCCCTTATCATTTCGCAAAGGATGATCTCGCCTTCCGTTGGGGCGCCGAAGCTGGTGCCTTTTTCGGCAGCTTCACAGATGGCATCCACCACCTCCGGCCGGGCATGTCCCAGTATCATCGGACCCCAGGAACCCACATAATCAATGTAGGTATATCCATCTGCGTCATAAATGTAAGCTCCCTCCGCCTGTTGGATAAAGGGAGGCGTCTGATCCACTGAACGATACGCCCGCACTGGACTGCTGACGCCGCCTGGCATCACCTTGCAGGCTCTTTCAAATAATTCTTGGCTTTTTCCCATCTGTTTTCCTCCTCATGATCTGCACCCATCTCGTTTTCAGTCCTGCGACTGTTTCAGCCATCTGGCGATGTCCAGGGCATAGTAAGTGATCAATATCTTGGCTCCGGCCCGTTTCATGGCTGTCATGCTTTCCATGACGACTTTTTCTTCATCGATCCAGCCGTTTTGGGCAGCCGCTTTCATCATGGAATATTCGCCGCTGACACTATATGTGCATATGGGCAGCGGATAATTCTCAGCGATCATAGCCACCACATCCAGATAAGCCAGCGCCGGTTTTACCATGAGAATATCTGCCCCCTCTTCCACATCCAATCCAGCTTCCACCAGAGCATCCTTTTTATTCCGCCAATCCATCTGATATGTTTTCCGGTCTCCAAAAGCCGGCGCCGAATGGGCTGCTTCCCGGAACGGGCCGTAAAAAGCTGAGGCATATTTGATACTATAGGCCATGATCAACACATCTTCATAGCCATTTTCATCCAACGTTTTCCGGATATGGCCAATACGGCCATCCATCATATCCGACGGCGCTACGATATCCACACCGGCCTTGGCGCAGGACAGAGCGGTTTTGGACAGCAATTCCAATGTCTCATCATTGAGTATCTTTCCATCTTTGATCACACCGCAATGTCCATGGCTTGTATATTCACACAGGCAGATATCCGCGATACAGATCATCTCCGGATATGTTTCTTTTGTCTGGCGTATGGCCCTCTGGACAATACCGTCGCACCGGTACGCCTCGCTTCCGGCTTCATCTTTATGATCCGGTATGCCAAAAAACAATACCGCCCGGATCCCCAGATCCCACACTTCCTTCATATGTTCCGCCAATGTATCCAGGGAATAATGGTAGATCCCCGGCATGGACGGTATTTCTTCTTTGACGCCCTCTCCTTCCATAACAAATACAGGATACACAAGATCCGAAAGACCCACTTCATATTCATGGATCAGATTCCGGATATTCTCACTGTTCCTCAGCCGTCTCGGCCGTCTGGTCATTTCCATTTTCTGCCACCTCCATAAGACTGTTTATCAATCCTTCTGTTGTATAAATATCTGCTGTTTTCGCCACGTCCAGTCCCTGTTTTTGGGCACAGGCTGCCGTCACCGGACCGATACAGACGATCTTTCCAAATGATCGTCTATCCATTCCCTCTGTCATGACACAAAATGCTTTCACTGCAGAGGCGCTGGCAAAGGTGATCATATCCACATTTTCCAGACAGCTTCTGAGTAATTCTGCCTTTCTCATATCGGGAATGGTGGCATAAGCCGCCAGATCCGTATAGTTCATTCCCGCTTCTTTCAGCCGCTCTGACATCTTTTCTGAGGCTTGCGCCGCCCGGAAAAGCAGGATCGGCTCCGATCCGGAGACGTTTTGCCTCAGTTCATCGGCCAAAGCTTCCGCTGTAAACGAACGCGGCATCAGATCCGCCTGGAAACCGTATTCTCCCAGACATTGCCTTGTGCCCTGTCCGATCACGGCGAAGCGGACAGACGCCAGTTGTCTGAAATCCACTGCCTGTCTCCGGATAAAATCAAAAAAGACACGGACGCCATTGCTGCTCGTAAAAACGATCCAGGAAAATGGCTTCAGATCTCCGGTTTCTTTTAAAAGTCCCTGTGACAGCTTCTCATCCGATTCCGGATAAATCTGTATCAGGCTCATGTCAAACGCTTCCCCGCCCAGATCGTCGATCCGCTCATGGAGCGTATGCACAAGAGGCCGGGTACCGGTCAGCAAGATCCTCTGACCAAAAAGGGAGCCTTTGGCAAACCACTGGAGCTTGTCGGACAAGCCGGCCACCGCGCCGACCAGAAAAATGGCCGGTGGACGGATGCCCGCCTCTTGCACCCTATCCTGTATGTTTTCCAATGTTCCCGTCACCATCTTTTGATGGGCCGTGGTCCCCTCCTGGATGACTGCTGCCGGCGTATCCTTCACCTTGCCTTCCCCGATCAGTTTATGGGCGATCTCTCCCAGTCTGGAGACTCCCATCAAAAAGACGAGCGTACCCTTTTCCTTGGCCAATGTGTGATAATCCACATCCGATCCAGACTTTCCCGGTTTTTCATGGCCGGTGATGATATGGACAGAGGAGGCCAACCCTCTGTGGGTTACCGGAATGCCCCCATATGCCGGCACACTGTAGGCCGATGAAATGCCCGGGACCACTTCCCATGGGATACCTTCCCGATTTAAAGCCAGAGCTTCTTCGCTGCCCCTGCCAAATATGAGCGGATCGCCGCCTTTTAACCGGACAACATTTTTACCTTCCATGGCCTTTTCTGTCAGGAGCATTTCGATCTCCGACTGTTTCATATGATGATGTCCCGCACATTTGCCCGCATAGATCAATTCCGCGTCATTTCCCGCTTCATTTAAAAAGCTTTCAGAAGCCAAATGGTCGTAGATGATCACATCCGCTTCCCGGATACATTTAAGCGCTTTTCTTGTGATCAATCCCGGATCTCCCGGTCCTGCTCCCACCAAATATACTTTTCCTTTTTTCATCTCTCCACCTGACTTTCCTCTGTCTCATACTGTCCGTAAGCCATCTGACCCAGCTTCTCCGGTTCTGCCGGGATCCCATTGCATCTTTTGCGGATCATTTCCTGCCCATTGTTGGCATAGGCCGTATACAGCGCCATCCTGTCGCCATCCTCCAAAAAGGCATAGGCCGCCGCAGGCGCATTGCAGCTGCCGCCGCAGGCTTTCAGAAATTCCCGTTCCGCCGTCAATGCCAGCCAAGCCGCCTGATCCGTCACAGTCTGGCAGATGTTCTTGATCTTTTCATCCCTTTCCGGGAAACGGCCTGGTTCCCGTATCTGGGCTGCGATGATCGCCTGTCCGGCCGCCGGCAGCATGATATCCGTATCCAGATACTCATAATGGAACTGGTCATACCATCTGCTGTCCGCCTCACTTTCCCAATCCCTCAGGCGGGCAAGACCGGCGGCTGCCAAAACAAGGGCATCATACTGGCCGTCCAGAAGTTTTTGAAGCCGGGTTTTGACATTGCCCCGCACATCTTTAAAAACCATATCAGGAAAGGCTTTTCTCAGCTGGAGCTGTCGTCTGAGGCTGCCGGTACCGATCACACTTCCCTTTTTCATATCCTTACAGAGCGTGCCATCCCGGGTCACGACCATATCCCGCACATCCGCCCTTGGAAAGACCGCCCCGATCCGAGTCCCTTCTTCAAAATCCATGGGCATATCCTTCGCGCTGTGTATGGCCATATCAATATCGCCGGACAGTAAAGCTGCCTCCAGTTCCTGGGTAAACACGCCTTTCCCTCCAAAAGAAATCAATGACTGGTCCAGTCTTTTATCCCCCTGGGTGGACATGGGACGGATGCAGATCGCCACTTCCGGAAAATATTCCTGAATACATTTAGCCGCTATCTGGGTCTGTATGAGCGCCAGACGGCTCTTTCTTGTTCCGATATATAACTCAAATTTCATCTTCTTCTCCACTTTCAGCCATTCTTTCCAACTCACAGACCCGCTCTGACCAGGCCTTTGTTTCTTTGCCCTGTTGCGCATATTCATTCCAGATTTCCGATGTCATATGTTGGATCAGTTTTTTTCTCCGGCTCTCCCGCACATGGTCCAGTACCCATCTGCGGATATCTTTCATCCGTTCTGCCCATTGTCCTGTCCATTCCGGCAATGCTGCTTCCAAAATCCTCCGAAGGTGACGGGATACGGACGGCGCCTGTCCGCCGGTGGAAATACCCACCATCACCGGATCCCGGCGTATAACAGAGGGAAAGAAAAAATCACAATCGCCTGTTTCCGTTGCCGAATCCACCAACACATCTGAATGTTTTAAAAACACCGCTGCTTCATGATTCACCTGTTTATCCGATGCAGCACAGATGCCAAAGGCCGGAACCATTCCCTGTTCCAGCCGCGCTTTTAAAAAATCCAGCGTATACTCCGTTTCACATGGCAGACAGACGATCCGGCCTTCTGATGCCAGCTGTTCCAGTTCCGGGCAAAATGAAGGCCCGATCACCGTCACCTTCGCGCCGGCATCCAGCAGGATCCGTATCTTTCTCAAAGCCACCTGCCCACCGCCGATGATCAGGCAATCTCTCTGGTCCATTTCGACAAAAACAGGAAATACAGCCATCAAAATGCCTCCTTTGACTCATAACCTCTGGGGGTGATCATACGTCCATTTTTAACATAAGTCTTGGAATTGCCTATGATCACAATGGAAAACATATCCACAAAGGCATCTCCCAACTTTTCCAACGTGGTCAGGCACATCTGTGCCTCCGGCCGCCCCGCATGGCGGACAATACCCACAGGTGTTCTGCCAGACCGATATTTTCCTATGCGTTCTGCCGCCATCCCCAGATATTCTGTCCGTTTCCGACTTTTAGGATTGTAAAGGGCCAATACAAAATCACCCATGGCTGCATATTCCACCCGACGCATGATGTCCTCAAGCGGCGTCATACGATCGCTCAGACTGATGACAGCATAGTCGTGCATCAAAGGCGCCCCCAGCATGGCCGCTCCCGCATTGGCCGCCGTCACGCCTGGTATCACCTCCACCGGTATATCTTTCCCTTCCTTTTCCAGGATCTGCAAAAGAATGCCTGCCATGCCGTACACGCCCGCGTCTCCGCTGCTGACCAAGGCCACCCGTTTTCCCTCTTCCGCCAGAGAGACTGCCATACGACACCTTTCGATCTCCTTTGTCATCGGAGTATCCATAAAGGAAGCGGTCGGAAAATATCTCTCAAGCATCCGTATATATGTGGTATAGCCGATGATCACATCCGCTTTCTCTATCGCCTCCCGGGCCTGGTAGGTCATATGCCTGTCATCCCCTGGTCCAAAGCCGACAACATCAATTCTTTTCATGTCCTGTCCTCCTCATCCGGCCAGACGGCCGATCATATCCATAAAACTGGAAAGTTCATCCGGCCTGGAAACTTCCCGAAGTCGGAAAAAGAAGTGGTCCATGGCCTTTTCCATCCCCTTTTCTCCCGCTTCCGAAAGCACCTGTTCTTTCACCTGAGAAATCATGTCAAAGGATAGCTGAAAAAGCATCCATTTTTCAAAGTCTGTCTGATATTCCCTCAAAATATCTTCCGCCGCCACGGCTTCCGCTGCTTTCCGATCATTATTCTGCCTGGCCACCCGGGAAAAATCATCGATATTATAATAACCCACACCGGGAATTTCGGTCACGCTTTCCTCTATATCCGACGGCACGGCCAGATCGATAAAGGCTCGCTTCCGGCCATCTGTCACATGTCTTGCCGCTTTATCGCCGGTAATGGTATAGTGGGGGCTTGACGTGGCGCTGATGATCACATCCATATCGCCAAGTTTCTCATATCTATCCCTGTAATCGATCGTATGATATGTGTATTTCTGATCCATATGGGGTATCCTCTGCCGGATCGTCACATATATTTCGGCTTCATCCTCTGCCAGCAGATTTTTAAATATCGTGGAGCCGATCTTACCGCTGGCTCCGATGATCAATATTTTTTTACCCTGGAGACTTCCAAGATATTCCCTGGCTGCTTTGACTGCGATCGTGGCAGTTGACACCGGAGTCTTGGAAAGATCGGTCTTTGTCTTGACCTTTTTAGCCGCAGTCACTGCATAGCGGAAAAGGGTATTGAGATAGGTCCCTGTCGTCCCCTCTTCCATGGCCTGACGATGGGCGTCTTTAACCTGTCCCAATATCTGATCTTCCCCGATGATCATGGAGTCCAGTCCACAAGCCACATGGAATAGATGCCGCTCCGCCTTTTCCCGTTGATAAAAACGCAGATATTTCCCCACATCCCGTTTTGTATCCAGCGCCAGTATCTCCATCAGACTGGCTTGCCCTTTTCGAAAAATATCTCTTTCCGCTTCGTCCGGTCCATACATATATATCTCCATCCGGTTGCAGGTGGAAAGCACCACACATTCTGTGGCCGCGCTGTTTTGACAGACTGCATGCATCAGATCCTTCTGCTGCTGACTGGTCAGAGAAAACCAGCTCCTCACTGTAAGATCGGCCGTTTTATGGCTCACGCTGATCAATTGTATACTCATATTATTACCGCTTTCATTTCTTCTGCAAGGGCAAAAGTCATGCCCGGATATTTTGTCTTTGGAAGGCGTATCCGCCCTTTCGATGAAGCCAGATAGGCGCTAGCTTCCGATATGGATCCGACGCCGGTGACTTTTTTTACAAAAGCCGATCCTTCTATGGCGCCGCCCGGTATCCGTTCAAGATCCAATCCACTGATCTGATCTCGGGAAATGATCTGAAGCGGTACCCCTAACCGGTCTGCCAGATGGCAGATGGCCGGCTCCTCCGCTTTAAGATCGGCTGTGGCCAGCTTCCGGATACCTTCTTTTGGTATATGATGATCCCGGCAAAAATCCTCAAAAGCCGACAACATTTTCCCCGGATCCATATCCCTTTTACAGCCCACACCCACGACCAATGTTTTTGGCCGCAGATAGATCACATGGCCCGGAATATCATCTATAAGGGGATCGATGACTACAATCGGTCCATCTGCCTTCCCTGCGAAAATCGCCTTATCGTCAGGGAAAAACGGGATGCACCGGATGTTCCCGCGAAATCGTCCCTCCACAGGCACACTGGTATAAACGGTGACCCGTCTGCCGGCAACCAGCGCGCCGCTCACATATTTCAGCTGATCCAACCGTCCGATCGCCATATGATTGTCCCCGGCAACCACGTCAAAAGCCGTCATGCCTTCCGTATCCGTAGCCGTGGTGATCACCGGAGTCCCGCCGGTTATTTCGGCCAGACGGACGGCCAGACGATTGGCGCCGCCCAGATGTCCGGAGAGCAGGCTGATGACATGACGGCCGTGAATATCCATGACGATCACCGCCGGATCCACATCTTTTGACTCGATAAGCGGGGCAATGTAACGGACAACAATACCGGACGCCATGATAAATACCAAAGCGTCCGCCTGTTTCCACTTTTCCTTTACACAGCGTCTCACATCCTGCCGTATGACCGGTCCCGGTATATGCTGGGTCATCTTTTTTGCCGTCGCTTCTCCCTGGTCGGTCACGGTAAAATAAGCCACATTCATTCCAAATGGCCTTTCAGATGATCCAATATCTCCCTTGCGTTTTCCGCTGGTTTGACTTTATTGTAAACTTTCTCGATCACACCGTCCTCACCGATCAGATAAGTTGTACGGACAACACCCATGGAAACTTTACCATACAGTTTCTTTTCCTGCCATACATCATAAGCCTGGATGGCTTTCAGTTCGGGATCCGAAAGGAGGATAAAAGGGAGATCCTGTTTTGTCGCAAAATTCATATGGGAACGGACACTGTCTTTACTGATGCCGATCACCGGCACACCCAACTGTTCATAATCGCTATAGGCATCCCTGAAGGCGCACGCCTGTTTGGTACACCCGGGCGTACTGTCTTTAGGATAGAAATAAACCACGACCTTTTTTCCTGCAAAATCTTTCAGGGATACTTCCTTCCCTTCTTTATCCAAAAGTGTAAAATCCGGTGCTTTCATACCTGCTTCCAGCATAGCCACTCCTCCTTAGTCCAAAAATCCATCGGACACAGCCAGACATACAGATGTCCGCCAAGTCCGGCCTTATTTTCTTTTTAACGCATTTAACCGGGCCTTCTCTTCCGGCGTCACACGCCGGGATTCCCGTATCTTTTGTATTGCCTTGTTATGGGTGAAATCATCCATCCGGTCCCGTCTGAGAAAAGCTTCGATCTCCTTTGGAAATCGGATATAAAACATGGAAACAGCCCATGCCACCCCCATCTTCACATAATAATCGTCATGCCGGATCTGTTCAAACAGATCCAACACTTTTGGAAGATAGGCTTCTTCCTGAAAATAATCCATGGCCATGACGGAGGCAAACCGAATGTCATACGCCCTGTCCGAATGGAAGTAGGGCTGTAAAAAATCCCACATGACAGCCTTATTTTTTTCAGTAAATTTCAATGTGCTGCACGTTCCATCGCAAACAGCCCAGTTGTCAATGACCGGGATAAATGCTTTCAGCCGTTTAAGCCGCTCCTCCAAAGGCATCCGGGCATAACCGATGATAAATCCTCTGAGCAGCTCTTCTTCATAATATTCAGACGGTTCCCCATCCAGATAGGTCCGCCACCCTTCCCCGGCGCTGATCCGTTTTGCCAATTGTCTGAGTTTGGGCATCCGGACGCCAAGGATATGCTCTTTCCCAGGTACCAGTTTACTATGAAATGTCCTATACTTTTCATCTGCCAGAAGTTTCAGTTCCTTCCGGACTTCCATTACTATATCCATATATCCTTCGCCGCCTGCCATCCACAGTTTTGGATGGTCTGCTTTCCTTTTCTTCCTGATCTCGGACCGGCTGTTTCCCTCCTTTTGTGCAATCATTATATCATAAATCTCATTCCCGGAAAATACGCTCTATCAGTGGGAGGCTTTCCGGTATCCGGTCTCAAACTCCGCATCGTACAATTTGGATAACTCATAATCATTTCCCAAAAATTCTCCCACAACGATGAGCGCCGTCTTTTTTATGCCCGCCTCGGCCACCTTTTCCCCGATATCCTTAAGGGTTCCCCGGACGATCTTTTCTTCCGGCCAACTGGCCTTATAGACCACCGCTGCCGGCGTCTCCCATCCATAACTTTCCGCCAATGTCCCGGCCAGACTTCCGATCTGACCCACACTGAGGAAAATGATCATGGTCGCTTTATGCGCTGCCAAACTGGCCATATTTTCTTTTTCCGGAACCGGCGTCCGTCCGGGAGCTCTTGTCAAAATGACTGTCTGCGATACTCCCGGAAGGGTATATTCTTTTTTCAGGCTGGCGGCAGCCGCCACAAAAGAGCTGACACCTGGGACCACCTCATAAACGATCCCCAGTTCGTCCAATGCATCCATCTGTTCTCTTATGGCCCCATAGATCGATGGATCACCGGTGTGGACTCTTGCTGTCGTAAGTCCATCGGCTTCCGCTTCCTCCATAACGCGGATCACTTCCGGCAGCGTCATATAAGCGCTGTTATAAACGCGGGCCTGCGGCTTCCGATCTTTTAACACGTCCTCATTGACCAGGGAACCGGCATAGATGATCACATCCGCCTGGTCGATGATCCGCTTTCCTTTTATGGTGAGCAGTTCCGGATCTCCCGGTCCTGCTCCGATAAAGTAAACCATCAAAGTCCTCCTTTTTTCACGATCAATGTGGTGAAATAGCCATATTTGATATCTTTATCCGGCGGTCCCACATACTCATCTGCCAGTCCCACATTGCCAAGAACGACCGTTTTGTCACTCATGCCTTCCTCTTCCAGCAGTTCCGGCAGATAGTTCATGCCGCTGCCTGCTTTCATGACCACCACATTATCCGAATGTTCCAAAGCCTCTTTCAGCACATGTTTATTTTTCAAGGAGGATATGACTGTCAGCGATTCGTTGCCCTCCACAAGGGATACCTGCGCCTTGGCCGCCCCGGCGCAAAACGAGGGGATCCCCGGTACCATTTCTGTCTCATAACCGCATTCTTTGAGGTAACGGTATACATACATATAAGTGCTGTAAACGGTAATATCTCCCAAAACGATCATGGCCACCGACTTTCCCTCATCCAACACAGCTTGTATGGTCTCTGCCGCCTTTTTCCGATAAATCTCCCGTTTTACGACGGACCGCTCCATGGAAAAGACCACTTCCAGAAGTTCTTTTCCGGATAGATCCACAGCCTGCTCGGCAATGGAAAGAGCCGTACTCTTTTCTCCGGCCGCAGCCACCGGCACAGCGATCACATCTGCTGTCTCGATCACTTCCTTTGCTTTCAGCGTCATCAACTTGGGATCCCCGGGGCCGACACCAACGCCATATAATTTTCCTGCCATATATTTACTCCTTTCCATAGTGTATCAGATAGGCATATCCTGAAGCGGTCAGGGGCAGTGTCCCTTTCAGTCTCAGTTCTTCGTGCCGTTTGATATTATCCCGTATCAGCCTGTCCTCCTCACTGTATAAAAGGATCACTCCCGTCTTTCCCATCCAATGGCTGATCCGGTCAAAAAATTTTCTATATATATATCCGATATCTTCCGCCGAGTGATTTTCACTTTTACGGGGCATATCGGTCACGATTTCATCAAACGGATATTCATGCCGAAAATCTGAAAAGTCCCTTTGTATGGTCTGGATACGGATTTTAGCATTCCGGCTGTTCGCTTCACAGGCATCCAAAGCCGGTCGGTAAATATCCAGCCCATACAGACTCCGATAGCCGGCCATCCGGGCTCTTTCGATAAGAAGGACGCCGCTCCCGCAGAAAGGATCCAGCACGTTGGCATCATCCTTCAGTTCTTTTCCCGCAAACGCCAGCATTAAAGCAGCCCTGGAAGGCTGCATGGATACCGGCAGTATCTGCTTCCGATACGTAAAACGCCGGTCAGGCAAAGTGTATAGTTTTAAAAACACCCGGCAATCCATCCGTTTGCTGTACAGCATACGGATCTCCATCTCAAAATGGGAGGCATCGTTCACCAGTCGTCCCTCTCCCATTTCTTCGAGTGTCTGGGACACTTCTCTGGCGATCCGGTTCTTCACAGCCGGTTCCCGTATGCCTTTCACGTCCACCCTAAAAACATAGGGACGGCCATTGGATTCGTGGAGCCGATCCAAAAAATCCAGCAGACCTTCCCCCATCAATATGGCGCCTGCCTTCTTTCCATCCGGTACGCCATCCTTCCCTGTGATCAGCTTTGGACAAAAATCAAACAACAGACTTTGATAAACTCTGGACTGTATGACCTGTCTGAAATCCTCCGCAGCCACCTCACTGATGAAACCGCCGGACATTTTCTGAACAATGGCCGCATCCATGGCCTGTGCTGCCATCTCTTCTGTTCCTCTGGGAACGATAAAACACAATCTGCTCTTTTCCTTCGGATATCGGAAACGGTGCTTTTGCGGCGGATGTTTCATCCATATGAGTTCCCGCAGCTTACGGCTTTCCGCCTGATCATGTTTATCTCCCGCGTCTTTTTTTGTCATTTCTTCCCACATGTTTTCCAAAGTCTTTATGTGGGGCGTCATGTCAAAAGATTTAAACGCCTCCAGATAATCCGCCCGTAAAAATCGAGTCTTTTCTGACAGATAATGCTGCCAGAGGGGCTCCAAAGAAGCGCTGTCGCCAACACATGCCAGCAGTTTTACCGCATTTTTACGGACTTTCGGATCCTCTTCATCCAAAAGTTCCAAATAAAAAGATTCATTTTCATAAAACTCATCCAGAAAAGCCTCCCGCATATCTTCGGTTTTCACCAACCGGTTCAGCTGGATCAGATCTTCTCTCAGTTGTTCTTTTCCATATATTCTGCTGCATAATGCCTTTATCATGTTTCTTTATCTTGCCCCTCCGTATCGATGTATTTAAGTGTTTCCGGCCAAAGGATCCGGGTATCATTAACCTTTCCTGAAATCAAGGTCACCCTATGGTCTGCTTCCATCAGATGATAATCTCCAACAGTCCGGCCATGTTCTGTCTGGATGGTGACGATATCCACATCACAGAAGCGATCACCTCTGCAAAAACTCTGTACCGCCTTTGCAGTTGTTTCCAATGTTACACACGAGATCATCACCTGGATCCACGGTCCGTATGCCGCGATGCGATCCAAAAGCGCTTCCAGATCCCCACCGGTACCGCCTAAAAACACATGGGTGGGTTTAGGTATGGCGTCTGTCTGTTTTGGATCCTGATCCATAAGAACCTCCAGTGCGTCACCGGAAATGATCCGCATATTATCTGCTTCAAATCTCTCTTTGTTTTCTTCCAATATTTCAAGGGCTCGGGGATTTCTTTCAAAACTGATCACCTGTCCCTTTGGACACAGTCGGGCAGCCTCGATGGAAATCGATCCTGTACCTGCGCCAATATCCCATAAAACGGAAGAAGGCTTTAACTCCAGTTTCCCGATCACAGACCATCGTATTTCCTCACGGGTCATGGGCGTGGCATTTCTGCAAAACTGTTCATCCCGTACGAGTACGGTTTCTTCTTTCTTATTTCTATGTTCATTTTTGATGCACACAACGGTCAATGCCGGATAGTTTTTACCGATAAAGCTTTCCGGACTGCCCTGGTCGCATATCTCATCTTCATAGGTCAGTCGGCTTCCGGCCCACATCTGCACATCCGTCACGCCGCCTTCCACAAGTTTTTCCCCGATCCAGGACGGCGTACACAGACCATCGCACAGTACAAATACCGCTTCCCTTTTCCGTACGTCAAAATATAGTTCACTGATAGACAATGCCCGGCCATGACCGCTTAAAATGGCCGCGTCTTCCATGGTCACCCCTGCGCGGGCCGCCATCATCTGTAAAGAACTGATCCCCGGAATGTAATCCACACACATATCGGGATAGACACGTTTCACCATACGGTACATGCTGTAATAGGCCGGATCTCCGGATACAAACAGGGCCATACGGCTTTCCTCTTCCATGGCTTCCATATCCGACAGGGTTTGGACAACGGATTCCATCGTTTCCACACTGGTCACCCCTGCCTTTTCAAGCATAGCCACCATCCGCTTATCTGCCACCACCCGGTCACAGTTTTGGGCTGTTTTTACAGCCGCAGGCAAAAGATAATCTTCACATCCCGGTCCACTGCCAATGACTGTTATATATTTCACTGTCCTTCCTGCTTCCTTTCATCATTTATCGTCTCCGGCACTTCCTTCGGCGCGCCGTCGCTCTTCCCGAGCACACTGCCGTCGTTATCCAAAAATACCACGTCCACATCCAGGCATCCTCCCACCCGAAGTCGGCAGTTCTCCGCTGCTTTCTGGGCCATCTGGCTCCACAGTCCGGACCTGTTATCCCGCTTGAGTATGGCCACCGCCTGGGCCATGGTCGCGCACTGATAGATCTCCCTTATCACAGACCGGTCGGCTCCATCCAGGGCCGCAAAAGTACATACGGTTTCCCGTCTGCCATCCGCCACATGACTATGGGTGTTCATGATATCCGCCGCCACTTTTACCAGCTTTCCGGCAAAGCCGGCCACGATGATCCGTTCCACTCCCATCTCTTTCGCCGCATCCAACATGATGCCGATATAGTTGCTGATCTGAACACAAGGATACGGGCAGGCGAAACGCTTTTTCACAGCTTTTTCGCCGCTTTCCCCCAGTACAAAAAAAAGCGCCTTATGTCCTGCGGAAACAGCCACGGACAGATCCAATTTCAATGTCTGGATCACCGCTTCCTCGCTCATGGGCCGGACGATCCCCGTTGTTCCCAATATGGAAAGGCCGCCCACAACGCCCAGCCGGGGATTAAATGTTTTTTTTGCCAGCTCTTTGCCTCCGGGGATGGAAAGGATCACTTCTGCCCCCGATGCGCCTGCCATCTGGCGTATCTGCCGGCTGATCATCTGCCTGGGCACCGGATTGACAGCGGCTTCTCCAACAGGCAATTTCAAGCCCGGCACCGTGACAGTGCCTATGCCCTCTCCGGCTGTAAAACGTATATCCCCCGGCTGATCATCCAAGCGGACCCAGGCTTTGACCATACAGCCGTCTGTCACGTCCGGATCATCCCCCGCATCTTTGATCACACCGCAGCTCCCGTCATCATCAAAAATCACCGGAAGCGTCAGTCTGCGTCCGGAAGGCAGTTCGATGGACACATACTCCGGCTTTTTACCGTGGATCTGCCATTCAAGGCAGGCCCGGACCGCCGCCGCTGCGCAGCTTCCTGTGGTATAACCTTCTCTCAACCGTCCATCCGGCATGATCCCCACCTCCCTTTGGCTCTGACTTCTCTTCTCCGGATCTCCCGGATTCATGTATACCCAGTATAACAGGGAGGGCCTTTATTCGGCAAGCCCCATCCGAAGGACCATCCCCATTTATCGCACAAAAAGGAGCCATCCATGGACAGCTCCTTTCTGATAATCTCACTAAGGTGTTTTGCTTATTCAAAATATATATTCAAAATCGGACTTTCTTAATTTCAAAATGTATATTAATTGAAAAGGCACACTTTGACTTTTTAGATTATAATTTTGTTACGTTGGTTGCCTGAGGTCCCTTTGTACCGTTCACAACATCAAATTCTACAGGCTGGCCTTCATCGATGGTTTTAAAACCTTCCATATTCAATCCGGTGTAATGTACGAAAATATCCTTGCCGGATTCATCACAGATGAAGCCATAGCCTTTTTGGTTGTTAAACCACTTAACTGTACCTTTCATTTTCTCATTCCTCCAGAAAAAGGCTTGATAAATAAATGTTTACAATCTTAGCATAGCATTCTATCATCGGGTTGTCAAACGATATTTGTACAAATATTCAGAAAATTTATTTCCACATTTTTCGATAAAAATCTATGGTATATTTCCCCGATTTGTATTATGATAGGAAAAGAGCTAAATATATGGAGGTGCTTATGAAACATTTAATCAGTCCATTAGATTTATCTGTTGAAGAAACCGAGGAGATTCTCACTCTGGCAGAGGACATCGCCAGAGATCCAAAAAAATACAGCCATGTCTGCCAAGGCAAAAAGCTCGCCACACTTTTCTACGAGCCAAGTACACGAACCCGGCTGAGTTTCGAAGCTGCCATGCTGAATCTGGGCGGCAGCGTTCTGGGCTTTGCCAGCGGTGACAACAGTTCCGCCTCCAAGGGTGAGAGCGTTGCCGATACGATCCGTGTCGTTTCCGGTTATGCAGACATCGCAGCCATGCGCCATCCCAAGGAAGGCGCTGCTTTAGTTGCTTCTTTAAATTCGTCTATTCCAGTGATCAATGCCGGTGACGGCGGCCATCAGCATCCAACACAGACTCTGACCGATCTTCTGACGATCCACTCTTTAAAAGGCCGTCTGGATCATTTGACCATCGGTCTGTGCGGCGATCTGAAATTTGGCCGTACTGTCCATTCACTCATCAGCGCTCTTGTACGCTATCCAGATATCCGTTTTGTCCTCATTTCTCCAGAAGAACTTCGGATCCCGGCCTATATCCGCAAAGAAGTTCTCCAGCAAAACCAGGTGGAATTTATAGAAACAGAGGACCTGGAAGAAGCCATGCCGGAACTGGATATCCTCTATATGACCCGTGTACAGAAAGAGCGTTTCTTTAATGAAGAGGATTATATCCGCCTGAAGGATAAATATATTCTGGATACAGCCAAGATGAAACTGGCAAAAGAAGATATGCTCGTACTCCATCCTCTCCCCAGAGTCAACGAAATCTCCGTGGAAGTGGATAAGGACCCGAGGGCAGCCTACTTTAAGCAGGCCCAGTTCGGCGTATACGCCCGTATGGCGCTCATCATGAAATTTTTGGAGGTGGAAGTATGTTAAGTATCAGCGGTATCGATGAAGGTTATGTGATCGACCATATCCAAGCCGGAAAAAGCATGGATATTTATAAATATCTGAAACTGGATAAGCTGGACTGTCAAGTCGCCATCATCAAAAATGCTTCCAGCAGTAAGATGGGTAAAAAAGATATCATCAAAATCCAGGGAAAGATGGATCTGAATCTGGACATCCTTGGTTTTGTGGATGACAATATTACAGTCAATATCATCGAAGGGGGCAAGATCGTTAAAAAAGAGAATCTGACCCTTCCCCAGACTGTCACCAATGTGATCCGGTGCAAAAATCCCCGATGCATCAGTTCCATTGAACAGGAACTGCCCCAGGTATTCAAACTGACGGATAAAAACACCCGGACTTACCGCTGCATCTACTGCGAAGAAAAGTTCCACTGATCGCAAACAGATCTTTGGAGCCATCCGATAACATCAAAAACCGTGGGAACACCACTTTCGGTGCCTCCACGGTTTTTTCGTTCCTATTGCTCCGGATGCTGGGATCCATCCTCCAACTCTCTTTTTAGCGCCGTACTTTTCCAGTCACGATCAGCGCTGCCATACCCATGGCGGAAAGGACCATAAAGGAGACGAATAGTCCGACAGGACTACCATCGCCTGTCCTTGGCCCGGCAGTTTGCTGGGGTCCTGCGTTCTGCAGCATCTTGTTGTTCACACCGGCAGCGGAAGCTGCCTGGATCGTAAACTCCGCCGCGGCTGTTCCCGTATCGGAAACAATGGCAAGCGTGTGCTTTCCGATGGAGAGCGTTTCCAGATGGGAAGCCTTTAAGGTGACAACGGTGCTTCCTTCTTTGACTTCATACTCAGAAGCAGCAAGGTCTTTGCCGTCCACCTGTACTTTTACAAAATCTGCAAAGTCCGCGTTGGAGGTAAAGGAAAGCCCGCCTTTTGCACCTTTCTGCCATGTGCCGCCGGCGCCGGCAATAATGGCCGGTTTGAATCCGGGCTCGATCGATCCGCAGACAGAGCATCTGCCATTCTCATAGTGATGATCGGTGACCGGGATGTCAGCTACATCTTTCGTATCCGTATATGTTATACTGTCAAACTCTGCCGTTGCCTTATATTCTGTAACGCCCTTTTCTGTGCAGCTCGCCGCCTTCTTTACTTTAGAAGAAACCGTCACTTCCGGTGTTTCCTTATGAGAATCATCATTTGCGCAGATAAAGGTTACAGTGCAGCTCTTTCCATCCTCTGACCAACTCCAGACCGGCTCTCCATAAGAATGTCCGAATTTAGAGATCACCATATCTTCAAGGGCTATCTCTGTCTTGCCTTCTGCATCACTGAAATGCTTACCGCAAGTATCACAAGTCCAATATTCCTCATTTCCATCTGCTGTGCAGGTGGCGTCTTTCTTTGGAATATGTACCATATTGCCGTGTGTCACTGTCACGGAGCATGAGGCGCTTACCCCACTGCCGTCCGCAGCGGCGACGGTAATGGTGGCGCTGCCGGCGCTTATGGCGGTTACTTTACCGCTTGCATCTACCGTAGCAATGCTGGTGTCGCTGCTTTCCCAGTTCACATTTTTATTGGTAGCATTGTCCGGCTCCACCGTGACTGTCAGGGTATCGCTGTCGGTTTCCTGCAAGGTCAGGCTTGTCTTGTCCAGTTTCACGCCGGTAACAGGAATAACCACCGGTTTATCAATGCTCAAAGTAAATTCCCTGCTGTCAGAACCATAATCGTTAGCTGCTTCCACAGTGAACGTACTTCCCCCTTCTGCCGTAGGTGTGCCGGAAATCATGCCGGTACTTGCGTCCAGGCTCAAACCTTCCGGCAGGGAACCGCTGGTGACGCTCCATGTGATCGGAGCCGTACCATCTGCCAGAAGAGTTGTGCTGTACGCTGCCTCTGCAGTGCCGTTTGTTAGGCTTGTTGTTGTAATTGTCGGCGTATACTTCACACTGTCACCCAGGCTGTTCTTTATCCCTTCGTCCAGTGTGCCGCCATCCACGATCACATTGTGGCCATTGGCGTCCAGGCTTGCCCCATGATCCAATGTCAGGCTCTCGCCCTCGCCAATGATCAGATCCTCCTGTAAGCTGGCATTGCCGTATACAGTGCCGGCGCTTCCGTTAAAAACGATACCGCTGTCTCCCTGAATGGAAAGATTGCTGCTGGAGTTATGGGTGATGCCTCCATTTTTCGCATCCACAGTAGTATTTCCACTGACAGTCAGGCTGGGCGTTCCGGAACCACTCATGCCAGTGCTAAACCAAAATTCAATTCCTGTATTTCCACTGGCAGTCAGACTGCCGCCATCCACAGACAAAGATCCGGTGGAACTTTCACCAGCCTGCACCATAACTCCCTCACTATAGGAGCCACTGGCCTCCACTGCCGTGCCCTCAATAGCCAGTGCCGCATTGCTAAATTCGCTCACTATACTGATTCCATTCTGACTTCCACTGGCAGTCAGGCTGCCGCCTCCGCTGATGGTCACGGATACCTCTCCCCCGTTCGACAACGCATAAATCCCGTAACTTCCGGAAACCACATTGTTCCCTGTGACCTGGATGGTCAGGGACACAGCGCCGGATCTGCTGCCGACATAAATACCTGTCCCCTCTGGATTGTTGTTTGCATCATATGATCCTACGATAGTCGCATTGTTCAGCGACAGGGTATTGGTGTCTGCGTCAAAGGCTACATTATAATTGCCTGCATCGGAAGCCGTCAGATTGCCATTCCCGTCCGTTGTCCAGTAGCCGCTGTCTGTGATGCGGGTATTTCCGATCCGAAGGGTATCATAGGCAATTCTCGGCGTGACCGCCGGGGCCGATGCCGCTTTTGCCTGTGTGTCCGGCTGGCTCTCCACTCCTTTACAGGCGGTCAGATCCGCTCCCCCGGCGCCGCACAACGGGCATTCCCCATTGATGTTGTCCCCGGTACACAGTTCTGTGCAGATACA
>DVLT01000051.1 GCA_018715345.1 Candidatus Onthocola gallistercoris
CAGTGGGTCAACGATATGGCCCACGCCCATGCCCATGCCTGTGAACTGAGTGTGGAATTTGAAACCAGAAAAGATGTATCCACGTTCCTGAAAGTCATGGAGGAGAACGGCTACCATATGCTGAATATGGGGATATCCACAATGGACGAGGAGGATGATGAAAATGTCATCCGCATGGATATTTCTCTGGAGCTTGCTCCGGGGACAGAAAGACAGGAACTGTACAGACTTCTGATGAAACAAAGAGGCATTGTATACGTGGATATGCACGTATAAAAGTTTGTCGAAAGTTTTATCCGATGGAGCGTTTTGAATTTGGAGACGTCGATTTGACGTTTTGAACATCAGATTATAGGAGAGATAATGTGGAAATAATTGGAATGATCAATGATTATCTACATACTTTCAGTGCGCCGGTCGTTCTGATCCGAATGTTGCTGGCACTGCTTCTGAGTGGTATCGTGGGTTATAGCCGGAGCGCGGAAGGGCGTGCGGCAGGTTTTAAGACATATGCGATCGTCTGTGTCGGCGCGTCGCTTGTCATGCTGACAGGACAGTTTATCTATCTTTATATGGGCTACAATACAGGGGATGTTGCCCGGCTTCCGGCACAGGTTATCAATGGTGTCGGCTTCTTGGGCGCCGGGACCATCATGGTTACTGGCAAGAGACGTGTTGTCCGGGGACTTTCCACTGCGGCTGGTCTTTGGGTTTGTGCCTGTATCGGATTGGCTATGGGCAGCGGCTATTACAGCGGAGCCATAGCAACGACTGCCATCGTCTACATTGTATATAGACACACTCAGTGGATCAATGATATGGCCCATGAAAGTTCCACCACATGTGAAGTGGTCGTGGAATTTATAGACAGAAAGTATGTGTCCTCATTTATGAGCGCGATTGATGAAAAGGGCTTCCGCCTGCAAAATATGAGTATGTCAAAAGAAAAAGATGAAGGTGGAAAGATTCGTCTGCTTGCTGTGTTGGAATTGCCGGCAATGGTAGATAATCAGGATGTGTACAGCATGGCTATCCATCTGGAGGGCGTGGAAAGCGTAGAATTAAGATAGAATGCCGGGGAGACGGGTCTTGCTGGTTTCTTTTACTGCCTGGAGGCGGCAAAGGGGCAGACCGGTCTCCTTTTCCTGAAAGAATTGTATGATCCAAAGACTTGACTTTTTTGGACTTGTCGCATACAATAAAGAACATAGGTAAATGTGGTGATAAAGAGGAGTAGGGATATAACTTCCAAGAGAGGGCTGTTCATCGGCTGTAAGACGGCCTGAAGCTCTGTATCCTGAAGGTAGCTTTTGAACAGGATGGGGGAACCGGCGCAGACCCAGTACCTTATCACGGTTTGTCCCGTTATAGACAGCTAAAGATATGAGTCGGATGGACATAGACTCATAATTAAGGTGGTACCGCGAGCTTTCGCCCTTAACAGGGCGGAAGTTTTTTTTATTATACGGGAGAAAACGTTTTCTCCATATCAAACGCGCTGCCCCACATATTGCATTGAATAAGGAGGATGACTATGAATCTGGAAAAGACCTATGATCCGGCTGCGATAGAGAGTAAGCTTTACCAGAAATGGCTGGATAAAAAATATTTCCACGCAGAAGTGGATAAGAGCAAAAAACCCTTTACCATTGTGATCCCGCCGCCCAATATCACTGGCCAGCTTCACATGGGACATGCCCTTGATAATACCATGCAGGATATCCTGATCCGTTTTAAGCGGATGCAAGGTTATAATACGCTGTGGCAGCCTGGGACAGACCATGCCAGCATTGCCACAGAAGTTAAGATCATAGAAAAGCTGAAAGAGGAAGGCCTGACCAAGGAAGATCTGGGACGAGAAGCTTTCCTTGAACGGGCGTGGGACTGGAAAAAGGAATATGGCGGACGGATCATCAGTCAGTTGAAAAAACTGGGGTCTTCCTGTGACTGGGATCGGGAACGTTTTACCATGGATGAAGGCTGCAATAAAGCGGTTGAAGAAGTATTTGTCAATCTTTACAATAAAGGGTTGATCTATAAGGGTAATCGGATCATCAACTGGTGTCCGGTATGTAAGACCACCATCTCCGATGCGGAAGTTGTTTATGAAGAGCAGGCGGGCCATTTTTGGCACATCAATTATCCGGTGGTGGGATCGGATGAGATGGTGGAAATTGCCACGACCCGACCGGAAACCATGTTGGGGGATACGGCGGTGGCAGTCCATCCGGATGATGAACGTTATCAGCATCTGATCGGTAAAAAGGTCATCCTTCCCATTGTTGGAAAAGAGATACCGGTGGTGGCAGATGAGTATGTTGACATGGAATTTGGGACTGGAGTGGTAAAGATCACACCCGCACACGACCCAAATGACTTTGAAGTGGGTAAAAGGCACAATCTGGAAGAGATCAATGTCCTGAACGATGACGGCACCATCAATGCAAACGGCGGAAAGTATGCCGGCATGGATCGTTATGCGGCAAGAAAAGCCATTGTTGAGGAATTGGATAGGGAAGGTCTGCTGGTACGGGTGGAAGATTACAGTCACAATGTGGGCATCCATGACCGTTGCCATACCACAGTTGAGCCCATGATCAAACAGCAGTGGTTTGTAAAGATGGAAGATCTGGCCAAACCGGCCATAGATGCGCTGAAAAACGGCGAATTGAAATTTGTCCCGGAAAGATTTGATAAAACCTATCTCCACTGGCTGGAGAATATCCGTGACTGGTGTATTTCCAGACAACTCTGGTGGGGCCATCGGATACCGGCTTATTATTGCCAAGACTGTGGTGAGATCATGGTTGCCCGTCATACGGAAGCGCCCCATAAATGCAGCAAGTGCGGTTCTACACATATCGTACAGGATGAAGATACGCTGGATACCTGGTTTTCTTCTGCCCTTTGGCCATTTTCCACATTGGGATGGCCGGACAAAACGGAAGAACTGGATTATTTCTATCCCACAGACGTACTGGTTACCGGTTATGATATTATCTTTTTCTGGGTCATCCGGATGGTATTTTCAGGGATCGAGCATATGGGTAAAGTGCCGTTCCATACGGTGCTGATCCATGGCCTTGTCAGAGATCCACTGGGACAGAAGATGAGCAAGTCTTTGGGCAATGGCATCGACCCGCTGGAGGTTATCGATAAATATGGCGCAGATGCCTTGAGATTTACGCTGATCACAGGTAATGCGCCAGGCAATGATATGCGTTTTTACTGGGAGCGGGTGGAGGCTAGCCGGAACTTTGCCAATAAAGTATGGAACGCATCCCGGTTTATTTTGATGAACTTTGACCAGGCGGCACAAGAGGGCCTGTCCACAGAGGATGTAACTCTGGATATGCTGACTCAGGCGGATAAGTGGATCTTGTCCAAAGCCAACACATTGGCTAAAGATGTGACAGCCAATATGGAAAAATATGAGTTGGGTATAGCCGTGCAGAAATTGTATGATTTCATCTGGGAAGAGTTTTGCGATTGGTATATCGAGATGGTAAAACCCCGTCTGTATAACAAAGAGGATACCACCAAAAAGGCAGCTCTTTGGACATTAAAAACAGTACTGATCCAGATTTTAAAACTGCTCCATCCGTATATGCCTTTCATCACTGAGGAGATCTTCTGTACGGTCCAGGATGCGGAAGAATCCATCATGATCTCTTCCTGGCCGGAATATAAGGCAGAATGGGATTTCGCTGATGATGAAGAAGCGGTTGAGCGGATCAAGGACGCGGTACGGGCGATCCGTAACGTACGGACAGAGATGAATGTGGCTCCCGGAAAGAAAGTCAAAGTGATCGTTGTTTCTCCGGAAGAGAAGATAAGAAAGATCTTTCAGGACGGTAAAGTATTCTTTGCCACTTTGGGTAAAGCCAGCGAAGTGCTCATCCAGGCAGACGAGACGGGCATTGACAAGGATGCGGTTTCCGCTGTGATCCAGGGCGCATCGGTTTATATGCCCTTTGCCGAACTGGTGGATGTGGAAAAGGAAAGAGAGCGGCTGAACAAAGAAAAGGAAAGACTGGACAAGGAGATCGCCAGGGCCAACGGTATGCTGAACAATCCCAATTTTGTCAGCAAGGCGCCGGAAGCCAAGATCGCTTCAGAACGGGAAAAGCTGGCCAAGTATACCCAGATGCTGGCCCAGGTGAACGAACGGCTGGAGCGTCTGGCATGACGACAGATATAAAAGAGGTAACGGATTACCTGTATAAGATACCCCGGTTTGCCAGAACCGGGGGTCTTTCTATGACTGCGGAAAGACTGAAACTTCTGGGCAATCCCCAAGATACTTTTAAATATATACATGTGGCTGGCACCAACGGAAAAGGATCGGTCTGCGCTTTTATGGAACGATGTCTGCGGAAAGCTGGATTTAAGACAGGCTTGTTTACTTCTCCCCATCTGGTAAAGATCAATGAAAGGATACAGATCGACCGGGAAAACGTGGGAGATGAGACCTTCTGCCGCGCTTTTGAAAGGGTGAAGGCTCTGGTGGATGACCAGGCGGCACAAGGGATAGCCCACCCCACCTTTTTTGAATTTATTTATCTCATGGCTATGGTCATTTTCGCAGAAGCAGGAATCGAATATGGTGTGATCGAAACGGGACTTGGAGGAAGGATGGATCTGACCAATGTGATCCAAGCCCCCGAACTGACCATCATCACTTCCATTGGACGGGATCACACGGCTATCCTGGGAGATACGATCGGACAGATTGCCGGAGAAAAGGCAGGCATCATAAAATCCGGTATTCCGGTCATCTATCTGGATGACAAACCGGAGGCAGCGCGGGTGATAAAAAGGCGGGCCGATGAAGTGGGAGCGCCGGCATTTCCTGTGGAAAAAGAATGGATCGAGGATGCACAGATCAGGGATGGACAGATTCGTTTTGCTTTCCGGTGTCCATATGGGCAAAAGTATGATATAATCTTAAATACCAGCGGCATATATCAGATTGAAAACTGCAGCATCGCCCTTTCCGCCATGGAGATTTTAAGAGCCAGAGAGCCGGAACTTTATGCTCTGCCAGCCGAAGCTTTCCGACAGATGCTCACTCAGGCAGTGGAAGAGACCCGATGGGCCGGCCGGATGGAAAGGATCCGGGAGAACATTTATGTGGACGGCGCCCATAATGATGACGGGGTCCGAAAGCTGACGGAATCTTTAAGGGCGGCTTTTAAGGACAGGCAGATCATTCTGGTATTTGCGGTGGCAGAGGACAAAGATTATCAGCAGATGGCCGCCCATTTGTGTACACTGCCCAATCTGCGCCGGATCATCGTCACGGAACTGGACAATGGAAGACGCAGGGATCATCGGGAAGTGATGGAAGATTTTTCGAGAAAGTGGCATGGAAATATATCCGGCACATATAATGTAAATAAGGCCATTGAGACGGCAGTACACATGATGGAGCCGGAAGATGTGCTGATATGTACAGGTTCCCTTTATCTTGTAGGACATGTGAAGGAGATGCTGGGAGGAATTTAGATGATCAACTTTGATGAAGAATTAAAAAAATACAAACCGAGTCTGGAGATCAATCAGGCGGAGGATGCTATCAATGGAAACGATCTGCGGGATGTCATCGATATCGTGGAAGAGATGCTGCGGGAAGTCAAGACAGACCCAAACCGTATCCGGAAGGTTTAGGAGGGGCGTTCTATGAATTGTCCAAGATGTCATACACCTCTTGAGAATACATATCGATGCCCAAACTGCCAATATGAAGACCCTATGATGAAACGGATCATATTTGCGGCAAATTACCATTATAACCAAGGACTGTATAAGGCGCGGATCCGGGATCTGAGCGGTGCGGCCGTCTCTTTGCGTATGAGTCTGAAGTACAATAAGCGCCAGACCGATGCCAGAAATCTTCTCGGATTGGTGTATTATCAGATGGGAGAGATCGTGGATGCCCTCAGCGAATGGGTCATAAGCGTCCATTTCAAAAGTCAGGGCAATGTGGCTCGGAACTATATCAAGAAGGTACAGAATAATCCGGGAAAGCTTCAGGTGATCAATACCACCATACAGAAATATAATCTGGCTTTGCGTTATCTGGAGGAGGGCAATCAGGATCTGGCCGTCATCGAGCTGAAGAAGGTGGTGAACCTGAATCCCAATTATATCCGGGCTTATCAGCTTCTGGGACTTTTGTATATCCACCATAAGCAATACGCTGCAGCGAGGAAGATCCTTTCCCGGGCGCTTAAACTGGACCGGAACAACATTACAACGGTGCGTTATATGAACGAACTGGCGGAGATCGCCGGACAGAAAAACCGGAAGAGGAGTCCTGTGGAGGGTCAGCGCTTTGTTCAGATCAAGGATCCAAATCCCATTGTGATCGAACGGAGCAAGAGTAATTATTCGGATTTTAATACAGGTACCCTTTCATTTGTCAACATCGTTATCGGGATCATCATCGGAGCTGCAGTGGTAGGACTGTTATTGGTGCCGTCCATGCGCCGTTCAAACCGTTTAGAGTACAATGACGCGGTGACGGAATATAGCAGTCAGATATCCGACAGAAATGAACAGATTTCCACACTCCAGTCTCAGGTGGACACGCTGACACAGGAGAACGACCGGCTGAAGAATAACAGCGGCGATACCACGGCCGCCCAGTCCCAGTCTGAAGCGGAGGCAGCGCTGATCCAGGCTGTAAAAGCCTATATGGATAATGATTATTCCACAGCTGGGATGACTGTGGCGGACATCGATCCTTCCGCTTTGGCCAGCGAGGACAGCAGAGACGTCTATGAATATCTGGTCAGCCGGACCGGAGATACGGTGACAGATCAGTTGTTTGGCGAGGCTCAAACCTATTATGACAGCCGGGATTATATGAATGCGGCCACATATTATCGTCGATATCTGGTTTTTGTCCCGGATTCGGATGAAGCCCTTTATTATCTGGGACGTACTTATCAGAACCTGACGGATTTTGATAATGCCAGGGCATGTTATGAGCAGATCATCAATGATCACAGCGACAGTGAGTATGTAGATGAGGCGCAACGTTATTTGAGCCAGATCGAAAGCGCTTCCTCCGAAACCCAGACGGAGACGGAGAGCGCAGCGGCGGCTCAGTAAGACATATGAACAATGATCGTAAAACAAAAGATTAATCCACAAAGCATGTGGATTGATCTTTTTTTATTGTATGGAAAAGAATCTCTGTGGGGCGGCCTATGCCGTGACAGAGCAAAAGAATCTATTCGGGAGGTAACATTTATGGGAGATTCCTATCAGATCCAGGGGACATGCCTGGTGGTGGATGTGCCGGAAGAACTGGATCATCACCAGGCGGAACAGATACGTCAGGAGACCGAACGGATACGCCGAAGCCGGCCGATCCGTCATCTGATCTTTAACTTTTCAGACACATCTTTTATGGACAGCTCCGGCGTGGGGATGCTCATCAACCGATATAGGGAGTTGTCATCCCTGGGAGGAAGCGTGGCTGCTGCAGCTGTCCATCCGGGAGTCAAGAAGTTGTTCATGGTTTCTGGTCTGTATAAGATCATACCCTTTTACCCGGATGTAAAGACGGCGGTGTCCGAGCTTTGGGAGGAATGAAGATGAAAAAGAATGAAATGCGGCTGGTTTTTGACAGTTGTTCCGAAAATGAAAGTTTTGCCCGGATGGTCATTGCGGCCTTTATCACTCGGCTGGATCCCACGCTGGAAGAAATGGCGGATATAAAGACGGCGGTTTCGGAGGCGGTGACCAACTGTATTATCCACGGCTATGGGGGAAAGGCCGGCAAGATCCGCATGAACGGCTGCCTGAAAGACAGGGAACTGACCGTGGAGATCATCGATGAAGGCTGTGGTATAAAAGACGTGGAAAAGGCCATGGAACCTTTATATACAAGCCGGCCGGATCTGGAGCGTTCCGGGATGGGGTTTGCGTTTATGGAAGCGTTCATGGATGAGCTAAAAGTCGCGAGCGCGCCGGGAAAAGGCACTCGGGTGTGGATGAAAAAACGGCTTCAGAAGGTCTGATAGCCTATGGAATTTCTTGAATTGATCAATGCTGCCAGAAACGGAGATAAAGATTCAAGAGATTTACTGATCGAAAAAAACATGGGGCTTGTCTGGAGCATTGTCCGGCGTTTCAGCCATCGGGGCCATGATCCGGAAGATCTGTTCCAGATCGGTGTGATCGGCCTGATGAAGGCCATAGACCATTTTGATACAAATTTCGACGTGAAATTTTCCACTTATGCGGTTCCCATGATCAGCGGAGAAATCAAGCGGTTTCTGAGGGATGACGGGATGATAAAGGTCAGCCGTTCCATAAAGGAGCATGCTTGGTGTATCCAGAAAGCCAGAGAAAAATTCGGCCATGATAACGGGAGAGAGGCATCTGTCAGCGAACTGTGCGCCTGCACCGGGCTGGATCCAGAGGATGTGATGACCGCTCTGGAAGCGGGAGCAGAAGTGGAATCACTGAACAAGACCATATTCCAGAGCGATGGTCAGCCTGTGTCTTTGATGGACAAGCTGGAAGAAAAAAAAGATACCCAGAGCGAGATCATGGATCATCTGCTGGTGCAGCAGCTGTTGTCCCAGTTGGGAGTGAAAGAAAGAGAACTGATCATTTTACGTTATTATTGCGACCAGACGCAGAGTCAGATCGCCGGTAAGCTGGGAGTTTCCCAGGTCCAGGTATCCAGGATGGAAAAGCGTATTTTAAAACAACTGAGGGAAAAAATACAGAAAAACGCATAATCATGTCCGATACAGGAATAATAAGGTTAAAGGAGGAAGTCAAATGTGTCGGACAAGACAAAGTCATATTTTATTCTGCCTGATCTTGTCAGCTGCCATCATAGCGGCCACGCTTTTCTGGTGCAGCTTGGGGAAGGCGCCTGAAACTGGAACGAAGAAATATGAAGGAGCCGTCTTTGTTCAGAGGCAGGATGATGTATGGAATATATAATTTATCTGAAACTGAATCGGAATATACGCACAAAGACCACGGGGGTACGGATCAAGGACATGGGCACGGTCTACTGCGCTCAACCGGGTATTAAGAACAAAGTTGAAAATCTGAAGATTTTGGATATACCAGAGGATCAGAAAGACAAAACGGTGGTGTCCGTGTTGTATGTGATCGAAAAAATAAACAAGGCTCTAGCAGGAGAGAAAAACATGTGCCGGGTGGAGTCGGTGGGCGAACAAGACTGTGTCATCAGTCGGATGCCGGAAAAAGGCCATGGAACGCTCCGGGAGCGGATCGAAATGGCCTTGGTGAGCCTGACGGTCTTTTTTGGAGCCTCCTTTGCCATCATGACTTACAATGAGGATGTGGACGTGCGGGGGGTTTTTGGAAAAATGTACGAAATCTTTTCCGGAACGGCACCGGAAGCCGGCGGCATTCTTGAACTGACGTATTCCATCGGTATCGGCATTGGCCTGCTCATATTTTTTAATCATTTTGAATTTGGAAAAAAACAGAGGGATCCCACGCCCATGGAAGTTCAGATGTGCCAGTACGAGGAGGATGTGATCCACACCGTGGTGGAATCTTCCGAAAGACGGGGAGAAGAAAAAGATGTGGATTGATCTGTTTTATTGTGTGATGGGATTGGCGTCGGGGATGATCGTGGCCGCTGGCCTGGCCACATTCATCACGAGCATCGGCGTTGTCAGCCGACTGGCCCAGGTCACCCATACCGCCGGAGCGATCAGCTGGTATGAAAATGTGTTTGTGCTGGGCGGGCTGGCAGGCAACATGTACAGTCTTTATGTCTGGACGCTGCCCTTGGGGACATGGGCAATGGGAGCCGCCGGACTTTTTATCGGGATTTTTCTGGGATGCATGATCGGCGGTATCACGGAAGTGCTGAATGCCATACCTGTTTTTTACCATCGGGCAAAGCTGCGCTGCGGCCTGAAAGCCCTTGTATGGGCCATTGCCTTGGGAAAGGTCACAGGAGGCATTGTTGATTTTCTGATCGCACCGTAAAGGAGAAGATGAAGGGAGAAAACATATGGAGAAACAAGAATATCAAAAACGAGTGGAACAGGTCACGCCTAAAGTCAAGTCTGCAGGAACGTTTTTTAAGGCGTTTTTATCCGGCGGGATCATCTGTGTTATCGGGCAGATATTGTATAACTGGTTTTATAGTATGGGCATGCCTCATCTTATCGCCAACAACTATACCACCCTCATATTGATCACCACAAGTATACTGTTGACTGGATTTGGGTTGGTGAGTCCCATCGTAAAATTTGCCGGGGCAGGTTATCTGGTACCGATCACCGGCTTTGCCAATTCGGTGGCATCCTGTGCCATTGAGTTTAAAAGAGAGGGCCAGGTCTTCGGGATCGGCAGCCAGATTTTTGCCATAGCTGGTCCGGTCATCCTTTACGGTACGGTGACTTCGGCGCTTTTTGGAGCAATCTATTACGTGATTTTACAGATAGGATGGGTCGGATGATATGAGTCGAAAAAAACGAGGAAAGAATACCGTTATATTTGATCGGCCGCCGGTGATACGCAGTGCGGCGGGCATTGTGGGGGAAAAAGAAGGCCAGGGACCCATTGGAAGTTATTTTGATGAGATCATAAAAGATCCGCTGCTGGGGATGAAAAGTTGGGAAGAGGCAGAGGCGGCTCTTCAATCCAAGGCCGCCGGCCTGGCATTGGATAAAATACACATGCAGCCGGATGACATAGACTATCTTTTTGCCGGTGATCTGCTGGGTCAGTCCATTGCCACATCCTTTGGTATGATGGAACTGCAGATCCCACATTTTGGACTATACGGGGCCTGTTCCACAATGGGGGAAAGTTTGACACTGGCCGCCATGATGATCGATGGCGGTTTTGCCAGGCGGACGATGGCTGTTACTTCCAGCCATTTTGCCAGTGCGGAAAAGCAGTTCCGTTTTCCTTTAGGATATGGCAATCAACGTTCCCTGGCCGCCACTTGGACAGTGACTGGCAGTGGAGCAGTGATATTGGAAGAAAATGAGACATGCCAGAATGTTACGAAAACCAATGGGAAAGAAAAATCCCCCATTCATGTTTGCGGGGCCACTACGGGTATCATTGTGGATTATGGCATCAAAGATTCGCAAAATATGGGAGCCTGTATGGCTCCGGCAGCAGCCCACGTGATCGCGGCCAATTTCCGGGATCTGGATCGCCGGCCGGAGGATTATGACCGGATCGTTACAGGTGATCTGGGAAGTGTGGGACAAAAGTTATTATTCGAGCTGATGGAAGAAGAAGGTTTCGATATAAGCAGCCGGCATATGGACTGTGGCATGACCATCTTTGATGGCAAGACCCAGGATACCCATGCGGGTGGGAGCGGCTGCGGTTGTGCGGCCGTAACCCTTTGCTGTTACCTGTTAAGACAGATGAAAGAAGCCGGATGGCACAGGATCCTGTTTGTCCCAACCGGAGCGTTGCTGTCAAAGGTCAGTTTCAATGAAGGACAGACGATCCCGGGTATCGCCCATGGTGTGATCTTGGAATGCTGATGGCGGAAAGGAAGTAAAAATGGTCTATTTAAAAGCTTTTTTAGTGGGTGGGCTGATATGCGGACTGGTCCAGATACTGATGGATAAAACAAAACTGCTGCCTGGAAGGATCATGGTGCTCCTGGTCTGTACCGGTGTGACAGCCGGTGTACTGGGACTCTATAGACCGTTGGTGGAATTTGCGGGAGCAGGCGCCACCGTGCCGTTGTGCGGATTTGGATACAGCCTTTGGGAAGGTATAAGGACAGCTATCAATGATGACGGTTTTATCGGCATCTTTAAAGGTGGTTTTACAGCTTCGTCCATCGGTATAAGCGCTTCCATACTCATATCGTATATCGCATCTTTGATCTTTGATCCTAAAATGAAAAAATAGCGTTCCCTCTGAGCCGGACTATAAAGTCCGGCTTTTTCGATCAGGATTTGAGGTCAGGCTGACGGGCAGTTTGTACGTGGGGGCCTATCCGGCATGAAAAGGAAAAAATGTGCCGTGAAATAAAACTTTTTCTCCGCTTCGGTTGTCTAAGTGGTGAAAAGAGGTGATACAACTGAAAAAGAACAGTATTATCCAATGGTTTGTCCGACTGATACAAAAAGATATGGAAGGGACCAAGATGGATGAAAAGAAGAAAAAGATGTTATATCATATTGTACGCAAGGGAAAGAAAGTGTAAAATACAGTGAGGATACAGGAGGGATAAAAATGAATTTTACAGAAGCGATCAATCGGGCAAAGGCCGGAGAAGAAAGCGGCTTCGGATATTTGTACGAAAACACATACAGAAGCAAATATTATCTCGCGCTTCAATATATGAAAAATGAGGATGCAGCCCAGGACGTGCTCCAGGATGCTTATATCCGAGCTTTTTCAAAACTGGACACATTGGCGGATCCGGAGGCTTTTCCCGCATGGTTGGGGATCATTGTGGCCAACACAGCTAAAAATATGCTGAAAAAGAAAAATCCGCTGCTCTTTTCAGAGGTGGATGATCCGGAAACAGCCGATATGGAGTATCAGATCGAGGACGAGAGGGAAGAAAGTCAGCCGGAGATGGCCTATACAAAACAGGAGACAAAAGAACTGGTCCGTCAGTTGATCGATTCCCTGTCGGAGGAGCAGAGGCTCTGTATATTGATGTATCATATAGAAGGCATTCCCATCAAACAGATAGCCAGTACATTGGGATGTTCCGAGAACACGGTGAAATCCCGTCTGAATTATGGACGCAAAAATCTGAAGGCAAAGGCGGAGGAACTCCAGAAGAAGGGATACAAACTTTACAGTGGAGCGCCGATCGGTTTGCTGCTCTGGCTGCTCCGCTCTCAGGAGTCATCCATGGCGGCCGATGGTTCCATTGGTGCAGCCGGAAAGGCGATGGCGGACCGGATCTTTTCAAATCCGGGAATACATCCGGCAGGGCATGTGGCGGCAGCAGGCGCGGCAAAAACGGGGCTTTTACATACGGTCGCAGGGAAAGCGATAGCGGCGGTCCTCGGTGTGGGAATCGTTGGCGGAGCGGCAGCCGCGGCGATCAATGGATTTGGCGGAGGCGGACAGGCGGAAAGTGTTTTGACCACGCAGGCTGTTGTACAAGAAACAGATGTACAGACTGAGACGGCAGCGGAGACGGAGATGGAAACGGAAAACGTTTTGCGTTCACTGGAAGCGGGCGATTATCCGAATCTGATCGCAGGTAATCTGACCAAGGAAGAATTGACGCTTGTTCTTGCATACGGGCCGGAGGAAATACCGGAAGGAGGTTTTTCGGATTCGGACTATCTTACATATATGAACAGCATGTGTCAGGCTTCCGACCGGGAAGGCCAATATATCGAATATTATGGAACGGATGCACAATATCGCAGCCGATATTCTCTGGAAGATATAAACCGGCTGTTTTCCTCATTCACCGATTTTCAATTCAGCGAGGAAAACGACAGTGATACAGAATACGGGATCAATGTGGAAAACAGTGAACTGCTTTATACGCCGGCTACCATGAGCTATACGGTGACGGTTTCCATCGTAAGCGCCCAGTATACGGATACAGAAATGGATATTTATTATAGTTTTGAACGGACCAGCGCAGATCCCATGGGCAGCAATTATAGCCTGAACAAAAAAGCTGTTTTAAAGCCAACAGAGAATGGGATGTTCCGGATCGTCCAGATCCAGGAAGTGACAGACATGCCGGAATCGGCGCCCGAGGAGAATGCACAGCCGGACGGATCAGAAATGGGAAAAGATCCTTCTGAACTGTATGCAGATGCCTTGACGGCTGTGGCCAATAAGGAGGATGGCTTTACTTTTCCGAGAGAGGATGTTTTAGACGGCAACTACGGATATTTTGTGGCAGATCTCAACCGTGACGGCATACCGGAACTGGTGGTGGGCGGTGAATATGCTGAGACGACTTTTTATTACCACGACCTTCAGATCTTTACATGTGAGCAAACGGACTCCGGATATACCCTGAAAAAAATCCAAGGTGAACAATCTGCGATGAATTTGTTCCTGGCGGCTGACGGCAATGGACTCTTTGTGGAAGAATTTTCCCGAGGGACAGGCGACATCTGGCTTCATCGGCTGACCATAGAGGAGAGTGGACTTGTATACCACTCCACGGCCGAGTACACGTATACCTTGGGGGATGACGGCATGAACCGTTTTTCTGAGGATAATCCGGAGGTGACATGGGTCGACATCGATGACAGAAGCGGCCTGTCTGTACTGGAGTGAGGCAGAAACTTCTGTTTTGATATAAGGGAAAACGGCGAAACATCGGAAAAAGAAAGAATATGAAAAACCCCATAGGGATCTGATATCAGTGATCAGGTCGCCTATGGGGTTATTTTTATATTTCACGCCGACTGGAAAACTTTATCCGACTGCTCCAGTGGGCGGCTCAGGTGTCACAGGTTCACCTGGCGATGATGGTGAGTCCGATTGGGATTGGGATTCGGATTCCGACTGGGACTCAGAGGGTGATTCCGCTGTGCCTGGTGTTTCCGTCGATTCTTCAGTCTGAGGCGGACAGGTACAATAGCTGCTTGGAACATCCGATGCGTTTGTGAAGCTCTTATAGCTTGCGCTCGGTGAATTTTCGTTGGCCAGGTTGCCGCAGACATCGCAGATCAGAGCGCTTACATGATCGTTACACCGTTCCGTCGGCAGTGAGTTCAGATCAAAATACTCGGTGATGGTCGGACATCCGGCGCTGGGAAGCTTGCCGGAGATGGAGCATACCGTCCGTGTACCGACACTTGACGGTATCTCAAAGGAAGCATTTTCAAGACCGCATTCCGAATCGATCCGCCGCATGATCTTAGCCCACAGATATTCGTGGGAAGGATCTACACCGGGTAAGTTTTCCATGGGATAAGCCTGGTCATAGCCGAGCCAGATACCGGCAGTATAATAAGGTGTATAACCTACAAACCATAAATCTTTGGAATCATTAGTGGTACCGGTTTTTCCGGCAATATCCATACCGTCATACATATTGGCTGCCGTACCTGTTCCCTTGGTGACCACATCCTGCATGGCGCTGGTCAGAAGATAAGCGGTGCTTTCTTTGATGACCTGTTCGCCTTCCGGATTGGTGTTGTCCAAGATCACATTGCCGTCCCGATCAATGACCTTTGTATAGAATACCGGGCGGACGTATTCCCCTCCGTTGGCGATGGCGGCATAAGCGCCGGTCATCTCCAGATTGGTGACGCCGTTGTACAGACCGCCAAGGGCCAGGGATTCCACATAGTCGTTCTCTGTCAGCGTGGTGATACCCAGCTTCTGCATATAGTCGATGGCCAGATCAGCTCCCACGTCTTCCACGTAGAACTTGGTTGTTACCACATTGGCGGACTGGGTGATGGCCATTCGGGCAGTCAGCGTGGAACCGTATCTTCCATAGCCGCCCCACCAGTTTTCCGGGCTGTAACCGGAAGCCGTCGTATAAGGCGAGTCGGTTTCCGAGCTGGCCAGTGTCATAGCTCCGGAATCAATACCCGGAAGATAGCAGGCCAGGATCTTGAAGCAGGAACCGGGCTGCCGGGTGGACTGGGTTTCACGGCTGAAGGAAAGACTTTCCTTTTTTTCATTACGGCCGCCGGCGATGGCTTTCACCTCTCCGGTCTTCTGATCCATGATGACAAAGGAAGACTGGAGGGCATAAGGCTGATCAAAGGTCTCAGCGATGATCTGATCTTCGGTGATGCCCAGCGCGTCTTTGTATGCCTGGATATCGGCCCGGGCTTCCTCTTCATTATTGTACAGGAGCTGGAAACTGTTGTTGCCGTTATTCCAGAAATAATACTGCATGGTCTGTTCGTCATAGTTGGAAACCGTGCCGTCCTCATTCTGGACGGAGCAGCGCCATGTCAGTCCAAGCGTGTTCACATTGGCAAAGTTGGAATTATCCGCGAATTCCTCATCCACGATATCCTGGATCTGGTCGTCCTGAGCTAAATATACTCTCAGGCCGCCGCCGTAAAGCTTATTGATGGCCTGTTCTTCCGTGTAGCCCAGTTTCTCTTCCAGATCCTCAAGAACCTGGCGGATGGCAGCGTCTTCGTAATAAGTAAATATCTGCTGAGTGTCGCTGGTGGTTTCAGCATGCTCCGCGATACGAGTGTAGACGTCGTCTGCCATGGCTGTGTCATATTCTTCCTGGGTCAGATATCCCTGATCCAGCATGTTGCCCAGCGTCCGGTCCCGACGCGCCTTGTTTTCTTCCGGATAGGTGATCGGGTCGTAATAAGTCGGACTCTTGGCAATACTGGCAAGGACAGCCGCTTCAGAAGCATTGACTTCTGAACAGGATTTGCCGAAATAACGTTGGGAAGCGGCTTCCACGCCATAGGTGGAGGCTCCCAGATTGATGGTGTTCAGATAAGCTTCAAGGATCTCTTCCTTGCTCATCTTCTTTTCCAGTTCCAGAGCCAGATACTGTTCCTGGAACTTACGTTTGAACTTTAAAAGCAGGTTTTCTTCATTACCGCCGCCGAAAACATTCAGTTTCAACAGCTGCTGGGTGATCGTACTGGCGCCTTCAGAGAAGTCTCCGGAAGTGACGCCGACGAAGAAGGCACGGACGATCCCCTTCGGGTCAATACCGTTGTGGTCCCAGAAACGTTCATCTTCCAATGCGATAAAAGCGTTCTGGAGGACTTCCGGAATCTCTTCGATATCCACATAGATACGGTTGGTTTCCGGCTGATAGAGCTGCGTCAGTAAATTTCCGTCCTTGTCGTATATGAACGATTTATAACCTTGAGGGATAACATCCTCAGCGGTGATATCTGGCGCACTGTCGATGATCCCCTTAAATCCGCCGACACCGGCGGCAACACCCATAACAAGGAGAGCAATCAGGCAAAACACGACAACTCGGAATATATTAAAACTGACTTTGTGTTTGGCTTTAGGAATACTTGAACGGATTTTCTTTTGTTTTTTTATCGTACCGTGTTTACTATAGTCCATAAAATTAAGCCTCCTTTTCAAAGGTTCATTATAGCAAATATCAGTACTGAAAGCAAAGAAAAATTTTGATATTTGCCTCTTTTATGGTACAATTAAAAAAGATTTCATCAAATGTTCACAGAATCGTTGTAAACAGGGGGCTTGAGGTGATTTTAACAGAAGTATGCCCTCAAATTCAGGATATCATCCGGAAAGGATACATATGGAGAAATACAGGATCATTTATGAAGGCGGGCAGGGAGAGATCGTGGAAAAAAAGTCCCGTTTTATCGCAGATGTGGCGCCGGTCCATTCGGAAGCGGAGGCAGCGGCCTTCATTGAAAATATCAAAAAGAAGTATTGGGATGCGAGACATCACTGTTATGCTTTTAAATATGGAGAAAATCAGCCCATCTCCCGGTGCAGCGACGATGGAGAACCTTCCGGGACAGCAGGTAAACCGATCCTGGATGTGATCACCGGCGAGGGACTTTATGATGTCTGCATCGTTGTGACCCGGTATTTCGGCGGTACGCTGCTGGGCACCGGAGGCTTGGCGCGAGCCTACAAAGATGCGGCAAAGGCGGGGATAGAAAACTGTATGGTCACAGAAAAGACCGCCGGATCGAAGTTGAAGATCGGGATGGATTACAACTATGTGGGAAAGTTTCAGCATTTTTTGAGCACAAGCGATGCAAAACTGATCGGATCGGAATACACGGATAAGGTAGAATTTCGTGTTGTGATCGAAAGGGAAAAAGCAGATGGATTTTCAAAAGCGCTCGTTGAGCTGACCGCAGGTAAAGTCGAGATCCTATCGGAAGGGGAATGCTATTTTGGTATCCCTGGAGGGAATGTTGTATTTTTTTGAGCAAACTTTCCACGGAAAGTTATTTTTATTCAAAAATGCTTGCATTTTATAAGGTTTAAGTGTATATTGTTCTGTGATAATGATTTAAAATATTCATTAATAAGAGGAGATCATAAGGAGGAGAACATAATGAAGAAATTTGTGAGTGCTGCGCTTGCAGTCGTTTTGGCTGTATCCATGCTGACAGCCTGCAGTTCCGGCGGCAGTGCCGAAACACAGGCAGATACAACCGCTTCCACAGAGACTGGCGCTGAAACAGCGGCAGAGACAACAGGAAGCTCTTCAAACGGCGATACATTGATCATGGCCACAGAGGCCGGCTTTGCGCCCTATGAATACACGGAAGACGGGGAGAATGTGGTTGGCGTGGATGTGGATATCGCCAATGAGATCGCGAATGCCATGGGCAAAGAACTGGTCATCCACAACATGACATTTGACGGCGCGTTGATGGCTGTACAGCAGGGACAGGCAGATTTTGCCGCAGCCGGCATCTCCGTAACACCGGAAAGGGAAGAAGTCATGGATTTCTCCATTGAGTACGCCACATCCCGTCAGGTTGTCGTTGTACTGAAAGACGCAGGCAAGATCGCGTCTGTGGATGATGTGACAGAAGGCACTCTTGTGGGTGTACAGATGGGTACAACAGCAGACGGCTACTGTGCAGATCTGGGCTGTGAAGTGAAACAATATAATAAATATGCAGAAGCTGCTATGGAACTGAAGAATGATAAGCTTGACTGCATCGTTATGGATTCCCTGCCGGCGGAACAGCTGGTGGCAGCCAACGATGATCTGGAGATCCTGGACGGTGAACTGTTCACAGATAAATATGCCATTGCTGTTCAGAAAGGCAATACCGAATTACTGGATCAGATCAATGAAGTACTTCAGACATTGATCGATGAAGGAAAGATCGATGAGTATACTTTGAACCATACCATCAGCGAATAATACCTTGACCAGTGATATACCCTAAGCCTTAAAGGGCTTAGGGTATTTTGTTAAAATACGAAGGAGGTCTGATGAATCCGATGCTGCAGTGGCTGGAAGAGTGCGGGGATTCTTTTTACCGCGCGTTTATAGAAAAAGACAGGTATCTTGCTTATTTCAGAGGTTTCAGGACAACGCTCATACTCTCTTTATTTGCCGTATTATTGGGTGTGGGTATAGGCCTGATCTTGGCTTTGATCAAATATATGGCGAATCATATGAAAAAAGGCGTCATACTCAGAGTGCTGAATTGGATAGCGAACATCTATATCGCGATCATCCGGGGCACACCGGTATATGTTCAGCTTCTCATCATCTACTTTATCATTTTTGCCCAACTGGACGCATCGCCCATTGTGGCCGGTGTGATCTGCTTTGGGATCAATTCCAGCGCCTATGTGGCAGAGGTTATACGGGCAGGAATAGAAGCGGTGGATGGGGGCCAGATGGAAGCCGGACGTTCACTGGGACTTGGATGGGGCCAGACGATGATCTCCATTATCCTTCCCCAGGCCATCAAGAACATACTGCCGGCTCTGGGCAATGAGTTTATCACCCTGATCAAAGAGACGGCCATCGTGGGAACGATCGCCGTGTTGGATGTGACCAAGGCGGCGCAAAATGTGGGCGTGATCACCTATGAATATCTTCCGCCCCTGTTGATCACAGCAGCCATGTACCTTGTTGTGGTCATCATATTGACAAAACTTCTCGGCATCTTTGAAAGGAGGCTGGCTCAAAGTGATCGACGTTAAAGGCTTATGCAAATCATTTGGAGACAATCATGTCCTCAGAAATATCGACGAGCATATTGAAAAAGGTGAAAAAGTGGTCATTGTGGGACCGTCCGGCTCCGGAAAGAGCACCTTCTTACGGTGCCTGAACCTGCTGGAAAGACCGACAGCCGGCACGATCACATTTGAAGGGCAGGATATCACCTCTGCCCGGGCAAAAGAAGTCAACAAGATACGTCAAAAGATGGGAATGGTCTTTCAGCATTTTAACCTGTTCAATCATCTGACCATTATCGACAATATCACCTTGGCTCCGGTGAAGCTGAAACTCATGTCCAAAGAAGAGGCGGAGAAGAAAGCCATGGAACTTTTACGACGGGTCGGGCTGGAAGATAAGGCGATGGCCTATCCGGCTCAGCTGTCCGGCGGGCAGAAACAGCGTATTGCCATCGTCCGTTCGCTGGCCATGAACCCGGATGTGATGCTCTTTGATGAGCCGACTTCCGCCCTGGATCCTGAGATGGTGGGAGAAGTACTGGATCTGATGAAACAGCTGGCAGATTCGGGCATGACCATGGTGGTCGTTACCCATGAGATGGGCTTCGCCAGAGAAGTGGGATCCCGGGTACTGTTTATGGCAGATGGACATATCCTGGAACAGAATACGCCGGAAGAATTTTTCAATCATCCGAAGAATGACCGGCTGAAGGACTTCTTGTCCAAAGTATTATAATAAGGTAATGACAGACGTGATATCTGGCCGCCGCTTCCTTTTTGGAGCGGCGGCCTTTTTTGAGTATACAAATAAATCAATGTCATTTATAATATAATTTATATCATAATAAATGGGTGGACAAACTAGAAAGGTGGATAAGCCGCCCAAATCCGGTTGGAGAACGGATTTGAGGACTAAAAAGAATCTGGAGGCGAGGACGATGACAATCAACAGAGTAAAACTTGATAATTTCATGATTTTTGATCATTTGGATATAGAGTTTTCACCAAATATAAATATTGTAAGCGGAGAGAACAATACGGGCAAGACAGCTGTCATTAAATTGATTTATTCACTGTTAAAGGGTTATTCGGAGGCCTGTCTGTCTAAAGGTGATGTCACAAAGGAAAAGATAGAGTCCAAGCTTGTCAGCAAATTGCAGGGGGTGTTCAGACCAGATAAAGATGCCGTGGGAAGACTGGTCAATCGTCGGCAGGGAAGCAACCACGCGGATATAGTTCTATGGTTTGATGATTATTCTAAGACAAAGATAGCTTTCGGTAATCGTCAGGAAAAACATCTTGAAATAGAGGGAGCATTTTTTGACGGACTAAAGAGCTTTGAATCGGAATATCCGCAGCCGGTTTATATACCCCCTAAAGAAATCATTTCTGCCACAGAAAATTTTGAATCGTTGTATGCGGATTATCATATTGCATTTGAAGAGACCTATTATGATCTGACCAGGCTTTTGGGACGTCCACTGCGCAAAGGGCCGAATACGGCAGAACAGAAGCAGGTGCTGAAAAGCTTTGAACAAATAGTCAATGGAAGTATTATACAGCGGGACAGAAAATTTTATTTAAAAGTCAAAGGCGCCGGAGAGTTTGAAATGGGGCTTGTCTCTGAAGGCTATCGTAAGATCGTGACGATCATGTATCTGATCCTTTCAGGAAGTTTGTCCAAAAATGCGGTATTGTTCTGGGATGAACCGGAAACCAATATGAATCCCAAAATGATACGGCCGTTGGTGGATGCCATCATAGAATTGGCTCGAATGGGAGTACAAGTATTTGTAACAACCCATGATTACTTTGTACAGCAGTGCTTTAATATGGCAGCTCTGTATGCAGAAGACAATGGGAAACAAAAATCATTGAATTATAATTTCCTGTCACTTTATAAAAGTGAAAATGAGATACGATGCGAACAGGCTTCCAACTTGTCCGATTTAAAACATAATCCGGTCATGGAAGAATTTGATCTGCTTTATGACAGAGAACAGGAGATGATGTATGGAAGCAGATAGAAATTTTGTTGATGAAAGTACGCTTAGATTTATATTCGATAAGTGTGTCAATGTTGTCAAATTTGATGAAACCGCTTTTTACAGAAACAGATTTAACGGTTTCCCGGGAGCCAAAGGTGTGGATATCATTGCAGAATCGGATGAAAGCATCCAGCTGATCGAGATTAAAGATTGTCTGGGGTATGAGACGGAAAATATATGGCGTACAAGCGTTGACAACAGTAAGTTGAAATCCGCTCCGTCGGGTCTGCCTGCAGACAGCAGCTTTGATATCGAAGTTGTGCAAAAAGTAATGGCTACGATCGCTTGCCTGTATGGAGCGTGGTCGAAATCGGAGCGGATGCAGCAGTCCGTAGTTTTGTCTGATTTTTGGAAAGCATTTACAAATGATAAGATAACGAAAGATAAGAAAAAACTGCGGATTGTTTTATTTTTGGAGGGTGATTTTTATGCCAACGGACCAAAGAGCAGAAATAAAAAAATGATCATGAAACGGCTTCAGGACAGTATCAAAGGACATTTGTCCTGGCTGAACTGTCAGGTGGCGGTGGAGGATTCAAATACATATGCGAAACAGTTTTTTACAGTAAAAAGATTGGCTGTTCCAAGGCAGACAAAAAAATGAGAAACAAATAAATGATCATCAGCGCCATTCTGCGTCCGGGTACGGAGGATGGCGTTTTGTACTTGATAAAAACCATTTTAACGGCTGGACTGTGCTTTATTCGACATGGGTTCTGTGTTATAATGTTGACAATGAGGAGGACAGCTATGGATAAAGAGAATGTCCATGTTTCTGTGAGAAATCTGGTGGAATTTATCCTTCGCCATGGGGATATCGACAAGCGGTTGGGGGAACTGAAAGACCCGGCCGTCATGCTGGCGGGAAGCCGGCTTCACCGGAGGATCCAAAAGGCGGCCGGAGGCGGCTACCGGGCGGAAGTGACCCTTTCATGCTGCTATCCGGCAGACGAAACACTGGATATCACAGTGGAGGGCCGAGCCGATGGCATCATCACAGAAAAAGACCGGGTCGTCATTGATGAGATCAAAGGTATTACAGGCGATGTAAACCGGATCGAAGAACCGGAGTTACTGCATGTGGCCCAGGCTTCTTGCTACGCCTACATGTATGGGCTGCAGCATCCTGGACAGCCTTTGGGACTCCGGATCACCTATGGACAGCTGGAGACGGAAGAACTCCGATATTTTGAGCAGACACTGGAGTGGGACATCCTCAGAAAATGGTTTGAAGATCTGATATCGGCCTATGCGGTGTGGGCCAGATGGAAATTGGACTGGCTTGAAGAAAGGCAAAAGTCGATCACAGATATTCATTTTCCTTTTCCCTACAGGGAAGGACAGAAGCGGATGATTTCCGGTGTTTACCGGACCATTGAGCAGCAAAAGCAGATATTCATACAGGCGCCTACAGGGACCGGAAAGACATTGGGGACGGTTTTCCCCACTTTAAAAGCCATGGGAGCCGGAGCGTGTGATTTCATCTTTTACCTGACAGCCAAGACCATTGCCAGGACGGTGGCGGAAGATGGCTGCCGACTGCTCCAGGATCATGGTCTGTCTTTAAAACGGATCACGCTGACAGCAAAAGAAAAAATCTGTCCTCAGGAGGAATGCATCTGCCAACCGGAACTGTGCCGGCGGGCAAAAGGTCATTTTGACCGGATCAATGACGCCATATTTGACATGATCACCCATGAAGATGCCATGGATCGTCGGACAGTGGAAGATTATGCTGAAAGGTATCAGGTATGCCCGTACGAATTTCAGCTGGATACAGCGGAATGGTGCGACATGGTCATCGGTGATTATAACTATGCATTTGATCCGGATGCCTGCCTGAAACGTCTTTATGCGGATCCGATGAAAAAGCGGGTGCTTCTTGTGGACGAAGCCCACAATCTGGTGGATCGGGCCCGGGAGATGTATAGCGCCAGCATATCCATGCTGCGTCTGGGCGGACTGCGAAAAAAGATGAGAGGGATCAGCTCTCCCATCGTCCGAAAAGCGGGCAAATGTATACGGGACATGAAAGATTACCAGAGACGACTGGAAGAGTCCGGGAAGAGAGGGCTTAAACTTTCTGAGATCGGCATATTTTCGGTGGATATGTTGCGGCTGGCTTCGGAGATGGAAGCTTATCTGAAAGGAGACATTCCGACGGTCCAGAGGGAAAGCATCATCGATGATTATTTTGAAATCCGCCGCTTTGTCAATGCCTGTGACCGGATGACGGATAAATATATATCCTATATCCAATATCCGCAAGATGATGATAAAGATATATGGCTGACTGTTTGTTGTGTGGATCCTTCGGGGGATCTGAAAGAATATTTGAGTCTATGCCGGAGTACCGTGTTTTTCTCAGCCACACTTTTACCAGTGGGATATTACAAGGAGCTTTTGAGCACCACCGCCAAAGAGGACTATGACTTGTATGTGACTTCGCCTTTTTCAAAAGAGAATCGGCTGCTGCTGACGGCTACGGATGTGAGCAGTCGGTACAACAGGCGGGGGGTGGAAGAATACACCCGGATCGCAGAGTATATCCGTCGGATCGTCCGGGGAAAAAACGGCAATTATATGGTGTTTTTTCCGTCCTATGTGTTTATGAGGGAAGTATTCGAGATCTTTTCCGAAAGAGAATTGAGAAAAGCCGGTTCGGGGATCCAGGTGATCTGTCAGGAAAGCGGTATGGATGAAGCAAAGAAGCAGCAGTTTTTGGAATGGTTCCAGGAATCGCCCCATTCCACTACCATTGGCTTTTGCGTCCTGGGCGGCGTGTTTTCGGAAGGCATAGATTTGCCATCCGACCGGCTGATCGGGGCTGTGATCGTGGGAACAGGCTTGCCGGGACTTTGTGTGGAGCGGGAATTTCTCAAAGACTATTTTGATGAAAAGCTGGGCAGCGGTTTTGATTATGCTTATCGGTTCCCCGGCATGAATAAAGTGTTCCAGGCCGGAGGACGGGTCATACGGTCGGAAAAGGATGTGGGCGTCATCGCGCTATTAGATGAACGGTTTAATCATAATCTGTATCAGCGACTATTCCCTGCGGAGTGGTCGCCCGTCACAAAAGTGACTTTACAGACACTAGAGGAAACGCTGGAACAATTCTGGACAGCGAAGGAGGAAATTTGGTGAAGATTGGTTTTATCGGCCTTGGTACGATGGGAAGTGCCATGTGTCAGAATATTACCCGGAAGCATGACGACAGCGTGTTTGCTTATGATATCCGTCCGGATGCTCTGGAAGCGGCGGTTTCCCAGGGAGCCGTGGCCTGTACTTCGGCGGCGGAGATCGCCAGAAGGGCGGATCTGATCTTTACGATGGTCCAGACGTCTTTACAGGTATTGTCCATTTATGAGGAGATGCTGCCGGAACTGAATGAAGAAAAGATCTGTGTGGACATGAGTACCATTTATCCGGATGTGACTTTGCGGGTCCACCATATGTTGGAAGAAAAGGGAACGGCCTTTTTAGACGCGCCGGTGGTCCGCTCAAAGGGCGAAGCCATCATGGGCACGGTGGGTATTTATGTGGGAGGCGACTGGGATGTCTATCAGAAGATACGGCCCATATTGGCCTATATGGGGCGGAGTTTGATCCATATAGGAGGCGTGGGCAGCGGCATTATCATGAATATCTGTCATAATGTGGCTGTGGCTCAGATACAGAATGCTGTCAATGAAGCCTTGGCCTTGGCTGAGTCCCAGAATATCGATATGGATCGTTTTGCGGCAGCCCTGTCATATGGAGGCGGCCAGAATGCCTATCTGGATGCCAAATTGACAAAACTTGAAACGGAGGATTTCACACCAGAATATTCGGTGGATCAGATGACAAAGGCCATCCGCATCTGTGAACGATTTGCCGATATGAACGATATGGATCTGCCGGGGATGAAAGCAGCCCAGGCGGTTTATAAAAAAGCCGGAGAAGAAGGCATGGGAGGAGAGGATTATTGCGCAACGGTCAAGATCGTCCGTTCCATGGTCCATAGTCATGCCGACACAGACGGCAAGGAAATATATTAATAAATACGGGAGGACATTTTATGGTTATTACAATTTGCATTGGGAGTTCATGTCATTTAAAAGGCTCCAGAAACATCATTCAGAGATTGGAAAGCAGGATCAAAGAAAAAAAACTGGATGACAAGATCGAACTGAACGGTTCGTTCTGTACCGGACAGTGTGCCAAAGGCGTCTGTGTAAAGATCGATGATGAATTGTTTTCCGTGTCGCCGGAAACAGTGGACAGCTTTTTTGATAACGAAGTTCTTAGGAGGTTGGATTAGTTGGCATCTATCGGGTTTAAGAAAGCGAGATGCAAAGACTGCTATAAATGCGTCCGGGTCTGTCCGGTCAAAGCCATCCATGTTAAAAGCGAACATGCCATGTATGTGGCGGATGAATGTATCCTGTGCGGTCAGTGCCTGAAAGCCTGTCCCCAGAATACCATCGTCTATCTGAGCGATATGGAAAAGGTAAAAGCATTTATCCAGGCCAATGAGACAGTTATTGCGTCTCTGGACCCGGCCTACCTGGGCATTTTTGGGGATACGAAACAGGGCACTGGTCAGCTCAGGAACAGCCTGTATAAGTTGGGCTTCACCCATGTCCGGGAGACTGCGGAAGGCGCTGCCCATGTGACACGGGCCTATGAGGCATTGATCGAAGAAGGAAAGATGAAAAATATCATCACTTCCGCCTGTCCCGCTGTCAACGAATTGGTGGAAAAATATTATCCGGAGATCATTCCCATGATTGCGCCCGTCGTCTCACCCATGATCGCCCATGGACAGATGCTGAAAGAGGAGTATGGACCAGACGCCAAGGTGGTCTACATTGGAAGTTGTGCGGCCCATGGCCGGGAAGCCCGGCTGGATAGCCGGACACGGGGCGTTGTGGATGCGGTGCTGGATTTTACGGAATTGTTCCGATGGCTGGAGGAAGAGCAGATCGATCTGAAAGCCTGTGAGTTTTCGCCCAGGGAAGGGAAAAATGCAAAAGTCAACGGCCTTTATGGCGTCAGCGGCGGTATTTTGGCGTCCATTGACGCAGATAAAGGCTTTGGGAAATACGAAAGTCTGTATGTGGATGGCCTGGAACCCATACGGGAATTATTTGAGTGTCTGAAACGGGATGAACTGGAAAACTGTGTCATTGAGTTGTCTACCTGCGTGGGCGGCTGTATCAACGGCCCCTTGGCCGGAGGAAGGGCCAGGGATCGGTTCAGAGCCCGTATTTATACCAATTTGAAGATCATCCGTGAATTTCCCGATCTGGAAGAGGGAGATTTTAAGGGAAATCTGACAAAGGCGTTTCGGGAATCTGCAGAATGCATTCCGGAACCGTCCGAGGAAGATATCCAGGCAGTACTTCGGGCAGATGGGAAAGACACGCTGGAAAAACAGCTAAACTGCGGCGCCTGCGGATTTAAGACTTGCCGGGAACGGGCAATCGCTGTCTGCCAGGGAAAAGACCAGCTGAATATGTGTATCCCTTCATTGTATCAGCGGACAAAATCCATGTCCGACGTGATTCTTTCGGTGATGCCGTCACTGATCATCACAGTGGATGAGGATATGACCATCAAGGAATTTAACAATGCGGCGGAAGTGGCATGGAAAGTTCCAAGAGATAAAGCCATTGGAAGAAAACTGGATACATTTATTCCCACAGAATATTTTGAAAAAGTATTCCGGGAAAAACGCAGTGTGGTCAATCTCAAAGTATCCTATGATCAATATCAAATGGTCACCATGCAGAACATCATATACATGAGAGAACAGAATCTTGCCTTGGGCATATTCCGGGATATCACTGCCAAGGAAAAGGAAAGGGCAAGACATAAACAGATGAAACTCAATGCTGTGGATATGGCCCAGAAAGTCATCGATAAGCAGATGATGGTGGCGCAGGAGATCGCCGGTTTACTGGGAGAGACGACAGCGGAAACCAAGATGACTTTGACAAAGATGCGGGACAGCATCATTGACGATGGGGACGATGAATGATATGGACATGGGACTGGATATATCTTGGAAAAGTTTAAATAAGAAAAAAGAAGAACTGTGCGGCGATACAGTTGCCCAGATCCAGACAGAGGATGCGGATATCCTGATCTTGTCCGATGGTATGGGCAGCGGGGTCAAGGCCAATATTTTGTCCACGTTGACCACAAAGATCATGGGGACCATGTTGAAAAACGGCGCGACCATTGAAGAATGTGTGACAACCATTGCCAGTACCCTTCCGGTCTGCCAGACAAGACAAGTGGCTTATTCCACCTTCAGCATTTTAAAAATATTCAAGGATGGCGAAGCTTCGCTGATCGAATATGACAATCCGGCAGCGATCATTGTCCGGGATGGCCAGGTGTTGGATCCTCCCTTTACCGTGCGGGAAGTGGACGGCAAGATCATCCGGGATTATCGATTCCGGGTAAAATACGGCGACTATTATGTGATGATGAGCGATGGCGTGGTCCATGCCGGTGTGGGAAAAGCCTTCAGTTTTGGCTGGGGAAGAAAGCGGGTTTCCGAATTTGTTGTAAAAGCGTGCCAGCTTCAGATCTCCGCCCCCAGGCTGATGTCTTTGATCAGTGAGAAATGTTTCCGGCTTTATGACGGAGAACCGGGGGACGATACAACGGTCATCGTGGCAAGGGTGATCGAACCGAAGATCGTCAGTCTGTTCACTGGACCGCCCGTTTCTTTTGACGATGATGAAACGGTGATGAAAGATTTCATGGCGCCGGCGGGGAAGAAGATCGTCTGTGGCGGCACCAGCTCCAATATCGTGGCCCGTTATCTTGGAAAAAAGATAAAAGTGTCTCTGGTCTATTCCGATCCGGAGATCCCGCCCACGGCTCAGATTGAAGGTATGGATCTGGTGACGGAAGGAGTATTGACTCTGAACCGGACTGTCCATATGTTGGAAGAGTACAATTCTGGTCATGTGGGTGAAGAATTTTTTGAAAACCTTTATGCGGAAAACGGGGCGGCCCGTCTGGCCCGTATATTGATAGAGGACTGTACACGGCTCAATCTGTTTGTGGGACAGGCCATGAATCCGGCCCATCAGGCAGCGGGACTTCCTTTCGATCTGAGCATCCGTCAGCGTCTGGTCAGCCAGATGATCGATGAATGCCGGAAGATGGGGAAAGAAGTGACAGTGAAATATTATTAAGATAAACATTTTCAGGAGGAGATTATGGAAAGAAAATTTGCAACCGTTATTGATAAACTGAAGTTTCAGGTAAATATGGAAGTGGCCAAACAGGCTTTCGAAGGGACTTTGGATGAGCGCAGGGATGAGATCCCCTATATGGTCATTCCGGGCAATAAACCCCAGTATCGTTGCTGTGTGTACAGAGAACGGGAGATCATCCGCCAGAGAGTCCGTCTGGCGGAGGGGCGTATGCCGGTAAGTGATGGCAATCCTAAAAACATCGTCCAGGTCATCCCGGCCGCCTGTGAAGGTTGTCCCATCAGCCGTTTCACTGTTTCTGAAAACTGTCAGATGTGTATGGCAAAGAAATGTGAATCCGCTTGTAAATTCGGCGCCATCAGCTTTTCCAATGGTCAGGCCCACATCGATCCGGCGAAATGTAAAGAATGCGGTCAGTGTATGAAAGCCTGTCCCTACAATGCCATCGTTGACCGGATGCGTCCTTGTAAACGGGCCTGCCCGGTGGATGCCATCACCATGGATGAAGATGGTCTGGCAGTCATCGATGAGAACAAATGTATCAGCTGCGGTCAGTGCGTCATCGGCTGTCCCTTCGGCGCCATCTCCGATCGGTCTTTCCTGGTGGACGTGATCAATCTGATCCGGAGCGGAGCGAAAGTTTACGCCATGGTGGCGCCTGCTGTGGAAGGTCAGTTTGGCGCGGATGTATCGGTGGGTATGCTCCGGGAAGCGGTGAAGGATCTGGGATTTGAAGATATGTTTGAAGTATCCCTCGGCGCTGACTTTGTATCCAAAAATGAGGCGCTGGAACTGGAAGAGAAGATGAAAGCCGGCGAAAAGATGACCACGTCCTGCTGTCCGGCCTTTGTCAATATGATCAAGAAACATTTCCCGCAGGTGCTGGATAAGATGTCCACGACCATCTCACCAATGCAGGCGACCGCCCGGCTGATCAAGGCCATGTATCCGGACGCCATCTGTGTGTTTATCGGGCCGTGTATTGCCAAGAAGAGTGAAGTCATCGACTCCGTTACTTTTGAAGGCGCGGATTATGCTTTGACGTATCAGGAACTGCTGGCCATGTTTGACGCCAAGGAGATCGACCCGTCCGCCTATAAAGGTGAAATGCAGCAGGGCAGCCGTTATGGCAAGAATTATTCCGTATCCGGCGGCGTGACCGCTTCTGTTCTCCGTACATACGAAGAGCGGAACGTGGATCTTCCGGTGAAAGTCTGCAAGGCAAATGGCGCGTTGGAATGTAAGAAAGCATTGATGCTCCTTAAAGTGGGACGGCTTCCGGAGGACTTTATCGAAGGTATGGCCTGTGAAGGCGGCTGTGTATCCGGCCCGGCCATGTTGGAGAAATCACCCAAGTCCATGAAAGACAGAAAACATCAGATCGATCAGGCGGACGGAAGAGACATTATCACCAATGTGGATCAGTATGAAGCATATCATGTGGATATGCACAGGAAATAAATGTAAATTTTTAAAAAGGCTTGCACTTTGCAAGCCTTTTTGTTATACTAAGAACGATAATAATAATGGTTACTAAGATTGGAGGATTCTATGAAAGCAGTAAAGTACAGCCGCCAGAGAGAATCCATCAAAGAATATCTGAAGAGCAGGACCGACCATCCCACTGCCGATATGATCTACGCGGCTGTGCGGCAGATCTATCCCAATATCAGTTTAGGGACGGTTTACCGTAACCTGACCCTCCTGACAGAGCAGGGTGAGATACAGAAAATTTCCTGCGGTGAAGGCAGCGACCGGTTTGACGCGCGGATGGATAAGCACTATCATTTCATTTGCCGCCGATGCGGTTCGGTCATGGATCTGCCGTCTATGGATATGAACCATATAGATATTCTGGCGGGCAATGGATTCGATGGCAGGATCGAGGGGCACAGCACTTTTTTTTACGGCCTGTGTAAAGATTGTAAGCAGTTGGAAAAAGAAGGAAAAGAAATTCAAGAAAAAAGAAAATAACTATTGACAAAGCATATCAATAAGTGTATGATAACAATATCAGTAATGATTACTGATATTGAACAAGAAATGATTAAAATTAGGATAAGGAGAGATTTATTATGAAAAAGTGGGTTTGTACAGTATGTGGTTATGTTCATGAAGGCGATGCAGCACCGGAAGCTTGTCCGATCTGTAAAGCACCGGCTGAGAAGTTCAAACTGCAGGAAGGCGAGAGAACATGGGCTGCTGAACACGTTGTAGGCGTGGCTCAGGGTGTAAGAGAAGATATCATCAAAGATCTGAGAGCAAACTTTGAAGGCGAGTGCTCCGAGGTTGGTATGTATCTGGCTATGGCTCGTGTGGCTCATAGAGAAGGCTATCCGGAAATCGGTCTTTACTGGGAAAAAGCTGCTTACGAAGAAGCAGAACATGCATCAAAATTTGCTGAACTCCTGGGCGAAGTTGTTACAGACAGCACAAAGAAAAACCTGGAAATGCGTATCGACGCTGAGAACGGCGCAACAGCTGGTAAATTTGATCTGGCTAAACGCGCGAAAGAACTTGGCCTTGACGCGATCCATGACACAGTACATGAAATGGCAAGAGACGAAGCCCGTCACGGCAAAGCCTTTGAAGGACTTCTTAAGAGATACTTCGGTTAATACATATGTAAAACAACACCCCCCTTGGCCGGTGACGACCAAGGGGGATTTTTTTTGGAAATTTTTTTGCATAAAATAAAAAAAACAGGAAACAATAACCCTGTCAGCATTTGGGAGTTTCGTAAAGTATCCAGCTTTACGAAACAGCTTCCCCCAACCGTATATAATAATGACATATTAAAAACATAATGTCAAGTTTTATACAGGATATTTCATCCATATTCTTTTAAAATACAAGGCATATCGGGGATATTCTGTGTCACAGACTACAGATTATAGGACGGATCAGGGGATTGAACAAATGACATCTGATGTTTTAGCAGTACGAAAGGGGAATTGTTCATGAATTTTGAGGAACTTTGCGCATCTTATCTGGAAGACATTTATGTAAATGTAAAGGAGTCTACATATGTACGATACAGGGATATGATCCACAACCATATTTTGCCCTATCTGAAAACCTGTTCATTGGAAGATGTGAATCTGTACATGTTGGAAGAGCTGAAAAGACAGCTGCTGAAAAGGGGACGCAAAGACGGGAAGGGAGGATTATCTCCAAAAAGTGTTTCGGATATTTTATCTTTGCTGAAAAACATTATTTATTATGGGCAAAATCACGATCTGAATATCGCCTGCCGCCCGGAATGTCTGAAAGTGCGCCGGGAAGGCAGGGAAATGCGGGTTTTATCCCCGGAAGAGCAAAAGCAGCTTTGTCTGCATCTGACGAAGCATATGAATCGCACGAATATGGGCATATTGCTGGCGCTGCATACGGGTCTCCGTATCGGTGAACTGTGCGGACTGACCTGGGAAAATGTGAATCTGGAGTCGGGATGGATAAAAATAGCAGTTACGCTCCAAAGGATTCCGTGGAAATCGGCGCATATCGACAAAAATGGACAAAAGACCCATTTGGTCATTACCCAGCCCAAAAGTTCATCCTCCTGCAGATGGATTCCCATACCTGAACCTCTTTCGCCGCTGTTGATAACGTTCCGTACAAAACCGGAGGATTACCTGCTGTCCGGCCTAAATACACCTGTGGAACCCCGTACGCTCCAGAACCGGTTCATGGCTGTGATGCGGCAGACCGATATAAAAGGCGCCACTTTTCACACTTTGCGCCACACATTTGCCACCCGGTGCGTAGAATCCGGATTCGAGATTAAAAGTTTAAGCGAAATCCTCGGCCACGCCAGTGTCAATATCACGCTGAACCGATATGTTCATTCATCTTTGGAACTGAAAAAGAAAAATATGAAAAAAATGGATGCATATCTCCGGTCTTTGTAACAGATCACCTGCAGCCTTTCGTAAAGCTGGATACTTTACGAAAGGCTGTTTTTAAGAATATATAAAATATGATATCAGAAGAATGTAAAAAGTATATAAGAGATAAAAAATTTTTCTGACATCATCAAAATATATGTAAAAACACGACATCCTGAAAGACTGAAATTTTTAAGGGGGGGGGTAGAACCGATCTATCCCTCCTCCAGTTATTCTATAAGACTATAAAATGACGGGAGAAAAGTGATGGAAGAACAAATCAGAGACGATGAAATTGAAATTGATCTGGTGGAGCTGTTTCATGTACTGATGAGGAAATTATGGCTGATCATTCTGTGTTTTGCGGCAGGGGTGATCCTGGCAGGCGGATTTACGATAATGTTTATTACTCCAAAGTATTCCGCCTCTTCGATGATCTACATTCTTACGAAGACGACCAGTGTGACATCCCTGGCAGACATCCAGATGGGCACCCAGCTGACCGCCGACTTTGAAGTGTTGGCCACCAGTCGGCCGGTGGTGGAATCGGTCATTGACCGGCTTTCATTGGATATGGCTTACGAAGATCTGGTGGATATGATCACGGTGAGCAACCGGTCGGATACCCGTATCCTTGAGATCACAGTGGAGCATCCTCAGCCGGAGATGGCTGCCAGTATAGCCAATGCCATGGCTGACGCCACGGCGGACAGCGTGGCGGAGATCATGAGTACGGACCGGCCGAGCATTGTGGAAGACGCAGTCGTACCCACAGTCCAGTCCAGCCCCAGTCTTGTAAAAAATGCGGCTATCGGAGGAATAGGACTGGCATTCGTGGCAGCCGCCATCGTTGTTGTGCTTCATCTGACCGACGATACGGTTAAGAATGAAGAAGATGTGAAGAAGTACCTTGGCTTGAATACGCTGGCATCGCTTCCCGTTTCCAGGAACCAGAAATCAGCGGATCATCATAAGAGAAAACATTCGGCAAAGCCACGGAACATGAAAGAGCATGAAAGGAAAAACAGCGAAAAACAAGCAGGATAGGAGTGTTGGCTGGATGAAGAAGGTCATTCGATATCTGTTGATCTTTATATGTCTGCTGGCAGCCGGCATCAGTATAGGCTTCATTGCTCTGACATTGATGAACCGGCAGCAGAATGAACAGGTTTATGACGAGATAAGAGATCAGGTAAAGGCTACCGTGGCAGAGACCCAGACTGCCGAAACAGAAGAAATTGAAGAGACGGGGACGATAACAAGTTCCGATGGCACAGTCATTGATTTTGAAGCTTTGAAGGCGATCAACCCGGACGTTTACGCCTGGATCGAGATACCGGATACAAAGATAGATTATCCGATCCTCCAAAGCGAAACCGATGACAGCTATTATCTGAACCATACGATCGACGGTACAGCCGGATATCCAGGCTCCATATATACGGAAAGTAAAAACAGTAAAGATTTCACGGATTTCAATACGTTGATCTACGGCCATGATATGAACGATGGAAGCATGTTTAAAGGACTTCACGATTATGAAGCCCCGGATTTTATGGCGGAACATCCGTATGTGTACGTATACCTTCCTGAAGGCAGACTGACCTATCGGATTTTTGCGGCGGTCGTCTATGATGACCGGCATATCATGGTAGCCTATGACTTTGATAAAGAGGAAGACCGTCAGGCTTTCCTGGACAGTCTGGATACGGGAGACAGCCGGAATGTTTTGGATGATTCGGTGGAAGTGACTGCCGATGACCATATGATCACATTGAGCACTTGTATCGGCGATGAGTCCAACCATCGGTTTATAGTAGGAGCGGTGTTGGTCGATGAAGAATAAAAAGATCATTGGATTGGCCGCGGCTTTTGTGGTGGTGGCCGCAGCGGTGTTGACGGTGATCATCGGAAATCGGTATATGACTTCGAAAGAACCGGAGGATATGACCGGGGAGACGATCGTCACAACAGAAAGTACATTTGAACGCCATATTACTTATAATGGGACATCCTATACATATAACCCTAATCTGAAGATATGCCTTTTCCTGGGTGTGGATACCACCGGTGAAGTGAACATCGAGGAACATCCCGGAGCGGCCGGTCAGGCGGACAGTATCATCCTGTTTGTCATGAATACGGAGACGGAAGAAACGACGATGCTCCAGATTTCAAGAAATACGATGGTGGATGTGGATGTATACGGTTATGACGGTAAAAAGATTTATGAAGCCAAAGCCCAGCTGGCGCTCCAGTATGGCTATGGCGACGGCAAGACCCGGAGCAGCTGGCTGATGAAACAGCGGGTATCCGAATTACTGGACGGCATCCCGATAGACTCCAGCCTGGCCATGAATATTGATGGAATAACTGTGGCGACGGACCTGATCGGCGGTGTCACCCTGACCATACCGGAAGATTATACAGATATTGATCCTTCGTTTGAAAAAGGCGCTACGGTGACATTGCAGGGTGAACAGGCAGAAAGATATGTCCGCTATCGGGATATCACTGAAACAGGCAGCAACGAAGGACGAATGGAAAGACAGACCCAGTTCATCCAGGCGCTTTTCAGTCAGATGAAGCAGGAAGGCGGGAGGAGCACATCCTTCTATCAGACCGTATTGGATGCACTGGAAGACCATATAACGACAGATCTGAGCGCGGAAGATCTGAAGGCTTTGTCCGAATATGATCTGACCGCCACGGAAACTGTACCGGGCGGTGATCAGGAAGGAAACCTCCACGATGAATTTTACGTGGATGAGGACGCGCTGGAACAATTAATTGTGGAATTATTTTACCTTCCGGATTGAACGGGGGAGAAATAATTTAATAAATTAAAGGAGGTAGAACCCAATGAAAAGAGGACTCAAGAAAGTAGTCGCACTGCTTTCAACAGTAGGCGTTGTCTGCGCAATGAGCATCGGCGTTATGGCTGCAGGAAGTCCTTCACTGAACAACGGATCGGGCACAGATGCCAATGGCAATCCGGTTGATGTTGTCATCAGCCCGATCGATACCAGTGATCCTACAGTGAGCGCAGCTGTTGAAGATCTCAACGATGCTGACACTTTGGAAAGTATCCTTGGCGATGCTTACACAGATGGCATGACCGTTGTTGATGTGAAAGATGTTACTGTTCCTGAGGGATCAGAGTACCCTGTGACCATTACATTTGAGTATCCGGGCATTACAGCCGATTCAAATGTAGTCCTGCTCCACTGGACAGGCACCGAGTGGGAAGTTATCGCTTCCGTTGCCGGTGATGGCACCATCACAGGTACATTCTCTGACCTGTCTCCTGTAGCAGTAGTCATTGCTGCATCCAGTGATGTTACTGTACCGGGTGATGGCGGTACAACAGGTACTGGAACAGCTTCTGGAAGTACATCTTCTGACAGTACATCCGGAACAACCTCTCCGAAGACCGGCGTTGACAACAGCATGCTGATGTTCGCTGGCATGACAGCCGTTATCGCTCTTGCAGGCGTATGCGTACTGAAAAACAGAGAAGTTGCCAGATAATTGCAGTTTTTTGCGATGAACAGCGGAGGCGGCTGCTTTTCGCAGTCGCCTTCCGATCATCAGGAGGGTTAGGATGCTTCAGGGACTTACAGATATTCACTGCCACCTGCTGCCCGGTGTGGATGACGGACCGGACGAGATGGAAGAAGCCGTCCGGATGCTTCGGAAAGAATATGAAGATGGTGTACGTCAGCTGATCGTAACACCCCATTACCGGGAAGGCATGTTTGAAACCGGGATGGAAAAGATTGTTTATGCCTATCTTGCGCTGCGCAAAGAGGCATTGAAAATTGACAGTTGTTTACGCGTTTATCTGGGATGTGAATTCCACACCAATGCGGACATGACGGAAGAGTTGGAACAAAGGCTGAGGCCGACCCTTGCCGGCAGCCGGTATGTACTGACCGAATTTTCCTCATCCCATAATTATGAACGTATCAGAAATCAGGTTTATGACCTTCGCCAGAAAGGCTTTTTGCCGGTGCTGGCCCACATAGAAAGATATCCCTGCATGACCCATGACATTGATCAGGTTTACGATATAAAGGCATGCGGGGCTTATATACAGATCAACGCCGGTTCCCTGCTCGGGGAAAACGGACGGCGCACAAAACATTTTTGCGGGCAGTGTATGAAACAGGATCTGATCGATTTTGTAGCCACCGACGCCCATGGGATCCGCCAGAGGAAACCGAATCTTCTGGCATGCAGAAAATACACAGAGAAAAAAATGGGTTCTGACTATGCTGAAAAGATTTTCAACATCAACCCTGAATATATATTGCAGAATAAAGTTTTATAAAAGAACGGATGGAGTGACCCATGAAACGACTGAACATACAGGTTCCTGTACAGGAATACGAAATGAGAGAAGAATTGAAGATGCTGCGGACGAACATCCAGTTTTGCGGCGCAGATAAAAAGGCGATCGTGGTGACCAGCTGCATCGCCGGTGAAGGAAAAAGCACAACAGCATTGGATCTGGCCATATCGTTAAGTCAGCTGAAGAAAAAGGTCCTGCTGATCGACTGCGACATGCGCAAATCAGTCCTTGCTTCAAGAACTGCGGCGAAGGGGGCGGAATACGGCCTTTCCCATTATCTTTCCGGCCAGGCGTCCGTGGAGGATATCACCTATGCAGTCAACGTACCGGGACTGTATGTCCAGTTCGCCGGACCGGTTGTGCCCAACCCTACAGAACTTTTGTCTACAGACGCCTTTGGAAGGATGATCCAGTCCTTCAAGGAAATCTGTGATTACATCATACTGGATGCGCCGCCCTTAGGCATGGTTGTCGATGCGGCCATCATCGCCAAAAACTGTGACGGAGCGGTGATCGTCATGGAGTCGGGAGCGATCAAGTATCGGCTGGCCCAGAGCGTCAAGACGAAGCTGGAAGCCAGCGGCTGTCCCATCCTTGGGGTTATCCTGAACAAGGTGGACCGGAAAAAGGATGGGGGATATTACGGTAAGTATTACGGTAAATATTACGGTAAGTACTACGAATAAATAAACGGGGATAAAGGAAGTTTCGCTATGTATCGGAAGAGGAGCAGCAACTGGACAAAACATTTGGATTTTTTGATCCTGGATTTGCTCTGCCTGCAGTTGGCATTGTTGGTATCTTACATTATACGTATGGGATGGCAGAACATTTACCAAAATGATATTTATAAGAAAATGGCAGTCATATTGGTGATGATCGATATCTTTGTCATTTTCTTTTCCGAAAGCTTTAAAAATATTTTAAAGAGAGGCTATTATCGGGAATTCATAGCCATGGGCGCCCAGGCGGCGCTGGTGGTCTTATGCACGGTATTCTATCTGTTTGCTGTGCAGGAAGGGGAAGCTTATTCCCGGATGATCCTGGTCATGACGGGAGTCATTTATTTTGTATTTGGTTATTTTGCCCGTATCGGTTGGAAAGCTCTGCTGCGAAAGGGCAAAGGCCGGGAAAACAGTAAACGGGCGTTGCTCATCGTTACAGAAAAAGCGAGAGCAGAAACGGTGCTGGAAGGCTTGAAACGGCTGCCGTGGACAGATTACTGCCTTGCGGGCCTGGCGATCATGGACGAGGATATGACCGGCAGCAAGATCGCCGGCCGTCCGGTGGTTGCCTCAAGGGAAACGTTGATCGAATATGTGTGCCGCAAATGGGTGGATGAAGTGCTCATGGATATGCCAACAGATGAAAATGCTTTCGGGAGACTGGAAAACCCTCTTTTGGAAGCTGGAGTCGCAGTTCATTATAAAGTAGCCGATGCAGCTGACACAGGCATGGAAAAGCGTACGGTGGAGAATCTGGGGGACTATACAGTCCTCACAGTGAGTTCAAATATGATGTCGGTAAAGCAGGCATTTATCAAACGTTTTATGGATATTTGCGGCGGTCTTGCAGGCTGTCTGATCACTGGCATTTTATATCTGTTTGTGGCGCCGGCCATATACAGGAAATCTCCCGGTCCTATTTTTTTTGCCCAACAGCGGGTGGGGAAAAATGGACGACAGTTTACGATTTATAAATTCCGCAGTATGTATCTGGATGCGGAAGAACGGAAAAAAGAGCTGATGGAAAAAAACCGGATCAAGGACGGCCGTATGTTCAAACTGGATTACGATCCACGGATCATCGGCAGCGAAGCCGGGCCGGGCAAAGGCATCGGCAACTTCATCCGCAAGTATTCCATTGACGAGTTTCCACAGTTTGTCAATGTCCTGAAAGGGGACATGAGTCTTGTGGGTACCCGTCCACCCACAGTGGATGAATGGGAAAAATATGAACTACACCATCGGGCCCGGATGGCCACCAAACCCGGCTTGACCGGGATGTGGCAGGTCAGCGGCCGGAGCGAGATCACGGATTTTGAGGAAGTGGTCAAGCTGGATACATATTATATCGAACACTGGAGCCTGGGACTGGATATTAAGATCCTGCTGAAAACTGTGGCCGTGGTGTTGGGGAAAAAAGGGTCGATGTAGATGGCGGCGGAGAGATGAGCTATCAGGAGACTCTGGATAGTCCCTTAATAGTTTCGTTTTAGAATGTTGGAATTGATGCTGGAAAGAGTTTGACTTTAGGGAAATGACTGGGCTAAATACCAAAACGCCATATAAAGACATATTTGTACATACTAAACACCTGTTTTATGAACTTTTAGGAGGTTCTGGATAGTCTTTCCAAAGTTTCGCTTTATAATGCCGGAATTTATACGGGAAATGTTCATTTTGATGGAAAATGTTTGCCCTAAAGCTAAAAATGGCGTTTTAACACCTATTATTTACATTTTTTACTCTAAAAATAGCTGCAAAACAGCTATTTAGATAGAAAAATGAAAAAAACAGATACGCAGACTGGCTGAAAATGCAGGAAAAACGCTACGTTATCTGCGATAAAGGAGGACAGAAAAAAGCCACTGGCATGCAGTGGCGGCAAAGAAAGATAGAATTGGCATTCTCACCAGATCATAGACAGAATGGATGAAGGAAGTTCGCTGCCTGTTACCTTGATGAGATGTAAGTCCATCAGGCAAT
>DVLT01000052.1 GCA_018715345.1 Candidatus Onthocola gallistercoris
CTCTAGCTCCACTCGCTCACGGGCTTTCGCCCTATGCTCTTTCTCGCCGTGCCAGCTCGTTCCGCTCTAGCTCCACTCGCTCACGGGCTTTCGCCCTATGCTTCCATCCGTAAGACGTTTTCCGTACGCAAGCGTACAAAACGTCTTACGGATGGAAGCGCACGGCTCATTGCTTTCGTGAACATTATACCATATCTGTTTCGCTTCGCCAATGGCATGAATTTACACACCTGATCCGTTTTTGTCGTCGGAGACCGGGTGAAAGAATCGATACACAGCCTGGGCTGCCTGCTCGTTCATGGAAGGCACTGTCTTCAATTCTTCCACATCCGCTTCCCTTATTTTCTGTATATCGCCATAATATCGCATGAGCGCCCGCCTTCTGGCGGGGCCGATCCCTTTTATATCATCCAGCATGGAATGCACTTGGCCTGCACTCCTCAAGCTCCGATGGTATTCGATGGCAAAGCGATGGGCCTCATCCTGTACCCGGGTCACCAGCCGAAAGCTTTCGGAACTCCGATCCATGGGTACTTCCACGTCTTCATAGTACAATCCCCGGGTTCGATGATGATCATCCTTTACCATGCCGCAGACAGGTATAGCCAATCCCAGCGCATCCAGCACCTTCTGTGCCACATGGACTTGACCTTTCCCACCGTCCATCAAGATCAGATCCGGAAAAACAGAGAAGCTTCCCATCTGTATATCCCCGGAACTTTTTTCGATCTGCCGGCGCTCTTCCAGACCATGGCGGAATCTTCGGGTCAGCACTTCTTCCATACACTGATAATCATCCTGGCCTTCCACGTCTTTGATCTTAAACTTCCGATAGGCGCTGCGCTTTGGTTTGCCCTTTTCATAAACGATCATGGATCCCACTTTCTCGAAACCGTTGGTATTGGATATATCAAAGGCTTCCATACGCAGGATGGAGGGCAGCTCCAGAAGTTCCTCCAGTTCATGGACTGCGCCGAGGGTGCGGGCCTCTTCCCGCTTCATCTTTTCACTGTCTTTATTCAATACCATCATGGCATTCTTTGCCGCCAGTTCCACCAGACGCTCCTTCTGGCCTTTTTTCGGTACGGTCACGGTCACTTTCTGACCTCTCCGTCCGGAAAGCCACTGGAGTATGATCTCCTTATCCTCAATGTCTTCCTGAAGCATCAGTTCTCTTGGGACCGAGGGACATTCGGCATAAAACTGCTTGACAAAAGAGGTCATGACCTGACCTCGGGTCTCCTGCTCCACTCCGGTGAGATAATAATGATCCCGGCCGATCAGCCGGCCATTGCGTATAAAAAAGATCTGGACCACCGCCTCATTGCCCGCCCGGGCAAAACCGATCACATCTCTGTCCTCCATCTGAGAACTGGTCACTTTCTGTTTTTCCATGATCTGGCGCACACTGTATATGAGATCCCGGTATTCCTTGGCTTTTTCATATTCCATGGCATCCGATGCCTCTTGCATCTTCCGGGTCAGCTCCTCCGCCACCGGACGGTAGTCGCCGCCAAGAAAATGGAGTGCATTCTGTATCTTTTTCCGGTAATCAGCCTTTGATATCAGCCCCTGACACGGAGCATCACACTGGCCGATATGATGATAAAGGCAGGGTCGTCCGATGCCGATATCCCTAGGCAGGACCCGGCTGCAGCTACGTATACCATATAGTTTTTTCAAAAGCTCGATGGTATCCTTTACAGCGCCGGCGCTGGTATACGGGCCGAAATAACGGGCCTTGTCCTTTTTCATCTGTCTGGAAAACAAAATACGCGGATAATCCTCGTTTACTGTCACCTTTATATAAGGATACGTTTTATCATCGGTGAGCATGGTGTTGTATTTTGGCCGATATTCCTTGATCAGATTACACTCCAATACCAGTGCTTCCAACTCCGAATCTGTGATGATATATTCAAATCGGGAAATGTGACTCACCATCTGCCGGATCTTTGGCGTCAGGTTCCGGCTGTTCTGAAAATACTGGCGCACCCGATTTTTCAGACTGATGGCCTTTCCCACATAGATGATCTCATCCTTTTGTCCATGCATCAGATAAACGCCCGGTTTTCCGGGAAGTTTTTTCAGTTCTTCATCAAAATCAAACATGGCTTTTCCCCTCTAAAAAACCACTCAGGGTATAGATAAGCAGATGCTTTATATTCTATAAGCGAGTGGTTTTTGTACGTCTTATTCTTCCTTAGTTTTTTTCCTTATATCAACTGTCGGCATTTTGTCATCCAAACCGGCATCCTCATTCTGCGCCTGTTGATCTGTGCTGTCTGAAACCGGATCTCCCAAACTTTCGTCAACATCCGCAGACCCCATCTCCTCCGGATCTGCCTGGGAGGGATCCGCGTCTGTCTCCGACTGTTTACGGACTTTCTCAAATATCTTCATAAATTCCTTACCGGTGATCGTTTCCCTTTCGATCAAAAACTCCGCTATCTTGTCCAAACACTCCCGGTTCTCGGAAAGCAGCTTATAAGCTTTATCATAGGCGGTCTTTAAGATGCTCATCACTTCTTTATCGATCTGCGCCGCCGTCTCTTCGCCGCAGTTTAACACGGCTCTTCCGCCCAGATACCGGTCTTCCACCGTCTCCAGGCTCATCAGTCCAAAAACATCGGTCATACCATACTGGGTCACCATGGCCCGAGCGATCTGGGTGGCCCGTTCGATATCATTGGACGCTCCGGTGGTCACCGAATCAAACACCAGACTTTCGGATGCCCGTCCGCCCAGCAAAGTGGCCAATTCCTCTTCCATCTCCACTTTGGACATGAGATATTTTTCTTCCTCCGGTACCTGCATCACATAGCCGAGGGATCCCATGGTCCTGGGCACGATGGTGATCTTCTGCACCGGCTCCGTATTCTTCTGGAGCGCCGCCACAAGGGCATGGCCCACTTCATGGTAGCTGACGATCTTGCGCTCTTTTGCGCTGAGGATCCGGTCCTTCTTCTCCTTACCGGCTATGACCACTTCCACCGATTCAAACAGATCCGACTGACTGACTGCGCTCCGGCCGTTTTTTACCGCCAAAAGCGCTGCTTCGTTGATGATATTGGCAAGATCCGACCCCACCGCCCCGGATGTGGCCTTGGCGATCTCATCAAAATCCACTGTTTCGTCCATATTCACATGGCGGGCATGGACCTTCAATATGTCCACCCGGCCCTTTAGATCCGGTTTCTCCACAATGATCCTCCGGTCAAAACGTCCCGGACGCAGGATGGCCTTATCCAATATCTCCGGTCTGTTGGTGGCAGCAAGGACGATGATCCCTTTGGACGCGTCAAAGCCATCCATCTCAGACAGGAGTTGGTTCAATGTCTGTTCCCGTTCATCATTGCCGCCGTATCTGGAATCCCGGCTCTTGCCGATGGCATCCAGCTCGTCGATAAATATGATGCACGGAGCTGTCTCCTGGGCTTTTTTAAACAGATCCCGTACACGGGAAGCTCCCACGCCCACAAACATCTCCACAAAATCCGAACCGGACAGGGAATAAAAAGGCACATTAGCCTCTCCGGCCACCGCTCTGGCCAGAAGGGTCTTGCCGGTTCCCGGCGGTCCCACGAGCAGAGCGCCCTTGGGAAGCTTTGCGCCGATACGGGTGTACTTGGCCGGAGTATGCAAAAAATCCACGATCTCTCTCAGAGATTCTTTGGATTCCTCCTGACCAGCCACATCCCGGAAAGTGACGCCGGTTTCTTTCTGCATATACATCTTGGCCGTGGACTTTCCCACACCCATCACGCCGCCGCCTTTGACAGAACGCATGAGAAAAAACAGCATCCCGATCATAAAGGCACTTGGCAAAATATAGTATAAGAATACCGTCCAGATCATCGAACCAGACTGGACCACTTGACGTTTAAATGAAACACCGGAATCTTCCAGGCGCTGACTCAACGCGTCCGACTCTTCCGCAATACCGGTATAATAAGTCATGGGAAGGCCATTTTCAGAATCTTCTGCCAGTGTGATCTCAAGGCGGTCTGAAGTGATCAGCACTTCGTCGATCTTATCCTCGTCCAGCCACTGTATAAACGTATCATAAGAGATTTCTTCCTGGCGGCTGTCGCGCACCCGGTCCAACATCATGTTGATGACAAGCATGGCCACAAGGACGACGATGGCAATAATAATGAAATTCTGATAGTTTTTATTTTTTTCATCATTATTTTTATTGCTTTTGTCTTTTTCTTCCATAGGTCCTCCTTCAGTGATTACCTTGTTGTTCTATTATAATAACCCATACTTTCTCAAGTCAACACTTACATCAAAATTTCACAATTCGTTTTCCCCGTCAAAAATCAGCTCCTGTATCGTTTTTGCCATGCCATCCTCGTCACAGTCCGGTGCGATCCGATCCGCAGCCGCCTGGAGTTTTTTTTCTCCATTTTCCATGGCCACGCCTATGCCGGCATACTGGAGCATTTCAATATCATTTTCTCCATCTCCGAAAGCCAGGATCTCGTCCCTGGAGATGTCCAGACGTTTTGCCAGATACTGCAGGGCCGTCCCTTTACACACACCGCCCCGGCTTACTTCCAGATACCGCGGGACCGATGAGGTGACATAAACGTCTTTGATCTTTTCCAACCGACTTCGGATCACCCTCTTTTCTTCCATATCCGCCACGATCAGGTTCAGCCCTTCGATGTGGGATATATTCCTTCGGACAAAGTCCTCGATGTCCGCCACCGGCTTTCTGGTGGTACGCACATAAATATCTGAGGACGCTCCAAACGCTGTCGGATGGGCCACATAATCCGCCCGGGCATAGGCGGCCCCATCCATGAACACTTCCATGGGCCATGGATAATCCGCCGCAACGGCAAGCATCGCCTCCACCTTATCCGGCTCCATATCTTTGCCGTAAATCCGCTCCACGGCCTGACTTCCTTGCTTTCTATATAAGATACTACTGCCATTGCCGGTGATAAAATATTCCATCTCCTGCATATCCGTCAGTTTCTCCGGCAGCGCCGCCCATACCCGTCCGCTGGCCGCAACGATCATCTTTCCTGACCGGGCGGCCTTCTCCAGGGTCCTTTTGGTAAACTCCGTCAGACCTTTTGAACGATGCAGCGCCGTTCCATCCAGATCAAACGCGATCATCCGTATCTTCTGTTCTTTTCCCCGCTCTGTCATGTTTTTTCCTTTCCTAAATCTATATATCACGCAAGAAACCGCCGTCATTTCTGACAGCGGTTCCTCAGGGTTATATTATTATGGGATTCAAAGGGCGTGTTAATTTGTTAATTCCTTAACACCACCTACTATAACACTTTTCTTTAGTTCATGCAAGTACTTTTTGTACTATTTTATACTTTTTTCAGATATTTATCGATGCCTGCTGCTGCTGCTTTGCCTGCTCCCATGGCCAGGATAACGGTGGCCGCCCCTGTCACTGCGTCACCGCCGGCAAAGACGCCGGGTCTGGTGGTCGCTCCGTCCTCTTTGTCTGCCACAAGGCAATGTCTCCGGTCGGTCTCCAACCCTTCTGTAGTGGAAGATATGAGCGGATTGGGCGATGTACCCAAAGCCATGATAACGCCATCCACTTCTATATCAAATTCAGACCCTTCAACAGGTATGGGCCGCCGACGCCCGGAAGCATCCGGTTCGCCCAATTCCATTTTCTGGCAGCGTATGCCGGTTACCCAGCCATCCTCATTGGTCAGTATCTCCACCGGATTGGTCAGGAAATGGAACACGATCCCCTCTTCCTTGGCATGGTGGATCTCCTCCAATCTTGCCGGGAGTTCCGCTTCGCTTCGCCGGTAGATGATATAGGTCTGACTTCCCAGACGCAATGCCGTCCGGGCCGCATCCATGGCCACATTGCCGCCGCCAACGACAGCCACCTTTTTCCCGTGGAAAATAGGCGTATCATAGTCCATAAAAGCTTTCATCAGATTATTCCGGGTCAGAAACTCATTGGCGGAAAACACACCGTTGGCCTGCTCGCCAGGCAGTCCCATGAACTTCGGAAGTCCGGCTCCGGAACCGATGAACACGGCATCGAAGCCTTCCTCTTCCATCAGTTCATCCACCGTCACCGATTTTCCCACGATCACGTCCGTTTCGATCTCCACACCCAATCTGCGGACATTTTCGATTTCCGGCGCCACAACTTCATCCTTTGGCAGACGAAATTCCGGAATGCCATAAACCAGTACGCCGCCCGGTTCATGGAGGGCTTCAAATATTTTTACCTGGTATCCCATCTTGGCCAGATCCCCGGCACAAGCCAGACCTGCCGGTCCGGAACCCACGATGGCCACCTTCTGATCTTTCACTTCTTTTGCTTTCTCCGGCATGATGTGATGCTCTCTGGCCCAGTCTGCCACGAATCGTTCCAGTTTTCCGATGGCTACCGGATCTCCGCTCTTGCCCAGGATACATTGACCCTCGCATTGACTCTCCTGGGGGCATACTCTGCCGCATATGGCGGGAAGAGAGGAAGATTCATTTATGATATGAAAAGCTTTTTCAAATTCCCGCTCTTTGACTGCTGCGATAAACTCCGGTATATGGATGGATACCGGACAGCCGCCCACGCACAGAGGATTTTTACAGTGCAGACATCTGCCTGCTTCCGAAACCGCTTCTTCTTCATTATAGCCCAGACATACTTCATCAAAATTACAGGCTCTTTCCTTTGCATCCTGCTCTCTCACCGGCACTTTTTCTTTTCGTAATGGCATTATGCTTCACCTCCGCACTGGCCGCATCCGCCATGATGTGTTTCGCCCTCAAGCTGTTCGAGCATCCTGCGGCCTTCCTCTGTTTTGTACATTTGCTGACGTTTCATCGCCTGATCAAAATCCACCTGATGTCCATCGAACTCCGGACCATCCACGCAGGCGAACTTCACTTCGCCGCCCACGCTCACCCGGCATGCGCCGCACATTCCAGTGCCGTCCACCATGATGGGATTTAAGCTGACGGTTGTGGGGATGCCCAACTCTTTCGTATGCAGACAGACGAACTTCATCATGATCATGGGGCCGATGGCCACGCATCGGTCATAGTGTTCCTGCTGTTCTTTCACCAACTGGTCCAGTTTATCCGTACCCACACCTTTTTCACCAAAGCTGCCGTCATCGGTCATGATATACAAATGGTCGCAGACTTCCTTCATCTCTTCTGTCAGTATGAGCAGATCCTTACTTCTGGCTCCGATGATCACATCCACCGGGATATGCCGCTCATGAAGCCATTTGGCCTGGGGATAAATGGGCGCTGTGCCCACACCGCCGGCGATCAGGATATATCTTTTCTTTTTTAATGTTTCCAGATCTTCATCCACAAAATCCGATGGTTTTCCCAATGGACCGGTGATATCTTTAAACGCATCTCCTGCTTTCAGCTGCTTCATCTTTTCCGTGGATTGACCCACCACTTGAAAGACGATGGTGATGCAGCCCTTTTCCCGGTCATAATCACAAATGGTCAACGGGATTCTCTCTCCCTTTTCATCGGTCCGCACGATAACAAATTCTCCCGGCTGACATCTTTTTGCCACCCGCGGCGCTTCCACATCCATTTTATAAATTGTATCTGTAAGTTTTTCAACATGATGAATCCTGTACATTTCCATCCTCCTGTCTAAAAGCACACCGCAAGGCGGCGACCACTTCTTCTTCATGCATACCTCTAGAACCTTTCACCAGCACCGCGTCTCCCCCACGGATATTTTCCGTCAGATACGCCGACGCCTCTTCATTGGACATGAAACTATGGACGATCACAGCCGGATTTTTCCGTTGCACGCCGGCTGCCAGAGCCTGCATCTCCCGTCCCACTGTGACCACCTCGTCAATACCGCTGTCGCCGATATCCATTCCCAGATCAAAGTGGCACTGTCCCGATATCTCCCCCAGTTCCAGTATGTCGCCAAGTACTGCGATTTTCCGGCCTTTATTATCCAACTGCATCAACACATCCACGCCGCTTTTTACCGAAGCCGGACTGGCATTGTAGGTATCATCGATCACTTTGATCCCGTCCCGTAAATGGTTGATCTGCTGACGCATGGCTATACCTTCGTATGCGGCAAGCCCCGCCTTGGCCTCCTTGGGCAGGATGCCGAACCGGGCCGCCACCCCGATGGCCACCAAAGCATTATATACATTGTGGATACCCAGCTGGTTGATGACAATTTCTTCCCGGCCTTCCGGGCAGACCAGCGTAAAACAATTCTTTCCGTCACGGATATGGATATCCTCTGCCCGATAATCACAGTCGGCTGCCGTACCATATAAGATCACCGGACATTTTTCCTTTTGTCCAGGCGCGGCTGCCCGCAAAAGCGCATCATCCCCATTCAGGAAAAGCATCTGTCCTTCGCCAAAGTTCATGGCGATCTTTAACTTTTCCCTGGCCGTATTTTCTTTTGCCCCAAATTGGGCGATATGGGCTTCGCCGATGTTGGTCACCACCGCCATATCCGGCTGGACAAAGCGGACCAGATTCTCCATTTCCCCATATTCACTGATACCCATCTCGATCACCGCCAATTTCTGGGACGGTTCCATACGGAAGAGTGTGAGGGGCACACCGATCTGGCTGTTCTGATTGCCAGCGGTTTTCAAGATCGGATACTTCACTTCCAGAGCCGCGGCGATCATTTCCTTCGTGGAAGTCTTTCCAACGCTCCCCGTGATGCCTATCGTGGGCATGGAAAACTTTCGTCTGTAAAAAGCCGCAAGATCGCCTAAAGCCTTGACCGTATCTGTCACTTCTATATGTACTTTCTCAGGATAGGACACATCCCCATGGGACATCAACACCGCACTGGCATCGCCGGCCAGCACCTGTGCGATAAACTTGTGGGCATCCACCTTTTCCCCGATGATGGGGACAAAAAGGCTTCCGGGGCCGGCCTGCCTGCTATCTATACATATATCTGTAATGATACTCTCCGGATCACCGGCCAGCATTTTCCCGGATACTGCTTCGCAGATCTCCTTCGCTGTCATCGGTACCACACAAATCATCCTTTCTTTCATCATATTTATTATATAACCGGACATCTTTTCTAAGAAGATTCCTTCTGTTAATGCCTTTTTACCTGTAGGTTGAAACTCCATCTGAATATTCCTGCTTTTCCGACTTGTTTCGCAGTTTCCCCGCCGTACGCCTCAGAAAGGACAGCCAGATGGACCCCTTCTATATATAGCATTAATTATTTATTATATCAAGAAATTCTTTGAATGTTCAATTATTTTCTTTTTCCTTCTTTTGGGCACAATCCGTCGGGTTAGCTATTGAAGCAGCAGAGTAATTTTGTTATACTGTGTTTTGAACTGCTTTTTGGAGCCTAAAGTTTTCAAAAGGCTCATTTTCAGACGCCTCGATGGGAGAAGTCTGAAATAATCATTTCTCAATCAGGGGGACTTTTTATGGAAAAAAGAGAACGTTTTGCTTCCCGTCTTGGCTTCATCCTGATTTCTGCCGGATGTGCCATTGGTCTGGGAAACGTGTGGCGCTTTCCGTATATCACAGGTAAGTACGGCGGCGCTGCTTTTGTGGTCATTTATCTGATCTTTCTGGTCATCCTGGGTATGCCCATCATGGTCATGGAATTTGCCGTGGGCCGGGCCAGCCAGAAGTCTGCCGCTCGAAGCTTCCATGTACTGGAACCGAAAGGCACGAAATGGCACATCGAAAGTTATATTGCCATCGCAGGCAACTATCTTCTGATGATGTTCTATACCACTGTGGGCGGTTGGATGGTCGCCTATATCTTTAAGATGCTCCGGGGCGAATTCACCGGCCAGACTCCGGAACAGGTGAGCAATATTTTCAATGATATGCTCGCCCGTCCCGGTTATATGATCTTCTGGATGACACTGGTCATCGTACTGAGTTTCGCGGTCTGCAGCCTGGGGCTCCAAAAAGGCGTTGAGCGTATCACGAAGGTGATGATGGGCTTTTTGTTTGTCATCCTGCTCATCCTCTGTATACGGAGCGTGACCCTGCCCGGCGCAGTGGAAGGATTGAAATTCTATCTGATCCCTGACTTTGGCAAGATGGCCCAATACGGTCTGGGCGAAGTGATCTATGCCGCCATGGGACAAGCTTTCTTCACCTTGAGCCTTGGCATCGGCGCCATGGCCATCTTTGGAAGTTATATCAGTAAAGAACGGCGGCTGACCGGCGAATCCATCAATATCTGTATATTGGATACGACGGTGGCATTGATGTCCGGCCTGGTCATTTTCCCGGCCTGTTTCGCATTTAATGTGAATCCAGGCGAGGGTCCGGGGCTGGTATTCCTCACCCTGCCCAACATCTTTAATCAGATGGGCAGCACAGGCAATATCTTCGGCGCCCTGTTCTTTGTATTTATGACCTTTGCTTCCATATCTACCATTATTGCCGTTTTTGAAAATATCATCAGTTTTTCCAAAGATCTGTGGAACTGGGACCGGAAGAAGGCCGTCCTGATCAACGGCGTTTTGATCTTCCTCCTTTCCCTTCCCTGTGTTCTCGGCTTTAACATATTAAGCGGATTCGCCCCCTTTGGCGCCGGAAGCACCATCCAGGATCTGGAAGATTTTATCGTGTCCAACACGCTGCTTCCCATCGGAAGCCTGATCTATCTCCTCTTCTGTACGAGCAAAAGAGGCTGGGGATGGAAAAACTTTATCGCAGAGGCCGATGCCGGGACCGGCGTCCGCTTCCCCAAATGGGCCCGGTTCTATCTGACTTACATCCTGCCGATCATCATCGTGATCCTTCTTGTTGTGGGATATTGGCAGAAATTTGCAGGCTGATCCGCGGACCTAAAAAGCTGCCGTCCGGATGGGTATATGCCCTCCGGGCCGCAGCTTTTCTTCGTTTAATAATACCGGATCTCCACGTTCTTTCCCATGGTCTCCAGTACAGACTTGAACTGTTCCACCAGATTTTTCCGGACGCTGATATCAAACAGGCCGGCATTGTCATAATTCTCCTTATTGCTGGCCCTTCCAACAAAAAACAGGACATCGGTGCAGTCCTCGATCAATATTCGCGCAAGGGCCGCCGCCCCATTGTCCGCATCCAACGCTTCAAAGAATTCCACATCCACTTCGTCACTGCCAAAGGTATTCAGCAGTTTCAGCGCATGGCTCATGGTCAGTACGCCTTCTGTCACCAGGTCAATCCCCCGTATGGATGCCGTGGGCGGTATCTCCTTTGTTCCGTCCGTATTGTTCCGGATCTTTTCATTAAGGTAGCGAGCTGCGATCTGGGAGGTGGTACCGCCGCAGACGACTTTTTTCCCTTCCGTCATCATGAATTCTTTCATGAGCCGGGCATCGTCCTCTTTCTTTTCCGGCGGACCGGTGAAGATGGCCACTTCCTTCCTCCGGATGATCCGGGTGACCGCCACAGTGGTATCGTCCCCTGGTCTTTGCTGATACAGATCGTCGCATGCTTTGGACAAAAGCGCCGCCAGCCTTGCCGCCGACCGGGTTTCCTTAACACATTTCAAAGTATAGTCTGCCATACTTTCCCATGTCCATCCGAAATTTAAAAGTTCGCCCACGCCAGCATAGATGGTCCCGTCACTCATCAGCACGAAGCAGTCGTCCACCTGGGCTTTGAAGCGATATTCCTTGATCTTCTTTCCTCCGATCACCCGCTCTTCAGAGGGAATGTCCATCAGCCGACCGTTCCGCACAAAAATGCACCCCGGATTGTCATACTCCACCAGGTAAGCATCCCCATTCCGAAAGATCTGCAGGATGCTGAAAGTGGAATAGGAGACGCCTCTCACCTTGCAGACCGGCAAAGTGCTGGCCAGTGTTTCCACCGCTTCATCTATGGGTTCCCCTTTTAAAAACATGGTTCCCAGTATCTTTGACGTGAGGGTGGCAAGGATATTGGCCTTCACACCGCTGCCCATACCATCGGCCAGAATAACGATGTCCGAATCCGGAGTTTTTAGTATCTCCACCTTGTCACCGCACAGCTCTTCGCCATATTTATTCAGGCTTTTCCATGATACTTCTATACTTACTTTCACCGGTACGCCCCCTTCCGGCCCTATTTGCCTTCCTCGGACAGAATGGACCGTTTCAGCTGGTTTAACGTGGATTTGGTTTCAGCTGTCGTCTCTCCCAAAAGTCCGGCGATCTCCTGGGCCACCATCATCTGTTTGTCGATGACTTCCTGGGCCACTTCCAATGTCTGCATTTTCAACTGGAATTGTTTCTCCGCTTCCTGTTCTTCAGCAGTGATATCCTGTATGATCGTCAGCAGCGCATCCCGGCTTTCAATATAAACGATCGTCACCAGAGCCGTCATATTCCATGCTGTCAGTTCCACTTTCTTTCTATGTATGGACTCATGGGTCAAGAGCACGGTTTCAAAATCTTCCCCGTCCAAAAACTCAAAAATATATCTTCCGATGGCTTCTTTCCGGGATATCTTGAACACTTCTTCTGCCTTCCGGTTAAACTCTTCAATAGCCAAGTCGTTTCGGATGATCATGATCAAGTTGGGGGTGGTATCCATGACCAGATTGGACATGGATTTTGCCTGTTCATAAGTGTAAGGCAGGCACATCTGTATCTCTGCTTTTCCCTGACAGACAGCGATCGCCTTATCCCGACAGGTGGGATAACCGCAGGCGCCGCAATTCAGCTCCTGATCTTTATTGTATTTTCCGGTGGCTTTAAGCACAGCCTGGATCTGGGCTTCTGTCGGCTTACCCATATCCATCATGCGGGAATAGAAATGTTTCGTCATCTCCACTTCCGGCGCTTCCCCCGGATAGGCGGCATCCGTATATTCCACCCGATCCTCGATGTCAAAGCGGGCCCGGAAACGGGAAAAGTTCATCTTATCCACCGCCGGTCCTTTGATACAGCCGCCTTCGCACATATTCATTTCGATAAAGCAGCCGTGGATCTCCCCTTTTTCCATGGCGTCCAGCATCTCCCGACAGTTATCGATACCATCGATGAACAGCTTTCTGTACCCTTCCGGTACCTTTTTCACCATGACAGACTGGACCACACCGTGGCTCACCGGATAAAGACGGTTCACCCCCGGATCCGGATTGGCCAACGGCCGCACGTCACAGTCATTCAGGACAATGCCTTTCTCATCCATCCATTCTTTTAATTCCCCGAAATGGATGACCGCGTCAATGGCTCCGGCGGTCCGCTCATCTTCTTCTGCTTCTTCCTTTTTCGCCACACAGGGGCCTAAAAAGACCACCTTCACATCCGGTCCATAAATCTTTTTGATCAGCCGTCCATGGGCCACCATGGGCGATACTACAGGCGCCAGATAGGGTGTCAGAGCCGGATAGTATTTTTCCACCAGATCGTTCACACTGGGACAGCAGGTGGTGATGATATTGTCCATAGCGCCTTCCGCCAGCAGTTTGGCATATTCTGCCGTCACGTAGGCAGCGCCTTCCGCTGTTTCCCGAACAGCATGAAAGCCCAAAGCTTCCAAAGCGCCCACTACTTTTCCCGGATGGTCAGCGGACAAAATGCCCATATAAGACGGCGCCATGGAGATGACCACTTTCTCGCCGCTGCGTATATAATATTTCACCCTGTCCATATCACTGACAAAGGTTTTTGCGTTCTGGGGACAGACTTCCAAACATTTTCCGCACAGAACACAGTATTCCTTCATGATCTGAGCCTGGGCATCCCGGACCCGTATGGCCTTTACCGAACAGGAACGGACACATTTATAGCAGTGTTTACAGCTGGCTGTCTTAAAATCAATAACTTTCAAAACTCCCATCCTTTCTTGCTTAGATGATGGTTTTTGACAAAAAAGGGCCATTGCGAGATGCAACAGCCCTGTTTTTTATTGTCTAATTCCCGTTGATCGTTCTTTTTACATAAGTTGTATGCAAAATTTCGTGGGCTTTATGACTTCCCGGTTTTCCCAAATACTCTTCATACAGCTTCTTTACAGACGGATTTTCATGGGATTTGCGAAGCGGCATGGCAACATCCGCATCGTAAAGCACTTTGGCTCTCAGCGCCCGCACATCCACTGTATTCCGTACCGGTCCAGATACCTGAGGCTGACCGCCGCCATTGACGCAGCCGCCGGGGCAACCCATGATCTCGATGAAATGGTAGTCTGCTTCGCCATTCTTTACTTTATCGAGAAGTTCTCTGGCATTGCCAAGGCCGGAGGCTACCGCCACTTTCACAGCCATACCAGCCACATTGTAAGTGGCTTCTTTTATGCCTTTTGTCCCCCGGACTTCTTTAAAATCCAGTTCTTTCAGTTCTTCGCCGGTCAGTGTCTCCACAGCCGTCCGAAGGGCCGCTTCCATAACGCCGCCGGTGGCTCCAAAGATCACGCCGGCTCCTGTGGACTCACCCAGCGGATCGTCAAAACCTTCATCCGGAAGATCATTAAACCGGATGCCGACACGTTTGATGAGCCGGGCCAATTCTCTCGTGGTCATGGAATAATCCACATCGGCCACGCCGGCCGCAGCTTCATCGTCCCGTCCGATCTCAAACTTTTTGGCCGTACAGGGCATGACGCTGACGCTGACGATGTTCTTCGGATCAATACCCATCTTTTCCGCATAATAAGTTTTTAAAACCGCGCCAAACATCTGCTGAGGCGATTTACACGAGGACAGATTCTCAGTCATATCCGGGAAATAGTGTTCACAGTATTTGACCCATCCTGGCGAACAGGATGTGATCAGGGGCAATGTTCCCCCGTTCTGTACTCTTTCTATAAACTCGTTGGCTTCTTCCATGATGGTCAGATCCGCCGAAAAATCCGTATCGAATACTTTGTCAAATCCGATCCGTCTCAGAGCAGCCGCCATCTTACCTTCCACGTTTGTCCCGATAGGATAGCCAAACTCTTCGCCAAGCGCCGCACGGACAGCCGGGGCCGTCTGGACGCAGACATATTTATCCGGATCGGCTATGGCCGCCAACACATCATCCAGACAATCCTTTTCGTACAAAGCGCCTGTGGGACAGACTGCGATACACTGGCCGCAGGAAACGCAGCTTGTCTCTCCAAGGCCCATGCCGAAGGGGGAACCGATAAAGGTCTTAAATCCCCTCTCATTGGGTCCGATGACGCCGATGCCCTGGACTTTCTCACAGACAGCCACACAGCGGCGGCAAAGGATACATTTGCTGTCGTCCCGCACCATATGGGCCGCCGAATCATCGATCGGGGTCTCTGTCATGGCGCCCGCATATTTGTTTTCATCAGTCACGCCCAGATCTTTACACAGCTGCTGCAGTTCACAATTACCGCTGCGCACGCAGGACAGACATTCCTTCCGATGGTTGGACAGCAAAAGCTGGAGTGTCTTACGTCTGTAGTCCAGCACTTTCGGGGTGTTGGTCCACACTTCCATACCTTCGTTTATAGGATAAACGCAGGATGCCACCAGACTTTTGGCGCCTTTGACTTCCACCACGCACATGCGGCAGGCGCCGATCTCATTGATCTCTTTCAAAAAACATAATGTGGGAATCTCTATATGGGCCAGGCGGGCTGCCTCAAGGATAGTCGAGCCTTCCGGAGCCGTAACATTCATTCCGTTGATCTTAATTGTAATATCTCCCATTTTACGCAACCCTCCATCACTCTTTGTAAATCGCGCCGAACCGGCATTTCTCCATACATGCGCCACACTTGAGACATTTATCCTGATGGATCATATGCGGTTCTTTCACTTTGCCTTCGATGGCTCCTGCCGGACATACGCGGGAACACAATGTACAGCCGCGGCACTTGTCCGCATCGATCCGGTAGGACAAAAGATCCTTACATACGCCGGCAGGACAGCGTTTATCCACCACATGGGCGATATATTCGTCCTTGAAATACCGGAGTGTTGACAATACCGGATTGGGCGCCGTCTGTCCCAGGCCGCACAAGGAATTTTCCTTAATATAATAGGCCAGCTCTTCCAGCTTATCCAGATCTTCCATGGTGCCTTCACCCTTGGTGATCTTATCCAGTATCTCATACATGCGCTTGGTGCCCACCCGGCACGGCGTACATTTGCCGCAGGATTCATCCACAGTAAATTCCAGGAAGAATTTGGCAATATCCACCATACAGGTGTCCTCATCCATAACGATCAATCCGCCGGATCCCATCATGGAACCGATGGAGATCAGGTTATCGTAGTCAATGGGTATATCAAAATGTTCAGCCGGGATACAGCCGCCGGAAGGTCCGCCGGTCTGAGCCGCTTTGAACTTTTTGCCGTTTGGGATCCCGCCGCCGATCTCTTCGACCACCGTACGCAAGGTGGTTCCCATGGGTATCTCCACAAGACCGGTGTTGTTGATCTTGCCGCCCAGGGCAAAGACCTTGGTACCTTTGGATTTTTCCGTACCCATAGAGGCAAACCAGTCCGCGCCTCTTAATATGATCTGCGGGATATTGGCATAGGTTTCCACGTTATTTAAGATGGTCGGCTTACCGAACAGCCCCTTCACCGCCGGGAAAGGCGGTCTTGGTCTCGGCTCGCCCCGGTTGCCTTCGATGGACGTCATCAGCGCGGTCTCCTCACCGCAGACAAAGGCGCCGGCGCCCAGCCGAAGGTCGATATCAAAATCAAATCCGCTATCAAAAATATTCTTGCCGAGCAGTCCGTATTCTCTAGCCTGGCGGATGGCGATCCGCAAACGGTCCACGGCAATGGGGTATTCTGCCCGCACATAGATATAACCTTGGCTCGCGCCTATGGCATATCCGGCGATGGCCATGGCTTCCAATACCACATGGGGATCCCCTTCCAAAACGGACCGGTCCATGAAGGCTCCCGGATCACCCTCGTCTGCATTACAGCAGACATATTTCTGGACATTGCCCCGGTTGCCGGAGGCAAAACGCCATTTAAGCCCTGTGGGGAAACCGGCGCCGCCTCGCCCTCTCAAGCCGCTGTCCAATATGGTCTGGATCACGTCGTCCGGCGTCATCTCAGTAAGCACCTTTCCCAGCGCTTCATAGCCGCCGGTCCCTATGTATTCGTCAATATCTTCCGGATTGATCACGCCGCAGTTTCTAAGGGCCACACGGGTCTGTTTACTGTAGAAATCCGTATCCTTCAAAGACTTGATCGCTCCGTCCTCTCCCGTTGCTTCTTCATAGACCAGCCGGGTCACAACACGCCCCTTCAGCAGATGTTCGGATACGATCTCCGGAACATCATCTTCAGATACCATTGCGTAAAAAACCGCTTCCGGGTAAACGACCATGATCGGCCCCATGGCGCACAGGCCGTGACAGCCGGTCTGAACGACCGCTACTTCATCCTGAAGTCCCTGTCTGGCCAGCTCACTTTTTAATGTCTCGATAATTCTCTGGCTTCCGGAGGAAGTACATCCGGTGCCGCCGCATACTAAAACATGAGAACGATACATCGATTTTCCTCCTCACTATAAGTTTGTCTCATTCAGTGTATATTCGGTGACGACATGGCCTCGGATCAGATGCCTGTCCACGATTTCTTTTGCCTTGTCCGGATTCATCTTAATATATGTGACCTTCTCTTTGCCCGGCTCCATAACTTCCACGATGGGTTCATACTGGCACAGCCCGATACAGCCGGTCTGGGTCACCATGACATTTTTCAAGCCCTTTTTCTGTACTTCTTCCGCCAGCGTATTCAATACCGGTCTGGCACCGCTGGCTATGCCACAGGTCGCCATCCCCACGATCACTCTTGTCTGATCTTCACTCTCGGACCGCAGGCCCACCTTGCCTTGCATCCGCTCTCGGATCGCTTTTAATTCTTCAAGAGATTTCATAATCTGCTTTACCTCCTCGATCAGATGACGGCTCCGCCGTCAACTTCCTGCTTGTTTTCCGTTAAATATTCCCGGATATATTCCGACACTTCCGGTGTGTCAAGCGGTATACCGCCAAGTATCTCCCGCATCTGCCGGGTATCCAGTGTAAATTCTGCATCATTATATCGGTAGATATATCTGAAATCCACTTCCGGATGGAAAGTGACCAGCGTATATATGGTTCCCGTTATATCCCCCAAAGGCATCCGGTCGATATGGGTCAGGCCAAATTCAGCCCGGACCACAGTCCCCTCGCCTTTCTCGGAGCGTATGGAAAAGTTTCCCCCCGTACTCTCCGCCGCATATTTAAAAAACGGGACGCCCAGTCCGACTTTCCGCGTTGTCCGCGTCGTAAAAAAAGGATCTTCCACCTGGGCGATCTGCTCTTTTGTCATGCCGCAGCCATTGTCGGCAATGATGATCACCAGGCGGTCAGATGCCACACTGACTTCCACAGTAATTTCCACAAGCGTTGCTTCCGCCCGGATGGAATTCTCCGCCACATCAAGAATATTCAATGAAAGTTCTGTCATCATGACGTCATTCGTATTTATTCAGGATGCCTTCCACGTCATCCACATCCAGACGTCCGTATACCTCGCCGTTGATCATCATGACCGGAGCCAGTCCACAGGCTCCAACGCAACGGCAGGCATCCAGCGAAAACTTTCCGTCGGGCGTGCATTCTCCTCCAACAATGCCCAACAGATCCATCAGCTTGTTGTAAATATCTCCTGACCCCTTAACGTAACAGGCTGTTCCAAGACAGACGGAGATCTGATAACGTCCCTTTGGATTAAGGGCGAACTGGGAATAAAAAGTGGCCACGCCGTATACCTTTTCCAATGGCACGCCCAGCGCGTCCGATATCATCGTCTGTACTTCCAGCGGCAGATATCCATAGATGTCCTGTGCTTTCTGCATGATGGGCATAAGGCAGCCTTTTTCATCTTTCATGGACTCGATCGCCTGCATCAAGGCTTCCTTCTGCTCTTCTGTCCCGCGAAACGGAACGGACTGTTTCTTAGAAACCAAAATAAATCCCTCCTTATGTATGATCTTTTTTCATTATATCATCAACCTGTGCAAATTGCCATGGGTTTTTGACCGAAGCTTCCAACAATAATTATAAGTCGAAAGAAATTTTCGTAATATTATTTTGTTTTCCGGATATTATTCCATGAAACTTCCATAGACGTCCGGGAGTTTTCGTTGAATTTACCCAAATCAGATGATATACTTTTATCAAGAATCTTTTAAGTGTATTTAAACCAACAGGGAGGTTTGTATGACAGTCAATACCATTAAAGAACTTCTGGATGCGCGTGTGCTTGCCGGTGAGGATCTTCTGGACACGGAAGTTTACCGTGCATGTGGTTCGGATATGATGAGTGATGTCCTCGCCCATGTCAATGATCAATCCGTCCTTCTGACCGGACTATGCAATCCCCAGGTCATCCGTACCGCAGAAATGATGGATATCGTCTGCGTGATCATGATCCGCGGCAAGGAACCGGATGCTTCCATGATCCAGATGGCCCGCGACCGGAATATCTGTTTTCTGGCCACCAACCATCGTATGTTTACCGCCTGCGGGATCCTTTATTCTGCCGGACTTAGCGGAGGTGATTGAATGAAAGACAGTCTCATGACACTCCGCTATGATGTGTCGCCAACCGACTTTACCCGGGCCGGAGAAGCAAGCAGCGATGTGAAGAACAAATTAAAACAGTTGGGCGTTTCCCCCCAGGTCGTCCGCAAGGTGGCCATCGCCATGTATGAAGGTGAGATCAATATGGTCATCCATGCCCAAGGGGGGCAGATCACCGTGGATATCACCCCCACTCTGATCCGTATGGAATTAAAGGATGTGGGACCAGGTATCGAAGATGTGGAACAGGCCATGCAGGCTGGATTCTCCACTGCCCCGGACAATATCCGTTCCTTGGGATTTGGCGCGGGAATGGGGCTTCCCAACATGAAAAAATACTCTGACACCATGCAGATCGACACCGTCTTGGGCGTGGGCACCACTGTGACCATGACGGTCAATCTGTGATCCTTCATGATAGAAAGGGGTGGAGCTGACATGGACAATCGTTTTTTTCATTCCGTTCACCTGAAAAAAGATCTGTGCAACGGATGCATCAACTGTATCAAGCGCTGTCCCACTGAAGCTATCCGGGTCCGTGACGGCAAAGCCATCATCGCCGGCGAATTTTGTATCGACTGCGGCGAATGTATCCGCATATGCAGCCATCACGCCAAGATCAGCCGAAGAGACCGTCTGGACATACTTGGACGGTACAAATATACTGTGGCCCTTCCGGCGCCTTCCCTGTACAGCCAATTCAATCATCTGGAAGATATCAATATCGTCCTGACCGCCCTCATCCATCTGGGTTTCAACGATGTATTCGAAGTGGCCGCGGCAGCAGAACTGGTTTCGGAGGAGTCCCGTAAATATGTGACAGAACATCCGGAAAACTGGCCGTTTATAAGTACCGCCTGTCCTTCCGTTGTCCGTCTGATCCGGGTCCGTTTTCCCAACCTGATCGAACACCTGTTACCCATCAATCCTCCGGTGGAAGTGGCCGCCAAGCTGGCCCGGAAGGAGGCCGTTCAAAAAACCGGTCTGCCTCCAGATCAGATCGGCATCATCTTCCTTTCGCCTTGTCCTTCCAAGGTGACCTATGCCCGTTCGCCATTGGGCAATGCCCGCAGCGATATCGATGGCGTTCTGGCTATACAGGATATTTACCCCATCATGCTGCCTCTGATGAAGGAAGCCGAAAAAAATCCCATGGATCTGGCCCGGGCCGGACGTATCGGCGTGGGCTGGGGCGGCAGCGGCGGCGAAGCGGCGGGCATGATCACCAGCAGCTATCTGGCAGCCGATGGTATCGAGAATGTGATACGGGTACTGGAAGATCTGGAGGATGAGAAGTTTTCCGACCTGAATTTTATTGAATTGAACGCCTGCAACGGCGGCTGTGTGGGCGGCGTCCTGACTGTGGAAAATCCCTACGTGGCCAAAGCCAAGTTAAAGCAGCTAAACAGCTATCTGCCCGTATCCATGACCCACAAAACGCCGGATATCGGGAACGACGATCTTTACTGGACCGAACCGGTGGAGTATCTCCCGGTCTTTCGTCTGGGCAATTCCATGATGGAAAGTCTCGCCATGTTAAACAAGGTGAACCGGCTCTGCCAGAAGTTCCCCGGCCTGGACTGCGGTTCCTGCGGCGCCCCCACCTGTAAGGCGCTGGCGGAAGATATCGTCCGGGGCAATGCCACTCAGAATGACTGTATCTATGTGTTGAAAAATCACATTCATCGGCTCATGGACAACGCCAATACGCTGGCCAACAATATCTTTATCGGAGATGGCAACGCCAACGAATATATTTATGTATTGAAACAGTACATCACCAAACTTTCTTCAGATATCGCCCTTCTGGACGCTTCTTTAAATCCGGCATCCACCAGTCCGGACGGAGACTCCCCGAAAGACGACTGATGTTTCGGACAGGGAGGTTTTTATGACACTAAAACAACTGATCGATAAAAATATCTTTACGCTCCTCAATACCGGAGATGACACGGAGCGTCAGATCACCACCCCTTTCTGCTGCGATCTTCTCAGCATTGCCATGGGGCGGGCGCCTGCCGGCTGTGCCTGGGTCACAGTCATGGCTAACATGAACACATTGGCTGTGGCTTCCCTGGCCGATGCGGCCTGTATCATCCTGGCGGAAGATGTCCATTTAGACGAAGCCGCCCTGAACAAAGCCAAGATCCAAGGCATCACTGTATTTGAAACGGATATGCCGGTCTTTGAAGCAGCCTGTAAGGTCCTGGGCCTTATGGAACAGGCAGATCCGGCGGAATAAACCATGATCTCCTTATCTTATGATCTGCACATTCATTCTTGCCTGTCTCCTTGCGGCGATGGGGATATGACTCCGGCCAATATCATTGGAATGTCTGCGCTCAAAGGGCTGGATGTGGTCGCTCTTACGGATCACAACTCCAGCAAAAACTGCCGGCCGTTTCTGAAAATGGCTGAAGAATACGGGCTCATTGCCATCCCCGGCATGGAAGTGACCACAGCCGAGGAAGTCCATGTGGTCTGTCTCTTTCCTGATCTTACAGCTGCTTTGGATTTTGACCGTTTCGTCTATCACCATCTGATCAAAGTGGCCAACCGACCGGACATATTCGGCGAACAGCTTCTGTACGGTCTCGATGATCAGCCGATCGGAGAGGAGCCCTATCTGCTCATCAACAGCACCGATCTTTCATTTGATGATCTGTATTCCCATGTGGACATACGGGGCGGCGTCATGATACCGGCCCATATCGACAAGTCTTCCAACAGCCTTCTGGCCAATCTGGGATTTATCCCTCCGGACAGCCGTTTTGACTGCGTGGAACTGAAAAATATGGCCCATCTCCATCGGCTGAAAAAAGCGCATCCTTATCTGGATAACTGTCGTATCATCAGCAATTCGGACGCCCACTATCTGGAACAGATCAACGAACCAGAACTGACCATCCTTTCAAAAAGCCGCCGGATAACGGATATCCTTGAAGCGCTGAACGCCAAAACCCTCCGATCCTCGAAATGAGGACCGGAGGGTCTTGCTGTTCATATTTAAAAATAGGAGATTACGTGTTTTTGCTTATTTTTTACATGGCTTCTTTATACATTCTTTCAATATCTTCAATGGTGGTTTCTCTGGGATTGACCGCCACATTACCGCTTTTCATCGCATCCGCCGCCATGGCTGGTATGGCATGTTCTTCCACACCCAGATCGGACAAGGTATAGCCTATCCCCAGACTTTCATTCAACTGTCGGAAAAACCGGGACAGCATACCCTTTTCATAAACTGCATCCGGTCTGCCAGAAAGAATACGATAAATCTTTCCATACTTTTCCATACAGCAGGACTCATTAAAATCCAGTACGGCGGGAAGCAAGACCGCATTGGCTTCTCCGTGAGCCACATGGAAGAATCCGCTCACCGGATGGGCCATGGCATGGACATCCCCCAGCCGGGCATGACTGAACGCGATACCGGCCAGATTACTGCCCACCATCATGGCGCGGGCGTCATCCTTGCGGGTCCGATCCTCCACAAAAGTCTTAATATGGCTTCCCAAAAGTTCCAAAGCTTTTTCCGACATGGCTTCCGAGAATGGTGTCGCGCCTTTTGAAATGTAGGCTTCCAATGCATGGACGATGGCATCGATCCCCGTGGAGGCTGCTACACGTTTAGGTAAGGAGGTGATCATCTCGCTGTCTAAGACGGCAAATACCGGCAATACATATTCGCTGCTGATGGTAAATTTATATCCGGCGTCTTTATTTTCTCCATTTTGGCCATAATCGGTGATAACGGCAAAAGAGGTGACTTCTGAACCGGTTCCTGCCGTTGTCGGCATGGCAAGGAACGGCACGATGGGGCCGGGCACTTTTCCCACGCCTTCATAATCCCGCAGATCGCCGCCGTATGCCACAAGTATTCCCAAGGCTTTGGCCACGTCCATGGGCGAGCCGCCTCCAAGCGCCACAAGTCCTTGGGCATGACATTTTCTGTAGTCTGCCACTGCCTTTTCCACCGTTTCCACGGAAGGATTGGCTTCCACATCCAAGAAAAGATCCGCCAGTAGCCCCTTCTCTTCCAATGCGCTTACCAGTTTATCGACCAGCCCGGTCTGGGCGAGCATCCGGTCCGAAACGACCAGCACTTTATTCAGCCCGGCTGCTTTCAGCAAATCCGCAGCCTTTCCTGTCATATCTTCTCCAACCCATATCTTCTGGGGAATGCCGAAAGAAAATCCCTGCATATCTGTCATCCTTTCTATCTGTCTCTTTTCCCTTTAATACAGATCAGCAAATACGTCTTTAAGGGCCGGATAAAGTTTCTGCCAGATGGCATACTGTCTGTCATATATGGCTTTCTTTTCCGGATCCGGATAGAAAGTCTTTCCGATCCGCACAAAACGATCTATTTCATCGATTTTATAAATACCTTTCCCCACGCAGACGATCGCTGCCGATCCAATGGCTCCGGAATGCCGGCAGTTTTCCGGAACGGATACGGGAACTCCGGTCACATTGGCCATCATCTGCATCCAGTGATCTGACTGGGCGCCGCCGCCGATGGCTCCCAGCTTCTCCACTTCTTTTCCGCCGCTGTCTATACGATAATCATCGATCTCCATCCTCAGACTGTAGCAGACCGCCTCCATCATGGCATTGACAAAATAATTTCTTGTATGGGTCTGTGTGGCTCCCACATAAACCGCCTTGGCTTTTTCATCCGTGATCGGACAGCCTTCCCCCAGCAGCCAGGTGGTGGCCAGAAGCCCTTCTGAGCCGGCTGGTACTTCCGCGGCTTCTTTATTCACCAGATCATATATGTTTTCTTCTCCAGAAGGCTTTTCTCCCCGGGCAAACATCTCTTTTTCCGTATGATAGAATCGATCGATGGCCCAATCCAGCGCCATGCCTGCACACTGGGTACAGCCGCCGTACAGATGCTTTGTCTCGTCTGCTGCCTGGAGCTGCCAGATACCTGGCTGGGATGTGGGGAATTTGTCTTTGCCTGTGACCACAGTCAGCCATCCCGATGTGCCCAGATACACATGGGCATCCCCTTCTTTACAGCAGCCGGCGCCCATGGCGGCACAGGTCACGTCCACCACGCCCATATAAACTTCCACTGCCGTTGTCACACCCAGTTCGGCTGCCGCTTTTTCCGTCAGATTGCCCACATAGCCAGTACAAGGGATCAACGGCGGGCATTTGGCCACATCCAGGCCGGCGGTCTCATACCAGGAAAGGCGGCGTTTCACTTCCGCCTCATCCGCGCTATAAGGCGCTTTACCCGAATAATCCATGGCGATATTGCCCGTTGCCATATAATTCAGATAGCCGGTGCAGTCCAAAAAGTAAGCCGTTTTTTCATAAAGCTCCGGCATGTTTTGCTTGATCCACAGATACTTTGGGATCACGTCCGCTGCGTCAAATTCATGCCGTCCCAATTTTTCGTTGATCTCATCCGCCTGTGCTCTTGCCCGGCTGTCCACCCAGGAAATATTATTGTAAAGGATCTCCCCATCTTTGCTGAGAGGAATGATCCCCAACCCTTGCGTGGAAAAAGACATGCCCGTCACCGATTCCGCCGGTATACCTGCGTTTTCGATCACCGTCCGTGTGGCTTTGCAAACCGCATCCCAATACGCCTGCGGTTCCTGTTCCACAAATCCGCCCCCCTTATAGAGCAGTGGATAACCACACTCCTTGTCGCCGATCAATCTTCCCTCATAATCCACCAAGGCAGCTTTTACGCCGCTGGTGCCAAAATCATAAGCCAAAATATAATCCATTGCTTCACCCCATTTTTTCATCAATCCTTTGGCAAATGATACTTCTCTCTCATTTTGTCCACAATGTCCTCCGGTATCACATGGATCGCGGATTTATCCGGCGTCAGGCAATAGATCTTTGCCACATCCTCCAGATATATGGCGCTTAAATAAGCCTTTTCCAGACTTTCCCCCACAGCTACAGCGCCATGATTGGCCATCGTACACGCTTTCCGATTGTAAAGGGCTTTTACAACCGCGTCTCCCACTTCTTTTGTTCCATTAATGGCAAAATCCGCCACTCGCACACTGCCTCCAAGGAAAAGCATCATTTCCACCAGGATCACCGGGATTTCTTTATGGTTGACGGCAAAGCTTGTGGCATAAGGCGAATGGGTATGTACGACAGCGCGGACTTCCGGTTTGTTCTGATAGATAACCTGGTGCATCTGCCATTCCGACGATGGCTTTCTGCTGCCTTCCACGATGGTCCCGTCCAACCGCATGATAACGATATCCTCCTCCTGCATCAGACCGTAATGCAGACTGCTTGGCGTTATCGCCATCACATCCGCTTCCCGATCGTAGACACTGAGATTTCCGCTGGTCCCGGCAAATAATTTCTCTTTATAAGCCTGTTTGGCGTGCCAGAGGACGGTTTTCTTCATTTCATCAAACATACTTCTGCTCCTTTTTCCATAAGTTTTTATATACACACCAAAAGCAGGCTTGCTTTTTTTATAAAATACACCCCTGCAGAACAGCTCCTCCTTTCGTTGTTTTATATTGCTTTTGCGTGTATTATTTCCTTATAAAACAACAATACACCACACGAACTATCTTGTCAATGCCTTTTATATGAATTTCACAAAAAATCACTTGTCTCATATAATATTTTTGGTTTTTTAATTAAAAAACCAAAAAAAGTTGTGATATTACTTAGCAATATCACAACTTTTTTGAGATTTCCCTATTTTTATATGATCACTCCTGGTTTATTTCCAAATGATTTCCATCATGCGTTTCATCTTCCCCATCCATGATCTCTTCATCATAGTACCGGATGCCTCTGCCCTTCAGAAAATTCCTCCAAAGATCGCTCATCCGTTCATCTGTTATGACTCCGGTGATCCGTTCAAATCCACAGGTCTTTACAAACGTCACCTTGTCAAATTTTGTCCGGTCCGCCATCAGATAAACTTCATTGGAACATTCAGCCACTTTTCTGCGCATATCTGATTCCAGTCCGGTTTTGTCACTGAGACCCACTTCCATACTAAGCCCTCTGCAGGAGATAAACGCTTTATCCAGATGATATCCCTCCAGATTGTCCAGGGCAGTTCTTCCCAAAAAGGCATGGTTTCGGCTGTCCCAATTTCCTCCGGTGGAAAAAAGGGTCACATTTTTCCTCTCGGAAAGCATTTTCATCACTTCCAGAGAGTTTGTCATGACCACCACCGGTATATCCGGGAGCAGGGCCGCCACCTGTACACAAGTGGTCGAGAAGCCTATGTATATACAGTCTCCCGGGGCGATCAGCTTCACCGCCCGCTGGGCCATCTTCCGTTTGGAATCCACCATGATATGGGCCAATGTCTGATAATCGGCCGGATTCATGACTTTCTGTTTCAGGACAGCGCCGCCATAGGTCTTTTCGATCATCCCTTCCTTTTCAAGTACCTTCAGATCCCTCCGGATCGTCTCGAAACTCACATCAAACCGTTCTGTCAGTCCGGCCACCGACACGCTTTTCTGCTCCAAAAGGATATCTTTTATGATCGCTTGTCTTTCTATACTCAGCAATGAAATTCCCCCATTCTCATTTCCCGTTTTTCATGCCAGATATATTTTAGCAAAATATCTGACAAAAATCTACTTTATCCTTAATCCTATAAATTGTTTTATTTTCTTTCAAAACCATATTGAATAACGTTACTTTATGTGGTATTATAGCCTCAAAGCCACATAATTTCAACAAACTTCTTAATTTTTCTTTCGTTTTTATGTGGAAAACGTTTATTCACACTGCTTTAAAGCAATAAGGAGGGAATTTCTTATGGGAAACTATTTAAACTGGTATGACTATGGGGCTATCCATGCCAAAGCCGGAGAGATCATGCAGAACAGAAAAAAGCTGAAACGTTCTGCTGTGGCCGCCTACGAAAAATGGTTTGACGACCATTGCGCCGTGTCCAAATCCCAATTTGAACAGGCACAGGAGATCATTCCCGGCGGTATTGAACACAATCTGGCCAATAACCATCCTTTCCCCATATCCATCGTTCGTGCAGATGGTCCATGGCTTTACGATGTGGACGGCAATAAATATATCGACCTTCTGATGGCCGGTGGCCCCACCATCCTGGGCAATAACTATCTGAAACAGGAATGCGCGGATTTCATCCTGAATTACGGACCTTTGACCGGGCTTTACAGTGACCATGAACGGCTGCTGGCAAAAACGATCCAGAAACATATGCCCGCCATTGAAATGTTCCGTATGCTCGGTTCCGGTACGGAAGCAGATATCATCGGCATCCGTCTGGCCCGCGCTTATACCCATAAAACCGAACTGATCCGTATCCGGGGTGGTTACCACGGATGGAGCGACCAGTTGATCTATAATGCCGTTGAAGCGCCGGATGATCAGGCTTGCCTGAACGGTATCCCGGCGGATTGCTTTAAAAGTACCCATTGTGTGGAGCCAAATGATATTGCGGATCTGGAACGTCAGTTTGAAGAAAATGAAAAACTGGGCGGCACGGCTGCTCTTGTCCTGGAGCCCCTCGGCCAGGACAGCGGCGCCGTTCCTCTGACTCCCGAATATCACAAGGAAGCGGAAAAACTTTGCCGTAAATACAATGCCCTTCTGATCTACGATGAAGTGGTCACCGCTTTCCGCCTTGGTATGGGCGGCGCTCAAGCCTTGTTCGGTACCCATCCGGATCTGACCATCTTCGGTAAGATCATGGGCGGCGGCTTTGGTTGTTCCGGCGGTATCGGCGGCAGAAAAGAGATCATCTCCATGCTGGCAGCCGGTATCAATAAAGACCGCTCTCAGAAAGTACGGGTTGGCGGAACCCTTTCAGCCAATCCTTTGACGGCTTTTGCCGGACGTCGGACCATTGAAGAACTGGAACGGCTCAATGCCCATGAAGTGATGGCCAAAGCAGCAGACAAACTGATGAAAGAGATCGGGGCCTTGACAGATAAATATCACATTCCTGCCCTTGTATTTAATCATCAGTCCATCCTTCACATTGATGTGGCTGCTTCCCAGCATATCCCCACCTTCTATAAACCGTCTGATCCGGAATACGCCAGACAGTCGGCTGAAGCTTCCCAGTGTGTCATGGAATTTGCCATGGCTCTGGCGGCAGAAGGACTGATCATCTCCGGCGGCGGCAAGACTTACCTGTGTTATGAGACCGCGTCCATGATCGATGATATACTGGATATTTATGACAGAGTATTCAAACAGTTTGAGTGATCCTGAAACATATCAAGATAAACTGCCATATTGACACACAAAGGCCCGGGCTGAAAGGTTTACTCCCTTTCGGCCCGGGCCGCTTTTATGTCTATAAGACATCTCGCCCAAAACTCGGATCCTGTCACAGACGGCTCAGACTCTGATCGATATCTGCAATGATATCTTCCACATTCTCCAATCCAACAGAGAAACGGACCATACCCGGATTGATACCTGCAGCGATCAGCTGTTCATCGGTCAACTGGCGATGGGTCTCGCTGGCCGGATGGAGAACGCAGGTCCGTATGTCTGCCACATGGACCTCATTGGAAGCCAGCTTCAAGCCGTCCATGAACTGCACGGCCTTGTCCCGCCCGCCTTTAATGACGATGGAGATCACACCGCTCGTACCATTGGGAAGATATTTCTGTGCCGCATCATGGTACTTATCTCCCGGAAGCGCCGGATAGCTGACCGATTCGATCTTATCGGAGGCCTGGAAATATTCTGCCACTTTAAGACCATTTTCACAATACTGTTTCATACGCAAAGGCAATGTCTCCAAGCCTAAATTTAAAAGGAAAGCAGAATGGGCTGCCGGATAAGCGCCGAAGTCCCGCATCAGCTGCATCCTTGCTTTGATGATATAAGCCATTTTCCCAAAGTCTTTTGTGTAGATCACGCCATGATATGTTTCATCCGGCTCGGTAAATTCCGGAAATTTACCGTTTGTCCAATCAAAATTACCGCTGTCCACGATCACGCCGCCGATCTGAAGCGCATGACCGTCCATATATTTGGATGTGGAATGGACCACGATATCCGCGCCAAATTCAAAAGGCTTGCACAGGATCGGCGTGGCAAAAGTATTGTCCACGATGAGCGGTACACCGTTTTTGTGGGCGATACGTGCAAATTTTTCGATATCCAGCACCGCCAACGCCGGATTGGCCAGTGTTTCTCCAAATACAGCTTTTGTATTCGGTTTAAATGCTTTCTGAATCTCCTCTTCATCCGCGTCCGCGTCCACAAAGATACACTCGATGCCCAGCCGTTTCAACGTCACGGCAAACAAGTTGACCGTACCTCCATAAATAGTGGACGTACTGATAAAACTGTCGCCGCATTTGCAAAGATTCAAAATGGAAAATAAAGATGCCGCCTGTCCGGAAGAAGTACACATGGCTCCCACGCCGCCTTCCAGATCCGCGATCTTTTTCTCCACCGCATCCACCGTTGGATTGGCAAACCGGGAATACATGGGCTCGGTGGGCATATCGAACAACTCTGCGATGTGGTCTGTGGAATCAAAAACATAGGTCGTGCTCTGTACGATCGGCATAACCCTGGGATCTCCATTCTTCGGAGTATACCCGGAATGCAGGCATTTTGTTTCATCTCTCATGGTGTTTCCTCCTTTAAGCTGGGATCAAAAATCCCGTTTCTAAGCATTTCTATCTCCTTTTTATAGGGCGGGCGAGAACCTTTCCCGTTTCGTCCGTCCGGTATATAAGGTGTCTCCAGTATCTTCGGCACATTGACAAATCGCTCATCGTGGACGATCCGGTTGAGGGCCTCAAAGCCGATGTGGCCAAAACCGATATTTTCATGTCTGTCCTTTGCCGCTCCAGGCATGTTCTTACTGTCGTTGATATGAAAAACAGCGATCTGGGACAGGCCCAACAACTCGTCAAACCGTTTCATCACGCCGTCAAAATCGCGGATGATATCATAGCCGGCATCGCTTGTATGGCATGTGTCAAAGCATACCCTCAGCTTGTCATTATACTTGACCTTATCATAGATGGCCGCCAACTCTTCAAAAGATCGGCCGATCTCGCTGCCTTTACCAGCCATCGTCTCAAGGGTGACATAAACATCCGTATCCGGCTGAAGCACTTCATTCAGCGCCTGGGCGATCCGGTCGATCCCCGCTTCAGCCCCGGCGCCCACATGGGCTCCCGGGTGGACCACCAGTATATGGCTCCCCAAAGCCTTCGTCCGATCGATCTCCAGCCGCATGAAATCCAAAGCCAGCTGGAAAGTCTCCGGTTTCACCGTATTGGCCATGTTGATGATGTATGGCGCATGGACCACAAATTCGTCCATACCGTTTTCCCGCATATATTCCCAGCCGGCTTCGATGTTCAGTTCTTCCACCGGCTTACGCCGTGTATTCTGGGGCGCGCCTGTATAGATCATAAATGTATTGGCTCCATAGGATACGGCTTCTTTTACCGATCCCAGGAACATCTCTTTACCGCTCATTCCCACATGGGAACCGATCTTTTGCATATATCCTCCTGTGTATAAGCCCGGATATCACCACAGATGGTGATAAACTTCTCCGTTTTCCAAAGGTGTCTCCCGCACTTCAAACATTTCTTCCACCGTTAAAAAAGTATACCCCATCTTCTGTAATTCGTCAATTATCCCAAAGGCTGCCTCGATACTGTTATCGAAAATATCATGCATCAGGATGATATCCCCGCTCTCCACATCCTGGACCGTCTCTTCCACGATCAGGTCCGCGGAACGTCCGGTCCAATCTTCCGTGTCAATGGACCAGACCACCACCGGCATGTCGATCCACGAAAGCAGCGTCTCATTCCGATCACCATATGGCGGTCTCAATAAAAAATCATAATCCCCGATAAGTCCTTCGATCACCCCTTCGGTCTGCCGGATCTGTTGTTTTTGTTCTTCCTCTGTCAACTCAGTCAGCCGGACATGATCATAGGTATGTATACCGATCTGATGACCTTCATCAAAAATCCTCTGTACAATATCCCGGTTGTCCTGTACTTGACAGCCGATCATAAAAAATGTGGTCCTCACATTCCGTTCCTTTAAACCGTCCAGTAACTTTTCTGTCTTTCCCGCCTTCGGCCCATCGTCAAAGGTGAGTGCCACCACTTTATCTTCCGGAGTGATGATCCTTTGCCCTTTGTTTCGTTCCGACACACTCCGGACTTCATTATCCATCCGGGCCGCTGAAACCAGCAGGGAAGCCAGCAACAGCAGAAACGCCGTTATGAGCGCCCGATATTCCCACCGTCTCAAAAAAGCCCCTCCCAAAAAGTTTCTTCTGTCATTATATGGCCTAAACATCTCTGTAAGAATCTTTTTCCACTATAAAATAAACCTCCAAATGTGTGAATTTCCATTAAGAAAAAAACGCGGAAAAATATCCCCACAAAGGCCATCAGCGTCTTTTAAACTCTGATCCCTCTGTGAGGATATTTATTTTTTATTTTTATAACGAGGCGTTAATCCGCCGCCTCCAGCCGGTCCAGGAAGGATTTCCCATTTTCCGGCGCTTTTACATGAAAATAGTCGCACACGCTGGCGCCCACGTCCGACAGGGAAGCCCGTTTTCCAAGCTTTTTCCCGTGAACACCTTTCTTATAAAGCAGCAGCGGCACACACTCCCGGGTATGTTTGCTGTGCCCGATATCCGGATCGTTGCCGTGATCCGCCATTACAAGAAGGATATCATCTTCCGTCAGCATATTTTTCAGTTGGCCGATACCCACATCGGCAATCTCCAATATCTCCTTATACGTCTTTGACGACTGGGAATGGCCGGCCAGGTCCGTTTCCTGTACATTGGTGCATATAAATCCGGTTTCCATGGCTTTATATTCCCGGATGGTGTGCTCCAGGCATTCGGCTGTGGGCACACAGGATATACTCTTGCCCCCATCGTTGGCCACAATATCCGCCACTTTTCCGATGAGGGTCACGGGTATGCCTGCGTTGGTGAGGATGGTTGGGGCCTGGACGTTTTTGTCCACTCCATATCCCAGGTGCAGGCACTGGTAGCCTTGTTCATAGGACTTGGATTTTGCGGAAGCGATGCCGATAAAACGGCCGTCTTTGATCTCCTCCGCATTCCACAGATCGTCCATGGTATTGCCGGTGCCGCCAAATACGATGACCCTGCCCACGGTCACCACTTCCCGCACCAGCTGGGCGATCTCGCACTCTTTTTCAAAGGGCATGTAATCCAGCGGAGCTGTCACATTGTAGCACATACCCAGATCTGCTTCCAGATTATCTGCCACGGTCACATAATCATCGCAGAGCACATAGCGGAGTCCCTGTCTTTCGATGATATCCACCTTATGGCCATTCTTTCTCAGGTGATCCGCCACCACGTCCACCTTCTCCTGGAACGGATGCACATCCGGCTTTTTCGGCAAGGTTCCCATGATCTCCTGGTGGCCCATGAAGGTATCCGCCCCAAAATGTTTCAGTTCGGATTTACCGTAGTTGGCCTGGGGGGAAAACTTCATGCAGTTACTCTCACTGCCGAAAGCGTTCATCAACCCGAGTGCTTCCAGGTTCGGCAGTTTCAGATCCGGAAAATCTCTGAGAATACTCCGGAGCGTATTGGCTTTTTCATCTCCTGGCCGGGCTGTTTTTGCGTCATCCATGGCGCCGATGCCAAAACCGTCCAGGACAATGACGATAAATTTCTTCAATGTCATGCCTTCTTTCTACCCTGACTGTCATATATCCCAACAAGTTCCATATGTCCCGAATGGATACCGCGCACCAAAGCCACATCGCTTCTCGTCACAAAGATCTGGAAACGGAAAGCCATGACAACGGTATCACCCACCGGACATACGCCCTGGATCCCAAAATGATAGTCGATACTTTCATCCGACGGCGGAACAACTTTCCGCCACTGGGATGTGGATGGCTCTCTCCCGATCAGCGCATTTTCCACATGGGACCGACGATAATGGCCGCCGCCGAAGCAGTACGCATCCCCGTCAAAATTGTGGGAAATTTCACTGACATAGACAACCGCCGGGATCTCCTCCATCACATGGGACGCATGCATGGGAGTCGTACCGGAAAGTCCATGCCCCGGTTCGCCGCAGTTACCGCCGTATTCCACCATCTTATCGATGGTATGGCAGCAGGTTGCTGAGGGGGTGTTGATCAGGACATTTTGAATGCCCATGGCATGGACCATCTCCCATGCTTTTTTTACCGTCCCCAGATTGGCTGTGGGGAAAACATCGTCCTTCCCGGCATCATAGAGATAACAGGGAAAAGAAGTGATGCCTTTTATGACCAGATGGGGACATGTTTCCCCCATCCATCTTACTATATCTTCCAATTCTTTCAGGTGAAAACCTGCGGTCTGGCCGGAATAGATCATGTCTGCGTCATCAAACACTCTCAGCATGATACCCTGGATCTTGTCCAGCTCTGCTGCCGCCTGCTCGATCTGCCGGATCTTTTCCTTGGAATAAACCGTGATCATCTCCGGTTCTGCCTCGACAACCTTCTTCACCATGCTGCCGGGTATCTGGACCAGATGGCCCACATTGCCGATGGGAATGTGATGTTCCATCATCACTTGGGCTTCTTTAAAATCCACCACCACGGCGCCATCATATCCCAACTTGATCAGTTCTTTTGCCAGCCAGGGATTTCTTCCCACCTGTTTGAGCATAAAATACATTTTAAAGCCGCGTTCTTTGGCTTTTTGGATGATCTTTTCCGCATTTTTCAAAAATGCGTCCACGTCGATCACATAGGTATCAGGAAGGATCTTCCCCTCCTGGTGCAGCGCAAAAGCTGCATCGATCAACTGGGGATTTTCTTTCATCATCTGTTTCAGAAACATCTATTTCACCCTTTCCACTGATTTCTTGATGATCCTGAGAATGGTATCTGCGCCCGCTCTCATGGGATTGATGCGGATCATCCGATGTTCCAACGTCGGATCCGCCTTTCTGAATG
>DVLT01000053.1 GCA_018715345.1 Candidatus Onthocola gallistercoris
GCCTTTTTCAGCTTCAGATCGTTGATATTTTTAGCTGTTGCTTCCACGCCGAGTTTTTTCTTTAAAATGAAATTGCGGGCATAACCCTCATTGATCTCCACCATATCCCCTTTTTTACCAAGGCTTTTTACGTCTTCCATCAATATTACTTTCATATTTATATCGCTCCTTCTTTCTTCATGCTCCGAACTGTGGATTTAACATAAGTCAGAGCTTCATATTCTGTCATATCCGTAAGTTGGGCGCCTGCAATGGTACTGTGGCCGCCGCCGCCGATCCGCTCCATGACCAACTGGACATTTATGCCGTCGTTGCCTTCCGTGGAACGGGCGCTGATGTAGATCACACCCTTCACCTTTGTGGCCACAAAGGAGGCTCGGATATCAGTGATGTTCAAAAGTTCGTTGGCCACCTGAGCTCCTACGATGGTGGGACTTTCGAGCCCATCTGCCGGGCAGACCGCATAAGCCATGTCGCCTTCGATCTCAGAATGACGGACCGCCTCCGCTTTGGCCCGATATATGTCCATACTGTCCCGGAAAGCCATGTGTACCCGGTTGATATCGGCACCGCTCTTTTTGAGGAAAGCCGCCGCTTCAAATGTCCGTACACCGGTTTTATTGCAGAAATTATTCGTATCGATCATCAGGCCGGCAAACATGGCATCCGCTTCAATGGGCCGGAGTTTCACGCCATCACCGATGTACTGGAGTATCTCGGCCACCATCTCACAGGCAGACGAGGCATAGGGTTCGATATATGACAATACCGGCGCTTCAATGGACTCGCTGCTCTGCCGGTGATGGTCAAGGATCACCACCGTCTTTGTCAGCGACAGCAATTCCGGGCCTTCCGTATAAGACGGCCGGTTCACATCCACGATGATCAGAGCCGTGTTCTCATCCATCCGCTGGGCCGCTTCATTGCTGCGTATGAACATATCCGCTTCATAATCCGGGTTATTCTGGAATTTCTGGATCACCGGCCGAACAGAAGTGGTGATCTCATTGATGATGATGTGAGCCGGTTTATTCAACGTCCGGGCAGCCCGGTATAAGCCGATGGCCGAACCGAGGGAGTCCACATCGCCGATCTTATGTCCCATGATAAAGACCTGTTCTTTTCCCTGTATGATCTGTTTTAAGGCATGGGCTTTGACCCGCGCCTTTACCCGTGTCGGTTTCTCCACCTGCTTTGTCTTGCCGCCATAGTAAGATATCTTCTCTCCGGCTTTGACTACCGCCTGGTCACCGCCCCGGCCCAAAGCCAGATCCACCGCATTACGCGCCCACTCGGAGGACTGGGCATAAGACGAAGCGTTCATACCCACACCGATACACAATGTGACCGACATCTCATTGCCGATATTGATCTCCCGCACCTCGTCCAGTATGGAAAACCGGCTGGACTGGATCGCAGACATGTGTTTATGGTTCACAACGAAAACATACCTGTCTTTTTCGATCTTATTGATGATGGCATCATAAGACTGCATGTATTTTGTGATCTTCCGCTCGATCAAAGCAGCCAGCAGAGAACGTCTGACTTCCTCTGTGCTGTTCATGGCATCCTCAAAATTGTCCACCACGATCATACCAGCCACCAGTTTCTGTTCCTGATTCTCTCGGATATAACGGCGTATCTCCGTTTCGTCAAACATATACATGGCGATGAGCATGTTGTCCTTATCGCCCTTAAAATCCAATACTTTATTGGACTCAGCGAACTCCTGGACACTGATCCAACGAAATTCTGTCCGGAATATCCGGTCATTATAACTGATATCCCGGTAGCATACTTCTTCCATCTTCAGCACCTGGGATATATCCAAGGCGGGAAAGATGAACTGAATGGAACGGTGGACAGACTTCTGTCCGATGATCTCTGCCAGATATCGGTTCTCCCAAAGCAGTTTCCCGCTGGCGTCCAAAACACCGTAAGGCACTTCCAGATCATAAAGCAATTTCTTCTGCACCTGGCCGTAGTCCAGTCCGAAATTGATCAGTTCATCGGTGAGGGCCGGCTTGCCTGTCAGCGAAATGATCAGAGCCACCGCCACATGTACTGCAAAAACGATCAAAGCGGCATATCCGGCCCGATGGTCCACCCAAAAGGCAGCAATAACTATGCCTGCCGCAATAACGCTCAAAAGGATGGGCCAGCGTAAATACCACTTCAGCCTTCCTTTAATCTTAATATTCCTATCCATCTCCTCTACCCTGCACTATCCTTTCTCTTATACACTCCATCGCAAACAGAGACTTATTGCTGAACGTTGTTTTTTATTATAGCATTACCTTCCCTCTATCGTCAATTTTTCTTGAACTTTCAAGCCTTCATTGACGAATATTTAAAAAAATCTTATACTGAAAATATCATCAGGCAAAGGAGGAACCTTATGAATCAGACATATATATTTTTTGCTGACGGTTTGGAAGAGATCGAGGGGCTTACCGTTGTGGATATGCTCAGACGGGCTGGTATCCCTGTGACGATCGTCTCCATCTCAGATACGTTGGAAGTGATCGGCTCCCATCAGATCCGGATCACGGCAGATGTGCTGTTTAAAGATACCGACTTCTCTGACGGCGCCATGTTCGTCCTTCCCGGCGGACTTCCCGGCACGACCAACCTGGCTGCCCATGAACCTCTGTGCCATCTTTTGACCGATGCCGCATCCAGCGGCAAGTACGTGGCCGCAATATGCGCGGCGCCCAGCGTGCTGGGCGGTCTGGGACTGCTCAAGGGCAAAAAAGCCACCTGCTATCCCGGTTTTGAAGATAAGCTGGTCGGCGCTTCTGTATGCTCAGACAGCGCAGTAGTGGACGGCAACATCATCACAAGCCGCGGCATGGGTACCGCCATTGATTTTTCCGGCGAACTGATCGCAGTTCTTTCAGACAGGGAAACGTCCGACCGGATCAAGGCGTCTATCATGTATCATTAAAGACATACCACAAAAAAGCCCCGCGGCTTACGCCGTGGGGCTTGGCTGTTTTTACCTGTATCAGTCTACGATATAGGGCATCAAAGCGATATGTCTGGCTCTCTTGATCGCAACTGTAAGAGCTCTCTGATGTTTTGCGCAGTTGCCTGTGATACGTCTCGGAAGGATCTTGCCTCTTTCAGAGATATATCTTTTCAGTTTATTGACATCTTTGTAGTCGATAACTGCATTTTTATCTGCACAATATACGCAGACTTTTCTTCTTCTGCGGCCGCCCCGTCTTCTCATGGGAGCATCGCTTCTTTTTTCTTTATCGAATGCCATTGCTCATAACCTCCTCATCTAATTTCCATATTCCCGGCTTTGCGACTGACCTTTAGCTAAAAGGCAGTTCCTCATCCAGGCCGTCCGGAATATTCATAAAGCCATCGCCGGCCGGTGCGCTGGGTTCTGGCATGGGAGCTGCGTCTGAATGGCCATATCCGCCGCCATAGGTTGCCCGCGACTGCTCACTGGCTGCCTTGCTCTCAGCAAATTCCTGATCTTCCACCACAACTTCTGTGGTATAGACCTTCACACCGTCTCTGTTCGTATAGCTTCCTGTCTGAATCCTTCCGGACACGACAATACGTATTCCTTGATGAAAGTACTTTTCTGCAAATTCCGCACTGCGTCCAAAAGTTACGCAGTTGATGAAATCTGCATCCGGATCGCCGGCTCTTTTGAATGTCCGGTTTACAGCCAGCGTATATCTGGCCACTGCCACCGGCCGTTCTCCTTGAGAATAACGGACTTCCGGATCTCTCGTCAATCTACCCATCAAAATAACTTTATTCATTTAGACTGCACCTCTTTCTTGATCAAGCGTCCTGTCTAATGCATAAGTATCTGATCACATTTTCCATGATACGAATACGCTGTTCCACTTCATTCGGACAATCGGAATTAGATTCAAAAGTGATGAAATAATAAAAGCCTTCTTTCATCTTCTGAATTTCATAAGCCAGTCTTCTCTTGCCCCAATCATCCACATTGGTCACTGTACCGCCGAAACGAGTGATCACGTCTTTCACTCTTTCAATCACAGCGGCTCTGGCTTCATCGTCGATCTTAGTTGTAACAACGACTGCTAATTCATACTTGTTCATGCTGCTGCACCTCCTTCTGGTCTTCCGGCCCTCTGACCCGGCAGAGAGCAAGGATGTTTTAAAAACATATCGCAATTAAATACTTTAGCACAAAGGAAAATTTATGACAAGCCTCTTTTTACATTTTTGATGTTTTTTTCCACTTGTTTTCTGGGTATCATGATCTGATGCCCGCATCCGGTACATTTCAGCCGGAAGTCTGCTCCGATGCGCAGTACCTCCCATTCAAAACTTCCGCAGGGATGCTTTTTTTTCAATCTGACAATATCGCCGACCTGAATATCCATCGTTTCCTCCAAACTGTTGGTAAATCCTGTCATATATGTATATGGGTTTTTATGATCTCTTTTTCTTTCATGGCATGCATCTCCCGGGATATGACGATGACGGTAGCCACAAATGCCGCCATGTCAGCACAAGGGCCGGCATACATGATCCCATCAATCCCCATGAACAAAGGCAATATCAAAAGAAGGGGAATAAGGAAAATGACCTGTCTTGTCATGGAAAGCACCAATCCCTTTATCGGCTTGCCGATCGCCGAAAAGAAATTGGACGAGATCAGCTGAACGCCGTTTATGATGACCATCATCAGATAGATCCGCATAAATTTGACGGCAAATTCAAAATAAAGCTCTTCACCTGTCCCAAACAGCGAGATGAGCTGTCTTGGGAAAAACTGGAAAAGTATAAAACCGAACGCCGAGACCACCATGTTGCATAAAATAGCAATTTTGTAAGTTTCCCGGACCCGTTTATACTTCCTGGCTCCATAATTAAATCCGATGATCGGCTGGGCGCCCTGGGATATGCCGATGATCACCGATAAAAGGATCCCATTGGTCTTTATCACGATCCCACAAGCCGCCAGCGGGATATCCTGTCCATAAATGGAAGCCGCTCCATAGTAGGTGAGGGAATTGTTCAAAATGATCTGCACAAAAGTCAGCGCCACCTGATTTAAACTGTGACTCATTCCCAGCGATGCTGTTCTGGCGCATTCCCTTGGGCTGAGCCGGATAAAGGTTCTGCTAAGCCGTACATTTTTAAACCGCGGGATATAGCAGACCGCTGCTGTAAATGAAAATAGCTGTCCGATCACCGTGGCGATGGCGGCTCCTTCAACACCCATATGAAAGACAAAAATAAAAATGGGATCCAGGATCGTGTTGACTATGGCTCCGATGAGCATACACATCATGGAATAACCCGGACTGCCATCGGCCCGGGCCAGACTGCTCATCCCATTTGTAACGATCAGCAAAGGCATCCCGACTGCGACGATCCGGGTATAGCTTTGGGCATAGGGCATCACATCTGGTGTGGAACCAAAGGCGATCAAAAGCGGATCCAGAAAAAGCTCGATCAAAACCGCATACAAAATACCCAACACGACCATCATACACAAAGCATTCCCTGCCGCCTTCCGGGCGCCATCCTTATCCCCGCCGCCCAGGCACAGGGAAAAACGAGAAGCGCTGCCGATACCGATGAGCAGCGCGATGGCCATACATATGGTCGTCAGCGGATAAGCCACGTTGGTCGCCGCATTGCCCAGATAGCCTACTCCCTGACCGATAAATATCTGGTCCACAATATTATATAGCGAACTGACGACCATGGCGATAATGCTTGGTACAGCAAATTTTTTCAACAGTTTTGGTATTTTCTCATAACCTAAAGGATGCGCTGAAGTATCCATGCCTTCCCCTTTCTGACCCCATTCCCATGCGGTTTCCCCATTCGTATTCAACATGTTTAAACAAGTTTATCTCAAATCATACCAATTATATCAGAATCTTGGACCCCGTGCAAGGAGAAGGCCCCCTTTTCCGCCAATATCGTCACTTTTTCCGGAAGCACCTGGGCAAAGCCATTTTCCAGATGAACATACAAAATCTTTTGTTTTTCATGCAGCGCTGCCCGTCCCGGTCTCAGCACCATCGTCATAGGTACGTGGCCTTTATATATACCCACCTGCCCCACCGCCGTGATCATCTCCAGCATTTTTACCCGGCCTTTATAAAGGATCTGATCCGGCAGTATGATCTCCAGTCCAAACATGGCATCTGTCATACGCTCACCTGCTTTGCTTTTTCCAATACGTCGTCTATACTGCCGCAGTTCATAAAGCAATTTTCCGGTATATGATCATATCGTCCTTCCAGCAGTTCGCCAAACCCACGTATCGTCTCATTCACCGGTACATACCGTCCAGGCAAGCCGGTAAAGGCTCCGGCTACAAAAAAAGGTTGGGAAAGAAATCTCTGGATCTTTCGCGCTCTCGATACGATCCGCTTATCTTCATCAGACAGTTCATCCATCCCCAATATGGCGATGATATCCTGGAGTTCCCCGTACCTTTGCAAGATTTCCTGCACACTCCGGGCTACCTTATAATGTTCTTCACCCACGATATTTGGATCCAGTATCCTGGAGGTGGATGCCAGCGGATCCACGGCCGGATAGATGCCCAATTCCGAAATATCTCTGGACAAGACTGTTGTTGCGTCCAAATGGGCAAAGGTCGTGGCCGGTGCTGGATCAGTCAGGTCGTCCGCAGGCACATACACTGCCTGTACGGAGGTGATGGAACCGTTTTTCGTGGACGTGATCCGCTCTTGAAGGGCGCCCATCTCCGTCTGCAGTGTGGGCTGATAACCCACTGCGCTGGGTATTCTTCCCAAAAGCGCGGAAACCTCCGATCCTGCCTGGGTAAACCGGAAAATATTATCAATAAATAAAAGCACATCTTTTCCGCCATGGTCTCTGAAATATTCTGCCATAGTCAGTCCCGTGAGCGCCACCCGCATCCGGGCGCCGGGAGGTTCATTCATTTGGCCGAACACCATGGTGGTTTTATCCAACACGCCGGATTCTTTCATTTCATAGTACAGATCATTACCTTCCCGGGTCCGTTCTCCCACTCCAGTAAAGACAGAGTAGCCGCCATGTTCCGCCGCCACGTTCCGGATCAGTTCCTGTATGAGTACGGTCTTACCCACACCGGCTCCGCCAAACAGACCGATCTTCCCCCCCTTTTGATAGGGGCACAAAAGATCCACTACTTTGATGCCGGTTTCCAGCATCTCCGCCTGGGTCGTCAGTTCTTCAAAGGCCGGTGGTTTTCGGTGGATGGGGCACTGCTCTATCGTTTTCGGCGCCGGTTGACCATCGATCGTTTCTCCTAATACATTGAATATCCGTCCTAAGGTCGCTTCCCCCACCGGAACAGATATGGGGCCGCCCTGGGCTTTTGCCGCCATGCCTCTTACCAATCCATCTGTCGGACCCATGGCAATGCACCGCACGATATCATCTCCCAGATGCTGAGCCACTTCCACAGTAAGAGAACCGCCATCACTTCTCTGGATCACAACGGCATCATGGATCCCTGGTAAATGGTGGGGCGAAAAGCGGATATCCAGTACAGCGCCGATAACCTGTGTCACCTTTCCAGTCGATTTATCTGACATGTTTTCACCACTCCTTCCATTTATTCGCCCAACGCCTCCGATCCGGAAACGATTTCCGTGATCTCTTGGGTGATGGCGCCCTGTCGCGCCCGATTATAAGCCAGTTCCAGTTGGTCGATCATATCCTGAGCATTGCCGGTGGCATTGTCCATGGCCGTCATCCTGGCGCCATTTTCACTGGCGGAAGCCTCCAGCCATCCCCCATAGATCATGCTGTTGATATACAGAGGAATGATCTCATCCAGCACACTGTCTGCTGATGGCTCAAAATTCATAGGCGGCAGCCCACTTGAGTCGATATCCGCTCCAAAAACGTCTGTTTCTCCAGATGATCCATCCATTTCCCCGGCTAAAGGTTCCGCCGGCAAAAGTCGAAGCCATCTGGGTATATGGATCACCGTATTTTTAAAATGGGTATAAGCCAGATAAATCTCACCCACCTCTCCATTTTTAAATGCCGCCAACACATCCTCCCCCACTTTACGTGCCACGTCAAACGTCGCATCCTCTGCGTACTCCGAATAATCTCTAACCACCAAAAATCCCAGGCTCTTTAGGCCGTCCCGGCCTTTACTGCCCAAAGTATAAAGCTGAGCCTTCTCCGGCAAGATGCCGCTGTCGGTCACTTTCCGGATCATATCCGAATGATAACCGCCTGCCAGACCTCTGTTGGAAGTGATGACGATAACCGCCTTTTTTTCCGTTGCTCCACCCACAAGATAAGGATGGCGGATATTTGGGCAGCGACTGAGGATATCCTGCATGGTTTCATACATTTTCCCAAAATAAGGCATAGCTTTTTCCGCCCGTTCTCTGGCCCGCCCAAACCGCACTGTGGCAACCATCTGCATGGCCCGAGTCATCGCAGCTGTATTCTCTATACTGTTTTTACGCCTTTTTATATCTCTTATGGATGCCATGTATTCCGCACCTCTTTATATGATCGTCTGTTTTGCGCTAAAAATCTTTTTATACTCTTTCAGAGCCTGTATGAGCCCTTTCTCATCTTCCTTGGTCAGATCACCTGTCTTACGTATCTGTCCAAGTATGTCCGGATAACGTTCTTCCATCATGTCCAGAAGGCCTTTCTCGAAATCCTGTATCTGACTTACAGGAATATCCAGCATATATTTTCGAGTCACCGCATAAAGGATGATCACCTGTTTTTCCACTGGCATCGGCTGATACTGGGGCTGTTTTAACACCTCCTGTATCCGCGCCCCCTGTTCCAGGCTTTCCCTGGAAGATGCGTCCAAGTCCGATCCAAACTGGGCAAAAGACTGGAGTTCTCTGTATTGGGCCAATTCCACCCGTATGGGAGCCGCGATCCTTTTCATGGCTCCGATCTGAGCCGCTCCGCCCACACGGGACACGGAAAGCCCCGCATTGACCGCCGGTCGGAAACCGGCATTGAAACGCTCCGTTTCCAGATAAATCTGCCCATCGGTTATGGAAATGATATTGGTGGGAATATAAGCAGACACATCCCCCGCCTGGGTTTCCACGATGGGAAGGGCTGTCAGCGAACCGCCGCCTAAAGCGTCTGATAATTTGGATGCCCGCTCCAATAAACGGGAATGGAGATAAAAAACATCCCCCGGGTAAGCCTCCCGCCCCGGCGGTCTGCGCAGCAGCAAAGAAAGTGTCCGGTAAGCCGCGGCATGTTTACTCAGATCGTCATATACAATGAGTACGTCCTTTCCACTTTCCATCCATTCTTCACCCATGGCACAGCCTGCATAAGGCGCGATGTACTGGAGAGGCGCCAGTTCGGAAGCCGTGGAGGCGACCACGGTCGTATAATCCATCGCCCCATAGCTTTCCAGTGTATGCACGATACTGGCCACAGTGGAAGCTTTCTGCCCAATGGCCACATAAATGCACAGAACGTCCTGATCTTTTTGATTAATGATCGTATCAACGGCAATGGCCGTCTTTCCCGTCTGACGATCTCCGATGATCAGTTCGCGCTGCCCCCGTCCGATGGGGATCATGGAATCAATGGCTTTGATCCCCGTCTGCAAAGGCGTATCCACCGACTTTCTGTCAATAACCCCGTGGGCCACCCGTTCGATCTTTCGGAAACGGTCGGTTTCCACCGGTCCTTTCCCGTCAATGGGCTGTCCCAGCGCATTGACGACCCGGCCGATGAGCGCATCTCCCACCGGAACCTGGGCCACCCGTCCTGTCGTCCGGACCGTATCCCCCTCGCTGACGCCTTTATCATCTCCCAGCAAGACGGCTCCCACATTATTTTCTTCCAGATTCATGACCATTCCATAAACGCCTCCGGAAAATTCCAGCAACTCGCCTTGCATGGCTTTTTCCAGTCCGAAGATGCGTACGATACCGTCTGCTGCCTGAATGACCGTGCCCACATCCCATACTTCCAATTGGGATTTGTACTGTTTGATCTGAGCCCGTATGGCCGAACTTATTTCTTCCGGTCTTAAATTCATGGGATTCCTGCACCTTCTTTCCATATCAATGCATGATTCGCATATTCATCAAACACTTTTTCATTTCATCCAACCGGGTGCGGATACTGCTGTCCACCAAACGATCACCTATACGTATACGCAATCCTCCGATCAAATCCGCATCCACCGAATAATGGATTTCATAAGAGGTATATTGTGTCGTTTCAAGAAGCTTTTTCTCCAACGCCCGCTTTTGTTCTTCCGATAAGGCTGCCGCAGAAGTGACAAACGCGGTACCCCGTCTTTGATATTCCCGAACCTGCTTTTCATATTTGTCCAAGATCTGTATAAGCCGGTCCGCTCTTTTTGCCTTGGTCACAACAACGAGGAATCCGGTCAGATCATCGGATACCTTTCCTTTAAAACAGTTTTCCACCAAGTCCTTTTTCTCTTCTGCGGACAACTCCGGATGGGTCAGCAAAAGAAGCCATTCCGGTTCTGCCCCCAGTGCCTCCCGTATGAGTGCAGCTTCCGATGCAAACCGGTCCACTGCCCCATGTTCCACACTCATATCAAACAAAGCCTTACTATATATGTCTTCTGCTAATTTTGCCATGTTGCCTCACTCATTTCTTCCAGTGTCTTTCGGATCCAGTCCGACTGCCGCGTGTCGTCTGCGTCTTTTCTCAGACGTTCTTCCGCCAGCCTGAAAGCCTCTGTGATCATCTCTACTTTCACTTCGTTTTCGATCCTTGCTCTGGATAACAGCGCTTCCCGCTCTGCCCGTTCTCGTATCCTGTCCGCTTCTTTTTTCGCTTCTTCCAACAGTTCGGCCCGGGTCTGAGCTGCCCTTTTCCGGGCGGACTCCAGGATGATCTGCCGCTCATTTTCAAAATCCCTGATCCTGTTTTCGTAATCAGACCTTGAAATCAACGCCTGCTCTTTCCGGCTCTGCGCCCTTTTCATACTATGCCGGATACGTTCTTTTCTGTTCTCAAGAAATGTGTTGATCTTTTCCGATCCGAAATAACCGATGGCAAAAAATATGATAAAGACATTGATACCATTAATGATGAATGTCTCCATGTCCACCCTCCATATCTTTGATCCTGCCTTTTGTCCAATCCGGTTCCTGCTCCTCTGGCGCCGCGTCCTCCTTTTTCCCGTCATCCCCTATCTGGATAAGGATGGATGCCGCCAGTTCCCGGGCCTGCATCTGGATCCTTGCCCGGATGTGTTCCTTTGCCTGCCTGGCCTGCGCCTCTGCTTCCGCCATCCTCAAGGTTGCCTCCTGTTTTGCCCGGGCGATGATCTGTTCCTGCTCGTCCAACGCAGCCTGACGTGAACGGGCCAGAAGTTCTCCAGCCTCTTCTTTTGCCTGATCCAGTTTATCTTCATAGACAGCCTTTAATTCAAGTATCTTTTTTTCTTCCTTTTGCGCCGCCCCCAGTTCTTTCTGGATCACCTCTTGTCTTTCTTCCAGGAACCGGCGCACGGACCGGAAAAAAAGCCTGCTCATGGCGAAATACAAAAACATGAGCAGCAAAAACTCAATGACCACATCAAAAAGGAGCTGTATATCCAGTCCGAACAATCGCTCAAATCCGGCTATATCCACAACTTTGCCCCCTTTCGCTTTTTCACCGATGAGCCGATGATCACAACTTTCCGATCAGCGGATTTGCAAACAACAGGATCAGCGCGATGACCAGGCCATAAAGGCCGGTGGTTTCGGCAACTGCCTGACCGAGCAGCATGGTTGAAGTGATATCACCCTTGGCGCCCGGATTACGTCCCACTGCGGCCGCGCCATGGCCTGCTGCGATCCCCTGTCCGACACCTGGCCCGATGCCGGCGATCATGGCAATACCTGCTCCCAATGCGGACATGGCCAATATCAATCCCTCATTTGTGATTCCACTCATCATCCATTCCTCCTTTATTTAAACACTTACTGGATATTCATGGATCATTCCGGAAGCTTGTTCCGGATAAATACCATACTCAACAGGAAAAAAACATACGTCTGGATAGCTCCTGAAAACAGATCCAGATACACATGCAGAAATGCCGGGAAGCCCACCGAAACCAGCGCAGGCAGCAATCCGTAATAAAGTCCCATCATGACCGTTCCCGCCATAATATTGCCAAAAAGTCGCAACGACAGGGAAACCGGCGTCGCCAACTCCCCGATGATATTGATCGGAAGCAGTAGAGGAAGGGGATCCATCATACTTTTTAGATATCCGATGGGTCCATTGTGCTTAAACGCATGAAATTGGATCACCACAAATGTTATAAGCGCCATGGACAGCGTACAGCCAAAATCTGCCGTTGGCGGCCGCAAGCCAAATACACCGGATATGTTGCACAAAAGGATGAACATGAACAACGTGAGCATATAGTTGGCATATCTGCGCCATGTTTTACCCATATTTCCAGAAACGATCTTATCCATTGTTTCCACATATGATTCAGCCAGGTTCTGAAGGCCGTCCGGCACCATCCGTGCCTTTTTCATGCGATGCCGGACGGCAAGACCAAGCAAAATCAAAACAATGATCACGATCAGAGTGCAAATATGAGTGGATGTGATATACACTTCATGACCAAAAAAATCCAGTTTGGCATAACCTTTGATCATAAAATCCACTTCGCCCGACATGCTTTTCCCTCCTTTATCTGTATACTTTTTCTGTGATCATCCTGTGGGTGAAAGGTTGGAGTAACGCCGCAAATTTCAGCGTCAGGATCCCAAGAAAAACAGCGATGAACGGGATATATTCCACTTTCAGTCCGATATACAGGACGATCCCCATAAAAAGGAAACGGATCAGACTGCTTTTGATCACTTTCCGGATTGCTCCAGGCGCGCCAAAATCCATGGCCCGGTCTAAAGATATGGACATGTGTACAGCGATCACACCGGCGGTCACGCATCCAAGAAGCAATCCTAAAAACCATCCGCCTTTATTGGAAGAAACGGCTGCGCCCACCAGAAAAAGAACCAAAAACAAAATACCGATCCCAACGAGCAGATCAAACACCGTTTCATCGATCCATGTCTTTATGATTTCCCTGAAACGCGCCATAACCCTCCTCCTTTTACATCTCCGTATCTAATGTTACATTCCCCCATTTTATCCAAAAACATACATTATGGATAAAGTCGGATGGAATAAAAAGCCAGATGTTCGTGACAAATTCTGATATCTGTCACAGAGTATATTACTATTATTTTATAATAGTTTTCACACAAAATCTATATTTTATCAATATTTTCTGTTTATTTTTAGCTTATAATTTTATTCTTTCACGCAAAAACGGTGACAATGTCAGATAAAACTGAACATTGTCACCGTTTATTCTTTTTGCCTTAAAAACTCTGTCGCTTTTGACAAGGCGGAAAATCGATTTCGTTTTCAGCAAGCCTACTCCCTGCCGGAAACCTCTCCCTATCCGTCCATCAAATATCCAACTCGATCTTACGGCCTGAGGGCCAATATTTCCGGTAACGGACTCCGGCAGAATCCAGCATCCGTTTTGAAGCGATCACGCCCTCCGTTTCCGCATACTTGTCGTCACCGTATATGATCTCTTTGATACCGCTCTGGATGATGGCTTTGGCACATTCGTTGCAGGGGAACAAAGATACATAAAGCTTTGCACCTTCCAGACTGCCGCCTCTGTAGTTTAGAATGGCGTTCAGTTCACTGTGGGTAACATAAAAATACTTTGTCTCCAACGGATCCCCTTCCCTGTCCCATGGATATTCGTCATCCGAACAGCCCTTGGGGAAGCCATTGTACCCCATGGACAAGATCTTGTTATCCTGGCTGACAATGCAGGAACCCACTTGACTGTTGGGATCTTTGGAACGCAGTCCCGCCAGCCGGGCGACTGCCATAAAATACTCATCCCATGTTATATAGTCTGTCCGCTTTCCACCCATATACATTCCTCCTGTCTTTTGTGATCAAACATAAATCACCTGATGGCCGGCTGCTTTCAGCAGCCTGTTCATGATGGCCTGACCCCGTGCTCCTTCGGAAAAGCTTTCGGAATAGATAACATCCACTTGAAGCCTGTCCATCTCCCTTAATATGTGGTACAGATTATGGATGATCTCACCTTCATCGTGTCTGGAGCCGATGCTGATGACCAGTCCTTGATCGTAATCCTTTTGTGTCTCTTGTGTGGCTATGATACCCACCCGACAGCCGTCCGCCAGCCTATCCGCTGTCAACTTCCGGATTTTTTCCACCACTTTCCTTTCCGGGCCTTCCACCAGGGTCAGATCCCCTTTCGGCGCATAATGTTTATATTTCATTCCCGGCGCCTTTGGCCGGAAATTTTCGTCTTTATTCTCATCAAGTATGGCCGGATCTGTATCCACCGCTCCGATCGCCTGGCTCAACATCTCCTTTGTGATATAGCCTGGCCGGAGGATCATGGGCACGTCCCCTGTCAGATCTACAATAGTGGATTCGATACCTATCCCCACTTCGCCTCCGTCTAAGATCATGTCGATCTTCCCATCCATGTCCTCCATCACATGTTCCGCTCGAGTAGGACTTGGACGGCCGGATGTGTTGGCGCTGGGCGCCGCAATGCAGACGCCGGATACTTGGATCAGTTTAAGAGCCGCCGGATGGGAAGGCATCCGTATCGCCACCGTATCCAGGCCTCCGGTCGTTCCATCGGGGACTATGGCTTTCTTTTTTAAGATCATAGTCAGAGGCCCTGGCCAGAATCGATCCGCCAGCTTCCATGCCGCATCTGGTATATCCCGCGCCAATGTGTCCATCATGTGGGCATCGGCAATATGTACGATCAACGGGTTGTCTGACGGTCTTCCCTTGGCTGCATAGATTTTTGCCGAAGCCTTTTCATCCAAGGCATTGGCCCCCAGTCCATAGACCGTCTCCGTGGGGAAGGCCACCAGTCCGCCTTTCCGCAAAATATCTCCGGCAGCCTGCCACACCTCATCTGCTGTCTGTTCATCGACTTTATAGATATGTGTTTTCAATTTTTTCACTTCTTCTTTCCTTCTGTCTTTTTCCGGAGATATTTCCGGACCTGGCTTTTTGTTGAAACCAGTGTACCACTATACCGACGCCAAATCAAGCGGCGGCGTCTGTATCGCCGCTGCTGTTCAGATACTGCATGATCCCAAGATAGATATTCCAGGCCAGCTTTCTCTGATAATCCTCCTGCCCCAGAAGCGCTTCCTCTTCCGTATTGGTCAGAAAACCGCACTCCACGATCACCATAGGCGCCGGTGAATGTTTCAGCATGTAATAGTTCATATTTGACTTGGCCACCCGGGTATTGGATGGATCCACGCCGGCGATCAGCTGCTCCTGGATAGCGGATGCCAGGCGGGCTCCCTCCTCCGAATCCTTATAGTAGAACACTTGGGCTCCTTTATACATCGGGTCCGTAAAACTGTTCTGATGGATGCAGATAACAAAATCCGGCGCTGTATCCGTGATCACGCCGATCCGATTTGCCAGATCCTCCCGCTTTTTATTCGATGCATTTTCACTGTACAGCCCCTTATCCTCCTCCCGTGTCATCACCACCTGAATGCCTTGCTGTTCCAGATCACTCTGAAGGAATTTTGCCACATTCAGATTGACATCCTTTTCCAACACACCGGACACACCCACGCCGCCGGGATCATTCCCGCCGTGTCCGGCATCAATAACGACCGTGATCACGTCCTCTTTCACCTGATCATTGAGAGCTGAGGCCACTTCCACATAAGTATGTCTGTAAAACAGAACGGAGAGGGCCAACAACCCGACCAAAACACATATGACTGCCAGTTTTTTCATATATTTCCCACTCTGCCAGATATTGCTATACTATATGTTTTTTCATCGGGATTCATGCCCCTTTCATTCCTTTTTCATGGCAGCCACTGTTTTAATTCCTCTCTGTGTTTTCTCAGTTTTCGGGTTGCCCGGCTCACCTTCTGTCGGCATGCCGGTTCCGAAATCCCAAAATGATCTGCGATTTCCCGATAACTGACACCGTATAAATAGTAAAACTTAAGTATTTCCACATCTTTTTCAGGCAGCCATCGTGATAAATTTTCAAAAAATGCCGTTTCTTCCTGGATCGCTTTTGGGATATTATCCCGGATCGCTTCACAGAGCGCAGCTTCTTTTTCCCGCATCCATTTCTGCTTTTCCAAGGCATGCCAGGCTTTATACTTTGCCGTTTTTACCAGCCACCCCTGCGGATTCTCATGCCTTTCCAGCATCTCTATATGTTCTGTCATAGCGACCCATGTATCCATCAGAATATCTTCGATCAAAGCATGATCCTGCGTCCAGGCTAAAAGCATTCCCGCAAGCACAGGTTCCATCTCTTCGATCAACGATTCCGCCAAAATCCTCTGGCGTTCTCTTTTTCTCATCCCGCCGATGCTTCTACCTCCCCTGCTTTTTCCTGTCCTTTATTATACAGGAATCCTTTTTTGCGCCATTGGTTTTCTCATTGTATAACTCACCAAATTTTCTATCCAGCAGTTCCTTTTTTCGTCCTTTATAAGACTCGGAAAATTCAAATTCTTCTATTTCAAGATTTTTTTCATCATTTTGCACTGTTTTTCACCTCCGATCATACTTGCTTTTTCTATTTTACACTAATAGTGTAATGCATTTCCACCTATAGTAAGTGTATTTTGGATACACTATAAGTGGAAAGAGAGGGATAAAATGAACAATTTCAGCACCAGACTTAAAAATTTACGGCTTAAATATTACTGGAATCAATCGCAACTGGCTAAACGCGCCGGCGTATCTACAAGCTTGATCTGTTCATATGAGAAATCTGAACGCTATCCTTCTCTGGATGTTCTGATCAAACTTTCAGACATCTTCTGTTGTTCCACAGATTACCTTTTGGGATTGGATAACCGACAGACTTTTGAAGTATCCGGCTTAACAGATTCTCAGCTTTTAGTATTGACAAATATTGTCGAAGAATTCAAAAAGCTGCCGAAAAGCACTATGTAAAACCGATAAAAAATTGTTCTTTATATTATTCATATTTTTCAGCAATAAATGTGGAATTTTTCAACCTAAAGGTGTAGAATGAGCGTAAACAGAATTTTATATTCAGAGGGGAATCATTTATGCGGGAAAATGAACTGATTAAAGTTTATGATGAAATGTTCAATCTGATCAGCACAGAACGGCGGTCTGTGGTCCATCGGAATGGCCTGCTGCACCAGGTTGTTCATTTATGGATTTATGAGAAGATCAACGGAGAAAAATGGCTTTATTTTATCCAGAGAGCTTTTGATCTGCCCGAGTTTCCGGGCTTGTATGATCTGCCTGCCAGCGGACATATCGATCCGGAGGGAACTTTCTCTCAAGCTCTGGTAGCCGCCGGAGCGAAACAACTTGGACTTGAATTGGCGCCTGAACATCTCAACCACATCGGCAATGTCCGTCAGGTCATGGATAAGGGTGATTATCACGACAATGCTTTTTGTCAGGTTTATATTAAAAAAGTCCATCATCCGGAGTTTACACCCCATCATGTGGCCGATGTGATACGGGTAAAATATACAGATTATGCCCAGTGGGTCAAAGATCCGGAACAGCCGCTGACGATCTACAGTATGGACGGAAAAGAATTGAAGCAGACGACCGCCAAAGATTGGTGGTATCCGAGAAAAGAAGAATTTGAGCAGGTTATCGAACCTTATTTTGAAACCAAATAGCATATCAATAAAGGGCGCCGCCAGGCGCCCTTTATCTGTCCGTAAGTAAAATATGGCAAAAAATCAAACCTCAATTACCGCAAAAGACTATGTCTATTACGTTACTCTATTTTTATAAGAATTTCCTCCGGAAGTTCATGACGTCCTGTGCCCCAACGTGTAGCGGCTATGTCCAGAACCTGGCAAAACATATCAATATATTCTTTAGGAATATTATCCATTATTTTAAACATATCTTTAAAACTCACCTCATATACACATGCCACGTATTCTCTATATGCTTTTCTTCCAAATTCTGTTACTTGTACAATGACATCCTTTTTATTTCGGGAAGTGTGGTATTTTTCCAACATTCCTTTTGCAACCATCTTGGTCACATTTTTAGAAAAAGCGCTTGGTGACATAGCTAAACGTGAAGCCATTTCCGCCATATTCTGATGTCGTTCTTCATTCTCCAATATATACTCCATAACTTGAAGCTGTGTAGACGAAAATTTTACTTCACAGGCATAATCATTCTCATTTTTATACATAGCAGCATAGGCATTGCCAAACTTTATAAGTTTTTCTGTAAATTCTCTATACTCCCCCAACCACTCAAGCTTCATTTAACTTATCTCCTTTTATTATCTAAAATTAATGTTCGACTTGAGTATATACAAATCTTTCCAAATTGGCAAGCCCGGGTAAAATCCAAAAAATAGCCGAGGACTTTTTCCCCGGCTAAATTTTTTTAGTTTTATGCAAATGTCATAGTATTTGTGCAGTTTATAACCGTGATGATCAGAGCCATGATCAGACCACCTAAATACGGATTATTTGTCCTTTTGTAAATGCTTCTGGATACCACAACACTTAATGGTAAATATACCAAAAGCGGAATAAGCCATATACCAACAATAGAACCGCATATATGGAACATCTCTGTAAACATAAATCCTGTAGATACAAACCATCCATATTGAAGTATTACGAGGATCAAAGGTCCGGCAACAACTGACAGGCATTGTATTAAAAGATTTGTCCATTTTTTCTTTCCTTTAATATCATTAAAACAATTCACTGAAAGACTCTGGGCGATAAAGTAGATGGCAAAAAACAGAAAATATTTTAAAATAACTCCTATCTTTGAAGCATCAAAAGCTCTTATCGTCAACACCCATAAACGGCAATCCGACTTCATAAGCCAATCACCGATGAATACTATACCATAGGCAGTAATAACAACGACCAAACTCATAAGCAAAGTTTTCCACAATTTCCGAGCAGGTAACCTAACACCTCTTTGCGTTAAACTAAAACCATTCTTTTTTCCATATGTCTTATATGAACAAACGAGAATGATCAACAAAAACAGACCGCATAACGCAGACCAAAGTCCTATAAACAGCGTCGGAAATTGACTAAAAAATGGCGAATAACCATGATAATTGCTGTTATACAGATTGGGATACAGATTTTGAATGGGATCATGCAAATTCAGGTATAAAACCATTCCGAACAAAGCGGCCAATGCCATCCCACCCCAATACCAAAATTTTCCAATGCCACGGGGTTTCTCCATAGAAGTAACTGTACCTTCTGCTCTCAGATTTGAAAACGTCTTTGTGTTTAAAAGTGTCAAAGAAAAATTAACAACAAACATGAAAAATCCGATAAAAGACAATGTGTTAAATACTGTCTTAATCTGCCATATCTGATTACTGTAATCAATATCAATCGGCGTATCCAATGCTCTATCAAAAAATTCCAATGAAGATTCTACTACACTTGCGGAAAAATGAGCCCATGGATGGATGATCGGTGGGTTAAAGATAACATGAAAGGCGTCTCTTCCGTCAATATTTTCCGTATAAAAAGTGTACGCATTCCGCTCTTCCTTTCCTTCCGGATCAATGCCAAAATAAAGAAATGACTGTGCTGTAGGCTGGTGAATATAATCTCTCGGAGCTGTGCTTCCTGCGGCATTGTCTGCCGGATATCCATGATAAAATTCATCATATTGGGCAGCCACAATCCCCACATCTCTGCTTTCCCAAAAATTGTAAAAGCCATCCGGATCACTATAAACATCATATACACAACGAGGCGCATTATACATTGGATTGTTAACCGTATAATTTGAATCCGCAGATACTAAAAGACAGGCGGCTATCAATTGGTCTTCTGTTTCGTTATCTCTTGCCACAGCGGATTTGCACGACTCGGCTCCATAAGAATGTCCTGTAACCCCTATTCTATCTGTATCCACATATGGAAGTTCTGCCACCATTTTCACCGCATCATATAGTCCGTTTCCAGTGACAGCATCAAACCCCACGTCAATATTGTCCGAATCTCCGTGTCCGTACTGATCAATAGCAAGAACTACATATCCTCTTCTAGAATATTCAACAAAATTCAAATCTTGCATTTCCTTATTATTGTACCATCCATGCACAGTTACAATGCAAGGTGCCGGATTTTCGGCTGTGGCCGTATTTGGCACAAGGAGCAATCCACTCATAGTCAGCCCAGACTGAGTTTCAAATTTTAGTTCTGTCACTTCCACCTTTCCAAAATCAGTCTGAATAACTGATGCTCCTATAAAACCGATCAAAATAATCAAAAGAGATATCAGTGTCCAAACTTTTGATGACAATTTTTTCCTTGCCTTCATACTTTTCCTCCCCTATTAAATTAATATACCATAGAAATATATTATTTCCTATAGGAAATAATATATTTCTATGGTATATATTTTGAGGCATATAGTCAATATACATATTAGCCAAATATTTTCCTTTATTTTTTACAAAAATAAAGGGGTATCCTAAGAGAACATTTCGGGACAAAATGAAAAGATGCTGCTGCATCGATGATTAGTAAATCATTGATGCAGCAGCATCTCAAAAACCTAAGTTATGGAACATCTTGGGAAAAAAACTTCTGCCCCATTAAGCGCCGCGTACTATTCGTCCTGCCAGCTTGCCGTCTTGCACGTCAATGCAGATCGTATCCCCCGGAAGCACCTGATCTCCCAGTATCATCCGGCCGGCCAAAGTCTCCACGTATTTCTGCAGATACCGTTTCAGAGGCCGTGCGCCGTACACCGGATCATATCCCTGATCTGCGATATAATCTTTAGCGCTGTCTGTCAGCCGGATACGGATCTCCCGATTTTCGATCCGCTTATTCAGTTCTTCCATCAACAAATCGATGATATGGCTGATATTGTCCTTCGTCAAAGGCTTAAACATGATGATCTCATCCAGCCGGTTGAGAAACTCCGGACGGAAATGGGCCTTCAAGTCATTCATGACCATAGCCCGGGCATTCTCGGTGATCTCACCGTCCGGCGTGATGCCGTTCAGGAGGTACTCAGACCCAATGTTGGACGTCATGATCAATATGGTGTTTTTAAAGTCCACCGTACGTCCCTGGGAATCGGTGATCCGCCCATCGTCCAGTACCTGGAGCAGTACATTGAACACATCCGGATGGGCTTTCTCGATCTCATCGAAAAGGACAACCGAATAGGGCTTTCTCCGAACAGCTTCTGTCAGCTGGCCCCCTTCTTCGTAACCCACATATCCCGGAGGCGCTCCGATCAGACGGGAAACGGAAAACTTCTCCATATATTCACTCATATCGATACGGACCATATTCGTCTCATCGTCAAACAGCTGCTCCGCCAGCGCTTTGGCAAGCTCAGTCTTGCCCACGCCGGTCGGTCCGAGGAACATGAAAGAACCGATGGGTTTTGTCTCATCTTTGATACCGGCTCTGGAACGGATGATGGCTTCTGTCACTTTCTCCACGCCTTCATCCTGACCGATGACCCGTTTATGAAGCTCTTTATCCAGATTCAGTGTTTTCTGACGCTCACTTTCATTCAGCTTGGAAACCGGTATCCCCGTCCACCGGGATACGATACGGCCGATCTCATCTTCTGTCACCTGTTCCCTGACAAGGGAATCTTCCCTGCCGTGGATCCGCTGCTCCTGCTCTTCCAGCCGTTTTCTCAGTTCCGGCAGTTTTCCGTACTGAAGCTCAGCCACCTTGTTCAGGTCATACTCTCTCTGGGCTTTTTCTATATCTTTATTGGTCTCTTCGATCTGTTCACGCAATTCCCGGACTTCATCTATGGCTTTTTTATCTTCCTGCCATTTTGCCTTCTGGAGTTGGAAATCTTCCCGCATCTGGGCGATCTCCTTTTGGATGGCTTCCAGACGTTCCTGGCTCAGATGGTCATCCTCTTTCTTTAACGCAGCTTCCTCGATCTCCAGCTGCATGATCTTTCTGGATACTTCATCCAGTTCCGCCGGCATGGAATCCAGTTCCGTCTTGATCGATGCACAGGCTTCATCTACCAAGTCTATGGCCTTATCCGGAAGGAACCGGTCACTGATGTAACGATTGGACAGAACGGCTGCCGCCACCAAAGCGCCATCGGTGATCTTAACGCCGTGGAAAACTTCGTACCGTTCCTTGATACCTCTTAAAATGGAAATAGTATCTTCCACTGTGGGTTCATCCACCATGACCGGCTGGAAACGTCTTTCGAGAGCTTTATCCTTTTCAATGTACTGCCTATATTCATCCAGCGTGGTGGCGCCGATGCAGTGAAGCTCACCTCTGGCCAGCATAGGCTTTAACATATTGCCCGCATCCATGGCGCCTTCCGTTTTCCCGGCGCCCACGATCAGATGCAGCTCATCCACAAACAGGATGATATTGCCTTCGCTTTTGCGGACTTCTTCAAGAACTGCTTTCAGACGCTCTTCAAACTCTCCCCGGTACTTGGCTCCTGCCACCAGCGCGCCCATATCCAGAGAAAAGATCTGCTTATCCTTCAAGGTCTCCGGCACATCTCCTCGGACGATCCGCTGTGCCAGTCCTTCAATGACTGCCGTTTTACCAACACCCGGTTCACCGATCAGGCACGGATTATTCTTCGTTTTTCGGGAAAGGATCCGGATGATATTCCGTATCTCCGCATCCCGTCCGATCACCGGATCCAGTTTCTGATTCCTGGCCTTTTCCACCAGGTTCTCTCCATATTTACTCAGGCTATCATAGGTGGCTTCCGGGTTGTCTGTCGTTACCCGCTGGTTCCCCCGGACCTCCTGCAGCGCCTGCAAAAATCTGTTTTTCGTGATCTGAAAATTCTTAAACAGATTTTTCAGCTCTTTGTTTGCCGTGCTGAGCAACGCAAGGAAGAGATGCTCAACCGACACATATTCGTCCCCCATCTGGGCAGACTCCTTTTCGGCCTGTGTAAAGGTCTGATTCAATGTCTGGCTGATATAAAGCTGTCCGCCCTGCACCTTCGGACGGGCGTTCAAAAGTTTTTCAAGCTGATAGATAACACCTTGCGTATTTATATTCATCTTATCCAACAGTTTTGCAGCCAGACTGTCATCCATTGTCAACAAAGCATACAGCAAATGTTCCTGATCGATCTCCTGATGACCGTACTCACCGGCGATGGATTGGCACTTCTGAACCGCTTCCACTGATTTCTGAGTATATTTATTGATATCCATAACTTTCCCTCCTTTGTTAACTGTTATACTTGTAATATAA
>DVLT01000054.1 GCA_018715345.1 Candidatus Onthocola gallistercoris
TTGTTCGCTTTCCCCTTCCACACAAAACTCAACCCTCTATTTCAGAAATTTCCGGATTTTTTCAGAGCTGCCGCTATGGACTTCTGTACCGCCTGATAGCTGCACCCTTCCCGCACCGCAATCTCCTCATAGGTAAGCCCGTCAAAGAAATACATCTGCAGCCTGTACATCCGGGACACTCCATAAGAAATCCCCGGATCGTTCCACTCAGTTCTTCCGCCTCAGCTCGTCGGACAGTTGCTTCCTGTAAGGCGCTGCAGACCAGCGATTCAAAGCTCTTTGTATCCATGCAGAGCGCCCGAAACCTGCGTCCCAACTCCTCCAGCAGGGTTAAATCCTCCGCATAGCAGAAGAATCCGCTCGCCTCGCAGTCAAAACCGATTTTGCCGATATTTTCATCCATTTCAAAGGCTTTTTTGAACACGTCTTCCCACTCATAGCCGCTGCCATGGGTATACAGCCCGTTTTCCATGACCGGCTCGCCGTTCCTCTCAGCATACCGGTTGAACGCCTCCTGCCCGAAATCCCTGTATTCTTGCGGGACAAAGGACAATGCCAGGCACAAACTGAATTCGCCGCTATCATGGTCCACGAGGTAGAAGGGTGCATTATCCCGGTTGAAGGCTTCGATCCTGTTTTTTATATCCATCCTGCTCACCGCCTTTTCCTGATGTTGGATTGCTCATTTTCCATTTCAATCGTTCGTTTCCTTTCATTTTGACACCGCCGCACGAAGCGCATGGGCGATCCCCTGCAGGACATACTCCACGCAGGGGATGGCAACGCTGTTGCCCAGCGCCCGGTACCGGGCGGAATCCGCCGCGCCTTCAATGTCCGTCCAGCCGTCCGGGAAGCCCTGGAGCCGCTCGCATTCCAGAGGCGTCAGCCGGCGGATGAGCTGCCCATTTCGTGAAGGATGGATGGAGTTGAGGGAGCTTCCTGTGGTCCCCTGCTGGAGCGTCCCGCACAGATCCCCATTCTCTTTTCCGTTGCGGCAGTCCAGGCCGCCCACATCCATCACCAGATCTGTGGCGTCCTTGTACTGCCGGGCGCTCTCGGTGGAGGTCACTTGATTTTCCTCAAAGAGATCCACTCTCTGACGGCTGTACACCGCATGGCGGTCCGTGGCCGTCAGCGTATATGCGATATTCTCCTGACACCCAAGCCCGTTGCCGCCGTTCTGCGGCTGGCGGTCAATACTGTTGCCCGTAATGCAATACGTGCTTTCCTGTTCCACCAATGGAATGTTATTCCCTCCGGTTCCATATCGCGCCGACATGGTTGGCGATACTTTGTGAGGTCCGGTATACCGGCTGTCGATGCCGTGGTTTTCATACACCAGCGGCTGATGCCCATGCTCCTGTGCCCGAAGAGTACCGGTTTTATCCACTGTACATGTGCAACTGTTTTGGGAAAATCATTCGAGCCGCTATAGAACTCCACTATCTCTTGACATGCTTGAAGATTTCGACTAAAATAAGATTGTATCGTATTTTAGTCGTGTATCTGGAGGTGCAGTTATGCCTGAAAACCAAATCAACTATATTACGAGAGATATGGAAAGCCTTGTGCTTGAGCTTACAAACGAATACTCCTGCATTTTGATATGTGGACCGCGTCAAGTTGGTAAGGCGACCATGCTCAAACAGATTATGAACCCAGACCGCCACATCGTCTCATTGGATGATCTTAACGAACGCAACATCGCAAGAACTGATCCGGAAATGTTTCTGTCTGTGCATCCTACTCCGATGCTGATTGATGAGGTGCAGTATGCGCCTGAGCTGTTTTCCTATATCAAAATGGCAATTGATAACGGCGCGCCCGCCGGAAGCTTCTGGCTGACTGGTTCTCAGTCTTTTAGGCTGATGGAACTGGCCCAAGAATCTCTCGCTGGAAGAACAGCTATCCTGCATTTGACCTCCTTGTCGCAAAAGGAAATCTACGGTTCGGGTGTAAATAAACCTTTTTCTGTGGATGTAAAATCTATAGCAGCTAAAAACCAGGAGCGTCAAGTTGGCGATGCAACCGAGATCTATCGCCGTATCTTTGAAGGCTCATTACCCGGCCATATCAGCGGCAAATTCACCAATCGGGAGATTTTCTATTCAAGCTATCTGCAAACCTATATTTCACGTGATGTTAAAGAGGAAATCCCCGGCATAGATGAAACAATGTTTTTGGACTTTATCCGTGCTGCTGCCTGCAGAGCTGGACAAATGCTGAATGTCCATTCCATCGCAAGTGATGTAGGGGTCAGTGACGACACTGCAAAACGGTGGCTGCACGTTCTTGAAAAATCGGATATCATCTTCTATCTGAGTCCATACTCAAACAATCTTCTCAAACGTACCATCAAAACAAAGAAAATGTACTTCTTTGATACCGGGCTTGTCGCGTATCTGACCAAGTATAGCACTCCGGATATTTTACTAAACGGATCTATTAACGGTACCATATTAGAAAATTATGTTGTTGCGGAGATCCGCAAAACCTACCTGAACGCAGGCGAGGAATGCTATCTGCACTATTACCGCGATAAAGAAAACAAGGAAATTGATTTGATTATCGAACGAGATGGGCTGTTACACCCACTCGAAATAAAAAAAGCATCCACACCTACGCTCTCTATGATTTCCGGTTTTGATGTTCTCAAAAAGGCATCCATTCCTACGGGAATGGGCGGCATCATTTGCCTTAAAGAGAAGTTTACTGCTTTGGATAAAGACACTCTGGTTATCCCAGTATGGACAATCTGAATGAGCAGTCAAAGATAGGTTCAGGCCAGAGCGGCCATTAGCAAATCAACAATCTTACCTAAGATAGAGAGGTTTTGAAATATGAGCAGAAAACTTGTTGCTTACTTTTCCGCCAGTGGAGTTACCGCCAAAGTGGCGGAAAAATTAGCTGAAGCAGTCGGCGCCGATATTTTTTCAATCGAACCAGACATACCATATACTACCGCGGATCTCGATTGGGAAAACAAGAAATCCCGCAGCAGCATTGAAATGGCGGATCCTAATTCCCGCCCTGCTATTGCAAACAAGCGGGGAGACATGGATAAATATGACACCATCTTTGTCGGGTTCCCAATTTGGTGGTATGTAGCACCTACCATCATCAATACATTCCTTGAAAGCTACGATCTAACCGGAAAAACCATTATTCCTTTTGCTACCTCCGGCGGTAGTGGTATGGGTAAAACCAATGAAAAACTTTTACCGAGCTGCCCTGGCGCCAACCTTCTTACAGGCAAAGTTTTTCACCCAAATGTCACTTATACTGAGCTATCGCAATGGGCAAACGCGTTATGCATTTAAGCGCAAACTCAGAATACAATAGTAAATTTTAACTTTTAGGCAAGGTGGTGAACAAATGGCCCGTCGATATAAAGAAGCACGATTACTGAATAATATGAAGGTTGCTGAGGCAATCGAAAAGCTGAAAATCTCCCAACCCACACTGAGCGCATGGGAAGGCGAGCGCAAGTCTCCATCTATTGACGCTCTGGAACACATGGCGAATCTATATGGGGTTTCCACTGATTATCTGCTCGGCCGATCTGATATCCAGATGCTGGAACCTACCTTCGAGATTTCTCTTGAACACCTTTATGTCTTGAATGGACAGCCTGTATGGTCTGCGAAGTATGGATGGATGCTTGTCCATGCATCGGAACAAGTGCTGCTTCTGTCCAACGGTACAACCATTTCTTTTAGAGATGTTGGTCCTATATATACCGCACCTCCTCCTTTCACAGAGAACCTTACGGTATTACATTCGCCACTCAAAAAAGCTGCTCTGTCTGAATATGATGAGCTATGGGTTGAGCCGATTTCGTCAGACCCACTTTTGCGGGGCGAGCTTCGCGGGTGGTATCACGTGAAAAATCGGTTCGTTGAAAATGAGTTTAGCTCCCGATTTTATTTGGATAGTTATGGCGCCAAATGGCTTGCATTTGAAACTGAATTATAACGGTATCGACGTTAAGCTTTGAATTACGGCATAGCCCCATTGTAAAGGAGAGGCTATGCCTATTATGGACATCTGCTTCATATGAAGCAGATAGAGTCAGTGAAATAAAAAACCGCTGATATCATGTCTGAATAACATGTCTGATGTCAGCAGTTTCTTATATTTACCATATCCTTTATTCTGTTCCCGGCAGCCGTCTGCCGGTCTTATTTTAGTTCTGAATCCCAAAGGGTTCCAGACTTCTTTCCAATATACCGTTCATATAAGCGATCAGCGTTCCATAATTGGTCATGGGTACCTCCTGATCATTGGCGCAGCTTAAACGATATTTCATCTCCCGTTCACTGAGCATACAGCCGCCGCAGTGGACGATCAGTTTATAGACTTCCAGTCTGTCTGGAAATTCCGTACCGGAAGTGAAGGAAAAATCCAAAGTTTTTCCTGTATACTCCTGTATCCAGGCGGGAAGCTTCACGGTACCGATGTCCCCACACTGTCGATGATGGGTACAGCCTTCACTGATCAATATCTTATCCCCATCTTTCAGCTTTTCAAGCATCCTGGCTCCTTTTGCCAATGTTTCCAGATTGCCTTTATAACGGGCAAAAAGGATGGAAAAAGAAGTCAAAGGGATGTCCTTCGGCGTATCTTTTGAAACCTTTCCAAAAACCTGACTGTCGGTGATGACAATGCTTGGCTTTTTTCCAAGACCTGCCAATGTTTCTTTCAGCCGGTCCTCCTTGATCACCAATGCCGTAGCGTCTGCGTCTAATATGTCTCTTATGGTCTGCTGCTGGGGCAGGATCAGCCGCCCTTTTGGCGCCGCCTTGTCTATGGGTACCACCAGTACGGCCAGATCGCCGGGGGATAACAGATCCCCCACGATCTTTCGCGGATTTTCCTCTGTCTTGGCAAGAAGAGCCAGACGTTCCTTTAATTCCTGGATGCCTGTCCCGTTCGCCGCGCTGACCCACAGGAAGTCCCATCCTTCTTCCAGCCCTTTTGGCAGACTTTCCAAAGTCCGGCGGATGGCGCCCTCGTCCGCCATATCCTTTTTGTTCAATACAAGGATATGGGGAATCTGTTTCTTTTTTATCCGGTCAAGCAGGGCCCGGTCCTCCGGTCCCATTCCTTCTTTCGCGTCTATGACGAGGACAGCCAGATCCGTCTTGTTCAATACCTGATAGCTTTTCTTCACCCGAAGGCTTCCCAATGTCCCTTCATCATCTATGCCCGGCGTATCGATCATGACCACCGGTCCCAAAGGCAGCAGCTCCATTGTCTTATAAACCGGATCTGTGGTCGTTCCTTTCACATCCGACACCACTGCCAGGTTCTGTCCGGTGACCTGATTCATCACGCTGGACTTGCCGGCATTGCGTTTTCCGAAAAAGCCGATATGTACCCGCTCTGCGGCAGGCGTCTGATTCATTCCCATGAAAAACCTCCTCTGTTTCTTTCAAGCGTCCTTGTATCAGAACCGGAAATCCCGGTTGCCTTTTTCGATCTCAAGAAGCCGTTCCTGTACGATCTGACGGGTCTTTTCCCGCGGTATCTCGCCGATCTGTTCCTGGATCAGCTTCAACCCTTTTTCCATCGTATCCGGCGAAGCATAATCCATCAAATACTCTTTCAATGTCATCAACGCATTGGGCAGGCAGCAGTTTTGGATCTGTCCGGATTTACACAAGGACATGAACCGGTCGCCGGTCCGACCCTCTCTGTAGCAGGCGGTGCAGAAGCTCGGCACGTAGCCCATACCCATGAGCCAGTTCACCACCTCATCCAGAGAACGGTTGTCGCTGACTTCAAACTGTTCGGAAGATTCCTCCTCCGGTTCCGGTTCCACATAGCCGCCCACGCTTGTCCGGGATCCTCCGGATATCTGGGATATGCCCAGATGCAGTACCCGTTCCCGACATTTCTGATTTTCCCTTGTGGATATGATCATGCCGGTATACGGCACAGCAATACGGATGCAGGCCACGATCTTGGCAAAGGTATCATCGTCAATGCCATTGTCAAAGGCGTCCGGATCGATATCATCTGCTTTTTTGACCCTTGGTACGCTGATGGTATGAGGACCAACGCCATACACGGCTTCCAGATGTTCCGCATGCATCAAAAGTCCCGCAAATTCATAACGGTACATTTCAAGCCCAAACAAAACGCCGCAGCCCACATCATCGATGCCGCCTTCCATGGCCCGATCCATGGCTTCTGTATGATAATTGTAATCATGCTTCGGACCTGTGGGGTGGAGTTTCAGATAGCTTTCCTTGTGATAGGTTTCCTGGAAAAGAATGTAAGTACCGATACCCGCTTCCTTTAGTTTCCGGTAATTTTCCACTGTGGTGGCAGCGATGTTCACATTCACCCGGCGGATGGCGCCATTTTTATGTTTGATACTGTAGATGGTTTTAATGCTTTCCAATACATATTCGATGGGATTGTTCACCGGATCTTCTCCGGTCTCCAGGGCCAGTCGCTTATGTCCCATATCCTGGAGGGCGATCACTTCCCGGCGGATCTCCTCCTGGGTCAGTTTTTTTCTCGGGATATGTTTATTCTTCGCATGATATGGACAATAAACACAGCCGTTGATACAGTAATTGGACAGGTACAGGGGCGCAAAAAGCACGATCCGATTCCCGTAAAAATCCTTTTTGATCTGCTCTGCAAGACTGTATATTTCCTGATTTTTATCTTCCAGATCACAATCCAGTAAAACAGCCGCCTCCCTATGGCTCAATCCTTTTCTGAGTCTTGCCTTTTCCAGGATCTGATCGATCAACTCCCTATTATGCTTATTGGCCTGTGCATAGGCCAGCGTTTCCATGATCTCTTCATGGTTTATAAAATCATCTGCACATTTTGATTTCGGATCGTACATGACCGTCCTACCTCCTCTTAAAATATTTTATTTATGCTCTGCGCTTTTTTGCTTTTCAACGGTTCCCGCAAAATCTCCCCGGTCCACCGCCACTTCATAGCCGATCTCTGCCATGGATCTTTTCAGTTCTCCCAGACATTCTGCAGCTTCTTTCCCCGTATGGATCTTATTGTCATACAACAGATATTTTTCCCGCACATTTTCCGGGGACAAGTTGGGCATGACCACATTGGCGCCTGACAATATCCCCTTCTCCCGCCCCTGCGGATCGATGGTTCCTAAAGCCGTGGTGGCAGGCAAAAGTACATGGGGTAAAAGCAGTCTTACCAGACTCAGAAGATACAGGGTCTGTTCCA